>NZ_JADKSF010000004.1:0-417102 GCF_015350875.1 Frondihabitans sp. VKM Ac-2883 | reverse complement strand
TGCAGCTCCATGATGCGGCCCGAGATGCTCGGCGCGAGGGCCGAGTAGTCGTAGGCAAGGTCGGGAAGAGTGTATTCGGCCATCGTGGTCTCCTAGCTATCGCGGTCATTTCAGTCTAGTGACGGCTCAGAGAACGATGATCGGGCCTGGCGCGAACGTTCAGGAAACGTCGTGCTGATCTGGTCGGTATTGGCCAGGGAGGCTGGCCCCCGACACGCTCGGGGCGGCCGACGGGCCAGGGGCGCAGGATCCGCCACACGTGTGCTGGATCCTCGTCTGCCCGACACCCGAGCTACCTCCACAGTGCCCATATGGTCGTCTGCAGCTTCGGCAGGGGCCCATTTGCGCACATTCGCGCTGGCGGCACCCGACCTCCGCCGGCCAAGAAGACTCAGTCGAGATCGAGGTCGGCCGGCAGATTCGCCTCGGTACCGGGGATGCCCTCGTCGGCGGCCTTCTTGTCGGCCATGGCGAGAAGGCGTCGGATGCGACCGGCGACCGCGTCTTTGGTCATGGGCGGGTCGGCGTGGTGGCCGAGCTCGTCAAGGCTGGCGTCGCGGTGAGCGAGGCGGAGCTCGCCGGCGTACTTGAGGTGGTCGGGGATGTCGGGCCCGAGGATCTCCATCGCACGGTCGACACGAGCGCAGGCGGCGACCGCGGCCTGGGCCGAGCGTCGGAGGTTGGCGTCGTCGAAGTTGACGAGGCGGTTGGCCGTGGCGCGCACCTCGCGTCGCTGGCGAAGCGCCTCCCAGTCGCTCACGCTCTTGGCAGCGCCCATCTGCTTGAGCATGGCGCCGATGGCTTCGCCGTCGCGGATGACGACGCGGTGCACTCCCCTGACCTCGCGCGCCTTCGCGGCGATGCCGAGGCGACCGGCTGCGCCGACGAGTGCCATGGCCGCTTCGTTGCCGGGGCAGACCACTTCGAGGGCGGCGGAGCGACCGGGGTCGGTCAGGCTGCCCTGGGCGAGGAACGCGCCGCGCCAGATCGCCGCCAGGTCTTCGCGGGAGCCAGTGGTGAGACGGTTCGGGAGGCCGCGGACAGGACGTCGGCGGGCATCCATGAGGCCGGTCTGTCGTGCGAGGGTCTCGCCGGCCTCGTGCACGCGGACGAGGTAGTGGCTGGTGCGGCGCAGGCCGGTGGCGGCGACGACCGAGACGTCGCTCCGGGCACCGTAGAGCTCGGCGAGATCTTTGCGGACTCGCCGGGCGAGCAGCGCGCTGTCGAGTTCCGCTTCGACGGCGATACGCCCGGAGATCACGTGGAGACCACCGGCAAAGCGAAGAACCGTGGCCACCTCGGCGGCCCGCACCGTGGTCTTCGAGACCTCCACGCGGGCGAGTTCTTCTTTGACGTCGGCGGTCTGAGCCAAGGGTGGTTCCTTACGTGGTCGGAGTGGGCGGCCGGGGTGGTGGCCGCCGTGGCGGTCTGCTCGATCGAACAGGTGGATGGCCGAGGGTTCTGGCCATGGGCATCGTGCCCGGTGGTGGCCCTGAGCCGGGTTGTCGCGGTCAGGAGGAGATCACCGTCTCACTCTCGACCGAGGTCGCGGTGTTTGACGCTGACGGCTACTCCGGGGAGCTCGCGCAGGTGCGCGGCCAGCTCTCCGACGAGGGTCACCGATCGGTGTTTTCCGCCCGTGCAGCCAATGGCGATCGTAGCGTGTCTCTTGTTTTCGCGCTGATAGCCGGCCATGACCGGCTCGAGCGCAGCACCGAAAGCGGTGACGAACTCGCGGGCTCCCGGTTGGCCAAGCACATACTCGTTGACTTCCTTGTCGAGGCCGTTCTGCGGCCGGAGCTCAGGCACCCAGAAAGGATTGGGCAGGAATCGTGCGTCGCCGACCATGTCGGCGTCGGTCGGCAGGCCGTACTTGAAGCCGAAGCTGAGCACCGTCACCTGCACGCCCGGAGTCTCGGGTGCGGCGAAGCGCTCGGTGATGACGGTGGCGAGCTGGTGGATGTTGAGTTCGGAGGTGTCGACGACGATGTCGCTCGACTCCCGAAGCTCTTCCATTCGGCTTCGCTCGGCCAGGATGCCATCCAGAAGGGTGCCGTCGCCCTGGAGCGGGTGCGGTCGGCGGACCTGCTCGAACCGGCGCACGAGCGCCGCATCGGTCGCATCGAGGAACAGCACCCGAACCTTCGTGGGCATGGACTCCTGTAACGCCCGGACGGCTTCCTGCGCCTCGGAGAAGAGCCGCCCGCCACGCACATCGACGACGGCCGCGATCTTCGGCAACGAGTCGCCCGCCCGCTCAGCCAGGTCGATCAGTGGTCGCAGCATCTGCGCAGGAAGATTGTCGACGACGTACCAGCCGAGGTCTTCGAGCGCGTTTCCGACTGTCGACCGCCCTGCTCCCGACATGCCGGTGACGATCAGGACGTCCTGCTGTTCGGTGGTTTCACTCACGGCCGGGCCTCTCGCTGGCTTCTCGACGACGGGGCGAGCTTACCCGGGCCGCGCATCACCCAGTCTCTCGTGTCGAAGGCGGCAGCGCAGGATCCTGAAGCTCGTCGGGGTCTTCTGGTTCTGTCTCTGAGGTGGCCGGCTGCGACGCCG
Source organism: Frondihabitans sp. VKM Ac-2883 (assembly GCF_015350875.1). Lineage (NCBI taxonomy): Bacteria > Bacillati > Actinomycetota > Actinomycetes > Micrococcales > Microbacteriaceae > Frondihabitans > Frondihabitans sp. VKM Ac-2883. Next base: position 414,540 of record NZ_JADKSF010000004.1, on the reverse strand, counting down.
TGCCCAGCGTCTCGACGATGCTCGCCGCGAGCCTCGGACCGATGCCTTTCACCTCGGAGATGTCGGAGGCAGTGGCCTTCTTGAGGCGCGCCACCGACCCGAAGTGCTTGAGGAGGACACTGACGCGGGTGGCGCCCAATCCGGGGATCTCGGCGAGCTGACTCGAGATGTCGCGCTTGCGCTTCTGTCGCTGGAACGTGATCGCGAACCGGTGCGCCTCGTCTCGGATCCGCTGGATGAGGAACAGCGCGTCGGAGTTGCGAGGCAGGATGACCGGGAAGTCGTCGTCGGGGAGCCAGATCTCTTCGAGTCGTTTCGCGATGCCGCAGAGCTGAATACCGGTCACGCCGAGGTCGTCCATCGCGCGCTGCGCGGCCGCGACCTGGGGCTGGCCACCGTCGACGATCAGTAGATTGGGGCGGTACGCGAAGCGCTTGCGCTGCTCCCCCACTTCTTCGACCGGTGCCGTCTCGTCGTCGAGTCGCGCGAGGCGCCGTGTGAGCGTCTGATAGATCGACTCGGTGTCGTCGGTCGACGAAGGGATGCTGAAGCGGCGGTACTGGTCTTTGCGAGGAAGACCGTCTTCGAAGACCACCATCGACGCGACGATGTTGGTGCCCTGCAGGTGCGACACGTCGTAGCACTCCATGCGCAACGGTGCGTCGCCCATGCCGAGAGCCTCCTGAATGTCGGCCAGAGCCGTCGAACGAGTGGCGAAGTCGGCACTGCGTCTGGTCTTGTAGAGCATCAGGGCCTGGCCGGCGTTGTTGGACGCCGTCTGCATGAGGTTGGCTTTGTCGCCCCGCTGAGGTGTGTGCAGAGCCACACGCCCCCGGACCCGGCCGTCTGTGCTGCCGGTCGTCCGGAGGTTGGAGAGCCAGACCTCGAGAGCCTCGGAGTCGTCGGGCAGGGTCGGCACGACGATCTCACGCGGGAGTTCGGCACCGGCGGCGTAGACGTCTTGGAGAGCCTGCTCGACGATGTCTCCGGTCGAGATCTCGATCTCTTTGTCGATCACCCACGCTCGTGCACCGCGGATGCGACCGCCCCGGACCGTGAAGAGCTGAACCGCCGCGGCGAGCTCGTCTTCCGCCACCGCGAAGAGGTCGAGATCGACCGAGTCGCGAAGCACCACGGCCGATTTCTCGAGGACCGCTTCGAGGGCGCCGACCTGATCGCGGTACTTCGCGGCGTCTTCGTAACGGAACTCCTCGGCCGCGAGCTTCATCTGCTTCTGTCGGTCGGCGATCACCCGACGGTCGTAACTGCCCATGAAGCGTACGAACTCGTCGACGATCACGCGGTGCTCGTCAATCGTCACGCGCCCGGAGCACGGGCCGCCGCACCGCCCGATCTGACCCGGGAAGCAGGGCTTGCCGGTCTCCATGGCCTTCTTGTAGCTCGAGTCGGAGCAGGTCCGGATCGGGAAGACCTTGATCATCATGTCGATGGTGTCGTGCACCGCCCAGATCTTCGGGAACGGGCCGAAGTACTTGGCGCCCTTGATGCGGGTGTTGCGGGTCACCATCACGCGGGGCGCCTCATCGGCCAGCGTGATCGCCATGAACGGATACGATTTGTCGTCACGGAACTTGACGTTGAAGGGCGGGTCGAACTCCTTGATCCAGGTGTACTCGAGCTGGAGTGCCTCGATGTCGGTGCCGACGGTGGTCCACTCCACGCTCCTGGCGGTGAGCACCATTCGTCGAGTCCGCTCGTGCAGAGACGGCAGCGGAGCAAAGTAGTTGCTCAGTCGGGCTCGGAGATTTTTCGCCTTGCCAACGTAAAGCACTCGACCGCGCTCGTCGCGCCATCGATACACACCGGGCTCGGTGGGAATATCGCTCGCCTTGGGGCGCCAAGAGACAGTGTTCGACATCGCCGCCTACTTCGCCAAGGCCTTGGTGCGCGGGCGCCCCTTCGCCTTAGAGCCCGACGCGGCGTCGATCGACCCCTTCTTCGCCGGTGCGGGAATCTCGCCCCTCGGCATCGACAGGATCTCTGCGAGGAAGCGACCCGTGTGGCTCTCGGGGACCGTCGCGAGGTGCTCGGGAGTTCCCGTTGCCAGCACACGACCACCGCCGGCACCGCCCTCGGGGCCCATGTCGATCAGCCAGTCAGCCGACTTGATCACGTCGAGGTTGTGCTCGATGGTGATGACCGTGTTTCCCTTCTCGACGAGGCCGTTCAGCACGAGCAGGAGCTTGCGGACGTCTTCGAAATGAAGGCCCGTCGTGGGCTCGTCGAGCACATAGATGCTTCGACCGTTGGAGCGCTTCTGCAGCTCTGTCGCCAGCTTGACGCGCTGCGCCTCGCCACCCGAGAGAGTCGTGGCGCTCTGACCGAGTCGGACGTAGCCGAGACCGACGTCGACCAGGGTCGACATGAACCGCGAGATCGAGCTGATCGGGGCGAAGAACTCGGCGGCCTCGCTGATCGGCATGTCGAGCACCTCGGAGATGTTCTTGCCCTTGTAGTGCACCTGGAGGGTGTCGCGGTTGTAGCGATCTCCGCCACAGACCTCGCAGGCCACGTAGACGTCGGGCAAAAAGTTCATCTCGATCTTGATGGTGCCGTCACCCGCGCAGTTCTCGCAGCGCCCACCCTTGACGTTAAAGCTGAACCGGCCCGGCAGATACCCGCGGGCCTTCGCCTCGACCGTTTCCGCGAAGAGGTTGCGGATCTTGTCGAAGACACCGGTGTAGGTGGCCGGGTTCGACCGCGGGGTGCGGCCGATCGGGGCCTGGTCGACATGCACGACCTTGTCGAGGTTGTCGAGGCCGGTGACCCGAGTGTGCTTGCCGGGGATCTGACGAGCGCCGTTCAAGTTGTTAGCGAGGACCTTGTAGAGGATGTCGTTGACCAGCGACGACTTTCCGGAACCGCTCACCCCGGTGACGGCGACGAAGGTTCCGAGGGGGAAGTCGACCGTCACGTCGGCGAGGTTGTTGGCCCGCGCGCCAACCACGGTGATCATGCGCTTCTTGTCGATCGGGCGGCGCTTCGTGGGCGTCGCGATGGAGCGTCGCCCCGCGAGATAGTCGCCGGTGTACGACGACGTGTTGGCGAGGAGCGCCTCGTAGCTCCCCGAGTGCACGACTGTGCCGCCGTTGACGCCCGCTCCGGGGCCGATGTCGACGATCCAGTCGGCGGTGCGGATGGTGTCTTCGTCGTGCTCGACCACGATCAACGTATTGCCGAGGTTCTTGAGCTTCACGAGGGTGTCGATCAACCGACGGTTGTCGCGCTGGTGCAGACCGATCGACGGCTCGTCGAGCACGTAGAGCACACCGGTCAGGCCGGAGCCGATCTGGGTTGCCAGACGGATGCGCTGGGCCTCGCCGCCGGAGAGGGAACCGGCCGACCGCGAAAGCGAGAGGTACGTCAAACCGACCTCGAGCAGGAACTCCAGTCGGACGCGGATCTCACGGAGCACCTGAGCTGCGATGCGCGCCTCTCGGGTGGTGAGCTCGATGTCGTTCATGAAGGCAAACGAGTTGGTGAGGCTGAGCTCGGAGACGTCGGCGATGCTGTGGCCGTTCACCAGCACCGCCAGGACCTCGGGCTTCAAGCGCTTGCCCTTGCAGACGACGCAGGGAATCTCGCGGAGGTAGCTTGCGTAGCGCTGGCGCTGCGAATCGCTCTCGGCCTCGGCGTACTTGCGCTCGATGTAGGGCATCACACCCTCGAAGCCAGTCGAGTACTTCATCTCGCGGCCGAAGCGGTTGCGGTAGCGAACGGTCACTTCGAAGTCGTTGCCCTCGAGCACGGCCTTCTGCACCTTGGGCGACAAATCGCGCCAGGGGGTTTTCAGCTTGAAGCCGAGGTCGCCCGCCAAACCCTCGAGGAGCTTCTGGAAGTAGTTGTAGAGGCCCTTGCCCGACTGGGTCCAGGGCAGGATCACGCCCTCGGCCAGGCTGAGCTCTTCGTCGCCAAGGAGGAGGTCGGAGTCGACCGACATCTTCGTACCGAGGCCGGAGCACTCGGGGCACGCGCCGAACGGGGCGTTGAACGAGAACGTACGCGGTTCGATCTCGGTGAGCTGAAGCGGGTGGTTGTTCGGGCAGGAGAGCTTCTCGGAGAACATCCGGTAGGCGGCCGTGCCGACCTCGTCGACGAAGTTGATCGTCACGAGGCCGTCGGTCAGGCGTAGGGCTGTCTCGAGCGAGTCGGTGAGACGTTGCAGCATGTCGTCGGACGAGACGAGGCGGTCGACGACGACGGAGATGTCGTGCTTGATCTGCTTCTTGAGCTTGGGCGGTGAGCTCAGCTGGATCTGCTCGCCGTCGACGATTGCACGGGAGTAGCCCGTCGACGCGAGCTCTTTGAACAGGTCGACGAACTCGCCCTTCTTCTGGGAGATGATCGGACTGAGCACCTGGAAGCGGCGCCCGCTCTCGAGGGTCATCAGCTGGTCGGCGATCTGCTGCACGCTCTGCTTGGCGATCGGCTCACCACAGACGGGGCAGTGGGGCACGCCGATGCGCGCCCAGAGAAGGCGCATGTAGTCGTAGATCTCGGTGATCGTGCCGACGGTCGAGCGCGGGTTGCGGTTCGTCGACTTCTGGTCGATCGACACGGCAGGGCTCAGGCCCTCGATGAAGTCGACGTCGGGTCGGTCGACCTGGCCAAGAAATTGACGAGCGTAGGCCGAGAGCGACTCGACGTAGCGCCGCTGCCCCTCGGCGAAGATCGTGTCGAACGCGAGGGACGACTTGCCCGATCCGCTCAGGCCCGTGAAGACAACCAGCGAGTCTCGAGGGATGGCGAGATCGACGTTCTGGAGGTTGTGGACGCGCGCGCCTTGAACGCTCAGAGTCGAAACGTCACCGGGATCGGCGATGCTCGCGTGAACGGTGCTGAAGTCGACGGCGGTGATGTCGCTGCCCTCGATGCCGGTGGGAGCGCCATCGCGTTTCTCGGAACCCTTGTTCTGGGAATCCTGGTTCGTGGAGTCACGCTTCTGAGACACGCTGGCGGCCTTGTTGGCGGGTGAAATCGACACTCTGTCCATTCTAGGGAGGGGGCCTTCGTGAGGCGGTGGTGAGAAAAAGTGGAGGCTCAGCCGATGATGGGCTGCAGGCGGGTGAGACGGGCAGAGAGGTTCCAGAGCCGCGCTGCCGCCCTGCGGTTGCGAGCGTGTTTCTTCGCCCGAACAACCGCGGGAGCGCCGGTGAGCTGGAACCACCCGTCTGGCCCCCAGTATTCCCCGCCGGCGACGTCGGCGCCCGTCGCCGCCAGCGTCAGCGGGCGAGCGCCCTGGTCTTTGCCCTGCGAAACCGTGCGCATCAGCCCCACGACGGGTGCGGGCAACCATCGCCGCCGGACGATGCCGGGGCGCTGTTCGGTGAGGTTTTCGAGGGCGAAGCCGGGGTGGGCGACGATGCTTCGAACCGATGAACCCGCCTCGCGGAGACGGCGGTCGAGCTCGAACCCGAACGTCATGACAGCGAGCTTCGACCGGGCGTAGGCAACATAGTTGCGGTAGCGGCTCACCATCATCGGATCGTCGAGGTCGAGCCGGACCCACCGGTGGCTGATGCTGCCGAGGTGGATGATCCGCCCCGCGTCAGCGGCCGTCAGGTCGGGGAGCAGGTGAGCGATCAGAGCAAAGTGCCCGAGGTGGTTCGTACCGAATTGCAGCTCGAAACCGTCGGCCGTAGTGGCGCGCTTCCGTGAACCGACGACTCCGGCGTTGGCCACGAGGGTGTCGACCGCTCCCCCGGACCGGATCTCGAGGGCGGCCCGGCGGACCGAGTCGAGGTCGGCCAGGTCGGCGACGACGATCTCGAGATCGGCCCCGGGAACGCGCTCGCGTACGCGGGAGGCAGCTGCCTCGGCCCGGCCCCGATCACGGCACGCCATGACGACGGTCACTCCCGTGGCGGCAAGCTGCTCGGTCACGAAATACCCGAGACCGGCGTTTGCTCCCGTGACGACGACGCGACGCCTCGGCGACCCGTCGTCGGACTCAGCGGACATGCCCGGCCGCCTCCATGCCGCGAAGATCTTTCTTCAACTCGGCGACCTCGTCGCGGAGACGCCCGGCCAACTCGAATTTCAGCTCGGCCGCGGCTTGGAGCATCTGGTCGTTGAGGTCGGCAATGATCGATTCGATACCGCCAGCGGCGGCAGCGGCCTTCCCCTCACGGCGCAGGTTCGGCGTCGGGGCCCGCTTGGAGCCCTGCCGGCCAGCGAGGAGCTCGGCCGTGTCGGCGCCCTCCCGGGCCAGGATCTCGGTGATGTCGGCGATCTTCTTGCGGAGCGGCTGCGGGTCGATGCCACGCTCCAGGTTGTAGGCGATCTGCTTGTCGCGCCGCCGCTCGGTCTCGTCGAGAGCCTGAGCCATCGAATCGGTCATCTTGTCGGCGTACATGTGCACCTCACCCGACACGTTGCGGGCTGCGCGGCCGATCGTCTGGATGAGCGACGTCGACGATCGCAGGAAGCCCTCTTTGTCGGCGTCGAGGATCGCGACGAGAGACACCTCGGGAAGGTCGAGGCCCTCTCGAAGAAGGTTGATGCCGACCAGGACGTCGTAGACGCCCTGACGGAGCTCGGTCAGGAGCTCCACGCGACGAAGCGTGTCGACATCGGAGTGGAGATACCGCACCCGGACGCCGGCTTCGGTGAGGAAGTCGGTGAGCTCTTCGGACATCTTTTTCGTCAGGGTCGTGACGAGCACCCGCTCGTTTTTATCGACCCGGATCTTGATCTCTTCGAGGAGGTCGTCGATCTGGCCTTCGGACGGCTTGACGATGATCTTGGGGTCGATGAGGCCGGTCGGGCGGATGATCTGCTCAACGACGCTGTCGGTGATGCCGAGCTCGTAGCGCCCCGGGGTCGCGGACAGGTAGACCTTCTGGCCTACGCGGTTGAGGAACTCCTCGAACTTAAGAGGGCGGTTGTCGAGCGCGCTCGGAAGGCGGAAGCCATGGTCGACGAGGGTGCGCTTGCGTGAGGCATCGCCCTCGTACATGGCACCGATCTGGGGCACGGTGACGTGCGACTCGTCGATGACCACGAGGAAGTCGTCGGCGAAGTAGTCGAGCAGACAGTGCGGAGCCTCGCCTGGTTGACGGCCGTCGATGTGTGCTGAGTAGTTTTCGATGCCGTTGCAGAAGCCGATCTGCTCCATCATCTCGAGGTCGAACGTGGTGCGCATGCGCAGCCGCTGCGACTCGAGCAGCTTGCCCTGCTTGTCGAGCTCGGCGAGCCGCTCGGCGAGCTCCTCTTTGATCGTGCCGATGGCGCGATGCATGACGTCTGTGCCCGCCACGTAATGCGACCCGGGGAACACGGAGACCGCGTCGATCGTGCGGACGACATCACCCGTGAGGGGATGCAGGTAGTACAGCGCCTCGATCTCGTCGCCAAACATCTCGATGCGAATCGCGAGCTCCTCATACATCGGGATGATCTCGATCGTGTCGCCTCGCACGCGGAAATTGCCACGGGAGAAGTCGATGTCGTTGCGCTGGTATTGCATCGCCACGAATCGCCGAACGAGCTGGTCGCGCGGAATCGACATACCGACCTGGAGGGCGATCATCGCCTCCATGTACCCCTCGGGGGTGCCGAGACCGTAGATGCAGGAGACGGTCGAGACCACGATCACGTCGCGCCGGCTCAGTAGTGAGTTGGTCGTCGAGTGACGCAGCCGTTCGACCTCGGCGTTGATCGAGGAGTCTTTCTCGATGAAGGTGTCGGTCTGAGGCACGTAAGCCTCAGGCTGGTAGTAGTCGTAGTACGACACGAAGTACTCGACCGCATTGTGCGGGAAGAGTTCGCGAAACTCATTGGCCAGCTGGGCCGCAAGGGTCTTGTTGTGGGCGAGGACGAGCGTGGGGCGCTGCACCTGCTCGACGAGCCACGCCGTGGTCGCCGACTTGCCCGTACCGGTGGCGCCGAGAAGGACAACATCGGTTTCTCCGGCGTTGATACGGCCGGCGAGCTCAGCGATAGCGGCAGGCTGATCGCCGCTCGGCTGGTACTCGCTGACCACTTCGAAGGGGCGCACACTGCGAGTCGGTTCCATAGAACAAGTCTACGAGCGACCGCCGACACTCGTCCGACTCGAGCAGCCAGCCCCGGGGTGCTGGGAGCGAACAGGCGTCGGATCCTCGGGTATTTTCGGGCCGTCCCGCCTACTGTCGAGACACCTTCGCGCGGGCAAGAGCCTGCAGTTTCTCGGCAAGTCGATCGGTCTGCTCGAGAGTCGACTCGATGCTCGTCGAGGAGTCGATGACGTCGTCGGCCACAGCGAGCCGGGCTTCGTCGGTCGCCTGCGCATCCACGCGGCGTTCGGCATCGGCCCGGGTCATGCCGCGCAGGTCGACGAGGCGCGAGATGCGCTCGTCACGCGGCGTGTGCACGACCACGACGTGGTCGAACTCCCCCGCGCCGCGAGACTCGACGAGCAACGGAACGTCGTACACCACGACCCGGGAGGCGTCGTCTGCAACTGCCTCACGCATGCGCTGCTGGCTCAGCTGACGGACGGCGGGGTGAGTGATCGCCTCCAGAGCGAGTCGGGCATCAGGATCCGCGAAGACGATCGACCCCAACGCGGCCCGGTCGAGCGAACCGTCGTCGCCCAGCACGGTCGGCCCGAATCGCTCGGCGATTGCCCGGAGCCCGGCGCTGCCCGGCTCGACGACCTCGCGCGCGAGCTTGTCGGCGTCGATGTGCGCCGCGCCGTGGCTGGCGAGCCGCGTCGAGACGAGCGTCTTGCCTGCTGCGATCCCGCCGGTCAGTCCTACTACGAACACAGCAACACCCTAGTGCCCGCCCGAGAAGCTCGGCTGGTCGGTGTCGCCGCCATCGTGATGGCGAGATGGCCGAGACGACGGGTATCGGCGCTCGAGTCGGGAGATCCGGCCATCTCGCGCGGCCAAGGGTGGCACCGCCGCGCCGCCGCATCGCCAAACGCCGAACGGCGACCCACCCGAGGGTGAGTCGCCGTTGCGGATGCCGAGCCCCGAGGGGCTGGCGGTGTGACTAGTTGTTGCTCGAGAGACGCTCACGCAGAGCGGCGAGCGACTCGTCGTCGGCGAGCGTGCCGGCACCCGAAGCGGACTCGGCCGAGAAGGACGAACCGGTCGGGGCCTCGAACGCGGTGGCCTCTTCGACGAGCGAAGCGGCAACCTGCTTCTTGTGTGCTTCCCAGCGAGCCTGGGCAGCAGCGTAATCCTGCTCCCACTTCTCGCGCTGGGACTCGAAGCCCTCGCGCCATTCGTTGGTCTCGGGGTCGAAGCCCTCGGGGTACTTGTAGTTGCCCTGGTCGTCGTACTCCGTGAGCATGCCGTAGAGAGCCGGGTCGAACTCGGTGCCCTCGGGGTCGACACCCTCGTTGGCCTGCTTGAGGCTCAGCGAGATGCGGCGACGCTCGAGGTCGATGTCGATGACCTTGACGAACACCTCGTCGCCGACCGACACGACCTGCTCGGCGAGCTCGACGTGCTTGGCGGAGAGCTCGGAGATGTGGACGAGACCTTCGATGCCGTCGGCGACGCGAACGAACGCACCGAACGGAACGAGCTTCGTGACCTTGCCGGGAGCAACCTGACCGATGGCGTGCGTACGAGCGAAGACCTGCCACGGGTCTTCCTGGGTGGCCTTGAGCGACAGCGACACGCGCTCGCGCTCGAGGTCGACCTCAAGGATCTCGACGGTGACCTCTTGGCCCACCTCGACGACCTCGGAGGCGTGCTCGATGTGCTTCCAGGAGAGCTCGGAGACGTGGACGAGACCGTCGACGCCGCCCAGGTCGACGAACGCACCGAAGTTGACGATCGACGACACGATGCCCTTGCGGACCTGGCCCTTGTGGAGGTTGTTGAGGAACGAGGTGCGGCTCTCGGACTGCGTCTGCTCGAGCAGAGCGCGACGCGACAGGACCACGTTGTTGCGGTTCTTGTCGAGCTCGAGGATCTTGGCCTCGATCTCCTGGCCGAGGTACGGCGTGAGGTCGCGCACTCGGCGAAGCTCGATGAGCGACGCGGGCAGGAAGCCTCGAAGACCGATGTCGACGATGAGACCGCCCTTGACGACCTCGATGACCGTTCCGGTGACGACGCCGTCGGCGTCTTTGATCTTCTCGACGTCTCCCCACGCGCGCTCGTACTGAGCGCGCTTCTTGGAGAGGATCAGGCGGCCTTCTTTGTCTTCCTTCTGAAGGACGAGGGCTTCGACCGTGTCGCCGACGTTGACGACCTCGGTGGGGTCGACGTCGTGCTTGATCGAGAGTTCGCGAGAGGGGATGACACCCTCGGTCTTGTACCCGACGTCGAGGAGAACCTCGTCGCGGTCGATCTTGACGACGGTGCCCTCGATGAGGTCTCCGTCGTTGAAGAACTTGAGAGTCTTTTCGACCGCGGCAAGGAAGTCTTCAGCAGATCCGATGTCGTTGATGGCGACCTGCTTGGGTGCCTTGGTCGTTACGATTGTCATGTAGTGGTTGCTCCGTTTTGGGCATTTCTCGGGCCGCATCTCGCTGACATGGATCGACCGGAGTCGGCGTGCCAGGCGTGTGTGAGAGTGCAGCGTGCGGATGATTCGACGCAGTTTGCGCCCAGCGATTCTAACGGCTAGCCGGCCCCGCGATCAACCTGCGGTGCGCGGCATGTCAGTGAGCGCCGTGAGAAGTCGCCGAGCGCGCGCCCGACGTCAGCCGAGGAGCGCTCGGCGCAGCGTATCGAGGCCTACTCCCCCGAGCGCGAGGGCCTCGGAGTGGAATCGACGAACGTCGAACGAGTCGCCCTCGCGCCGTGCCCGCTCGGCCCGCAGATCCTCCCAGACCCTCTGGCCGACCTTGTACGAGGGAGCTTGCCCGGGCCAGCCGAGATAGCGGTCGATCTCGAATCGCAGGGTCGCTTCGGCCTCGTGGGCGTTGTCCATCAGGAATGCGAGTGCCTTGGCGTGGTCCCACGCGCCGCCGGCCTCTCGAGAGGGTGTGCCCGGGAACTCCTTGCCGAGGTGCACACCGAGGTCGATCACGACTCGTGCGGCCCGCATGCGCTGGCCGTCGAGCATACCCAGGCGGTCGGCGGGGTCGGCGAGGTAGCCGAGTTCGTCCATGAGGCGCTCGGCGTAGAGCGCCCAGCCCTCGGCATGGCCGGAGGTGCCGGCGATCGATCGACGGTACGTGTTGAGCGACGCTCTGTTGTAGACGGCTTGGCCGAGCTGCAGGTGATGCCCCGGCACGCCCTCGTGGTAGACCGTCGTCTTCTCCCGCCAGGTCGTGAAGCGCGTCGTGCCGACAGGAACCGACCACCACATGCGTCCGGGCCTCGAGAAGTCGTCACTCGGGCTGGTGTAGTAGACGCCGCCGTCTTTGGTCGGGGCGATGCGGCACTCGAGCGTACGGATGGCCTCGGGAATGTCGAAGTGGGTCCGGCCCAGTTCGTCGACCGCCCTGTCGCTCGTCTCTTGCATCCAGCTCTGCAGAGCAGCGGTGCCGTGCAGGCTGCGGGAGTCGTCGGCGTCGAGAACTTCGATGGCGCGCTCGACCGTGGCCCCCGGCTCGATCATCTGGGCGATCGCCTCCTGCTCGGCGGTCATGCGCGCCAGTTCGACGCGACCCCACTCGTAGGTCTCGTCGAGGTCGACGGTGGCACCGAGGAAGCGCCGCGAGTGCAGCTCGTAGGCCTCGCGACCGACTCCGTCGTGCTCGGTGGCGGCCGGAAGCAACTGCTCGAGTAGGAATGCCCGGAAGCGGAGGTAGGCGGCTGCGGCACTGGCGGCGTTCGCCGAGAGCTCGTCGCGTAGGGCCTCCGACACCGGCTCTCCCGATTCGAGTCGAGGGTCCGCGGCGAACGTCGAGAAGAAGCCGTCTTGGGCCGTGTTGCGCACGCACTGCTCCGCCACTGCCTCGACCTGACGCTTCGCGGGGACGATGCCCTCGTCGATGCCGTGCACGAGCGTGATCGTGTAGCCGTGAAGGGCAGTCTCGACCTCGGCCAGGCGACCGGCGACGGCCTTCCAGTGGGCCTCGGTCGCCGTGGGCATCAGGTCGAAGACGTCGCGGATGCCCTGCGCCGGGGAGGCGATGACATTGAGGTCGCGAAGCTGCAGGTGCCGCTCGTCGTACTCGAGGTCCAGTTGGAGCGAGGCGGTGAGATCGTCTTTGGTCACTCGGTCGACATCGTCGGCGGGCTCGGTCGCCTCGAGTTCTGCGAGAGTTTCACGGACGGCCGCTACATACCGAGCCTGGCCTTCCGGTGAGTAGTCGGCGTAGCGGTTGGGCCCGCCCTCGCGCCCGAGCCAGATGGCCCAGTCGGGACTGAGGTCGACCAGGGTGTCGACCCATCGCTCGGCGATGGCATCGATAGGGGTGCTCGAACGGACGGGGGCGGTGGCGTCGGTGCTCATGTACCGAGCCTAGCTAGAGCCTCCCCCATCGGCTCTCTACAGCTCGATCGACGAGCCCGACTGAATGGCCTCGACCAGGCGGGTGACGGCCGGATCGCCCATGAACAGTTGGAACGGGACGACGGGAGTGCCCTCGGGAGCAGCCTGTCGGGCACGTAGGGCGAGGTTGTTCTGCGTGACGACGACGTCGGCGTCAGCGGGGATTTCGTGAACGGCAGAGTGCGAGACCTCGACCCCGCTCTTCTTCAGCTGCTTCTTGAGCGTGGTCGCGAGCATGATGCTGGAGCCCATGCCGGCGTCGCAAGCAACCACCAATTTCTTGACGTGTGCTCCATCGAGGGTGGCCACGGTAGCTCCTAGGTCGGCGGCGGGGATTATCCAATGATGCTCCGCGCGAGGGTGTGTTGCCCACGAGGCGGGAGGCACGATGCTCGAGAAGCACGTGAGCGCCGCCCGAGCCCGAGCGCTCGGGCAGCGGTCAGTCAGTGCGCCGCGGCATCCCAGCTCTCGCCGAGGCCGACCGAGACGTCGAGGGGAACACGGAGCTCGGCCGCCGAGCCCATCCGGCGCCGAACGACGTCTTCGACTATCTCGGCCTCGCCCTCGGCGACCTCGACGATGAGTTCGTCGTGCACCTGCAGCAGCACCCGCGACTGCAGCTCGCGCTGGTCGATCTCAGAGCGGACGCCGAGCATGGCGCGCTTCATGATGTCGGCGGCGGAGCCCTGGATCGGCGCGTTCAAAGCGGCGCGCTCGGCGTTCTCACGGAGCACGCGGTTTGACGACTTCAGGTCGGCGAACGGGCGCCGACGCCCGAAGATCGTCTCGGTGTAGCCGTCGTCGCGGGCCTGCTCGACGACGTTGCGGAGGTACTCGCGCACCGCCCCAAATCGCGAGAAGTAGTCGGTCATCAACTGCTTCGCCTCTGCGGTCTCGATACGCAGCTGCTTCGACAGCCCGAAGGCGCTCAGCCCATAGGCGAGGCCGTACGACATGGCCTTGACCTTGGTGCGCATCGCGGGGCTGACCTCGGAGGGCTCGACGCCGAAGATGCGGGCCCCGACGAACCGGTGCAGGTCTTCACCCTCGGTGAACGCGGTGATGAGGCCTTCGTCGCCCGAGAGATGCGCCATGATGCGCATCTCGATCTGCGAGTAGTCGGCCGTCAGGAGCGTCTGATAGTCGGGACCATGCTGGAACGTGGCCCGGATCTCGTGGCCGACCGCGGTCTTGACCGGGATGTTCTGCAGGTTCGGGTCGATCGACGAGATACGGCCGGTGGTCGTGCCCGTCTGGTCGTAGGTCGTGTGGATGCGGCCGTTGTCGTCGATCGCCTTGTCGAGGGTGTCGATGATCTGGCGCAGCTTCGTGGCGTCGCGATGCTTGAGCAGGAGACCCAGGAAGGGATGGGGGTGCTTCTCTTGCAGGTCGGCGAGGGAGGCGGCATCGGTCGAGTAGCCGGTCTTCATGGAGCGGGTCTTCGGCATGTCGAGCTGCTCGAACAGCACCTCTTGCAGCTGCTTGGGCGAGCCGAGGTTGACCTCACGGCCGATTACCTCGAATGCCTCGGCCGCGAGCGTCGCCGCCGTGTCGGCGAGGCGTGCAGAGAGGGCTCGGAGAGCGGGGCGGTCGGTCGCCACGCCCGTGAGCTCCATATCGCCGAGCACCGGAACGAGCGGAAGCTCGAGGTCGCGCAACACGCCCCGGGAGCCCTCGTCGAGCAGCTCGTCGAGCTCGGCTGAGACACGGAGGGCGAACCACGCCTCGGCAGCGGCACCGCCGGCGTCGTCGGCGGGTACGAGTTGGTCGGGGTCGGCGACCGGCATGCGTTCGGCCAGGTGCTCGTAGACAAGGTCGGCCAGTGCGAACGAAGTACGCCCCGGTCGCAGGAGCCACGCGGCGATGCGCGGGTCGCCGACGAGGCCGGTCAGGGTGAGACCGACTCGCTTGAGCGCCTTGTACGCGCGCTTGGCGTCGTGCACGACCTTGGGTGAGTCGGCGTCGAGCCACGCCTCGAGAGCCACGTAGTCACCTCGGCCCGCCGCCCAGGGGATGTAGACCGAATCGTCGCTGGCCGCGATGCCGAGGCCGGTGACTGTGCCGTCGCTGCCGTACTCGACCGACACGCCGACCGGCGGTTTGTCGGCGGCGGCGTGGGTGCGCAGCCAGTGCGCCAGCTCTTCGTCGACGAGTGTGCGAACGACCGGGACGACGGGGCCGGAGGGTGCCTCAGGCTCGGCGGAGACGCCTGCGGCGGGAGCCGAGGATCCGGCGGCACCGCCCTCGGCCAACGCGACCACGCGCTCGAGCAGCGTGCGGAATTGCAGTCGATCGAACACCTCGCGCACGGCGGGCACGTCGATCGGGCGTCGCTCGAGATCATCGGGGCCGACCGGCAGATCGACGTCGGTGACGAGACGATTGAGTTTGCGGTTGCGGACAGCGCGGTCGTACTGCTCGCGGAACTTGTCGCCGACGACGCCCTTGATCTCGTCGCGGTGCGCCACGACCTCGTCGAGAGAGCCGAACTGGTTGATCCACTTCACGGCCGTCTTCTCGCCGACCTTGTCGACGCCGATCAGGTTGTCACTCGTCTCACCGACGAGGGCCGCGACCTCGGGATACTGGTGGGGCTCGATGCCGTAGCGCTCGAACACCTTGTCGCGGTCGTAGCGCGTGAGGTCGGTGACGCCACGGGCCGAGGGGTAGAGCAGTGTGACGTCGTCGTTGACCATCTGGATGGCGTCGCGGTCACCCGAGACCACGAACACCTTGTAGCCGCCGGACGACCCCCGGGCGGCGAGGGTGGCGAGGATGTCGTCGGCCTCGAAGTCTTCTTTGGTGATCGTGGTGATGCCCATCGCGTGCAGCGCCTCTTCGAGCAGAGGGATCTGACCGACGAACTCGACCGGAGTCTCGTTGCGGGTGCCTTTGTACTCGGGGTATTCACGCGTGCGAAACGAATACCGGGAGATGTCGAAGGCGACCGCCAAGTGAGTCGGCTTCTCGTTCTTCAGCAGGTTGAGCAGCATCGAGATGAAGCCGTGGATGGCGTTCGTGTGCTGGCCGTCGCGATTGACGAAACTGTCGATGGGCAGGGCGTAGAAGGCCCTGAAGGCCAGGGAATGACCGTCGATTACGAGAAGGGTAGGCTTTTCTGAGCTCGGCACCCCGTCAGCCTAGCCGCCCCCTCCGACACTCGTCTTGGCCTCGGATCCTGGGCTCTTTTCCGTCTCGCCGCCCTGGAGAAATCGTGACCGACCAGCCGTTCAGCCCCGCCGCCCTCGCCTTCCTCGACGGCCGCGGCGCCGGCGAGCTCGCCGAGAAGATGGGCATCGAGATCGTTGCGCTGAGCGCTGAGCACGCGGTCGCCACCATGCCGGTCGACGGTAATCGGCAGCCGGTCGGCATCTTGCACGGCGGGGCTCACGTCGTGCTCGCCGAGTCGCTCGGGTCGATGGCCGCGAGCGTCCACGCCGGGCCGGGCCGCATCGCCATGGGCATCGAGCTCAACGCCTCGCACAGCCGAGCCGCCTCGTCGGGCGTCGTCACGGGCACGTGCACCGCGATCCACCTGGGCCGCACGCTGACGACGCACGAGATCGTCATGACCGACGAGGAGGGGCGGCGCCTCTCGACGGTGCGGATCACCAACATCCTTCGAGATGCGCGTACCTCTTAGGCGGCTGTTGGCTGGAGCCTTGGCCGCGCCCCCGTTGCAAATTTGAAGGAGAAACGTCGGTGAGCTGACGAATTCATAGGGATCTGCGGGCTCGAGGGCGACAATCTCCTTCAAATTCGACTGAGAGGGGCGGGCACGCAGAAGCGGCCGGCTCCCAGAGGGAACCGGCCGCCGCGGTGAGTACAGCTACTTCTTGACGCTGAGCTGCTCGATGATGGCCTGGGCCACATCGTGCATGGTGAGACGGCGATCCATCGACGCCTTCTGGATCCATCGGAAGGCCTCGGGCTCGGTGAGACCCATCTTCTCGTTCAGCAGACCCTTGGCGCGATCGACGAGCTTGCGCGTCTCGAAGCGCTCGACCAGGTCGGCGACCTCGGCCTCGAGGGTGATGATCTGCGTGTAGCGCGAGAGAGCGATCTCGATCGCGGGCAGGAGGTCGTTGGGGGTGAACGGCTTGACGACGTAGGCGAGGGCGCCCGCCTCGCTGGCGCGCTCGACGAGCTCCTTCTGGCTGAAGGCGGTGAGGAGAACCACGGGAGCGATGTGATTCTTCGACAGAGTCTCGGCCGCGGAGATGCCGTCGAGCTTGGGCATCTTGACGTCCATGATCACCAGGTCGGGACGAAGTTCGGTGGCCAAGGCGACCGCAGTCTCGCCGTCGCCCGCCTCGCCGACGACCTCGAAGCCGTTGTCGCGAAGGATCTCGACGATGTCGAGACGGATGAGTGACTCGTCTTCGGCGACGACTACTCGGCGGGGAGCTGCTGGTGTTGCTTCTAGGTCACTCACGATTGGAATCCTACCGGTCTGTTCTGAGGAGGGGGCTCGCATCGTCGCGATCCGGACCGGAGCCTCTGTGGAGACGCGGCCAGGGTGCGAATGGCGGGACTCGAACCCGCAAGCCGTGAGGCAGAGCATTTTGAGTGCCCCGTGTATGCCAATTCCACCACATTCGCGCAGTCGTCGATCCTAGCGGACAGGTCGCCGTCGCTGGTGTTCGCGGCCTGGCCCCGAGACCGGACGGGCCAAAAGAATCACTTTCTTCGCGACTTTGTGGCTGGAATCCCCCCGCGGGTCATCGTCCTGGGCTACGGTTGTCAGTACTGGTTGTTGTGTTACGCATTTGTACTTCGCGATGGGGCACGCGGCATCGGTTCGTCTTTCAGGCGAAACGGTCGCCCGAGTCTCATCGTTCTTAGAGGGAGCGGACCAAAAAAGCACCGCGACGAGAGATCCCACAGGTAAGGGATCGAACACCTCTGATTGAAGGAATAGAAAAATGGCAACAGGCACCGTGAAGTGGTTCAACTCCGAAAAGGGCTTCGGCTTCATCACCCCCGACGACGGATCCACTGACGTGTTCGCGCACTTCTCTGCGATCTCCGGCGACGGCTACCGCAACCTCGAAGAGAACCAGAAGGTCGAATTCGAGACCGCTCAGGGCAACAAGGGCCTCCAGGCCGAGAACATCCGCGTTCTCTAAGACCCCCGCACTTCGAAAGACCCCGTCTGCTTCGGCAGGTGGGGTCTTTTCGCGTGCGCCAGCTTGGTACGCGAGCGCCAGCCTGTTCGAGTGACGCGGAGACGCGTTCAGCGAGGAGTGGCCAACCCAAGCAACTCGGCAACCGGCTCGAAATCGTGTCGCGCCGTGATGTACGCCAACTCGGCCAGCGCACCCGCTTCGGCCGCGGTCGACGTCGTCGCCCCAGTCGACGACGGTGTCGAGACCCGAGGATCCGGCACGAACGGCGCATCATCCCGCGCAGCGAGGGCGGCTCGATACCGCTTGGTCACGACGCTCCACAGCACGAGCTCGTCGGCCGTGGCATCGTCGGGTGCCCCGCGAGCGACGTCTCCCGGGATCTCGACGGCGGGAAGCCGGGCCACTTCGGGCTCGGGCTCCCGTCCGAGACAGGCCTCGCGGATCCCGTAGGCGCTGGCGAAACCGACCAGGCCGCCGAGAACGAACATCATCATCAGCGCAACAGGGTCGGCCAGATTGGACGACCTGATTGCCGAGGCATCGATCAGGATGCCACCGGCCACTCCCCCGACCACGACGCTCCAGTGGATGCGAGGGCGGCGGTGGTGCGGTGAACCCGCACGGGCCCAGCTGGCCTGAGTCTCGGCCACGTCGTGCCCGGTATCGGAGGGGACGGCGTAGAGCCGTGCGCCGGCCATGAAGCATCCGGGATGCGAGCCGTTGATCGCCATGGTGACGATCCTAGGATGGGGTGAGCGGTGGGATCCTCGATTCTCAGGAGGAACACGGCCCCCGAACAAGACGGATCGACAGAGAAGGCCGGCACCTCCGAAGAGGTGCCGGCCTTCCGGGTCGAGACGACTAGTCGCGCGCGTACGCCGGTGCGGCGCCTGCGTGCGCGTCGCCCACCCGGTGGACGCGGAGGTCGTTCGTCGACCCCGAGATTCCGGGAGGGGAACCGGAGATGACGATGACCTTGTCGCCGGTGTCGGCGAGAGTGTTGCCCAGGAGGACGTCGTCGACCTGGCCGAACATCGCGTCGGTGTGCGTGACCGGGTCGACGAGGTACGACTGGACGCCCCAGCTCATCGCCATGCGACGGCGGATCGCCTCGTCGGTCGTGAAGGCGACGATCGGAATCGCGTGACGCAGACGTGCCATGCGGCGAACGGTGTCGCCACCCTCGGTGAAGACGCACACGTAGCTGGCCTGCACGAATTCGGCGACCTCGGCCGCAGCCAGCGTGATAGCACCACCGAGGGTGCGCGGCTTGGTGCCGAGCGCGGGAATGCGCTCGAGGCCGTGCTCTTCGGTCGAGGCGACGATGCGAGCCATCGTCTGCACCGTGATGACCGGGAACTCGCCCACGCTGGTCTCACCCGACAGCATGACTGCGTCGGCTCCGTCGAGAACGGCGTTCGCGACGTCGGAGGTCTCGGCGCGGGTCGGGATGGGCGAGGAGATCATGGACTCGAGCATCTGAGTCGCGACGATGACCGGCTTCGCCATGCGGCGGGACAGCTCGACTGCATGCTTCTGCACGATCGGGACCGCCTCGAGCGGGAGTTCGACGCCGAGGTCACCACGGGCGACCATGATGCCGTCGAACGCGTCGATGATGGCCTCGAGGTTGTCGACGGCCTGGGGCTTCTCGATCTTGGCGTAGACGGGAACTTTGCGGCCCTCCTCCGCCATGATCTCGGCAACTCGATCGATGTCGTCGGCATTTCGCACGAACGACAGGGCGATGAAGTCGGCGCCGAGCTTGAGGCCCCAGCGCAGGTCGGCCTCGTCTTTGTCGGAGAGGGCGGGAACGTTGACCGCGACTCCGGGCAGGTTGATGCCCTTGTTGTTCGAGACCGTACCGGCGACGACGACCTCGGTCGTGACGACGGTGCCGTCGGTGTCGAGCACCCGGAGCTTCACCCGGCCGTCGTCGACGAGGAGCGGGTCGCCCGCGGAGACGTCTTGAGGGAGGCCTTTGAAGGTCGTTCCGCAGATCTCTTTGGTGCCGAGGATGTCTTCGGTCGTGATCTTGAAGATGTCACCGACGGCCAGCTCGTGCGGCCCATCGGAGAACTTGCCCAGGCGGATCTTCGGACCCTGGAGGTCGACCAGGACGGCGACGGCGCGGCCCGAATCGGCGGCCGCCTGGCGGACGTTGTCGTAGACACCCTGATGGACGTCGTATGTGCCGTGGCTCAGGTTCATTCGCGCGACGTCGACTCCGGCATCGATGATGGCCCGGATGTCTTCATAGCTCGAAGTCGCCGGCCCGAGGGTGGCGACGATCTTTGCACGTCTCATTTGTTCCTTCGTTGGAGGTGGCTGCGTCGGTGGAACTGATGCACGCAGGTGACGGTCGAGGCCGTATCGCCAGTTTATTCCCGCAAAGCGGCTGGAATCGAACCGGCGGATGGCTGGAGGGCGAGCAATCGGTTAGAGAGACAGAGCCCGGTCGGTCGGCTTGACCGGCGAGGGCAGAGAAGTCGCACCCTCGAGGTACTTGTCGACGGCGGCCGCTGTGGCGCGGCCCTCGGCGATAGCCCACACGATGAGCGACTGACCGCGTCCGGCGTCACCCGTGACGAACACGCCCGGCTGGCTGGTCTCGTACGACACGTCGCGCTCGATCATTCCGCGGTCGGTGAAGGGTATCTCCAGCTGGCCCTCGAGAGCCTCGCGCTCCGGACCGGTAAAACCGAGTGCGAGCAGGACCAGGTCGGCCGGGATCTCGCGCTCGGTGCCGGACTTCGGCACGCGGCGCCCGTCGACGAACTCTGTCTCGGCCACGCGGATGGCCCGAACCTCGCCGACGTCGTTCGAGAGGAACTCGACCGTGGAAGCGAGGTACTCCCGCTCGCCACCCTCTTCGTGAGCACTCGCGACCTCGAAGAGCGTCGGCTGCATCGGCCAGGGCTGGCTGTCGGGGCGCTCCGACGGAGGCTGCTGGCCGATAGCGAGGTTGGTGACGCTGAGCGCGCCCTGGCGGTGCGCGGTGCCGATGCAGTCGGCACCGGTGTCGCCGCCGCCGAGCACGACGACGTGCTTGCCCTCGGCCGAGATCTGGTCGCCGAGCGAATCGCCGGCACCGATCCTGTTCTGGGCCACGAGGTACTCCATGGCGAAGTGGACGCCCGGCAGGTCGCGGCCCGGGATCGGCAGGTCTCGGGGAACGGTCGCCCCTGTCGCCACGATCACGGCGTCGTAGCGAGCGCGGAGGTCATCCCAGGCGATGTCACGACCGATCTCGACGCCCGCGCGGAAACGGGTGCCCTCTGCTCGCATCTGAGCGAGACGGAGCTCGATCTGCTTCTTCTCCATCTTGAAGTCGGGGATGCCATAGCGGAGGAGGCCGCCGATGCGGTCGTCGCGCTCGTAGACGGCGACGGTGTGGCCTGCGCGGGTGAGCTGCTGAGCCGCAGCCAGGCCGGCAGGGCCAGAGCCGACGACGGCGACGGTCTTGCCGGTGAGACGCTCGGGCGGGTGGGGGGTGACCCAGCCGTTCGAGAAGGCCTGATCGATGATCGAGACCTCGACCTGCTTGATCGTGACCGGCGGCTGGTTGATACCCAGCACGCAGGACGATTCGCAGGGCGCGGGGCAGAGCCGACCCGTCCACTCCGGGAAGTTGTTCGTCGCGTGCAGACGCTCGATGGCCTGGCGGCCCTCACCGCGCCACATGAGATCGTTCCATTCCGGGATCAGATTGCCGAGGGGGCAGCCCTGGTGGCAGAACGGCACGCCACAGTCCATGCAGCGACCCGCCTGGCGGCGCAGTTCACCGCTCTCCTGCTGCTCGTAGACCTCTTTCCAGTCCATGAGCCGGACAGAGACGGGACGACGCGGGGGAAGCTCGCGCTTCTGGACCTTCAGAAAACCTTTGGGGTCAGCCACCGGTCACCTCCATGATTCGATTCCAGACCTCGTCACCGTCGAGGTCGAGGCCCTCGGCAGCAGCGGTCTTACGGGTTTCCATGACAGCGGCGTAGTCGCGAGGCAGCACCTTCACGAACTCCTCCGCGGACTTCTCGATGTCGACGAGCAGCTTCTCGGCCACCGGCGATCCGGTCTCGGCGAGGTGCTGACGGAGGAGATCCTCGAGGATCTCGATGTCGGCACTGCCGAGCGGCTGGAGCAGCAGCTCACCGGCCGTCAGCGAGTCGTCGTTGACGTTCTCGCGGCGGAGACCGCGCACGTAGGCGGTACCGCCCGACATGCCGGCGCCGAGGTTGCGGCCGGTCTCCCCGAGGATGACGGCGAGACCGCCCGTCATGTATTCGAGCGCGTGGTCGCCCACGCCCTCCACGACGGCGCTGGCGCCCGAGTTGCGGACCAGGAAGCGCTCCCCCACGATGCCGCGGATGAACATGCTGCCCTGGGTCGCGCCGTAGCCGATGACGTTGCCGGCGATGACGTTGTCTTCGGCCGCGAAGCTCGCCTCCTCGGGCGGACGCACGATGACCGTGCCGCCGGAGAGGCCCTTGCCGACGTAGTCGTTGCTGTCGCCGACGAGTCGCAACGTGATGCCCGCCGGAAGGAAGGCACCGAGCGACTGCCCGGCGGATCCTCGGAGGGTGATGTCGATGCTGCCCGCGGGGAGGCCGTGCTCGCCGTGCTGAACGGTCACTTCGTGGCCGAGCATCGTTCCAACGGCACGCTCCGTGTTACGGATCGGGAGGTCGAGCGCGATCGAGCCGCCGGTGGCGATGACATCGGCGGACGCGGCGATGAGCTGGTTGTCGAAGTGCTTCTCGAGCTCGTGATCCTGCTGGACGAAGTTGCGGCGCGGCTCGTCGCCGGCGAACACCGGGCCGACGAGCACGGGAGAGAGGTCGAGCCCCGACGCCTTCCAGTGGTCGACAGCGCGGTCGACGCCGAGCAACTCGTGATGGCCGATCGCCTCGTCGAGCGAGCGGAAGCCGAGCTCGGAGAGGTACTCGCGCACCTCCTGTGCGAGGAACTCGAAGAAGTTGACGACGTGCTCGGCCTTGCCGGTGAACCGGGCGCGGAGCTCGGGGTTCTGCGTGGCGACACCGACGGGGCAGGTGTCGAGGTGACAGACCCGCATCAGGATGCAGCCCGACACGACGAGGGGTGCGGTCGCGAAACCGAACTCCTCACCACCGAGCAGGGCGGCGACGATCACGTCGCGACCCGTCTTCATCTGACCGTCGACCTGAACGACGACCCGGTCGCGCATGCCGTTCATCATGAGCGTCTGCTGCGTCTCGGCCAGGCCGATCTCCCACGGGGTTCCCGCGTGCTTGAGCGAGTTGAGCGGGCTGGCACCGGTGCCACCGTCGTGGCCGGAGACCAGGACGACGTCGGCGAGAGCCTTGGTCACACCCGCGGCGACGGCGCCGATACCCGACTGCGACACGAGCTTCACGTGCACCCGAGCGGTCGGGTTGGCGCGCTTGACGTCGAAGATCAGCTGCTTGAGGTCTTCGATCGAGTAGATGTCGTGGTGCGGCGGCGGCGAGATGAGTCCGACGCCGGGCGTCGCGTGACGAGTGCGGGCAACCCAGGGGTACACCTTCGACGGTGGCAGCTGACCGCCCTCGCCGGGCTTGGCGCCCTGAGCCATCTTGAGCTGGATGTCGGTCGCGTGTGTCAGGTACATGCTCGTCACACCGAATCGCCCGGAGGCGACCTGTTTGACGGCGCTGCGACGCTCCGGGTCGAGGAGCCGGTCGACGTCTTCGCCGCCCTCGCCGGTGTTCGACTTGCCGCCGAGGCGGTTCATCGCGATCGCCAGCGTCTCGTGGGCTTCTTTCGAGATGGAGCCGTAGCTCATCGCACCGGTGGAGAAGCGCTTGACGATCGACTCCACCGACTCGACCTCGTCGAGGGGAACAGTCGGGCGGGCGTGTGTGCGGAGAGTGAAGAGACCGCGGAGCGTCATCAGCTGCTCGGCCTGGTCGTCGACCATCTTCGTGTACTCGCGGAAGATGTCGTAGCGCCTCGTGCGAGTCGCGTGCTGCAGGCGGAACACCGTCTCGGGGTTGAAGAGGTGCGGCGGACCCTCGCGGCGCCACTGGTACTCGCCGCCGGTCTGGAGGCGCTCGTGAGCGGGGCTCGCACCGTCGGCCGGGTAGGCGCTGAGGTGACGCTCGGCGTTCTCGGCCGCGATCACGTCGACGCCGACACCGCCGAGGCGGGTCGAGGTGCCGGTGAAGTAGGTGTCGATGAACTCCTGGCTGAGGCCCACGGCCTCGAACGCCTGGGCGGCCGCGTACGACGACACGGTCGAGATGCCCATCTTCGACATGATCTTGAGCACGCCCTTGCCGAGCGCCTTGATCACGTTCTTCACGGCCTGCTCCGGCGACATGCCGGTGATCATGCCGCTGCGGACCAGGTTCTCGCAGGTCTCCATCGCCAGGTACGGGTTGATCGCCGACGCACCGTAGCCGATGAGGGTCGCCACGTGGTGGACCTCGCGCACGTCGCCGGCCTCGACGATCAGGCCGACCTTCATGCGGTTCTCAGTGCGGATGAGGTGGTGGTGGACCGCCGCGAGCATGAGCAACGACGGGATCGGCGCGAACTCCGCGGTGGAGTCGCGGTCGGACAGCACGATGAACTCCGAGCCCTCGGCGATCGCCTCGTCGACCTCGGCGCAGAGGGCCGCGATGCGGTCCTCCATCGCGCGGGGACCCTGGTCGACGCGGTACAGACCACGGAGCGTGGCGGTGAGACGCGAGCCGGGTGCCGGGTCGATGTGCTGGATCTTGGCGAGCTCGTCGTTGTCGATCACCGGGAAGTCGAGGATCACCTGGCGGGCGTGCTCGGGTGTGGCGTCGAGCAGGTTGCGCTCCGGGCCGAGCCCGAGCTTCAGCGACGTCACGACGGATTCGCGGATCGAGTCGAGCGGCGGGTTCGTCACCTGGGCGAACTGCTGGGTGAAGTAGTCGAACAGGAGGCGTGGACGATCGCTGAGTACCGCGATGGGGGTGTCGCTGCCCATCGCACCCAACGGCTCTGCACCGGCCTTGGCCATCGGGGTCAGCAGGATCCTGACCTCTTCTTCGGTGTAGCCGAACGTGCGCTGGCGGCGCGTAACCGACGCCGGTGTGTGCACGATGTGCTCGCGCTCGGGGAGGTCTTTGAGGTGGATGCGACCCATCTCGAGCCACTCGCCGTACTCCTCGGACGACGCGAGCTGCTGCTTGATCTCGTCGTCTTCGATGATGCGGCCTGCCTCGGTGTCGACCAGGAACATCTTGCCGGGGCGCAGACGACCCTTGCGGACGATCTTCGACTGGTCGATGTCGGGCAGCACGCCGATCTCGCTGGCGAGCACCACGAGTCCGTCGTCGGTGACGAGGTAGCGACCCGGGCGGAGGCCGTTGCGGTCGAGGGTGGCACCGGCAAGCGAACCGTCGGTGAAGGTGATCGCCGCTGGGCCGTCCCATGCTTCCATGAGCATCGAGTGATACTCGTAGAAGTCGCGGAGCACCGGGTCGATGCCGACCTGGTTCTCCCATGCCTCGGGAACCATCATCATGATCGCGTGCGGCAGCGAGCGACCGGTCAGGCTGAGGAGCTCGACGACCTCGTCGAACGAGGCCGAGTCGCTGTTGCCGGGCGTGACGATGGGCAGCAGCGGGGTCACGTCGCCGATCAGTTCGGACTCGAGCTGCGACTGCCGGGCCCGCATCCAGTTGCGGTTGCCGCGGACCGTGTTGATCTCGCCGTTGTGCGCGATCATGCGGAACGGCTGCGCAAGGGGCCACGACGGGAACGTGTTCGTCGAGTAGCGCGAATGCACGATCGCGAGCTTCGAGGCAACCCGCTCGTCGGAGAGGTCGGGGTAGAACGGCTCCAGCTGGAGGGTCGTGACCATGCCCTTGTAAACCATGGTGCGGCTCGAGAGCGACGTGAAGTAGGCGCCGAGCTCGCGTTCGGCGCGCTTGCGCATGCGGAAGGCCAGGCGGTCGAGGGCGACGCCTTCGACGTGGTCGGAGCCGTGCGCGGCCGCGACGAACAGCTGCTCGAACGCCGGCATGGCGTTGCGGGCCAGGGTGCCGAGCTCGCCCGAGCGCACGGGGACGTCGCGCCAGCCGACGACCCGGAGGCTCTCTTCGACGACGATCTTCTCGATCGCCGCCTGAAGGGTCTTCCGCTCGTCGAAGTCGGTGGGGAGGAAGGCGATGCCGACCGCGTAGTGACCCGCCTCGGGCAGGTCGAACTCAACCACCTCACGGAAGAAGGCGTCGGGAACCTGCATCAGGATCCCGGCACCGTCGCCCGTGCCGGCGTCCGAACCGACCGCCCCCCGGTGCTCGAGGTTGCGCAGGGCCCCGAGCGCGGCATCGATGATGTCGTGGCCCGGGGTGCCGCGGAGCGTGGCGACCATGGCCAGGCCGCAGGCGTCTTTCTCCTGGGCAGGGTCGTAGAGACCCTGGGCGGCGGGAATGGTGCTGAAGGTCTGGTGCGCTGGCGTGAGAGCCATGTCGATCCGTCCTCACGATGTGGGACTAGTCGTGACTGACTAGTAGAGGAAAACTTACGCAGGGCGGGGCGTCGCTGGCCCGATTCGCTGGCACTCGGCAGAAAACCGAGTGGGTGTGGCAGGCGCCGGGGGCTCGGGGTCGTGGCCTTCGGGGCGTCTCGTCGCGGTGGGTCTAAAGAGACCCACGTGGACGTCTCGGCGATCTGTGTGCGGATCGGAGAGGTGGAGCGGTTGCTGGTGCCGCTGCTGTGATGCGGCTGCCAGTGATGCAGGGTGGTGCTGGTGCGGTGCTGCAGGGTTGCTTGGTGCAGGCATCCTGTCGTGCAGAGTGCTTGCGGTGCAGGGTGCTTTGGATCTGGGTGCGGCCGGCAGGAGCCTGGTCAGGCTTTGACGGTATCGCTGTCGCTGGTGGCGGCGGTCGCGTCGGCGTCGTCGGCGTCGGTCTCGTCTACGGAGTCTAGCTCAGCGCCGTCGCCCTCAGCGGTGTCGGCGTTAGTGCGGGTGTCGGCGTCGTTCGGCCCGCGGCCGGGGACGTAGGCGCTCGGCACCATTCCGGTGTGGTTTCGGCTCTGCCACGCAAAGATGATGATGCCGAGGATGACGGCAGCCACGGCGGCCCAGACGTTGGTGCGGATACCGAAGAAGAGCTGGCTGTAGTCGGTGCGAATCGACTCGAACCAGGCCCGGCCGACGCCGTACCAGATGAAGTAGAGGGCGAGTGTCTTGCCCCACTCGAGCTTCACGTTGCGGTTGATCAGCAGGATCACGGCGAGGCCGAAGAGGTTCCAGATGATCTCGTACGCGAACGTCGGGTGGAACAGCGTGCCGGCGGGCAGGCCCACGGGGTACGCGGCGTTGGTCGTCTCGATCTCGAGGCCCCAGGGCAGCGTGGTCGGAGTGCCGAACAGCTCGTGGTTGAAGTAGTTGCCGAGGCGGCCGAACGCCTGCGCGAGCATCAGGCCGGGCACGAGTGCGTCGGCGAAGACGGTGAAGCGGAGGCCGGTCTGGCGGCATCCGAGCCAGGCGCCGAGAGCACCGAAGATCAGCGCGCCGAAGATGGCGAGCCCGCCCTCCCAGATCGCGAAAACGTGCCAGAGCGGCTGGCCGTTGAAGTAGTCGTCGGGGTGCGTGACCACGTGGAAGACGCGCCCGCCGACGATGCCGAACGGCACGCACCAGATGGCGAGGTCGATGATGATCCAGCGCTCGGCACCGCGACGGTTCAACCGGTAGTTGGTGACGAGGACCGCCGCGACGATGCCGAGCAGAATGCAGATGGCGTACGCGTGGATCCGGAGGCTAAAGGGAATCGACGCACCGAACGTGTCGTTGATCCACCCCGTGAGGTCGAAGTACTGCCACGAGGCAGACGGGCTCGGAATGCTCAGGGGCAGCAACGTTCAGGTGCCTTTCGTGGGGAAACAGGGGCCGGACCGAAGGATCCGTCACGGCCGAAACCGGGGTGTTCGTGCGGTGTCGTGCGACGAACCCCGCCGCTACGAGACTCTACTGCCCGAAGCGAGGTCGCTCGACACGGCCGCGAGTCGCTCGAGGCCACCCTCGGCGAGGGCACGGACGAAAGCGGAGCCGATGATCGCGCCATCCGCGTAGGCGAGAACTTCGCGCACCTGCTGGGCGGTGGAGATGCCGAGGCCCACGCAGGCATTGTCGACCCCGACGGCCCGGAGGCGTGCGACCAGAGTGGCCGCGGCCGAGTCGACGTCGGAGCGGGCGCCCGTGATGCCCATCGTCGAGACGGTGTAGACGAAGCCCCGGCTCGCCTCGACGGCCTGCTTCAGGCGTGTCTCGGAGGACGAGGGGGCGGCGAGAAAGACACGATCGAGGTCGGCGGCGGTGGCCGCAGCCATCCACTCGGAGCCTTCGTCGGGAATGAGGTCGGGGGTGATGAGCCCGGCTCCCCCGGCGGCGGACAGCTCGTCGGCGAACCTCTGAGCGCCGAACTGCGCTACGGGGTTCCAGTACGTCATGACCAGAACGGGCGTCTTCACCTGCGACACGATCTCGCGGACGGCGGGGAACGTGTCGCGAACGCGATACCCCTCAGCGAGAGCACGCTGGGTGGCCGCCTGGATGACCGGGCCGTCCATCACCGGGTCGGAGTAGGGCAGACCGAGCTCGAGCACGTCGACCCCGTTGTTCGCCAGGGTGACAGCGGCGTCGATGCTCGTCTGAATGTCGGGGAACCCGAGGGGCAGATAGCCGATGACGGCACCCGACCCGGCGTTTTTCCGGGCGTGGATCGCCGCGCCGACCTTGCTGGTGGTGGAGTCGATCACAGTTGCACCGCCCCGTCGTCGACGATCTCGCCCTCGAGCAGACCGAAGTAGCGGCTCGCGGACGCCACGTCTTTGTCGCCTCGCCCACTCAGCGACACCAGGATCGTCGCATCGGGCCCGTGCTTGAGCCCGAGTTTGATCGCTCCGGCCAGCGCGTGAGCCGACTCGATCGCCGGGATGATGCCCTCGGTGCGGGTGAGCAGGCGGAAGGCCTCCATCGCCTCGGCATCGGTGATCGGCTCGTAGTGCACGCGACCGATCTTGGCGAGCCAGGCGTGCTCGGGGCCGACCGCCGGGTAGTCGAGCCCGGCCGAGATCGAGTGGCTCTCGACGGTCTGGCCGTCGTCGTCTTGCATGAGGTACGACTTCGCGCCCTGGAGCACGCCGGTCTTGCCGAGCGTGATCGAGGCGGCGTGGCGCCCACTCTCGATGCCGTCGCCGCCCGCCTCGAAGCCGTAGAGCTCGACGGAAGGGTCGTCGAGGAACGCGTTGAAGATGCCGATGGCGTTGGAACCGCCGCCGATGCACGCGGTGATGTAGTCGGGGAGCTTGCCGGTGAGTGCCAGCACCTGCTCGCGGGCTTCTTCGCCGATGATTTTGTGGAAGTCGCGGACCATCGTCGGGAAGGGGTGCGGGCCGGCGACCGTGCCGAGCACGTAGTGGGTCGTCTCGACGCTGGCGACCCAGTCGCGGAGGGCGTCGTTGATCGCGTCTTTGAGCGTGCGCGAGCCGGTGGCCACCGACACGACTTCGGCGCCCAGGAGGCGCATGCGGGCGACGTTGAGCGCCTGGCGCTCGGTGTCGACCTGGCCCATGTAGACCACGCATTCCATGCCGAAGAGAGCCGCGGCGGTGGCCGTCGCCACCCCGTGCTGGCCGGCGCCGGTCTCGGCAATGAGGCGGGTCTTGCCGAGGCGTTTCGCGAGGAGCGCCTGCCCGAGCACGTTGTTGATCTTGTGCGAGCCGGTGTGGTTTAGGTCTTCGCGCTTCAGGATGACCCGTGCGCCGCCGGCGTGCTCCGCGAAGCGGGGCACATCCGTGATGATCGACGGACGACCCGTGTAGGTCTTGTGCAGCTCGGCGAGCTCGGCCTGGAAGGACGGATCGACGGCGGCCGCCTTGTAGGCCTCGTCGAGCTCATCGAGGGCTGCGACGAGAGATTCGGGCACATAGCGCCCACCGAACTCGCCGAAATACGGGCCAACTACATCGTGCAGGGTGGTCATCAGACCTCCAGGAAAGTGGTGAGGGCGTCGACAGGGTCGCCGTGGACTACGAGAGCCTCGCCGACCAGGACGACGTCCGCCCCCGAACGGCGGTAGTGAGCCACGTCGGCCGGCGACTTGACGGCGGACTCGGCGACCCGCACGACACCCGAGGGGATGCTGCCGGCAAGCGAGCCGAAGAGGTCTTGGTCGAGCTCGAACGTGGTCAGGTCGCGAGCATTGACGCCCAGGACGGTGGCCCCGGCATCGAGACCGCGAACGACCTCGTCGGCGGAGTGCGTCTCGATGAGGGCCGTCATGCCCAGCTCGAGAGTGAGCTGGTGCAGTTCGACGAGCTTCTGCTGCGGCAGGCCCGCGACGATGAGGAGCACGAGATCGGCCCCGGCGGCACGTGCCTCGAACACCTGGTACGGCTCGGCGATAAAGTCTTTGCGGAGCACCGGCACCGAGACGGCCGCGCGGACAGCGACCAGGTCGGCCAGGGTGCCTTTGAACTTGCGCCCCTCGGTGAGGACGCTGATGGCGCTCGCGCCACCGGTCTCGTACGAGTGCGCGAGGGAGGCAGGATCGGCGATCTCGGAGAGGGCACCGCGAGAGGGACTCGCGCGCTTCACCTCGGCGATGATCTTCACCCGGTCGGCTGGCTGGAGCGCATCACGGGCGTCGAGGGCAGGAGTCTTTGCGAGCGCAGCGCGTTCTACATCAGCGAGGGAGACGAGAGAACGGCGCGCTTCGGCGTCGGCGAGAGCGCCGGCGTAGAGGTCGTCGAGCACTTACTGGTGAGCCTTCGGAACGTAGCGGGCGCCGCCGACGCCGTAGCCCATCTTTTTGAGGACGAGGCCGACGAGGGCCCCGATCACGATGAACCCGGCTGCGATCCAGACCACGATCGGCACATCGGCGCAGAAGGCGATGGTGCCGACGGCGAATGCAACGAGCATGATGACGACGGCCGTCCAGGCCGCCGGCGAGTTGCCGTGCCCGTCAGAGTCGCTGTCGTGGCTCGCCTCGGCGGCCTTGCCGGCCGACGCCTTCGTCACATGGTTCGTGCTCTCGATACTCACGGTGCTCCTTGGAATGCTGGGGGTACGAGACCCGAGTCTATCGGTTGTCGTTCGGGTCATCCTCGCCGCGAGCCGTCGGATCTGCTCCCGTCGAGAGAGTGTCCCAGGCCACGACCGGATCGGTGGTGCCGTTCTCGTCGACGAGGCGGACGGCCTGATAGCGACGGGTGGAGGCGGGCCAGCGCTTCGAGGTGAGGATGACCGCGACGCCGAGCGCCGCCATGGCAACGCCCGCGAGGAGTGCGACCCAGGGCCAGGCGGTCATCGAGTGGTTCTGGACGATGTCACGGACGGACGAGTCGCCGTCGACGCCGGTCAGCTTCGTGATCGCGTGGGCCGCAGCGCCGATGGGGTCGGAGACCGCGAGGATCGCGGACAGGGCGACGCACCCACCCAGGAGAATCTCGAGGACCCCCAGGATGACGCGGAACACCGGGCCCGCAATCGTGATCGCCCCGAAGAGGGCGAGCCCCGCCAATGCCAGCGCCGACAGGGCGGGCGCCGCTGCGCTGCCGTCGGCCACCACCCGCACGGTGCCGCCGCTCGGGCTCGTGACGGTCGAGTTCACCCAGGTCTGCGTGTACGTGAGCAGGGTGAGACCGGCCAGAGCCAGTCCGGCGAGGATCGACGGGAGCTTGGTCGAGCGGGTCCGCTGCGGAGTGATTGTCATGACGCTGCCTGTCTGGCGTCGGCCTGGTCGACCGGCACGGATCAGTGAAGGGGCGTCATGGCGTTGGCCACGGCGACCGCTCTTAGGGGTGCGGCGGCCTTGTTGCGGGCCTCCTGGTTCTCGGACGCGGGATCGGAGTCGGCCACGAGGCCGGCGCCGGCCTGGACGCGGGCGATGCCGGGCTGCAGAAGAACGGTTCGGATGGCGATCGCGACGTCGGCGGATCCTGCGAAATCGAAGTAGCCGACCACGCCGCCGTAGACACCGCGCTGGGCTGGCTCCAAGGCGTCGATGATCTCAAGGGCTCGGGGCTTGGGCGCCCCGGAGAGAGTGCCGGCCGGAAAGGTCGCGCGGAAGGCGTCGATGGCGTTGCGGCCCGGGGCGAGGTCGCCCTCGACGCTCGAGACCAGGTGCATGATGTGGCTGAAGCGCTCGACGTGCATGAACTCGGTGACCTCGACGCTGCCCGGCACGCAGACCTTGAGAAGGTCGTTCCGGGCGAGATCGACGAGCATCAGGTGCTCGGCGCGCTCCTTGTCGTCGCTCTCGAGCGCGGTCGCGAACGCGAGGTCTTCTTCGGGGGTCGCGCCGCGTGGCTTCGAGCCCGCGATCGGGTGGGAGTAGGCGCGCGAGCCCTGGACCTTGACCAGGGCCTCGGGGCTGGAACCCACGATCTGATACGGAACGCCGGCGCTGTCTTCGAGACTGACCAGGTACATGTACGGGCTCGGGTTGAGGGTTCGCAACACCCGGTACACATCGATGGCCGGCGCCGTCAGCTCGTGGTCGAAGCGCTGCGAGATCACGACCTGGAACACGTCGCCGTCGTGGATGAACTGCTTCGAGCGAGCGATGGCCTCGGCGTACTCGGCATTGGTCGACCGGCGCACCGGCGACGGCTCGAGAGACATATCGACCTGGGCAAGGTGCGCGGGGCTCGGCCCGGCGAGCTTCGTCTGGAGGGCATCGAGCTGCTTCTGCGCCGTCGTCCACAGGGTCTCGCCGTCGTCGGTGCCGTCGTTGAGGGCGGTGGCGATGAGCAGCGCCGTGCCCGTGCGGTGATCGAGCACAATGAGCTCGGAGACGAAGCTGAGCGCCTGAGCCGGCACGTCGAACTCGGCGGGTGGAGCATCGGGCAAGTTCTCGAGCTGCCGCACGGCCTCCCAGCCGATGAATCCGACGAGACCACCGGTGAGCGGCGGGTGGGCGGGGATCACGGGGGTCTTCCAGCGGTCGTGGAGGCGAGACAGGACGTCGAGCGGAGCGCCCGATGCGTCACCCAGCGCCCGTTCGCGTGACACGCCGTAGTCGATCCACTCGGTCTGGATCGAGGATCCTTCTCGCGTCGTGACTCCGCTCGTGGTGAGAACGCCGAACGACGAGACGCCGATGAACGAATATCGCGACCAGATGCCGCCCTGTTCGGCGGACTCGAGCAGGAACGTACCGGGACGGCCGTCGGCCAGCTTGCGGTAGATGCCGACCGGGGTCTCTTCGGCGGCGAAGAGACTGCGAACGACCGGGATGACCCGGTGTCCGTCGAGGAGCGCGTCGAATTCGGCGCGGGTGGTGCTGTCAGACATGCGGAGAGCCGATCGAGGAGGAGCCGGTCGCGGGAACGAGGGGGTCGACGTCGAAGCAGGCGTGCTCGCCGGTGTGGCAGGCGGCGCCGATCTGCTCAACGGTGACGAGCAGGGTGTCGCCGTCGCAATCGAGAGCGGCGCTACGCACGAACTGGGCGTGACCCGAGGTGTCGCCCTTGCGCCAGTACTCCTGGCGCGAGCGCGACCAGAACGTGACCCGGCCCTCGGTCAGGGTGCGACGGAGCGCCTCGGCGTCCATCCAGCCCATCATCAAGACGTCGCGGGTGCTCTCTTCTTGGATGATCGCCGGCAGCAGCCCCTTCGCATCGAAGGCGGCCCGCTCGACGACGGGCTCGACGGTCTCGCGGGTGAGCTGCTCGGTCATGGTGATCCTTCGATTGGTGAGGCGCACGGTGCCCCGGCCGCCCGGTCAGCGGACGATGGCACCGGATTCTGCGAGGGCCGACTTGACGTCGCCGATCGTCAGCTCTCCATTGTGGAACACACTGGCCGCGAGCACCGCATCGGCGCCGGCCTGAATCGCCGGGGCAAAGTGGTCGAGCCGCCCGGCGCCACCCGACGCGATGACCGGCACGGCGGCGTTCTCGCGCATCAGGGTGATGAGCTCGAGGTCGAAGCCGCGCTTCGTGCCATCGGCGTCGATCGAGTTGACCAGCAGCTCTCCGGCCCCCCGCTCGACGGCCTCGCGGGCCCAGGCGACCGCGTCGAGGGTGGTCTCGCGGCGACCGCCGTGGGTGGTCACGACGAAGCCGGACGGCGTCGCGGGCGATCGCTTGACGTCGAGCGAGAGGACGAGTGCCTGAGCGCCGAACCGGTCGGCGATCTCGCCCAGGAGCTCCGGGCGGGCGATCGCGGCGCTGTTGACGCCCACCTTGTCGGCACCGGCGCCCTGGAGGCGCGCGACGTCGTCGGTGGAGCGCACTCCCCCGCCCACGGTGAGCGGGATGAAGATCTGCTCGGCGGTCTGGCGGACCATGTCGTAGGTGGTGCCCCGACCCTCGACCGACGCGGTCACATCGAGGAAGGTGATCTCGTCGGCACCCTGCTCGTAGTAGGTGCGCGCCAGCTCCACCGGATCGCCCGCGTCGCGCAGGTCGAGGAAGTTGACGCCCTTCACGACACGGCCTTCGGCCACGTCGAGGCAGGGAATCACCCGGATGGCGAGGGTCGAGTCACCCGAGGCATGCGTTCGGTGAGTCACGGTCGCTCGCCCGTCACAGTCTCGCGGCGTGGATGGGGCTGACCAGGATCGCTCGAGCCCCGAGGTCGTAGAGAGCATCCATGATCTGGTTCGTGTCGGTGCGCGGCACCATGACGCGGACGGCAGCCCACTCCGGGTCGTGGAGAGACGAGACCGTCGGCGACTCGATGCCCGGGGCGACCTTGGTCGCTTGGTCGAGCAGGCGCACGGGGAGGTCGTAGTCCATGAGGACGTACTGGCGCGCGACCAGGACACCCTGAAGGCGACGCTGCAGCACGTCGAGGCCGGCGATGGACTCGTCGGAGGCGATCAGGACGGCCGTTGACTTGAGGATCACCGGGCCGAAGATCTCGAGACCGGCCGCCCGGAGGGTCGTACCCGTCTCGACGACGTCGGCAATGGCATCTGCGACGCCCAGCTGAACGGCGCTCTCGACGGCGCCATCGAGGCTGACGAGCTCGGCGGTGACGCCGTTCTCGCGCAGGAACTCGCGGACGAGACCCGCGTAGCTCGTGGCCACGCGGACGCCCTCGAGGTCGGACAGTTCGTGGTACTTGCCCGCGGGGCCGGCGAAGCGGAAGGTCGACGAGCCGAAGTCGAGGCTGGTCACCTCGCGCGCCGGCGAGCCCGAGTCGAGCAGCAGGTCGCGGCCGGTGATGCCGACGTCGAGGGCACCCGAGCCGACGTAGGTCGCGATGTCGCGAGGACGCAGGTAGAAGAACTCGACGCCGTTGCGCTCGTCGGCGAGGTAGAGCGACTTCGGGTCGCGACGACCGGTGTAGCCGGCCTCGGTGAGCATCTGGCTGGCGGTCTCGGAGAGCGAGCCCTTGTTGGGTACAGCTACGCGAAGCATGAGTCCGATTTCTCTAGAAGTGTCGGGGCCGGTGGGGCTCGGAACGTCGAGCCGGGCTCAGAGATGTCGGTAGATGTCGGCCGGGGTGAGGCCCTTGGCCAGCATGAGCACCTGCAGGTGGTACAGCAGCTGCGAAATCTCTTCGGCGGTGGCGACGTCGCCCTCGTACTCGGCGGCCATCCACACCTCGGCGGCCTCCTCGACGATCTTCTTGCCGATCTGATGCACTCCGGCGTCGAATTCTTTGACGGTGCCGGAGCCCTCGGGGCGCTCCGTGATCTTGGCGCTGAGCTCTGCAAACAGGTCGTCGAACGATTTCACGACGCCTACGCTACCTGGCTCGCGCTCGCGCGGAGCGCGGCGATGCGGTCGACGGGCTCCGGGGTGCCGGTCGGACCATAGACGGAGGATCCCGCGACGATCGTGTCGGCACCGTTCTCTACGGCGGTCTTGATGGTCTCAGCGGTGATACCGCCGTCGACCTCGAGCCAGATCTCGCGGCCGGACGCATCGATGGCGTCGCGAGCGGCCCGGAGCTTCGGCATCGTCTCGCCCATGAACGACTGCCCGCCGAACCCCGGCTCCACGGTCATGACCAGGATCATGTCGATGTAGTCGAGGAGGTCGAGAACGGGCTCGATCGGTGTGCCCGGTTTGATGGCGACGGCCGCCCGGGATCCTGCGCTCCTGATCGCCTTGGCGACGGCACGGGGATCGGGTGCCGCCTCGAGCGAGAAAGTGACGGAGAAAGCGCCGGTCTCGGCGTACTTCGGGGCCCACCGCAGCGGGTCGTCGATCATCAGGTGCACATCGAGGGGCAGCGGGCTCACCTGCTGGATGCGCTCGACGATGGGCAGGCCCAGCGTGAGGTTGGGCACGAAATGGCCGTCCATCACGTCGACGTGCACGAGGTCGGCCGTCGAGATGCGACCGAGGTCGCGCTCGAGGTTGACGAAATCGGCCGAGAGGATGCTGGGGCTGATGCGGATGGGGTGATTGCTGGGCACCCGTCAAGCCTATCGGGCGGTTTGCGGCACGACTTTTCGGGCAGGACGCCGCTTTTCAGCGGTGTTTCGCCCGCAAAGCGGTGTCTGCCCGCGCGAGGTTGCGAGGCGCGAGCTAGGCGCGCTTGCGTAGCAACGCCACGAACATCGCGTCGGTGCCGTGTCGGTGCGGCCAGAGCTGCACGAACGGCCCGGCACCGAGGTCGAGCTCGGCGACCGCCACGCTCTGCAGCACCTCGGTGGCGTCGATCGTGTCGATGGGCGTACCGCCATCGCGAGCCCATCGTTTCAGACCGGACTCGACGACTCCGCGGGTCTCGGCCGTGTGCGGCGAGCAGGTCACGTAGGCGAGCGTGCCACCGGGCGCGAGCGCGGCGAGGGCCGACGAGAAGAGCTCGGACTGCAGCCCGGTCAGCTCGGCCACGTCGCGCGGCTGCTTGCGCCATCGGGCTTCGGGGCGGCGGCGGAGTGCGCCGAGGCCGGTGCAGGGGGCATCGAGCAGGATCCGCGCGTACGTCTCGGGCTCGGACGCCCCGATCTCGGTGGCGTCGCCCTGCCTGACCTCGACGAGCTCGGGTACGGAGGCCGTGGCGGCCGGCGACGACGAACCCGCCGCTCGGGCTGCCGCGGTGACGGCGGCGAGGGCCTGCTTGACCAGACCGACACGACCCGGGACGAGCTCGTTGGCAGTCAGTCTCGCACCGCCGACGGCGGCTTCGGCCGCGAGCAAGGCCGCCTTGCCGCCGGGCCCCGCGCACATGTCGAGCCAGCGCTCCCCCGGCTCGATCGGCTTCAGGCGCGAAAGGGCGAGGGCGGCGAGCTGCGACCCTTCATCTTGCACTCGGACCGTGCCGGATCGGACGTCGGCGAGGCTCGCGGGGTCGCCGTGCGGTGCGGTGAGGGCGACGGGCGAGAACCGGCCCTCCTCGACACCCTCGACGGCGGCAGGGTCGGCGAGGCCGGGCAGGGCCACCAGGCTGACGCGGGCCGGCTCGTTGTCGGCCTCGAGCAGGGTCTCGAGTTCGTCGGAGCGACCCTCGGCGGCGAGGGCCCCGCGAAGGGCGCGAACCACCCATTCGGGATGCGAGTAGCGAGCGGCAAGGGCATCGTCGGGGCTGGTCGTCTCGGCCAGCACCCGGGCGAGCCACTCGTCGGGGGTCGAGCGCGAGACGGTTCGCAGCACGCCGTTGACGAATCCCGTGCCCGAGCGACTGCCGACCTGACGCGCCAGTGAGACCGACTCGTCGACGGCGGCGTGCGGAGCGACCCGGGTCGCGAGCAGCTGGTGCGCCCCGAGGCGGAGCACGTCGAGAAGGGCCGGATCGATTTGATCGGTCGGCCGGCGAGCCGCGATGGAGAGGACGCGGTCGTAGTAGCCGGACATGCGCAGGGTGCCGTAGGTGAGCTCGGTGGCGAGCCCGGCGTCTTGGGGCGACAACCCGGCACGCACGATGCGCTGCGGCAGAAGGAGGTTGGCGTAGGCGTCGTCGTGCTCGACCGCGCGGATCACGTCGAGCGCCACCTGTCGGGCCGGCTGGACGCGCGGCTCGACGCGCGGGGTGCGCTCAGAGCCGCCGCGCGGGCCGGTGCGGTTCGGTCGACGGCGGCCCGCCCCGTCGTGGTTCGCCCTGGGATGGTTCGCGCCAGAGCGGTTCTCGGCAGAATCGCGCTGCTCGCTCACGAGGCTGCTCCTGCTCCGTCGAAGGCCAGCGAGTCTCTGTCGGGCACCCCGCGCAGCCAATCGGCGGCGGCCATCGGCTTCTTGCCGGACGGCTGCACGGTCATCAGCTCGAGCGGCTCCGTCGAGGTTCCGACCAGAACCCGTCGACCGTCGAGAAGGATCCGCCCCGGCGCCACTTCGCTCGGCGCTACCTCGGCGCTCGGCCCCGCTTCGGGCACCCGCAGCTCGAGCACCTTGAATCGGGCGCCATCGAGCAGAGCGTGCGCTCCCGGCTCGGGCGTGACGCCGCGCCAGCGATTGTGGAGGGCGGCTCGGCTGTCGGTGAAGTCGAGCAGCCCGTCGTCGAGAGCGAGTTTGGGGGCGAGCGTGACGGGACCCGTCTGCTCGGTGCGGGTCGGGGATCCTGATGCGATCTCGTCGACGACCTGCGTCAGCAGCAGAGCGCCCGAGATGGCCAGCTCGCCGAGAAGCTCGCCCGCCGTCTCGTCGCCGCGGAGCGGCTTGTGGATCGTGCCGAGGAGCTCGCCGGCGTCGAGTTCGGGCACGAGCTGGAAGACGGTTGCCCCGGTCTCGGCATCGCCCGCCATGAGGGCGCGCTGCACCGGTGCGGCACCCCGCCAGCTCGGCAGGAGGGAGAAGTGCAGGTTGATCCAGCCGTGGCTTGGCGTCGAGAGCAGCGGCTCGCGCAGGAGGGCGCCGTACGCGACGATCACTCCGAGGTCGGCCCCGGTGGCTCGGACCGCCGCCGTGATCTCGTCGCTGATGCGGCGGGCCTTGAGAACGGGGATGCCGAGTTCGACGGCGGCGTCGGCGACAGGAGTCGGGGTGAGCACGCGCTTTCGGCCCTGGGGCGTGTCGTCGCGGGTGAGGACGGCGACGATGTCGTGCTGACCGGCGGCGAGAGCTCGGAGGGAGGGAACAGCGGCGGCGGGGCTACCGGCGAAGACGAGGCGCAATTCGAGGCTTTCGAGTGGTGATCGGGGTGGGACGGGCGACTGAAATCAATCGGAGAAGGGCTCGACGTCGTCGAACCGCACTCTGAGTGTAGGAGCGGGCGTGCGGCGGTTCGTGTTGCGGGCATCGCCGGGGCGCAGATCGCGCGGTGGTTTGCGGCGGTCGGTCGCGGCCCGGATCACCCGACCGCGGAGGATCGATGCCACGTCGTGCCCGTGCGCGTAGTCGAACCGGACGATGGCGCGAACG
This sequence comes from Frondihabitans sp. VKM Ac-2883, assembly GCF_015350875.1. NCBI lineage: Bacteria > Bacillati > Actinomycetota > Actinomycetes > Micrococcales > Microbacteriaceae > Frondihabitans > Frondihabitans sp. VKM Ac-2883. The sequence goes on along the minus strand of NZ_JADKSF010000004.1, from coordinate 375,736 downwards.
GTGCCGCCTTCGACGTCGACGGGGCCGAGGGTCTCTTTGCGGATCGATTCGGGGAGGGCGTCGAGAGCGGTCTCGACGGTGTCGGTGCGACCGGTGACCGTGGCGACGCGCACCGACGGCGGAAATCGGAGCTGCCGTCGGTCGGCCAGCTCGGACGAGGCGAATCGGGCGAGGTTCCAGGTCGCCATGGCGGAGGCGATCGTGCCGCCGACCCCGACGAGGAAGATCGGGGCGCGACGGCGGGCGAGGGCGATCGCGTCGGCCCACCAGCGCACGCAGTCTTCGGCTACCCGCAGACTCTCGCGGGCCAGCATCCGCTCGCCGTCGAGGAGGAGCACGGCCCGGTAACCACCGGGCGCAATCGGTTCGGCGCCGCGCGTCGCGACGACGATGGCGGACTCGTCGTCGACCTCGAGCACCGGCCGTGACCCGTCGGAGACGATGACGCGCACGCCCGGGAACGCCCGACCGAGCTCGTCAGCGGTGCGACCCGCGCCGGTGCCGACCGACCGCATCATCGTGTTCTCGCACGTGACGCAGTGCCAGCCGACCGCGAGGGCACCGCACCAGGCGCACGCCGGCGTCGCGTCGGCGCTCTTCTTCTGGAGCGGCCCACTGCAGCGCAGACACCGCGCCGTGTCGCCGCATTCGGTGCACGCCAGCCGAGGCGCATACCCGGGGTGCGCCACCTGCACGAGCACGGGGCCGTGCTCGACGGCATTCCGGGCCTCGAGATAGGCCGTCGATGGAATGCGCGCGTTGGCGGCGAAGCCGTCGCGGGAACCCTGCTGGGTGGTAGGGATCACGTGCGGTTGATAACGAGGATCTGGTAGCACCTCGCTCAGCCACCCGATCTCGACCAGTCGCTGTACGTCGGTGGAGCGCGCGTGGCCCGCGAAGACCAAGGCCGGGTGCTGCTGCTCGTAGCGGAGCAGGGCGGTGTCGCGGGCATGGGCGTAGGGGGTCAGTGGCTCAGAGAAGAGCGGGTCGCCGTCGTCCCACAGGGCGATCAGCCCGAGTGTGGTCGACGGGGCGAGGAGCACGGAGCGGTTGCCGACGATGACCAGGGCCTCGTCACCTCGCGCCCGGAGGAGGGCGCGGTAGCGGTCGGGGTTCGACTGTCTGGAGTCGAGCCGCACGATCTTCTCGGGCGGAAGCACTGCCTCGAGGGCCGAGACGAGCTGCTCTTGATCGCGGTAGTCGGGAACGGCGAGGATGGCCGATTCGCCATCCGCCACCGCGACGGCGGCCAGCTCGGCGAGCGTGACGGCCCAACGGCCGACCCAGCGCGGCGGCAGGCCCGGTACCGCTGGCAGCTCGACCACGAGCGGCACCGCGTCGAGGGCGAGACGGGCGCGGCCGCGCACGGCGGCCACGAGGTCGACCGAGCGGTAGCCGGTGATGCCGCGGGTGGCCACGTCGTCGAGCTCGGGGGTCGACACGTTGTCGGTGCTGCTTGTCTCGGTCCCCGCCGTTGCCGGTGTCGTTGCGTCTTCGGCCTCTGCCTCCGCCCTTGCGTCGGCGGCTGCCGCACGCGCGGCGAGCCACGCCTTCTCGACACGCACCTGTCGCGTCGGCACGGCGAGCCGAAGCACGTCGCTCGCCGACCCGCCGGCGCGATCGGCGAGCGCGCGCGCCAGACGCCAGACCTCGGGTGCCAGCACCGGCACCTCCGAGATGAGCTCTTCGATCTCGCTGAGGCTGCCCTCGTGCTCGGAGCCGTCGGCCATTTCGATCACGAACGCGTCGGCCATCCGCCCGGCCGAGCGCAACGGCACCTTGACGCGCATGCCGGGGCCGACCGTGTCGACCAGCCGTTCGGGCACGGCGTAGTCGAACAGTCGGTCGAGCTGCGGCAGCGGAGTGTCGACCAGCACCCGCGCGACGGCCCGTGACATGCGTGACTTGCCTTCGACGATGATCTCTAGAGGCCTGCCGCGGCCCGGAGGGCATCGACGCGGTCGAGTGCCTCCCAGGTGAAGTCGGGGAGGTCGCGACCGAAGTGCCCGTAGGCCGACGTCGCCCCGTAGATCGGTCGGAGAAGGTCGAGATCGCGGATGATTGCGGCGGGCCGAAGGTCGAACACCTGGCCGATGGCGTCGATGATCGTCTCGTCGGGCACGTGACCCGTGCCGAAGGTCTCGACGTAGAGACCCACCGGTGCGGCGCGGCCGATCGCGTAGGCGATCTGGATCTCAAGACGTTCGGCGAAGCCAGCGGCAACGGCGTTCTTCGCCACCCAGCGCATCGCGTAGGCGGCCGACCGGTCGACCTTCGACGGGTCTTTTCCCGAGAACGCACCGCCGCCGTGACGCGAGGCCCCGCCGTAAGTGTCGACGATGATCTTGCGGCCGGTCAGCCCGGCGTCGCCCTGGGGGCCGCCGATCTCGAAGCGCCCGGTCGGGTTGATGATGAACTTCGTTGCGGAGGTGTCGAGACTGGGCGCCTCGGCGGCGAGGACCGGGCGGATGACGTGCTCGATCACGTCGCGCTCGAGCTGCTCCATCGAGACGCTCGGCGAGTGCTGCGTCGAGAGCACGACGGTGTCGACCGTCTTCGGCGTGTAGCCGTCGTAGCCAATTGTGACCTGCGTCTTGCCGTCGGGCCGCAGGTAGTCGAGCACAGCGTCTTTGCGGACGGCCGTGAGGCGCTCGGCGAGACGGTGCGCGAGCCACACCGGAATCGGCATGAGCTGCGGGGTCTCGGTCGTGGCAAACCCGAACATGATGCCCTGGTCGCCGGCACCCTGCGAGTTGAGGGCGTCGTCGGCGGAGCCCGCACCCGTGCGAGTCTCGAGGGCATTGTCGACGCCCTGAGCGATGTCGGGCGACTGTGCCCCGATCGACACCTCGACGCCGCAGGTGCGGCCGTCGAAACTCACCGACGAGTCGTTGTAGCCGATGCCCGTGATGAGGTCGCGCACGATCGTGGGGATGTCGACGTAGCCCGTCGTCGTGACCTCGCCCGCGACGTGCACCAGACCGGTCGTGACGAGCGTCTCGACGGCGACCCGGCTGTGCGGGTCGACCTTGAGGAGCGCGTCGAGGATGCGGTCGGAAATCTGATCGCAGATCTTGTCGGGGTGCCCCTCCGTCACGGACTCGGACGTGAAGAGGCGGAGGCTACCGGTGGTGCGGGGGCTGCTGGAGGTCACGGATTCCCTAAGACGAAAGCGGTGGAGATGCCGTTCGATTCGGCGTTTGCAACTCTAGCCGGGGGTGGCGACGCTCCCCCGGTCGCGTGACGACGTGTGAACGAGATCGCGGTTGTGGAGACGCAGTGGCTGGGCCGGGGCAGAGCGGCTCACACAGCGGAAGAGACGGAAGCCGAGGATCCGGCCCGCGGATCCTCGGCTTCCGTCTCGTGGCGGTTCTCCCGGAACGGGCTCAGCGGCCGATCGGCGACATGTCGGGGTAGCGGTCGCCCGACGCTGCCGGCAGCGCCGAGAGGCGTGCGACCTGATCGGCGCTCAGCGTGAGGTCGGCGGCACCGAGATTCTCTTCGAGTCTCGTCACGCGCTTCGTGCCCGGGATCGGCACCAGGTCGTCACCCTGCGCGAGCAGCCAAGCGAGGGCCACCTGGGCGGGAGTGCCGTCGACCTCGCCCGCCACCTGACGGACCTCGTCGACGAGACGCATGTTCGTCGCGAACGCCTCCTCCTGGAACCGGGGGTTCGCGAGACGGAAGTCGTCGGAGTCGAGGTCGGACGGCTTCGTGATCGCCCCCGTCAAGAAACCGCGGCCGAGCGGGGAGTACGGCACGAGGCCGATCCGGAGCTCGCGGAGGGTGTCGAGGACGTCGCCCTCGGGGTCGCGTGTCCAGAGGGAGTACTCGCTCTGCAGGGCTGTGATCGGGTGGACGGCGTGCGCTCGCCGGATGGTCGCGGCGCTCGCCTCGGACAGCCCGATGTGCCGGATCTTCCCCTCCTCGACGAAGCCGGCTAGCTGACCGATGACGTCTTCGATGGGCACGTCGGGGTCGACGCGGTGCTGGTAGTAGAGATCGATGTGATCGGTGCCGAGGCGTCGAAGGGATCCCTCGAGGGCCACTCGGATCGAGCCGGGGTCGGAGGTGATGTGACGCTCGGTGCTCGGGGTCGACTCCCCCGGCGTATGGCGCAGCAGGCCGAACTTCGTGGCGATGACGACGTCGTCGCGGCGATCACCGAGAGCCTTGGCGAGCAGCTCCTCGTTCGAGTACGGGCCGTACGCCTCTGCAGTGTCGAACAGGGTGACACCGAGGTCGATGGCGCGGTGGATGGTGCGGACCGATTCGTCGTCGTCGGTGCCGGCGCCCGTGTAGAAGGCGCTCATTCCCATGGTGCCGAGGCCGAGTGCTCCGACCTCGAGGTCGCCCAGTGTGCGGGTCTGCATATGTCTCCTCTTTGTCTGGCGGCGTCGGGTGTAGCTGCCGCCCCATCGAGCTTGCTCCCGATCCGGCCGATCGGCGCTCAGCCTCGCCCGAGTGCGACGCCGGCGTGCGTCGAGTGTCGTGAAATGCCCGCGGCTAGGCGGGCAGCCTCGCAAGTGGCAACACTCAAGGGGGCAGGATCCGACGTGCTGCGGGCGCTACTGCGCTTTGAGCAGCTCGATGAACTCGTCCGCCATGCTGATCTGCTCCTCGAGCTTCGCTCGCCGAGCGGTCGCCTGCTCGATGAAACCGTCGAGCGCGGCGCGGGCCTCGCCGGCTCCACCTGCTGCTGCTGTCTCTTCGCCTGCTCCTGCTCCTACACCGGCCTCGGCACCAGACTCGGATTCGCCGAGGCGATCGACGACCCGGAGGAGCTCGGCCATTTCGTCGAGAGTGAACCCCAGGGGCTTCATGCGGCGGATGACCATGAGCCTCGAGAAGTCGCGCTCGGTGTAGAGGCGGAATCCGCCCTCGGTGCGCCCCGACGGCGTGAGGAGCCCGACCTCGTCGTAGTGGCGAATCGTGCGGAGCGACATCTGTGACCGGTCGGCCATCTTTCCGATGTGCATCGTCGCCACGACCTCCTCGGCCGTCATCTCAGTAGCCATCGTCACCATCCTCGTCGCTCAACCCTTACGTTACGGTAGGGTTGAAGAAAGGGCCGCGAATACACCGGCCCTCTCGATCTTCCCACTCCTCGCCGATCACGACGGGATGGGCTCACGCGCAACGGGGCGCGCCTCCGTCTTATCAATCGCTCTCCCGAGAGAGCCGACCACTCAGGAGCAGCCCCATGGCCTCAGCTACGCCCTCAGTCCGCCCGGCCACCAAGCCGATCACCGTGCTCAGCGCCCTGCGCTCGCCGCAGCAGCTCTCTCGTGAAGTCCTTGCGGGCATGGTGACGACCCTCGCCCTCGTGCCCGAGGTCATCTCGTTCTCGATCGTCGCCGGGGTCGACCCGATGGTCAGCCTCGTCGCGTCGATCGTGCTGGCCCTCACGATGTCGATTCTCGGAGGTCGGCCGGGTGTGATCACGGCCGCCGCCGGATCCGTCGCCCTCGTCATTGCCCCGCTGGTGCACGACCATGGCGTGCAGTACGTCCTACCGACCGTAATTCTCGCCGGTATCGTGCAGATCGTCTTCGGCTTCGCGGGGCTCGCACGACTGATGCGGTTCATCCCCCGCTCGGTCATGGTCGGGTTCGTCAACGCACTCGGTGTGCTGATCTTCACCGCGCAGGTGCCGCACGTGCTGAACGTGCCGTGGCTGGCCTATGTGCTGTTCGCTCTGACCTTCGCCATCATCTTTATCGTGCCGCGGTTCACCAAGGTCGTCCCGTCGCCGCTCATCGCGATCGTGGTCGTGACGGCGATCGTCATCGTCGCGAAGCTCGTCGTGCCGGATGTCGCCGACGAGGGCCCGCTCACGGGCCAGCTTCCCGGTATCACGCCGTTCCTCGTGCCGCTCAACCTCGCGACCCTCCAGTTGATCTGGCCGACAGCTCTGAGCGTGGCATTCGTCGGACTCATGGAGACCCTCCTCACCGCCAAGCTGGTCGACGAGATGACCGACACCCCGTCGCACAAGGGGCGTGAGTCGTGGGCACTCGGCGTCTCGAACATCCTCGCCGGCTTCTACGGCGGCATCGCGGGCTGCGCCATGATCGGCCAGACGGTCTTGAACGTGAAGACCGGTCGCGCCCGCACCCGCATCTCGACCGTCGTCGCCGGGGTCTTCCTCCTGGCCCTCGTGACGGGATTGAGCTCGATCATGGGCCAGATCCCGATGGTCGCCCTCGCCGCCGTCATGATGGTGGTCGCCGTCACAACCGTCGACTGGCACAGCCTCAAACCCTCCACGCTCCGCCGCATGCCTCTTCCCGAGACGCTCGTCATGGGGCTGACGGTGGCGGTCGTCGTCGCGACGAACAACCTCGCCTATGGCGTTCTCGTCGGAGTCGTGCTCGCGATGGTCCTCTTCGCCCGTCGGGTCGCGCACGTCATCTCCGTCGAGCGCACGGAGTCGGCCGATGGCTCAGCCGTTCACTACGACGTCACCGGGCCCCTCTTCTTCGGCAGCAGCAACGATCTCGTCGACCGGTTCTCGTACAGCGAGGATCCCGCAACCGTCACCATCGACCTGAGTCGTGCGCAGATCTGGGACGCCTCGACCGTCGCCTCCCTCGACGCGATCGAGACGAAGTACCGTGACCACGGGATCGAGGTCGGGTTCGACGGCCTGGATCAGCGGAGCACGCTCTTCCACTCGCGGCTCACGGGGCGGTTCGGGGCTTAGGGGTCGGTGGCGGGCTGCACGAGTACCTGGCGAATTGCCTCGAACAGCTGTCGCACGTGGGGTGCCATCCACGGTGGCGTACTCGGCTTGCGGAAGCCCCAGGCCCCGAGTACATGGCTGCGCCCCGTGACGCGCGAGACAGCGGCCGAGCTCGAGAACTCGAGCTGCACACCCCCGTGGTGGTACGCGAGTAAGCCCTTCGGCACCAGAAAGGCCTGCTCGTCGTCGAGGCTCGTCGTGGTCAGGGCTGGCGCGCCAGGGGTCGCCAGAGCCTGTCGAATCACCTGTGGCCAGCTCTCGATGCGCCCCTCCGCGGCAAGCACGGCAACGACGGTGCGGTCGTCTACACGCGTGACATCGAACTCGGTGACGCGGTATCCGCCGGTCTCGCTCACGCTGTGACCATACGCCGCCTCGCGGCTTCGCCATGAGGTGATCGTCCACGATCTGCTGATGTTCGGGGCCGAACACCAGCACCTCAGGATCCGCCGCCGCGCCGCAAGGGTCGCCCGGCACGCGGCACCGTGAGACCTCAAAACTAGCCCGGCGGCGCCGCTGAAACCCGTCAATTGTGAGGTCTCACCGCGCCACGCAAAAGCGGGCCGCCCCGAAGGGACGACCCGCTTGAGAAGGGAAGGTGTTACTCGGCGACGACCGCGAGGGGCTTCGACGTGAGCTTGTCTTCGTTGATCTCTTTCATCGCGACGGAGAGAGGCTTGTCGTCGATGGTCGAGTCGACGAGCGGCCCCACGTTGTCGAACAGCGAACCCTCGTGGAGGTCGGCGTAGTAGTCGTTGATCTGACGCGCGCGCTTCGACGCGAAGATGACGAGTGCGTACTTCGACTCGACCTTCGAGAGCAGGTCGTCGATGGGCGGGTCGATAATGCCCTTGTTCCTGTCGGCCATGGTGCCTCCTAAGCTTTCGGATGCCTCGTGGCACGAGCGGCCGCGGGCATTGCCATCAAGTCTACGACCTCTCGGGCCGCTTCGCTGACGTCGTTGTTGATGACTTTGTGGTCGAACTCGTCTTGAGCGGCCAGCTCGACCTTGGCGGTCTCGAGGCGACGCTGCTGTTCGGCGGTGTCTTCGGTGCCGCGGCCGATGAGTCGGCGAACGAGTTCGTCCCACGTCGGGGGCAGCAGGAACACCAGCACGGCCTCGGGCATGACCGCGCGCACCTGACGGGCACCCTGGATGTCGATCTCGAGTAGCACGCTCTGACCCTTGTCGAGAGCGGCGTCGATCGGGGGCCGCGGCGTGCCGTAGCGGTGCGAGTTGTGCACGGTGGCGTACTCGAGAAGTTCGCGGTCGCGGATCATCCGGTCGAACTCGTCGTCGGTGACGAAGTAGTAGTGCACCCCGTCGATCTCGCCCGGGCGCGGTTTTCGCGTCGTGGCCGACACCGACAGGTGAACGTCGTAGTTCTCGCGGATGTAGCTCGAGACGGTGCCCTTGCCGACGGCGGTCGGCCCAGCGAGCACGACGAGCTTCGATTTGAGGCGCCCACGGGCCTCCCGCTGCGAGAGCCAATCCCCTAGGATCACGCGCTGGCGTACACCCAGACCTCCGACTCGCTTGGAGTCGGCAATGCCGAGCTGCTCCATGATGCGGGCGACACGGGTCGGCCCGATGCCGGGGATGCTCGTGAGGAGCTCGCGCACGCGAAGGGTCGCCTCGGGTGCGGTGACTTCGCCGGCCCAGGCGGCGTCGGCGACGTCGAGCGCGGTGCGACGGCGCTCTGAGACGTCGTGCTTGACCTCGGCGCGGGCGCGGCGAGCGGCGACGGCGGCTTTGGCGGCGGCGGCGCGGTCGACGGGCGGTGGCGTCATGCGAGGCATGCGGTCACCTCGTCGGAAGCTCGTCGGGCGGCGTCGCGAACACCCGAAGGGCCGGACCCGAGGATCGACCGCGACGCCGAGACCAGCACGCTGGCGGCGGCGGGGCCGAAGAGGCTCTTCACGTCGCCGTACCGGGCCCCCTGCGCACCGAAGCCGGGAGCGAGGATGGGAGTCGACGCCAGCTGATCGAGGGCGATGCCGTAGTCGACGAGGTCGAGAGTCGCGCCCAGCACGAGACCGACGTCGCCGAGGTCGGCAGTTATCGGCGCGACGTGGGAATCGCCCTGGTCAGAGGCGGAATTGTCGTTCAGCACATCGTCGACGATACCGGCTGCGACCGTCTTGCCGCTCGCCAGGCGCGCCGTCTGCGTGAGGCGGGCCTCCGGGTTCGATGTCGCGGCCAGAACGAAGACGCCGCGACCGGCCTCCCGCGCCCGGCGCAGGAAGCCGGCGTTGGCGCCGAGCCCCTGATAGGCCGCGCAGGTGAGGGCGTCGACGCGCAACGGCGAGTCGTCGGCGAACCAGGCGTCGCCGTACGAATCCATCGTCGTGCCGATGTCGCCGCGCTTGGCGTCGCCGATCACGAGGAGGTCGGTGTCGCGAGCCGCTTGCAAGACGTCTTCGAGAGCGGCGAAACCCTGGGAGCCGTACCGTTCGTAGAAGGCGACCTGCGGCTTGACGATGCCGACGGATCCTGCGGTCTGTTCGATGACGGTCAGCCCGAACGACCGAACGCCCTCCGCTGACACCGGAAGCCCCCACTCCTCGAGGAGGAACGGGTGCGGGTCGATGCCGACGCAGAGGTGGCCGTAGCGGTCGAACGACGCCGCCAGGCGGCTGCCGAACGACGCACCGCCGGCGGCGTCGCTCACAGCGCGGCGGCCCGGTCGAGGCCCGCCTGACGCTCCACTGCATAGTCTTGAAGGCTCGTCACGTCGTAGCCCGTGTGGATCGACTCGATCGAGGCGACAGCCGCCTGCAGTTGCGCCATCGTGGTGAAGAGGGCCTTGTCGGCCGCCACCGTTGCCGCGCGGATCTCGTAGCCGTCAGCCCGGCCGCTGGAGCCCGACGGCGTGTTGATGACAATGTCGACCTCGTCGCGGTTGATCAGGTCGACCACGCTCTCGCCGCCCTCGGAGTACTTGCCGACGATGCGCGTGGTGATGCCGTTGCGGATCAGGACGGTCGCCGTGCCCTCGGTCGCCGTGATCTCGAAGCCGAGCTGCTGCAGGCGGAGAACCGGGAGCACGATCGCGCGCTTGTCGCGGTCGGCCACGCTGACGAAGACCACGCCGGAGGTCGGGAGTCCGCCGTAGGCCGCCGTCTGGCTCTTCGCGAACGCGAGCGGGAAGTTGCGGTCGATGCCCATCACCTCGCCGGTGGAGCGCATCTCGGGGCTGAGCACGCTGTCGACGACCTGGCCCTCCTTGGTGCGGAAGCGCTTGAACGGGAGCACTGCCTCCTTGACGGAAATCGGCGAGTCGAGCGGCACATCGGAGCCGTCCTGAACCGGAAGAAGGCCCTCCTCGACCAGAGAGCGGATGGACGCGCCGACCATGATGCGCGAAGCAGCCTTGGCCAGCGGGATGCCGAGCGCCTTCGAGACGAAAGGCACCGTGCGGCTGGCGCGCGGGTTGGCCTCGAGCACGTAGAGCACTCCGGCGGCGATGGCGAACTGCACGTTGAGCAGGCCGGAGACCCCGATGCCTTCGGCGATCTTGAGGGTAGCCTCGCGGACCCGATCGATCTCGCCCCGACCGAGCGTCACCGGCGGAAGCGTGCAGCTCGAGTCGCCGGAGTGGATGCCGGCCTCCTCGATGTGCTCCATGATGCCGCCGACGTAGAGCTCGGTGCCGTCGTAGAGCGCGTCGACGTCGATCTCGACCGCGTCGTCCAGGAACCGGTCGACCAGCAGCGGCTGGCCGTGGCCGATGACGACCTCGTCACGGGTGCGCTCGAAGTAGTCGGCGAGCAGCTCGGACGAGTAGACGATCTCCATGCCGCGTCCGCCGAGCACGTATGACGGGCGGACGAGGACGGGGTAGCCGATCTCGTCGGCGACGGCCACGGCGCTCTCGAAGTCGGTTCCGGTGCCGTTCTTCGGGGCGAGGAGGCCGGCCTCGTCGAGGATCTTCGAGAACAGACCGCGCTCTTCAGCGGAGTCGATTGCGTCGGGGCTGGTGCCGAGGATCGGCACGCCGGCCGCCGCGAGGCCCTGGGCCAGGCCGAGAGCGGTCTGGCCGCCGAGCTGCACGACGACACCCACGAGCTCGCCCGCTTGGCTCTCGGCGTGCACGATCTCGAGGACGTCCTCCAGCGTAAGGGGCTCAAAGTACAGCCGATCGCTGGTGTCGTAGTCGGTGGAGACCGTCTCGGGGTTGCAGTTGATCATGATCGTCTCGAAGCCCGCGTCAGACAGGGCGAACGAGGCATGCACGCAGGAGTAGTCGAACTCGACGCCCTGCCCGATGCGGTTGGGGCCGGAGCCCAGGATGATCACCTTGCGCCGGTCGGAGGGCACGACCTCGGTCTCGAAGTCGTACGACGAGTAGTGGTACGGCGTCGTGGCGGGAAACTCCCCCGCGCAGGTGTCGACGGTCTTGTAGACCGGGCGGAGGCCGAGGTAGTGGCGGTGGTCGCGGATGTCGTGTTCGAGACGACCGCGGAGCTCGGCGATCTGTGCGTCGCTGAAGCCGTGGTCTTTCGCCTCTTCCATGACCTCGTACGAGAGCTCGTCGGCTGCGGCCACCCGCTCGGCCACCTCGTTGATCAGCACGATCTGATCGATGAACCAGGGGTCGATCTTTGTCGATTCGAAGACCTGCTCAGCGGTGGCGCCGGCGCGAAGGGCCTGCTGCACCGTGACGATGCGGCCGTCGGTCGGGACGCTCGCGAGTTGGAGCAGGGCGGTGACGTCTCCGGGCTCGCCCTTCCAGTGGAAGCTCGAGCCGCGCTTCTCGAGCGACCGGAGCGACTTCTGAAGGGCCTGCGTGAAGTTGCGGCCGATGGCCATGGCCTCGCCGACGCTCTTCATGGTGGTGGTGAGCGTGGTGTCGGCGGCCGGGAACTTCTCGAACGCGAACCGCGGCACCTTGACGACGACGTAGTCGAGAGTGGGCTCGAACGAGGCCGGGGTGACCTTGGTGATGTCGTTCTGGATCTCGTCGAGGCGGTAGCCGATGGCGAGCTTCGCGGCGATCTTGGCGATCGGGAAGCCGGTGGCCTTCGACGCCAGGGCACTGGAGCGCGAGACGCGGGGGTTCATCTCGATCACGATGATGCGGCCGTCGGCCGGGTCGATCGCGAACTGGATGTTGCAGCCGCCGGTGTCGACGCCCACGCGGCGGATGATGTCGATGCCGATGTCGCGGAGCTTCTGGTACTCGCGGTCGGTGAGAGTCAGCGCCGGGGCGACCGTGATCGAGTCGCCGGTGTGCACGCCGACCGGGTCGAAGTTCTCGATCGAGCAGATCACGACGGTGTTGTCGGCCGTGTCGCGCATGAGCTCGAGCTCGTACTCCTTCCAGCCGGTGATGCTCTCTTCGAGCAGGACCTCGGTGGTCGGGCTGGAGTGCAGGCCGTCCGAGACCATGCGGGTCAGCTCCTCGGGAGTGTGGGCAAAGCCCGACCCGAGGCCGCCCATGGTGAACGAGGGGCGGACGACCAGCGGGTAGCCGAGATCATCGGCAGCGGCGAGGGCTTCGTCGACCCGGTGCACGATGTGCGAGCGCGCGACATCGGCACCCGACTCAAGCACGAGTTCTTTGAAGATCTGGCGGTCTTCGCCCTTCTGAATCGCTTCGACCTTCGCGCCGATGAGCTCGACGCCGTGCTTGGCCAGGATGCCGGCGTCGTCGAGAGCGATCGCCGCGTTGAGGGCGGTCTGGCCGCCGAGGGTCGGGAGCACCGCGTCGGGGCGCTCCTTGATGATGATCGACTCGAGCACCTCGGAGGTGATCGGCTCGATGTAGGTCGCGTCGGCGAAGTCGGGGTCGGTCATGATCGTCGCCGGGTTCGGGTTGACCAGGATGACGCGCACGCCTTCTTCGCGAAGGACGCGGCAGGCCTGCGTGCCCGAGTAGTCGAACTCGGCCGCCTGGCCGATGACGATCGGGCCGGAGCCGATGACGAGGACGGAGTTGATGTCGGAACGCTTGGGCATCAGTTGCTTTCCTTGGGGTCGGCCTGGACGGCGTCGGCCGTCGATGAGCGCTCGATCACGAGAGCGCGGAACCGGTCGAAGAGATGGTTGCTGTCGTGGGGGCCTGCGGCGGCCTCGGGGTGGTACTGCACCGAGAAGGCGGGGATGTCGAGGGCACGCAGGCCCTCGACGACGTTGTCGTTCAGCGAGAAGTGGCTGACCTCGACGCGGCCGAAGCCGGCGGGCGAGTCGAGCACTCCGTCGATGGGGGCGTCGACGGCGAAGCCGTGGTTCTGGCTGGTGATCTCGACGGTGCCCGTGGTCTTGTCCCACACCGGCTGGTTGATGCCGCGGTGGCCGAACGGCAGCTTGTACGTGCCGAAGCCGAGGGCGCGACCGAGCAGCTGGTTGCCGAAGCAGATGCCGAAGAACGGCGTTCCGTCGCGGAGGGCACTCTGCAGCAGTTCGACCTGGGAGTCGGAGGCCGACGGGTCGCCGGGGCCGTTCGAATAGAAGAGCGCATCGGGCGCGAGGGCCTTGAGATCGTCGACCGTGGTCGACTGCGGCAGCACCATCACGTCGAAGCCGCGCTCCGAGAGATAGCGGATCGTCGAGGTCTTCACGCCGAGGTCGAGCACGGCCAAGGATCCGACACGGTCGCCGACCGCAGGAACGTCGTACCGCTCCCGCGTGGAGACCTGGCCGCTGAGGCTGAGCCCGCGCATGTCGCGGCCGTTCTTCACGATCGCGAGCTGCTCGTCGTCCGGGAGCCCGGCCTCGTCGCCCGAGAAGATGCCGGCCTTCATCGACCCGACGTCGCGGAGACGGCGGGTGATGGCGCGGGTGTCGACCGAGCGGATGCCGACGATGCCGTCGCCGGTGAGCTGCTCGTCGAGACTGCCCTGGGCGCGGTAGTTCGACACGACACGGCTGGCGTCGCGGACGACGAAGCCGGAGACCCAGATTCGGCTCGACTCGGGGTCTTCGTCGTTGACACCGGTGTTGCCGATGTGCGGCGCCGTCATGACGACGATCTGCCCGGCGTACGACGGGTCGGTGAGGGTCTCCTGGTAGCCGGTCATGCCGGTGGCGAAGACCGCCTCGCCGAGGGTGCGCCCGGTGGCGCCGTAAGGGCGACCGACGAAGCGGGTGCCGTCTTCGAGAACGAGGACGGCCGTGTTCGCGGTGGACGAATCTGTCACGAGGTTTTCTCTCCAGTGCTGATGAGGGTGCTGATCGCGGCGACGAGTTCTCGGGGATCGTCGGAGTCGCGGAGATAGGTGTCGACGTCGAGGTCGCCGAGGCGCCAACCGAGCTTGATCAGCCCGTCGGTCTCGACGACTCGATCGATGGTCCAGGTCGAGCGGCCGACATCGCGCAGGTCGGCTCGGGCGATGAGGATCGGCGGCTCCCCCGCGATGTCGAGCACGACACCGTCGGGGTGGACGCTGACGACGGCGCGGCCACGAAAGCCGAGGCCACCGACCACGATCCGGTCGAGCCGGTCGGAGGCCTTCGTCGTGGCGACGTAGAACAGGTCACGCTCGGCGAGGAGTTCGCCGAGTTCGGCGGAGGCGGGTGCCGGGGTCGGACGGGTCACATCGGCCTGTCGTCGTCGTCGCGCGAGCCAGCCCGCGCGCATCCAGAAGTAGATGCCGACGGCCGCGACGAGAAACCCGGCGCCGATCAGCCAGCGGATCACGGAGTGCCGACCAACGCGGCGGCGTGCGCGGAGACCGTCTCGGTGTCGACGACGGCGCCGTCGAGCACGGTGGCGTAGCCGCCATGGAACGTGGCCTCGACTCGCCCCGGCAGCTCGCGCTCGAGGTAGGGCGAGTTGGTGCTCTTGCCGGCGAGGTCGTCGATCGAGAAACTCCTGCTCACACTTCGATCGTAGAGCGTGATCTCGGCCGGCGAGCCCACTCCGATCGGCTGACCCTGTCCGCTGACCTGCCCGATACGGGCGGGAGCGGCCGAGAGCACTCGCTCGACGCCCGCCCAGTCGAGGAGGCCGGTGTCGACCATGGTCTTCTGGACGACGCTCAGCGCCGATTCGAGGCCGACCATGCCGTTGGCCGCGCCCGCCCACTCGCACGACTTCGCCTCGGCGGTGTGCGGAGCATGGTCGGTCGCGACGATGTCGATAGTGCCGTCGGCGAGGGCGCCACGGAGAGCTTCGACGTCTTCGCTGCGGCGGAGCGGCGGGTTGACCTTGTAGCGGGCGTCGTAGGTCGATACCAGGTCTTCGGTGAGCAGCAGATGATGCGGAGTCACCTCGGCGGTGACCTCGAAGCCCCGCGACTTCGCCCAGCGGACGACCTCGACGCTGCCCGCGGTCGAGACGTGGCAGATGTGAAGGCGGGCGCCGACGTGGTGCGCGAGTAGCACATCGCGGGCAATGATCGCCTCTTCGGCGACGGCCGGCCAGCCGCCGAGCCCGAGCGTCGCGCTGAGTTCGCCCTCGTTCATCTGCGCACCCTCGGTGAGGCGTGGCTCCTGGGCGTGCTGGGCGAGCACTCCCCCGAAGCCCTTGATGTATTCAAGGGCTCGGCGCATCAGCAGTGGATCGGCGACGCAGAGCCCGTCGTCCGAGAAGACGCGAACGGCCGCGCGCGAGTTCGCCATCGCGCCGATCTCGGAGAGGTGGGTGCCCTTCAGCCCCTGTGAGACGGCCCCGATCGGCCGCACGGTGACATAGCCTGCGCGATCTCCAAGGGCCTGCACCTGCTCCACAACCCCGGCGGTGTCGGCGACCGGTGACGAGTTCGCCATCGCGTTGACGGCCGTGAAGCCACCCTTCGCGGCGGCACGCGAGCCGGTCAGAACCGTCTCACTGCCCTCGAATCCGGGTTCGCGCAGGTGGGTGTGAAGGTCAACGAGGCCCGGCAGCGCGAGGAGGCCATCGGCGTCGATGACCGTGGCGCCGGCCTCGGAGAGGTTCGTTCCGAGCGCCTTGACGGCTGCGCGGGAGGCGGTGCCGCTGGATCCTGGTCCGAGAAGGATATCGGTGGTGCGACCGTCGCTGAGGGTCGCGCCTTTGAGGAGGTAGTCGTTCATCGTTGGTCTCTTCTCAGTTCGTGACGCCGGCGGCGAGGGTCAAATAGAGCACGGCCATGCGGACGGAGACGCCGTTCGTGACCTGCTCGAGCACGGTCGATCGGGGCGAGTCGGCCGCCTCGTCGCTGATCTCGAGCCCGCGGTTCATCGGCCCGGGGTGCATGACGAGGGTGTGCTCGGGCAGCCCGTGGAGGCGTGCGGCGCTCAGGCCCCAGGAGCGGGCGTACTCGCGGCCGTTGGGGAAGAACGCGTCGTTCATGCGCTCCTGCTGGATGCGCAGCATCATCACGACGTCGGGTTTCACCCGCGCGAGCGCTTCGTCGAAGTCGTAGAAGACGTCGGCGTCGAAGGCAGCGACGCCGTTCGGCAGCAGCGTCGGCGGGGCTACGAAGGTGACGTGGGCGCCGAGGGTCTTCAGCAACCAGGCGTTCGATCGGGCGACGCGGGAGTGCAGCACGTCGCCCACGATCATGACCTTGACGCCGTCGAGGTCGCGTCCGCGAGCGGAATCGCCGAGGATCCGGCGGCGCATCGTGAACGCATCGAGCAGGGCCTGTGTCGGGTGCTCGTGGGTGCCGTCGCCGGCATTCACCACGCCGGCATCGACCCAGCCACTGGTGGCGAGTACGCGGGGTGCGCCCGATGCCGGGTGCCGGATCACGATGCCGTCGGCGCCCATCGCGGCCAGCGTCTGCGCGGTGTCTTTGAGCGACTCGCCCTTCGAGACGCTCGACCCCTTGGCCGAGAAGTTGATCACGTCGGCGCTGAGGCGCTTGGCCGCGGCCTCGAACGAGATGCGCGTGCGGGTGCTGTCTTCGAAGAAGAGGTTGACGACCGTGATGCCGCGCAACGTCGGCAGCTTGCGCACCTCACGAGTCGAGACGGCCGCCATGTCTTCGGAGATGTCGAGGATCTGGATGGCCTCGTCGCGCGACAGGTCGGCGGTGCTCAGGAGATGCTTCACGACGCTCCTCCTTCGCTGCGGGCGTCGGTTCGCTCGTCGGCGATCGCCACCTCGTCGAGGGCGTCGACCGGTTCGAGCCGGACGAAGATGCGCTCGGCTGTCGAGGTCGGGAGGTTCTTGCCCACGTAGTCGGCGCGGATCGGCAGCTCACGGTGGCCCCGGTCGACCAGGACGGCGAGCCGGACGGCTTTGGGACGGCCGATGGCGCTCAGCGCGTCGAGGGCTGCTCGGATCGTGCGGCCGGAATAGAGCACGTCGTCGACGAGCACGACGGTCTTGCCGTCGATCCCGCCGCTCGGCACGGTCGTTGGCCTGGGCGCACGGGTCGGCTGCCGGCGGAGGTCGTCGCGGTAGAGCGTCGCGTCGATGGCGCCGACGGGAACGGCCTGGCCGCTGATCGACTGGAGGGCCTCGCCGATGCGATCGGCGAGAACGACGCCGCGGGTGGGAATGCCCATCACGACGAGATCGTCAGCGCCACGGTTGCCTTCGAGGATCTCGTGGGCGATGCGCGTGAGCGCGCGGGTGATGTCAGCCTGACTCAGCACGGTGCGTGTGCTCAATCGGACCTCCCTTCTCCGTCTCTCTGGACGGCTCTTAAAGGTGGGTCGTAAGAACGGGACCAAGCCTAGCGGTCTCGGCTGGTCGGGCACGCCGGGCGGTAGGGTCCCCTCGTGACGTCCGCGAGCGAAAAGGGCACCTGGTTCGAATTCGACAGGTCGGCGTTTAAGGCGCTGCTCGCTCGGCAAGGTCGTCTCTTCGTAGGGCTGATGGTGGTGGCGAGTCCCCTTCTCGTCTTCAACCCCCGAACGCGATTCGACACCTCCCCGTGGGACTTCGTTCCTCTGGGCGTGGCCTTGGTGATCTCCGCGGCGATCATGGCGGGTTCCGCGCTTCTCCTCATCGCGATCATCGGGGCGACCGACCGTCGGGTCGCGATCGATCTAGCTGGCCGCCGGGTCCGTGTGGGATCCCGTGTTCTCGGCTTCGACGTCATCGACACGGCGTCGGTGGTCACTCCGACGAGCGACCCTCGGCAGGCCCTATCGATCCGCTTCGGCCAGGGCCGATCCCCTCGTCGTCGAGCCACGATCCTGCTTCTCCGCGACGACCACGAAGTGCTCTCGGACGAGGCGAAGAGGGTGCTGCTGGCGGCTCTGGCCCAGTGTCCGCTTGTTCGGCCCACAAGTCCGTATGATCCGAACGGCCGGTTCGCTTCGGCCAACTTCCCGGGAACTCTGGATCAGAAGGATGCCCTTGACTTCGTCACGCATCCTCGGCGCGTCCGCGACTCGCTCGGCTGAGGCGTACCGGGCAGACGGATCGTGCGGAGGTCGGTCACGAGCGGTCGGGAAGCTCCACGTCTTCGTGCGTCGCGCTGTCGACGAACTTGCGCGAGCCGTCGGGCCCCTGCACGAACATGAAGTCGCTGCCGACGGGGAAGTCGTAGATGGCGAGCACGAGCGGCTCGATCTCGGCTACGCGGTTGAAGTCGGCGAGCTGCATGTTTCCGGGTGTGTTAACGAAGTCCGCGTCGTCGTCCTGAGACATGAAGCGCCAACCGTTGTCTTCGGGCGCCACCGACGGTTCGCGGAACGCCCACCCGAGTGCACTCGAGCCGTTGAGGAACTTCGACGAGGCGATCGAACCGCCCGCGTTCGGAATGAAGTTAGTGGTCACTGCCGTCACTGCCGTCACTGCGCTTTCGAGCCGGACCGATCAGAGCGCCGACGCGCGGCCCAGGTCGTAGAGATCGATATCGTTCGCCTCGAAGACGTCGATCAGGGCGTCCGCGTCGTTCGCTTCGAAGAACGTGAATTCGGCGTCGGTGATCGGTATCGCCATCAGCCACTCGATATGGGTCTCGTCGTCGACGAGGGGTTCGAAGTCGCCCGCCCATCCGAACGGATACCAGATGAGCGCGTGCGGCGTCGTGACGTCTTGCCCGTAGCCTCGAATACGCGCGGGAAGACGCGCTTCGGCTGGATCTGGAAGCGGTCGTGGGCCAGATTGAACGCACACGAAGACAGGCCGCCCGAGAACGCGGTCGTCGAGTCGGCAGCGATGCCGACGACTTCGACTCGAAGCTGCCGCGGGCCGATCGTCGTGTCGTTGTCGAACGCGCTCATGCCGATCGTGGAGTATGAGGTAAGTCCGGGTTCGGGCGAGGGCGTGCAACTCAGGATCTCGACGGAGTGCTCTTCGGACTCGTCGTAGAACTTCACGACCCGGGGTGTACCGCCGAAGATTCCGGCGGCCGTTCTCGCGATCGTGCGGAGGTCGGTCACGGGAGGTACGGCAGCGCGACCTCTTCGCGCGTCGTGCTGTCGACGAACTTCCGGGCCCCGCTGGGCTCGATGACGAAGGTGAGATCGGTGCCGACCGGAAACCCGTAGATGGCGATGACGGCGGGCTCGATTTCCGCGACTGCATTGAAGTCGGCGACCCTGATGTTGCCGGGCGTGTTGATGAAGGTCTCGTTGTCGTCTTGCGACAGGAATCTCCAGCCGTTGTCTTCGGGCGCGACCGGTGCCTCGCGGAAGGCCCAGCCGAGCGGGCTCGAGCCATCGAGGATGCGAGTCGATGCGAGCGAATCGTCCGCATGCCTGATGAATTCAGGAATTCAGTGGTCACGGAGGTACCTCTCCATTCTGGCGACAACTGCGGCGCGGTACGGCACCTTCCCCTACCTCCAACCTAAGCGCGAGTCGCCGAATCCGAAAGCGGCGGTTCGGCGCTGCTCACAGCAAAGCGGCGGCGACAGTGGTCCGAAGACCACCGTCGCCGCCGCAAACGAGCGTGCGCGCGGGGCGCCGCTGCTAGTTCTCGAGCTGGGCGTCGAGCGTGATCTCGACTCCGGTCAGCGCCTTCGAGACGGGGCAGGTCGCCTTCGCCTCGGCGGCGGCCTTGGCGAAACCGTCGGCGTCGACGCCCGAGACCTCGCCGCGCACGGTGAGGTGGATGCCGGTCAGCTTGAAGCCGCCGTCTGCTTTGTCCGGGCCGAGGGTGACGTCGGCCTTGACGTCGAGAGCCTCGACGGTGCCGCCGGCGGCACCGAGGATCGCCGAGAACTGCATGGCGTAGCACGACGAGTGGGCGGCGGCGATGAGCTCTTCGGGGCTGGTGGCTCCGTTGGCGTCGTCAGCCGCACGCTTCGGGAACGACACGTCGTAGGTGCCGATCTTCGACGAGCTGAGTTCGACCTGGCCGGATCCTTCTTCGAGGCTTCCGTTCCAGGCGGTGCGAGAGGTGCGAGTGGGCATGATGTCTCTTTTCTTGAGGGGTGGGAATGCGGAGTCGGTGAAGTCAGGCGGCCTGGCGGACGTGCGCCGCGACCGTGGCGATCTGCTGCTGCAGGGAGCGAAGAGCCTCAGAATCCAACCCGGTCGCCTGGCAGATACCGTCTTGGATCGAGGCGGTCGCGCCCCGCAGCTCGCTGCCACTCGCGGTGAGTGACACCTCGACGACGCGCTCGTCGCCCGGCGTGCGGGTGCGAGTGACGTGGCCGGAGGTCTCGAGGCGGCGGAGCAGGGGCGACAGCGTGCCGGAGTCGAGGTTGAGGCGGTCGCCGAGGTAGCCGACGGTGACGGGCCCCTCTTCCCACAGCACGAGCAGCACGAGGTACTGGGGGTAGGTGACGCCGAGAGGCTCGAGCAGATCGCGGTACCGCGCCGTCAGCGCCCGCGACGCGCTGTAGAGCGCGAAGCAGATCTGCTCGTCGAGCAGGGGTGTCGGTGCGGTGGGCATGACGATCACGCTAGCACATTGCGTGCAATAGTGTTGTGCACAACTAATCGTCCCGGCAAAACGCCGAGTGCCGCCAGATGCTCTCGCCCGGGCTGGGCGGAAAGCATTCGGCGGCACTCGGCGTGAGCGGCCCCGCTAGGACGCGGTCGTTGTCGCGATCCGGCCCAGCAGGCCGTTGACGAAGCTGCCCGAATCGTCGGTCGACAGGCTCTGCGCGAGCTCGACGGCCTCCGAGATCGCCACGGCGTCGGGGATGTCGTCGTTGTGCGTGAGCTCCCAGATGCCGATGCGCAGGATGGCCCGATCGATCGTGGGCATCCGGGCCAGGGTCCAGCCCTGGGAAT
This sequence comes from Frondihabitans sp. VKM Ac-2883, assembly GCF_015350875.1. NCBI lineage: Bacteria > Bacillati > Actinomycetota > Actinomycetes > Micrococcales > Microbacteriaceae > Frondihabitans > Frondihabitans sp. VKM Ac-2883. The sequence continues at coordinate 354,938 of NZ_JADKSF010000004.1, read as the reverse complement.
ATGTCTCGATCAGCTCGTCGATCTCGGGGCGATTCTCGATGACGCCCTGAACGATGTCGCGCGCGTAGCCCCAGCTCGAGTTGCGCTCGGGGGTGTCGAGGGCACGCTGCGTCTCGGCGACGAGTGCGTCGTCGATCGAGATCTGGCGGATGTCGGCGACGTAGAGCACGTCGAGGGCGCGCTTACGCGCTTTGGTGCGAGCACTCATTGTGGAGGCGCGACCTAGTCGTTGACGCGGCCGAGGTAGCTGCCGTCGCGCGTGTCGACCTTGACCTTGGTGCCGGTCTCGAGGAACAGCGGCACCTGGATCTCGTAGCCGGTCTCGACGGTGGCGGGCTTGGTGCCGCCGGTCGAGCGGTCGCCCTGGAGACCGGGCTCGGTGTAGGTGACCTCGAGTACGACCGACGCGGGAAGCTCGATGTACAGCGGGTCGCCGTCGTGCAACGCCATCTGCACGTTCTGGTTTTCGAGCATGAAGTTCTTCGAGTCGCCGACGATCGTGGCGGGCACGTTGATCTGGTCGTAGTCGGTGGTGTCCATGAACACGTAGCCGTCGGCCTCGGCGTACAGGTAGGTGTATTCGCGGCGGTCGACGTTCGCGAAGTCGATCTTGGTGCCGGCGTTGAACGTCTTGTCGACGACCTTGCCGCTCATCACGTTCTTCATCTTGGTGCGGACGAATGCCCCGCCCTTGCCGGGCTTGACGTGCTGGAACTCGATGACGTTCCAGAGCTGGCCGTCGAGGTTGAGAACGGCGCCGTTCTTGATGTCGTTGGTAGTCGCCATGCGAGGAATCCTTTGAAGATGAGAGAAAAGTGGCTGGTGCACGGCACCCCGAGGGATGCGGCACGTCGGCCGGATTCGGCCATCGACAAGTGTAGCCGACGCTCGGATCACGGGCACGGGAGCGAGCGCTCGGCGAGAAATCAGGAGGTGAGCCGCTCCCGGAGGAACGCCACCACGCGCTCGCGCGCCGCCAGCGCCGGATGGCCCGGTGCCTCACTCACCTCGCTCGTGATCACCGAGTGCGCGCCCTTCGAGAAGCCGCCCTCGTTGCCGGGCGAGGAGTCGAGTTCGATCATCTCGAACGCGTCACCCAAACGGTTCTTCAGGGTCGCGAAGCGTGCGGCCTGAGCGGCGCGGTCACCCGAGAATCGCAGGCCGAGCGCGCAGACCTCGCCGGCAGAGGCCCGGGCGGCCACGCGGTCGAATTCGGCAGGCGAGAGGCCTGGATCCTTGGCCCTCGCCTTTCCGAGAGGAAACGGAACGGAGGGCTGGCTCAGCACGGACGCCGAGACGGAGTCGTCGACAGCCGCCGCGAGAGCGAAGCCGCCGGTGAAGCACATACCGATCACGCCTACCCCGGTGCCGGGCGTACGCGCCGCGAGGTCGGCGGCCACCGCTCGCAGGTAGTCGGTGATCGGCCGATGCGCACCGACTGCGAAAGCCCTGAATTCTGCGGCGACGCAGAGACGAGCGACCACGCCCAGGACGTAGCCCGTGGTCGGCGCACGGCCCGGCTCTCCGAAGGGCGAGGGCACAACGACGGTGAAGCCCTCGTCGACGAGGTGGTCGGCGAGCCCCAGCACCTCGGGCGTGATACCCGGCACCTCGGGGATCAGCACGACGCCCGGGCCGGAGCCCTTCTCGTAGCAGTCGTAGGTCAGCCCGCCCCCGGTGAAGGGCGCAACGGCCCAGCCGTCGAGCGTGGACACGGGAGCGGAAGGCGTCATGCGGCTCATCGTAAGCCGGATGGGTACGGTGTCGTCATGGGAGTCCACAGGTCGTGAGCGATGACGAGCCCTACGTCCCGTTGAACCGTCGCCCGAACCCCGACCTCGTCTCGTACGGGCCGACCAACGACGACTCCCCCGGGTTCACCATCGGCCTGTGGACCACTGAGGCCCTCCTGTTCGCCGTAGTCATCGGTGGATTCACCGTGCTGAGGCCCCTCGGCGATCTCGTCAACGTCGTGACGGCGCTCGCCTCGATGCTCCTCCTGGTCGCCCTCTACGCGATCATCCTGAGGGGCCGCCTGAGGCCGCCGTCGAGGTCGGCCTCGAGGTACGTCGTGCGGATCCTCGCCGTCGTCCTGCTCGTCGCGGCGGTGGTGGCGACGACGCTGCTCGGAGTGCGCACCGCAGCCGGGGTGCCGGCAGGCGGGCTCGTACTGCCAGCCGTCGCCACGTGGGCTCTCGGCCAGGCCGCTCTCGCCACGGCGTATCTCTCGCGGATGTTCCGAAGCCTCGCGAACGGCACAGACGTTCGTGGTCGGACTCGGGGGCGGTCGTAGGGCCGACTCGGCTGCGGCGCCCGGGGCGTCAGAGCTGTGCCTGCTCCAGACGGCCCCTCTGCCGCTCGGCGACGCGGGCACCGGCGGCAGCGACCGCGAACCGGTACGAGTCGAGGCCGAAGCCGGCGATGATGCCGGTCGACACGGCGGCTATCACACTCGACTGCCGGGCCTCCCCCAGCGATGCCGGGTTGGTCAGGTGCACCTCGATCACCGGCAGCCCGGCATCGACGACCAGCGCCGCGGCATCGCGGAGCCCGTACGAGTAGCTCGTGAACGCCGCCGGGTCGATGACGACGCCCCACCCCTCGTCGGCCGCTCCGTGCAGCCACGAGATGAGCTCGGCCTCGTCGTCGGTCTGCCGGGCGAGCACTGTGATCGACGCGTCGACGGACTCGAGCGCAGCAGCGAGACCGGTGGCGGTTCCGGTCGAGACCGAGTGCGCCGACGGGTACCGCGAGTCGGGGCCGTCGACCTCGGGAGCCGTGACGACCAGAACCGACGTCACGACCCGATCTCCTGATAGGCCGCGAACAGCAGACTGGAGTCGGGCGCCTCGAGCACCGTCGGCCGGGCTGTGTCGTCGAGCACGATGAAGCGCAGCATTCCGGCCCGGGTCTTTTTGTCGCGCTGCATCGTTGCGAGCAGGGTGTTCCAGCGGCCGGTCGGGTAGCTGATCGGCAGACCGAGAGACACGAGGATCCGGCGGTGCCGATCCACGACCTCATCCGACAGGCGCCCCGCCAGCCGCGACAGCTCGGCGGCGAACACCATGCCGACCGAGACAGCGGCTCCGTGCCGCCACTGGTAGCGCTCGGCGTGCTCGATGGCGTGGCCGAGCGTGTGCCCATAGTTGAGGATCTCGCGGAGCCCGGCCTCGGTGAAGTCTTCGCCGACGACGCGTGCCTTGAGACCGATCGCGAGCTCCACGACGCGCCGGAACTCCGGGGTCGACGGGTCGACGACTCGATCGACGTCGGCCTCGACTATGTCGAGGATCTCGGGCTCGGCGATGAACCCCGCCTTGACGATCTCGGCGAAACCGGCGAGGACGTCGTTGCGCGCGAGGCCGTCGAGCAGATCGAGGTCGACGAGCACGCCGGCCGGGGCGTAGAACGAGCCGACGAGGTTCTTGCCCTCAGCGGTGTTGATCCCGGTCTTGCCGCCGATCGACGCGTCGACCATGCCGAGCACCGTGGTCGGGATCTGTACGAGCTGAACGCCGCGCAGCCAGGTGGCCGCGACGAATCCGGCGAGGTCGGTCGTCGCTCCGCCGCCGAGGCCGATGACGGCATCGGTCCGGGCGAAGTCGGCCTGGCCGAGGATCTGCCAGCAGAAGGAGGCCACCTCGACGCGTTTGCCGGCCTCGGCGTCGGGGATCTCGGCGATGAGCGCCTCGTAGCCGCGGGCCAGCAGCGACTCGCGGAGGGCCGTGGCCCGGGCGCCGAGCGGCGGGGCGTGCACGATGAGGATCTTCTTGGTCTGCGGGCCGAGGAGGTCGGGCACCTCCGCGACGACGCCGCGACCGATTCGCACGTCGTAGGGCGAGGCGCCGGAGACCGAGATGACGGTCGTCGGCGTACCCGCCGTCGACGTCTCGGCTGTCTGATCGGTCTCTGGTGCGTCGGTCATGAAGGCTCCGTTTCGACCCACGCCACGATGTCGTCGACGACATGCGAGAGGGGTCTGTTCGAGGTATCGAGGGTGAGGTCGGCGAGCGAGGCGTAGATGGGGGCGCGCTCGGCAGCGATGCGCTTCCACGCCGCGATGCCGCCGTGGTGAAGGAGGGGACGGTCGGATCCTCGGATTCGGGATTCGACGGCTTCGGGAGTGACCGTCAAGAGAACGACTCGCTCGTCGCGGAGTCGAGCGCGGGTGCCCTCGTCGAGCACAGCCCCACCACCCAGCGACACGACGACGGTGCCTGCGAGGGCAGAGGCGACCGCGCCGCGCTCTAGTTCGCGGAACCCGGGTTCGCCGAGCAACTCGAACAGGGCGGGAATCGGGCCGTGCTCCTTGACGATCTCTTTGTCGGTGTCGACGAAAGCACGACCGAGGCGTTTGGCGACCCGGCGGCCGACGCTGGTCTTGCCGGCCCCCATCGGGCCGATCAGCACGACCGGGCGGGGACGCTCTTCCGACATCAGAACTGGGTCGCGGGGGCGCCGCTCTCGGTCGTCGTCGTCAGGAGCTCGGGGATGGCCGCCAGGTAGTTGGTCATGTTGCGGCTCGTCTCGTCGATGGAGTCGCCACCGAACTTCTCGAGCACGGAGTTGGCGAGGACGAGAGCGACCATGGCCTCGGCGACGACGCCGGAGGCCGGAACCGCGCAGACGTCAGAGCGCTGGTGGTGGGCGCTGGCCGTCTCGCCGGTGGCGACGTCGACGGTCGCCAGTGCGTGCGGCACGGTCGCGATCGGCTTCATGCCGGCACGGACGCGAAGCACGGTGCCGGTCGACATGCCGCCCTCGGTGCCACCGGCACGATCGGTGTCGCGAGAGATGCCACGACTCGTCTGACGCAGTTCGTCGTGCGCCTCGGATCCGCGGCGGGTGGTGGTCAAGAAGCCGTCACCGACTTCGACGCCCTTAATGGCCTGGATGCCCATGAGGGCCGCGGCGAGCTGCGAGTCGAGACGGCGATCCCACTGCACGTGCGAGCCGAGGCCGGGCGGGAGGTTGTAGGCGAGCACCTCGACGACACCGCCGAGAGTGTCGCCGGCCTTTTTCGCGTCGTCGACCTCTGCGACCATCAGGGCCGACGTCTCGGGATCGAAGCAGCGCAGCGGGTCGCCGTCGAGCGCCTCGAGGTCGTCGAGTGTGGGCAGGGGCCGACCCTCGGGCACGCGGACGGGTCCGATCGAGAGAGTGTGGCTGACGAGCTCGATGCCGAGCTCGGCCAGGAACGACTTCGCGACAGCACCGAGAGCGACCCGGGCCGCGGTCTCGCGAGCACTGGCGCGCTCCAGAATGGGGCGAGCGGAGTCGAAGCCGTACTTCTGCATGCCGACCAGGTCGGCGTGACCGGGTCGGGGCCTGGTCAGTGGGGCGCTGCGTCCGCGGGATGCCTCGCTCACCTCGACCGGCTGGGGGTTCATGACCTCTTCCCATTTCGGCCATTCGGTGTTGCCGACGCGCAGCGCGATGGGACTGCCGATCGTGCGCCCGTGGATGACACCACCCGAGATGTGCAGCTCGTCTTGCTCGAACTTCATGCGCGAGCCGCGGCCGTAGCCGAGCTTGCGGCGCGCAAGATCGCTCTGGATGTCTTCGAGGAACACCGGCACACCGGCCGGGATTCCTTCGAGAACGGCAATCAGTTCGGGGCCATGAGACTCACCCGCGGTCAACCATCGAAGCATGTGTCGATTGTTCCACACGCGACGGTTGCCCCGTCGCGAGGCTCCCCCGGGCCTACTGGTACTCGGGGTGGGCCCGCAGCCACGACTGGAACTGCGTGACGGCCTTCTGGTGCTCGGCATAGGTGGTCGAGAACACGGTCTCGCCGCTGTCGAGGTTGACGGTCACGAAGTAGACCCACGTGCCGGTCGCCGGCTTGACGGCGGCCTCGATGGCGATCTCACCGGGGTTCGAGATCGGCCCGACGGGCAGACCCTTGTGCACGTAGGTGTTGTATTTGTTGCTCGCGTCCGCGCGCTCGGCGTCGGTCGTCGTGACCCGGTCGGTCGTGCCTGCGCCATACGCCACGGTCGCGTCGGACTGCAGCAGCATTCCGTCGTCGATCCGGTTCTGGAACACCCGCGCGACCTTCGGGTAGTCGGCCGCGAGACCGGCCTCTTTTTGAATGAGCGACGCGAAGATGACCGTGCGCTCCCACTTCGATTCGGGCACCCCCGCGGCGGTGAGACGCTTCTTCATCTCGTCGACCATGTCTTGCAGGTAGGCGTGAGCGGTCTTGTTCGGTTCAAGCTCGTACGTCGCGGGGAACAGGTAGCCCTCGAGACTCGTCGCATTCGACGGCAGATCGAACGACTTGTAGTCGGCCGCGGCCTTCTTGACCTTGGCGATCGGGATTTTCGTCGCGCTGGCCGTCAGACTGATGATGCCCTTGAGGGTCGTGCCCTCGGGGATCACAATCTTGGTGGTGATCCGGGCCGACGTCGACTGGAGACGGTCGATGGCCGACTGGGCGCTCATGTGCTCGAACATCGAGTAAGTGCCGGGCTGGAACGAGATCTCTTTGTTCGCCAGCAGCAGGCTGTAGGTCGCGGCCGACGTCTTCGTCACACCGGCCTTAGCGAGCTTCGACGCGATGGTCTCGCCGATATCACCCGAGACGATCGTGAACTCGACCTTGGTGCCATTGCCTGACCCGGCGTAGTCGTCGTCGGGCTCGCCGCCGAACAGAGACTGGATGCCGGGGGCGTACTGCTTGTAAAGGGTGGAGATGACGGCTCCACCTCCGCCGACGACGATAAGGAGAACGGCGATCAGGATCCAGGTGCCCGGCTTTCGCCAGCGAGAACGTCGTCGCTCGACCGGCGCCGTCGGTGGGGGTGCCGCAGCCTCCGCTGACGCCTGCGGTGCTCGCTTCGGGCGCTCGGTCTTGCGGGGAGCCGCGCGTCCGCGTCGACGCTCCTCTTCTTCGCGCCGAGCTCGGAGGTCGCGCCGGGACGGGCCGGGATCGGCCACCGTGGGCGTCACAAGAGGGGTCTGTCCGCTCGGCGAAACCTGTCCGCTCTGCGCCGCGCCGCCCTGCAGGGGCTGGCCGCCCTGCTCCGGCTCGTCGGCCGTCTCTCCCGATCGCCGCGACGTCGTCGTCGTGCGCTTCTCGGAGGGGGTGCCGGCAAAGATGTCGTCCCAGGAGGGTTCGTCTGCCACGTTCTACCGTTTCTCGTCGGAATTCGTCGTCACGGGAACAAGGGAGCCCGGTGGACGTCCGCTCGATCGTTCCAGGTCGATGGCGTGCTGCACGATTATAACGGCGGCCACCTGATCGATCACGGACCGTTGCTTTTTCGACGACCGACCCGAGGCGCGGAGGGCCGACGACGCAGTCACCGTCGAGAGCCGCTCGTCGACGAGACGGACTGGCCGAGGATCCGCGCCCCGCGCCAGACGCTCCGCGAATTCGCGCGCGTCGGACGTCGACGGGGTGTCGCCGCCCGACAGTGACAAAGGCAGGCCCACCAGGATCTCGATCGCGTCGAGCTCGGTGGCGTGCGCCAGAATCGTCTTCACGTCGTCGCCGGCAGCACCGGTGTCTTTCGGGCTGCCCGAGCGCGTGACCGTCTCGATCGGCGTGGCGATCAGACCGTCGGGATCGGTGCGCGCGACGCCGATGCGGGCTTTGCCCACATCGACGCCGATCCGCGCCCCACGGCGGAACCCCGTATCGATGATCAGGACCTGAGCGCTTCGACGATGGCGGTGAGTGCGGCGGGGATCGCCGACACATCGGAGCCTCCGCCCTGAGCGAGGTCGTCTTTACCGCCTCCGCCACCACCGAGGATGCCGGCTGCGGTGCGGGCCAGGAGGCCGGCCTTGGCGCCGGCGTCGCGCGCCGGGGCGTTGGTCGCCACGATGACCGCTGGCTTGCCCGACACGTCGGCCGCGAGTGCCACGACGGCGGGAACCGAGGATCCGAGACGCTCGCGAACGTTCGTCGCCAGACTCCGCAGTTCGTCGGCCGACTTCACCTGACCGACGTGTTCTGAGACGACGCGCAGATCGCCCACGGCCGAAGCCTTCTCGACGAGTGCGGGAACGCGCGTCTGCAGGGCGGCCGCTTCGAACTCGGCGATCCGTTTCTCGGCCGCCTTCAACTGGCCGGCGAGGTCGGCGATCCGATCGGGAAGCTGCTCGCGCGGCGTCTTGAGTGACGAGGTCAGCTGGTTGATCAGCGAACGCTCGGTGGCGAAGTCGCGGAAGGCGTCGACGCCGACGAGCGACTCGACGCGGCGGTTGGTCGATCCGATCGATGACTCACCGACGAGGTTGATCAGCCCGATCTGCGACGAGTGCGACACGTGGGTGCCGGCGCAGAGCTCGCGCGACCAGGGGCCGCCGATGTCGACCATGCGCACCTCCTCGCCGTACTTCTCGCCGAACAGGGCCATGGCTCCGGCCGCGCGCGCTTCGTCGAGCGGGAGGATGCGAGTCGTGACCTCGAGGTCGTCGCGGATCTTGGAGTTGGCGATGTCTTCGATCTCGCTGCGGGTGCCCGCCGACAGGGGGTTCGACCAGTTGAAGTCAAGGCGCATGTAGCCCGACTTGTTGTACGAGCCGGCCTGGTGCGCCTCCGGGCCGAGCACCTGCCGCAGGGCGGCGTGAATGAGGTGCGTCGCCGAGTGCGCCTGTGTCGCTCCGCGACGGTACGTGGGGTCGACCACGCTGGTGGCGGCGTCGCCGACGCCGACCTCGCCGGATCGCACCTGCACGCGGTGGCTGATGAGGCCCTTTACGGGCTTCTGCACGTCGAGTACTTCGAGGTCGAACCCGTTGCCGACAATGCTGCCCGCATCGGCCTCCTGGCCACCCGACTCGGCGTAGAGCGAGGTCTCGGCGAGGATGACCTCGGCGATGTCGCCGGCCACTGCTCGATGGACCGACTCGCCCCCGACGATCAGGCCCAGGATGCGCGACTCGGTGTTGAGGAAGTCGTAGCCGGTAAAGACCGTCTCGCCCTGGGCTCGGAAGGCCGAGTAGACGCTGAGGTCGGCGAGGGCCGTCTTGCGCGACTTCGCGTCGGCCTTGGCGCGGGAGCGCTGCTCCTGCATCAGGGTGTCGAACGCGGTGCGGTCGACGGTGAGGCCGGCCTCCTCGGCGATTTCGAGGGTGAGGTCGATCGGGAACCCGAACGTGTCGTGGAGAAGGAAGGCGGTGTCGCCCTTGAGCTCCTTCTTGCTGGCGGCGACGGTCTGGTCGACCGCCTCGTCGAGAATCGCGGTGCCGGAGGCCAGGGTGCGGAGGAAGGTCTCTTCCTCGGCGAAAGCGAGGCGCGAAATGCGGCTGTAGTCGGTCTCGACCTCGGGGTAGGCGGCCTTCATCGCGTCGCGCGAGGCGGCGAAGAGCTCGGGGAAGGTCGCGCCTTCGACACCGAGGAGTCGCATCGAGCGCACGCTCCGTCGGAGGAGGCGGCGCAGGATGTAGCCGCGGCCCTCGTTGGACGGGGTCACGCCATCGCTCATGAGCATCAGCGCGGAGCGGACGTGGTCTGCGATGACGCGCATACGGACGTCGTCGTCGTGGTCGGCGCCGTAGGCCCGACCGGAGAGCTCGGCGGCACGGTCGAGCACGGGGCGCACCTGGTCGATCTCGTACATGTTGTCGACCCCCTGCTTGAGGAAGGCGACACGTTCGAGACCCATGCCGGTGTCGATGTTTTTGTTGGGCAGCTCTCGCACGATGTCGAAGTCGACCTTCGAGCGCACGTTGTCGATCTGGTACTGCATGAACACGAGGTTCCAGATCTCGACGTAGCGGTCGTCGTCGGTGGCGGGGCCGCCGTCGATGCCGTAAGCGGGGCCGCGGTCGAAGAAGATCTCGGAGCAGGGGCCGGCAGGGCCCGGCTGCCCGGTGTGCCAGTAGTTGGTGTCTTTGTCGAGACGCTGGATCTTCTCGTCGGGGAGGCCCGCGATCGACTTCCAGAGGGCGATGGCCTCGTCGTCGTCTTTGTAGACGGTGACCCACAGGTCTTTCTGGTCGAACCCGAGCCCGCCATCGGCCTCCGGGGTCGTCAGCAACTCCCACGCATAGGTGATCGCCCGCTCTTTGAAGTAGTCGCCGAACGAGAAGTTGCCGTTCATCTGGAAGAAGGTGCCGTGGCGCGGCGTCTTGCCGACCTCTTCGATGTCGTTGGTGCGGATGACCTTCTGCACGCTCGTCGCCCGCGGGTACGGCGCCGGCACCAGGCCGGAGAGATACGGGATGAACGGCACCATGCCGGCCACGACGAAGAGCAGGCTGGGGTCGTCGCTCACGAGGGAGGCGGACGGCACGACGGTGTGCCCACGGTCGCCGAAGTACTTCAGCCAGCGGTTGCGGATTTCAGCGGTCTGCATGGTGGTCTCTCAGATCTGGTGTGTCGGAGTCGCTGGTGCGTCGGATTCGAGGCGCGACGGATCAGTCGCGATCGCGCAGTTCGGCCTCGCGGCTGCGATAGCCATCGGCCACGGCGGTGGAGAAACGCGACAGGCGGCTGTCGAGACCCGTGAAGAACTCCCGACCGGCCGGTGTCTGGTTGACCTTGTGAGCCACGACGAAGCCCAGGGCGGTGCCGACGAGCAGGAAGAACAGGGATTTCACGGTTGGAGCTCCTTCGAATGGACTGCCGTCAATCCTACCGAGATGCAGAAAGAGAGCAGACCGCGCGAGGCGGGCTGCTCCCTGTCTGTGGAGAGGCTCTCCCTGTGGAGGAGGAGAAGCCGGGTGAAGAAGGGGCCTAGCGGGCGGCGTAGTACTCGACGACCAGCTGGACTTCACAGGTCACGGGGACCTCGACGCGCTTCGGGCGACGAACGAGCTTCGCCTGCAGCTTGTCGATCTCGACCTCGAGGTACGCGGGAAGCTTGGGGAGGACGTCCACGTGACCACCGGCGGCGGCGACCTGGAATGGCTCCATCGACTCCGACTTCGGCTTGACGTGCATCATCTGGCCCGGCTTGACGCGGAACGAGGGACGGTCGACGAGCTTGCCGTCGACGAGGATGTGACGGTGAACGATCATCTGACGAGCCTGAGCCGTGGTGCGGGCGAAGCCGGCACGCAGGATCAGTGCGTCGAGACGCGTCTCGAGGAGCTCGACGAGGTTCTCACCGGTCAGGCCCTTGGCCTTGCGCGCTTCTTCGAAGACGATCTTGAGCTGAGCTTCGCGGATGCCGTACTGGGCACGCAGACGCTGCTTTTCGCGGAGACGGACGGCGTAGTCGCTGTCGGTCTTGCGCTTGGTGCGGCCGTGCTCGCCGGGAGCGTAAGGACGCTTCTCGAGGTAGCGGGCGGCCTTCGGGGTCAGCGCGATGCCGAGGGCACGCGACAGACGGGTCTTGCTGCGGGTACGTGACTTAGTGGACACGGTTCCCTTCCTTGTCGAAAATGGAAATGAAATGAGCGTCAAGCGCGCGAGCGCCGGCGTTCGTAACAAGAGGGGTGATCGCCGCGGTGGTCGACCGGCTACAGGTCGTCTCACCTTGATCAGGACGTCTTGAGCAGCCGCGCTTCGACGCCCTGAATACAGGCAACCGTTCAAGCTTACATGGAGAGAGGGACGAGCGGGAGCATTAGTGCCCCCGTGTGATTCTCCGCAGCTTCTCGAGCCTCGCCGTCACGTCGCGCTCGTTGCCGTTGCTCGTGGGGTCGTAGTAGCTGCGCCCCACCAGCTCGTCGGGGAGGTACTGCTGCTCGACGACGCCGAACTCGGAGTCGTGGGCGTACTTGTAGCCCTTGCCGTGGCCGAGCCGTTTGGCGCCCGGGTAGTGCGCGTCGCGCAGGTGCTTCGGCACGCGGCCGGCCTTGCCGGCTCGCACGTCGGCGATGGCCTGATCGATGCCGAGGTAGGAGCGGTTGGATTTGGGAGCGGTCGCGAGGTAGACGACGGCCTCGGCCAACGGGATGCGGCCCTCGGGCATGCCGATCATCTGCACAGCATCGGCGGCGGCCATTGCGATGAGGAGGGCCTGCGGATCGGCCATCCCGATGTCTTCTGCGGCCGAGACGATGATGCGCCGGGCGATGAACCGAGGATCCTCCCCGGCCTCGATCATCCTGGCCAGATAGTGGAGTGCGGCGTCGACGTCGCTCCCCCGCACCGACTTGATGAACGCCGAAATGACGTCGTAGTGCTCGTCGCCGTTGCGGTCGTACCGGAGCAGCGCCCGATCGACGGACTGGGCGACGAGCTCGGAGGTGATGAGCGGGGCCGAGCCGGACTGCGGGTCGGTGTCGTCGCGGGGCCGGGCTGGATCCTTGTCGTCGTTTCCGTCGTCGGCCTCGTCGTCTTCGTCGAGGTCGTCGACCGAGCCCGACGCGGCCTCGACGTCGGCCATGGCCCACGCGGACTGCGCCGACGCCTCGAGGGCCGTCAGCGCACGGCGGGCATCGCCCGAGGCGAGACGCACGATCATCGCGAGGGCGTCGTCGTCGAGAGTGACACTGTCGTCGAGGCCCCTGGGGTCGCGGACGGCGCGTCGCACCAGCTCGGCGAGGTCGTCGTCGCTCAGCTGCTCGAGGGTGAGGAGAAGCGACCGGGAGAGGAGCGGTGTGATGACGGAGAACGAGGGATTCTCGGTCGTCGCGGCGATGAGGATGATCCAGCCGTTCTCGACTCCGGGGAGCAGAGCGTCTTGCTGCGCTTTGGTGAAGCGGTGGATTTCGTCGAGGAACAGCACGGTCGTCGTGCCGTAGAGATCGCGGCTGGTGAGCGCCTTCTCCATCACCTGGCGGACGTCTTTGACACCCGCGGTGACGGCCGAGAGCTCGACGAACTGTCGGCCCGAGCTGTGGGCGACCGCCTGCGCGAGAGTCGTCTTACCCGTGCCGGGCGGACCCCACAGGATCACCGAGACGGCACCCGACTCGCCGGAGGTGTCGGACGCGAGCTGCACCAGCGGCGAACCCGGTCGCAGCAGGTGCTTCTGGCCGGCGACCTCGTCGAGGCTGGTGGGGCGCATGCGGACGGCCAGAGGGGTGGAACTCTGCCGCACGCGCGAAAGCGGGCTCATGAGAACTCATGCTAGACCGGACCCCCGACACCGCCTGCCGTGGTCGGAGCCGCTCCTCCGTTACAGTTCAGGCTGAACCTGCTTCACGCTCCTCCGGGGGCGCCAGCTCATTCTGGAGGATCCGTGGCACCGAGCAAGAACGACCGTGAAGCCCGTGAGCGGCTGAGGCGCTACACCGCCCGGCAACAGGTCTACGGGGTGCAGACCAAGCGTCGGTTCCGTGACAACGTGGCGGCGATCATCGCCGTCGTACTCGTGGGCGCTCTCGGAACGGGCGCGCAGATCGTCTACGCCCGGGGTGGGTTCTCCCCCGCACCGACGGCGGCTTCGTCGCCGTCAGCATCGGCCTCCGCCGCCTCCGCCGTGCCGTCGAAGAGCATCGCCGAAGACCGCACCTGGACGGGCTCGCTGAAGCTCAACTCGAACGTGACGCTGGGCATCGAACTCGACGGTGCAAAGGCGCCTCAGGCGACCAGCGTGCTGGTGACCCTGATCAAGAAGAACTTCTACGAGGGCACGCACTGCTGGCGGATGAGCAACGGCAGCGGCGCCAAGTTCCTCCAGTGCGGTGCGACCAAGGCCGATGGCACGGGCGACGACGGCTACCAGTTCGGCCCTCTCGAGAACGTGCCCTCCGACTCCGAGTACAAGACCGGCGTCATCGCCATGGCGCGGGCCTCGACGGCCGACTCCCAGGCCACGCAGTTCTTCATCGTCTACGGCCCCACGACCCTCGACGGGACGACCGGCGGGTACACGGTGGTCGGCAAGGTGACCTCCGGCCTGTCGTCGATGGAGAAGAACATCACCGACAAGGGACTGACCCCCGCAGACTCGGCGACGAGCTCGACGGACGGCGCGCCCAAGGTCGCGACGACGATCACCGCTGCCACCATCAAGTAGCTTCATTCCAAGGCTCCGCCCAGGCTTCGCGTCTGTGCAATAGGCTGAACATCCATCGCGAGAGGCTGATGGACCTCACCGACGAGACACGCAGCAAGGTGGAATTGTGGCTACGAACGATCAGGCGCCCTGGGGCCGAGTCGATGACGACGGGACGGTCTACGTCCGACAGGCCGATGGCGAACGCGCCGTCGGCCAGTACCCCGACGCGACCCCCGAAGAGGCACTCGCCTACTACGAACGCAAGTTCACCGAGCTCGCCGGTCAGGTGACGCTCCTCGAGCAGCGCGTCAAGCGAGGTGCCAGCGCCTCCGACGTCTCGAAAGCGGTCGGCCACCTCAAAGAGGCCTTGGCCGAGCCCAGCGCCGTCGGCGACATCGATGCCCTGCGCACTCGAGTCGCCGCTCTCGACACGACAGTCGTCGAACTGACCCAGCAGCAGAGCGCTGAAGCGCAGGCCGCTCAGGCGGAGGCCGTCGCTTACCGCACGGCTCTCGTCGTCGAAGCCGAGGCATTGGCGGCTCAGGATCCCGCGCGGGTCCAGTGGAAACAGGTCACCGCGTCCGTCGACGACATCTTCTCGCGCTGGCAGAAGCACCAGCAAGACGGCCCGCGCATTCCCAAGGGCGAGGGCAACGACCTGTGGAAGCGCTTCCGCGCGGCCCGCTCGACGATCGACACGCACCGGAAGGCCTTCTACGCCGAGCTCGACTCGGTGCACCGTGACGCCCGAAGCCGTAAGCAGGCTCTGGTGGAGCGAGCTGAAGAGTTGGCGCCGAAGGGTGCCGACGGCATCCCCACCTACCGCCAGCTGCTCGACGACTGGAAGCGCGCCGGCCGCGCCGGCAAGAAGTACGACGACGCTCTCTGGGCCCGATTCAAGGCTGCCGGCGACGTGCTCTACGGGGCGAAGACCGCCCTCGTCGCGCAAGACGAAGAAGAATACAGCGCCAACCTCGAGGCGAAAAACGCCCTGCTCGACGAGGGCCAGGCGATCCTCGCACTCACCGACCGGGTTGCGGCTCGCGACGCCCTGATCTCTCTGCAGCAGCGCTTCGACGACATCGGTCGGGTTCCGCGCGAGCAGGTCCGTCCCGTAGAAGACCGCCTCCGCAAGATCGAGACGCACGTTCGCACCCTCGACGAAGAGTTCTGGCAGAAGAACAACCCGGAGCGCAAAGCCCGGTCCGAGGGCCTCGCCGGCCAGCTGCAGAGCGCCATCGCGAAGCTCGAGACCGAGCTCGAGGCGGCACAGGCCTCGGGCGACAAGCGCGCCATCAAAGACGCTCAGGAGGCGCTCGACGCCCGTCGCGTCTGGCTGGACGCGCTCGGCTAGACCTCGCGATCGGCTCGGGCCCTGCTAATCGGCCCAGACCCTCGTTACCGGCTCAGACCCGTGTCCTAGGACGCGGGTCTGTGCCGGTTAGGTGGGTCTGCGCCGTCCTGAGGGGGCTATGCCGTCTTGAAGGTCTGTGCCGCTCGGGCGGTCGTGGACGACTCGGCGGGCGCGGGCCGGGCCTCCACCGCGCCGGGGCGGCCAGCGGCTCTCCACAGATCGGGGTTGCCGCGGATCCTCGTCGTCTCGTTCGTCGAGGCTGGAGCCATGACCACCTCGCTTCCGTCCGTTCTCACCACCGCTGAGCTCCCCTCCGTCGAGTTACAGGCCGCCGCCCTCGACGGAGACGTGTTTCCCCTCGACCGGGCGTTCTGTTCGATCGCCGAATTCGATGTTCCGTGGCGGCGGGCGCTGGCGCTCGCGCCGCGAGTGACTCCGGCAGCGGTCGCGGTGCGCCTGACGGCGGCCTGGGTCTGGGGCGCGATTGCCGAAGCGCCGTGGGAGGCGGAGATCTTGACGCACGGGCATCGGGTGCGCGACTTCGCTGACGAGATCGTCGACTTCGGTCCGATCCGGGTGACCACGCCGGCTCGCACGCTCGTCGACCTCGCGCGCGCCGACGTGTGGGACGCCCGGGTGGCGCTTGCGGCCCGTCGGCTCGCCGAAGAGCACCACTTGACCGCAGACGACATCCGCGCCGTGCTCTCAAGATCGACGCATCTGCCGTACCGGCGGCGAGCGGAGGAGCGGCTCGGCGGGCTGGGCCTCACGGCGGGCCGCGATGGTGCTTGACGGCGCGTCGCGACTGTACCTGAATTCAGGAACGGTCGGGCCCGGATCCTGAACAAAGGAGTGCCGGGGCCCGAGGCTCCTGACTGACGTGCATCAGAGGCCTGCTACTCCCTCGTCGAGGAGCGCGACTCCTCAGTTCAGGAGCCCAAGACCCAACGAGCCCAAGACCCCGCGAGCCCAAAGATCCGCGACACCGCGCTCGCTCAACCCCCGCTGACGCGGTAGACGTCGTAGACCGCATCGATGCGGCGAACCGCATTCAGCACCCGGTCGAGGTGGGTGGTGTCGCCCATCTCGAACACGAACCGGCTGAGGGCCAGACGCTCGGACGAGGTCGAGACCGTCGCCG
Organism: Frondihabitans sp. VKM Ac-2883; assembly: GCF_015350875.1. Taxonomy (NCBI): domain Bacteria; kingdom Bacillati; phylum Actinomycetota; class Actinomycetes; order Micrococcales; family Microbacteriaceae; genus Frondihabitans; species Frondihabitans sp. VKM Ac-2883. The sequence goes on along the minus strand of NZ_JADKSF010000004.1, from coordinate 338,587 downwards.
ACAGGATGTTCACGTGATGCTCCGAGAGCACCCGCGTGACGTCGGAGAGGAGGCCCGACCGATCGAGCGCCTCGATCTGGATCTGCACGAGGAACACACTCTTGGAGGAGGGCGCCCACGAGACTTCGATCATGCGCTCGGGCTCGTTCATCAGGCTCTGCACATTGTGGCAGGAGGCCTGGTGGACGCTGACACCCTGACCCCGGGTGATGAAGCCCACGATCTGGTCGCCGGGCACCGGGGTGCAGCACTTGGCGAGCTTGACGAGAATGTCGGGTGCGCCTCGCACGAGCACACCCGAGTCACTGTTGCGCAGGGGCCGCTGACGCCCCTTCGACGGGAACTCGAGGTCGAGATCGGTGTCGTCGTCGGTCTGCGTCTGTACGGCCGACAGGATCTTCTCGATCACCGACTGCGTCGAGATGTGCCCTTCGCCGACAGCGGCGTACAGAGCCGTGATGTCGTCGTAGCGCATCGTCGCTGCGACCTCGGCGATCGAGTCTTGGCTCATGAGCTTCTGGAGCGGGAGGTTCTGCTTGCGCATCGCTCTCGCAATGGCGTCTTTGCCCTGCTCGACCGCCTCGTCGCGGCGCTCCTTGGTGAACCACTGCTTGATCTTGTTGCGGGCGCGCGGGCTCTTGACGAAGGCGAGCCAGTCTTGGGAGGGGCCCGAGTCGGGGTTCTTCGAAGTGAAGACCTCGACCACGTCGCCCGACGTGAGGGTCGACTCGAGGGGCACCAGGCGGCCGTTGACCTTGGCCCCCATCGTGCGGTGCCCGACCTCGGTGTGCACGGCGTAGGCGAAGTCGACGGGCGTCGCCCCCGAGGGCAGACCGATGACCTTGCCCTGCGGCGTGAAGACGTAGACCTCTTTCGCCCCGATCTCGAAGCGGAGGCTGTCGAGGAACTCCCCCGGGTCGGCGGTCTCGGCCTGCCAGTCGGAGATGTGGGCGAGCCACGCCATGTCGGTCTCGGTCTTGGGGTCGCTCAGGTTGTCGCGGCCGCCGTTCATCCGCTGCTTGTACTTCCAGTGAGCGGCCACACCGAACTCGGCACGCTGGTGCATCTCGTGGGTGCGGATCTGGATCTCGACCGGACGGCCCTTGGGCCCGATCACGGTCGTGTGCAGCGACTGATACAGGTTGAACTTCGGGGTCGCGATGTAGTCCTTGAAGCGACCGGGGATCGGGTTCCAGCGCGCGTGGATCGAGCCGAGTACCGCGTAACAGTCGCGGAGCGAGTTCACCAGCACGCGGATGCCGACGAGGTCGTAAATCTCGTCGAACTCGCGACCGCGCACGATCATCTTCTGGTAAATCGAGTAGTACTGCTTTGGTCGGCCGACGACGTCGCCGCGGATCTTCGACGATTTGAGGTCGCTCTTGACCGCATTGATGACGTTCTGCACGAATTGCTCGCGCTGCGGGGTCCGCTGCTTGACCAGGCTGTCGATCTCGACGTAGAGCTTCGGGTGGAGCACCGCGAAGCTGAGGTCTTCGAGCTCCCACTTGATGGTCTGGATTCCAAGGCGGTGGGCCAACGGAGCGTAGATCTCAAGCGTCTCGGTCGCCTTGCGGCTGGCCGACGAGGATTCGACGAAACCCCAGGTGCGCGCGTTGTGCAGGCGGTCGGCGAGTTTGATGACGAGCACGCGAATGTCTTTCGACATCGCGACGACCATCTTGCGGACGGTCTCGGCCTGAGCGCTGTCGCCGTACTTGAGCTTGTCGAGCTTGGTGACGCCATCGACGAGCATGGTGATCTCGTCACCGAAGTCGCGACGCAGCATGTCGAGCGTGTAGTCGGTGTCTTCAACGGTGTCGTGCAGCAGGGCCGCCGCGATCGTCTTCGCACCGATGCCGAGGTCGGCCAAAATCTGAGCGACCGCCACCGGGTGGGTGATGTACGGCTCACCGCTCTTGCGGAACTGCCCGGTATGGGCGCGCTCGGCGACCGTGTAGGCGTGTTCGATGATCGAGAGGTCGGCCTTGGGGTGATGCATGCGGACCGTCTTGATGAGCCGGTCGACGGCACCCGCCGGCTGGCTCCGCGAGAAGAGGCGGGGCAGCAGAGTGCGCAGAGAAGCCGTCGAGGCTCCCCCACCCTGCGGCGCTGAACCCGGGCGAACCGGATCACCGGGCGCGGGAGACTCGGTCGTAGAGATCTCTGTCGTCATCAGCGCCCACTCTCGTCAGTGCCTGTGTTCAGCAGTGCATCTGTTCAGCTAGCGGACCCGGTCACGAGAGCTCTCGCCCGACTACCGCATCTGTTCAGGATAGTCGTTCGACGTCAGTCAACCGACGGCTCGGCGCCGTTCTCGCTCGTCAGTTCGCCGTCGGCGTGCTGCCAGGCCACCATTCCGCCGAGCACGTTGACGGCGTTGTAGCCGTTCTGGCGAAGGGCGTTGGTCACCTGGGCGGAACGACCGCCGAGATGGCAGACGACGAGGATCTCGCGGTCGTCGGGGACCTCCGACACGCGGACGCCGATCTCAGACATCGGCAGCAGGTGCGCGCCGGGAGCATGGCCGGCATCCCACTCGTGCTGCTCGCGCACGTCGAGGAGGTAGGCGCCGTTCTCGACGGCGCTGACAGCCTCAGCGGCATCGATCTCAGTGCGCTGGGCGGATCCTTCGGTTGTCATGCGGTGACCTCGGCTTTCGCCTTCTTCTCGTCGGACTTCTTGATCAGCGTCTCGTGACCGCGGATCTGCGCGTAGACCGGCGCCGCGATGAAGATCGTGGAGTAGGTGCCGACCAGGATCCCGATGAACAGCGACAGGGAGATGTCGCGCAGGGTGCCCGCACCGAGCAGAACCGATCCGATGAAGAGGATCGCTGCCACGGGCAGCAGGGCGACGACCGAGGTGTTGATCGAGCGGACGAGCGTCTGGTTGACCGCGAGGTTGACGGATTCGCCGAAGGTGCGAGACGAGCCGTTCTTGTCTTCGGAGTTGTTCTCGCGGATCTTGTCGAAGACGACGACCGTGTCGTAGAGCGAGTAGCCGAGGATTGTCAGAAACCCGATCACCGCCGCCGGGGAGACCTGGAAGCCGAGGATGCCGTAGACACCCGCCGTGATCACCAGGTCGTGGATGAGCGAGACCATCGCGGCCGCTGCCATCTTCCAGGTGCGGAAGTAGATGGTCATGAAGATCGCCGCGAGGATGAGGAAGATCACGAGCCCGCGGATGGCCTGTGTCGTGATGTCGCCACCCCAGGTGGCGCCGATGAAGCTTGTTGCGACGTTCTTCTCGGGCACGTTGTACGCCTTGGCGAGGTCGAGGCCGAGGGCGTCGGTCTGACGCGTCGTCAACTCGTTCACCTGCACGCGGACGATGTCACCGCCGACGATCGAGACGAGGGGCGTGGCGTCGGATTTAAATGCCGTCACGGTATCGATGGCGGTCTCTTGCTTGGGGTCGGTGACCCCCGAGATCTGGTACTCGGAGCCGCCGGTGAAGTCGATGCTGAACTGGAAGCCGCCGCGGGCGAGCGGGATGAGCACGGACGCGAGCACCAGGATGATCGCGATGCCGTACCAGATCTTGCGTCGGCCGACGATATTGACCGAACGGGCCCCCGTGTAGAGGTCGTTACCGAACTGGGAGAAGCTGGCCATCAGGAATCCTTCTCGGACGTGGTGCCGGACTGGTCGTTCGTGGGTGCGGTGCCGTTGGTCGGCCCGGTGCCGCTGGTGGGGCCGGTACCGTTCGTCGGCGCCGTGCCGTCCGCCTCGGCCCTGCGGCGCTCGGCGATCGTCTGACGCTTCTCTGCCTCTTTGCCGCCGGCGCGCTTGCGACCCGCCGCGAGGGGCTCGCGGAAGTGCGCACGACCGCGGTAGACGGCACCGAGGGCATTGGGATCGAGCCCGCTGAACTTGTGGCCGCCGCCGAAGTAGCGGGTGCCGGCGAGCAAGCGCAGCATCGGGTGGGTGAACAGCACCACGACGATGACGTCGATGAGGGTGGTCAGCAGCAGGGTGAGAGCGAAACCCTTCACGTTGCCGACCGCGAGGATGTAGAGGGTGACGGCGGCGAGGAAGTTGACCGTGTCGGACGCGAGGATCGTGCGGATTGCGCGCTTCCAGCCGTGCTCGACCGCTGACTCGAGAGACCTGCCGTCTCGCAGTTCATCTCGGATGCGCTCGAAGTAGACGATGAAGGAGTCGGCGGTGATACCGATGGCCACGATGAGACCTGCCACGCCGGCCAGCGACAGGCGGTAGCCGTCGTGCCAGGAGAGGAAGTCGATCGTGAGATAGGTGATAACTCCGGAGATCGCGAGGGAGAGGACGGTCACGAAGGCCAGTGCCCGGTACTGGATCACCGAGTAGATGATCACCAGGATGAGGCCGATCAGACCGGCGATCAGGCCGGAGAGGAGCTGCGTCGTGCCGAGAGTGGCCGAGATGACCTCGTTGCTCTGGACCTCGAAGTTGATGGGCAGGGCGCCGAATTTCAGCTGGTCGGCCAGGGTCTTCGCGGAGTCGGAGGTGAAGTTTCCGGTGATCTGGGCCGAGCCGTCGGTGATTGCCGAGTTGGTCGAGGGGGCGGTGATGACGGATCCGTCGAGCACGATCGCGAACTGGTTGCGCGGTGCGGTCAGCGAGACAAGACGGCTGGTGACGTTCTTGAACTCCGTGGTGCCCTTGCCGTTGAAGTCGATGTTGACTGCCCACTGGCCGGTGCTGTTGCCCTGAGAGTTGGTGGCGAGGCCCGAGGTCGCGTCGCTGATCGTCGAGCCTTCGACCTCGACGGGGCCGAGGATGAACTTCGAGACCTGACCGCTGTCGTCGGTAGAGCAGGTGACCAGCGGCTCGTCGTCGGGGGCGTTCGTCACGTCGTCCGGGGCGGCGCAGTTGTAGTTCGTGTAGAGGTCGGCGAGACGCTCCGAGATCCAGCTGACGTCAGAGGCATCAGTCGGCTTGGCGGTGGGGTTCGCATCGAGTGTCTTGCTCGGCGTGTACGGGGTGGCCGACGCCGAGGCCCCCACCGAGCTGGCGGTCGCGGCCTCGGTGTAGAGGACTGGACGGAACGTGAGGCGAGCAGCGGACTCGATGCGGTTCAGCTGCTCTTCGCTCGGCTTGCCGGGCAGCGACACGACGATGTTGTTGCGCCCCTGCGTGTTGATCTCGGCCTCGGTGACACCGTTCGCGTTGATGCGCTGACGGATGATCGACACGGCCTGGTTCAGCTGGTCGGACGAGACCGTGGCACCGCTCTGGAGCTGTGCCTGCAGGGTGATCTGCGTGCCGCCCTGGAGGTCGAGCGCGAGCTCGGGAACGAAGCTGGCGTTGCCCCACCACCCTGTGTCGTCGCCCGTGGTCTTGTGCAAGATCGTCGCCGCCCCGTTGAGGGCTGTGATGGCGGCGATGATCACCAGCAGCCAGGTCAGGGAGCGAAGGGCCTTCTTCGCGGGCGTCGATCGTGCCACGGAGGAACTCTGCTTTCTCATGCGAAGAGGGCGTGCCGAGGCGAGCCCTCATCGGGTGGGGATCCGGCCGAACGGCCGGGATCGAGACGGATCAGGACTTGTCGGTGCCGGTCGACGGCGTTCCGTCGGTGTTCGGGTCGACGCGCTCTCCGAACGAGGGCTCGTTCGAGGTGATTGCGGTGTCTTTGTTGAGGCTGTAGCGGGGCTGGTCGGACGAGGATCCGACAATACCGGTCTCAGTCGCGGGAACCTCGGCCACCACGGGCTCGACGATGCGACCAAGGGTCTGGCGGTGCACCTTGATGATGGTGCCGGGCGCGATCTCGACCTCTGCGACGTTCTCGGCGTCGTCGATCGACACGAGCGTGCCGTAGATGCCGAACGTCAGCATGAGCTCAACGCCGGGGACCATCTTGGTCTGGAGTTCGGCCTGCTCGTTCTGGCGCTTACGACGGTTGCGGAAGATGAAGAAGATCAACACCACCAGGAGGACGAGCATGATCGCGGTAGGTGCATCCATGAAATTTCTTCTTTCGCGTGGTGAGATGAAGTGGTTGTCGCCGCGTGAGATCAGACACGACCGCTGAGAAGCCTCCGGCGATTATAGGCCATCACCAAAAAGCCCCTCTGACTGCCGGGCGAGGCCGAAGTGCCGCCAGGCCTCGGGCGTGGCGATCCTTCCCCGCGGCGACCGGGTCAGCAGCCCCACCCGTACTAGGAAGGGCTCGACGACAGACTCGATCGTGTCGGGCTCCTCGCCGACCGACACGGCGAGCGTGTTCAACCCGACAGGGCCCCCGTCGAAGCGAGTGAGGATCGTCTCGAGGACGGCCCGGTCGAGCCGGTCGAGGCCGAGGGCGTCGACGTCGTACAGGTCGAGGGCGCCTCGGACGGTACCAAGGTCGGCGCGCTGGCCGTGCACCAGGGCGAAGTCGCGGACGCGACGGAGCAGGCGGTTCGCGATGCGCGGGGTGCCTCGGCTGCGACCCGCGATCTCGCGGAGTGCCACCCCGTCGATATCGATCTCGAGAAGCGACGCGGCCCGGCGGATGACCTCTTCGAGCTCGGATTCGTCATAGAACTCGAGGTGCGCCGTGAATCCGAAGCGATCGCGCAGCGGGTTCGGCAGAAGCCCGGAGCGCGTCGTCGCGCCGACGAGCGTGAAAGGCGAGAGTTCGAGCGGAATGCTGGTCGCACCGGCACCTTTGCCGACCATGATGTCGATGCGGTAATCCTCCATGGCGAGGTACAGCATCTCTTCGGCCGCCCTGGTCATGCGATGGATCTCGTCGATGAACAGCACTTCGCCGGGCACGAGCGACGACAGCACCGCTGCCAGATCACCGGCGTGCTGGATGGCGGGCCCACTCGACATGCGCAGCGGGCGGTTGCTCTCGTGCGCGACGATCATCGCCAGCGTCGTCTTGCCCAGACCGGGCGGGCCGGCCAGCAGGATGTGATCGGGGGTACGCCCCTGCATGGCCGCCGCGCGGAGCAGCAGCTCGAGTTGGCCGCGCACCTTCGACTGTCCGACGAACTCGGTCAGCGACTTGGGCCGGAGGGCGCCCTCGAAGGCGAGCTCGGCGTCGTTCTCGAGATCGGGGCGAGTGAGATCGTCGCTCATGCGGGCGCTCAGCGACCGGCGCCGGAGCGCTGCGGCCCGAGGCGGGTGAGGGCGGCACGGAGCAGTGCGGGCACCGCGGTCGTCACCGAGGCATCGGCGGTGTCGACCACGTCGTCGATAGCGGCTTGCGCGTCGCGCTCCGACCATCCGAGGCCGATGAGGGCGATCAGCACGTCGGAGGCGGTGGTCGACTTCGCCGTGACGGTCGGTGCCTGCAAGCGCACGTCGAGTTTGCCGGTGAGTTGCACGACGATGAGCTTCGCCGTCTTGGGGCCGATTCCCGAAACCCGACGGAACGCCGCGTCGTCTTCGGTGGCGACGGCGGAGGCGATCTGGGTGGGTGTGAGGTGGCCCAGCACGCCGAGGGCCGACTTCGGGCCGACGCCGGTGACGCCGCGAAGCAGGTCGAAGATCTCGAGCTCGTCGGGAGTCGTGAAGCCGAAGAGCGCGAGGTCGTCTTCGCGCACGATCAGCGTCGTGAAGAGGTGAGTAGTCGAGCCGATGGGCAGCGAGAGCGCAAGCTGCGGCGTGACCGAGACCTTGAGCCCCACTCCCCCGACCTCGATCACCACGGTCGAACCGGATGCGGCGGCGACGGAACCGCGGAGGCTGGAGATCATCCCTTCAGCCTAGGAGCGCGCATCGACTTCTCGGCGTCACGCCACGCACGCTGAGCCGGAGTCAGAGCGACCGGGGTGGGCGTGGTCGCAGCAAGACGGGAAAGCGACGAGGATCCGGCGGGCGTGCTCGCTCCCGGGGCGTTTCGGCGCCACGCATGGCAGATCGCCAGCGCCAGCGCGTCAGCCGCGTCGGCGGGCTTCGGCACCTCGTCGAGGCCGAGCAGCCGGGCCACCATGGCGCCGACCTGCTTTTTGTCGGCCGAGCCGTAGCCGGTCACGGCCGCCTTCACCTCGGACGGTGTGTGCAGGGCGACCGGGATGCCGCGTTCGGCGGCGGCGCGCAGGGCGAGCCCGCTCACCTGTGCGGTGCCCATCACCGTGCGCACGTTGTTCTGCGCGAAGACGCGCTCGATCGCCATCGCGTCGGGGCGGAACTCATCGACGAGCGCCTCGATGCCACGGCCGATGATCATCAGTCTCTGCTCGAGTGGAGCGTCGGCGGCCGACCGGATCGTGTGCACGGAAACGAGCTTCGGGACGCGATTCGCGGCGACCTCGACGATACCGACACCGCAGCGGGTGAGGCCGGGGTCGACCCCCAGCACGCGAAGGGTCATCGGAGCCCGGTCGTTCGCACGCCCGGGCTCACCACGATCGTCGCCCGCTTATTCGTCGTCGTCGAGCTCGGCCTGCACGTCGGCCGTCACGTCGATGTTGCTGTAGACGTTCTGCACGTCGTCATCGTCGTCGAGGGCGTCGATGAGACGGAACACCTTGCGAGCGGTCTCGGCGTCAGCCTCGACCTTGAGGCCGGGCACGAACTCGATGTCGGCGGCGTCGTAGTCGATGCCCGCCTCCTGGAGAGCGGTGCGCGTGGGAACGAGGTCGCTGGGGTCGGTCTGGATCTCGAAGCCCGCACCCTGGTCGATGACGTCTTCGGCACCGGCGTCGAGTACGGCGCCCATCACGTCGTCTTCGGTCAGATCGCCCGACTTCATCACCGTGATGATGCCCTTGCGGGCGAAGTTGTAGGCCACGCTGCCCGGGTCGGCCATCGTGCCGCCGTTGCGCGACATGACCGTGCGGACGTTGGCGGCCGCGCGGTTCTTGTTGTCGGTGAGGCACTCGATCATGAGCGCGATGCCATTGGCGGCGTAGCCCTCGTAGATGATCGTCTGGTAGTCGACGGCGTCACCGGTGAGGCCGGCACCGCGCTTGACGGCGCGGTCGATGTTGTCTTTGGGGACGGAGGTCTTCTTGGCCTTCTGAACGGCGTCGACGAGGGTCGGGTTGCCTTCGAAGTCGGCCCCGCCCATCTTGGCCGCGACCTCGATGTTCTTGATCAGCTTCGCGAACGACTTCGCGCGGCGACCGTCGACGACGGCCTTCTGGTGCTTGGTTGTTGCCCATTTAGAGTGGCCGGACACGGTGGCTCCTTCGCTTACTTTTGCTGCCGTGTCTTCTCGACACGAAAATCTCGATAAGTGTACCGGCCGCCCTCGTCAGGCGCGGTGAGCACGCACCTTTTCGACGAAGTACTCGTGAAAGCGGTAGTCGTGAGTCATCTCCGGGTGGAACGACGTGCCGAGCAGGTTGCCCTGCTCGACGGCGACGACGCGGCCGTCCGCCAGAGTGCCGAGCGGGGTCGCAAGAGGACCCACCTCGTCGACCACTGGAGCGCGGATGAAGACCGCGTGCACCGGCTCTCCGTCGAGCGCCGGCACGTCGAGGTCTTCTTCGAACGAGTCGCGCTGCGAGCCGAAAGCGTTGCGGCGCACCGACACGTCGAGGCCCCCGAGGGTCTGCTGCCCGGCCATCCCGTCGAGGATCCGGTCGGCCAGCATGATCAGACCGGCACACGTCCCGTAGACGGGCAGCCCCGAGGCGATCGCCGCTTTCAACGGCTCGGCGAGCTCGAACGTGCGCGAGAGCTTGTCCATGACGCTGGATTCGCCGCCGGGGATGATCAGACCGTCGACCTCGTCGAGCTCTGACGCGCGCCGGACGGTCACCGCCTTCTCGCCGAGCGACGAGACAACGTGCAGGTGCTCGCGGAAGTCACCCTGGAGGGCCAGGACGCCGATCGTGAGCGGGGATCCTTTGTGTGTCACCGTGGTGTGGGCGCCCGCGCTACCAGCCGCGCTCGGCGAGGCGGTGCGGTGCGGGGATGTCGGCGACGTTGATACCGACCATGGCCTCGCCCAGACCGCGAGAGGCCTCGGCCACGACCCTGGCGTCGTCGAAGAACGTGGTCGCCTTCACGATGGCGGCAGCGCGGGCCGCAGGGTCGCCCGACTTGAAGATGCCGGACCCGACGAAGACGCCGTCGGCACCGAGCTGCATCATCAGCGCGGCGTCGGCGGGGGTGGCCACGCCACCCGCGGTGAAGAGGACGACGGGGAGCTTGCCGGTCGCCGCGACCTCGCGCACGGTCTCGATCGGAGCCTGCAGCTCTTTCGCGGCGACGTAGAGCTCGTCCTCGCGAAGGTGGCGGAGGGCCGCGATCTCTTTCGTGATGGTGCGGATGTGCTTGGTCGCCTCGGAGACGTCGCCGGTGCCGGCCTCGCCCTTGGAGCGGATCATCGCGGCACCCTCGGTGATACGACGGAGCGCCTCGCCGAGGTTGGTGGCGCCGCAGACGAAGGGAACGGTGAACTTCCACTTGTCGATGTGGTTGACGTAATCGGCGGGGCTCAGCACCTCGGACTCGTCGATGTAGTCGACGCCGAGCGTCTCGAGGATCTGCGCCTCGACGAAGTGGCCGATGCGGGCCTTCGCCATGACCGGGATGTTCACGGCCTTGATGATCTCGTCGATCATGTCGGGGTCGGACATGCGAGCGACGCCGCCCTGAGCACGGATGTCGGCGGGAACACGCTCGAGAGCCATGACCGCGGTGGCACCGGCGTCTTCGGCGATGCGGGCCTGCTCGACATTGATGACGTCCATGATGACGCCGCCCTTGAGCATGTCGGCCAAGCCGCGCTTGACGAGAGAGGATCCGGTGGTCGAGGTGGGGGTGCTGTCGCTCATAATCGCCTAGCTTACGGGGTTGACGCCGGTGCGTCCGGGCCCATAGGCCAAGCCCGAGAGACCGCGTCGCGCACGTCGCCGAGCAGATGGGTGACCGCTTTGGTCTCGGCGACGATCGGGAAGAAGTTCGAGTCGCCCGCGTAACGGGGCACGACGTGCTGGTGCAGGTGCGCCGCGATTCCGGCGCCACCCACGCTGCCCTGGTTCATGCCCAGGTTGAAGCCCTGCGCGTGCGAGACCTCGGTCAGCACCCGCATGGCGATCTGAGTCAGCGAACCGATCTCGGCGACCTCGTCGGGGGTCGCCTCGTCGTAGGTCGCGATGTGCCGGTAGGGGCAGACGAGCAGGTGACCCGGGTTGTACGGGAACAGGTTGAGCAGGACGAACGCGTGCTGGCCGCGAGCGACGATGAGGGCTTTCTCGTCGGACTCCCCCGGTGCCTCGCAGAACGGGCACCCGCCCTTGCCGCCCGGGCCGTTCTCGACGTAGACCGCCCGGTGCGGCGTCCAGAGACGTTGGAAGGCATCGGGCGCCGCCGCGAACGAGCGGGACGACTCGGCGTTCTCGTGCTCGTTCGCGGCGTCGGTCACCGTCAGACCTGCGCTTTCGTCTCGATGGCCTCGACGATCTTGGCGATCGCGTCGGCGACCGGGATGCCGTTCTCCTGCGACCCGTCGCGGTAGCGGAAGCTCACCGAGCCCGCGGCACGATCTTCTTCGCCGGCGATGAGCTGGAAGGGCACCTTGGCCTTCGTGTGCGTGCGGATCTTCTTGGGCATGCGGTCGTTGCCGTGGTCGATCTGCACCCGAACGCCCGCGGCCCGGAGCTGGGCGCCGATGCTGTCGAGGTAGTCGCCGTACTCGTCGGCCACGGGGATGCCGACGACCTGGACGGGAGCGAGCCACACGGGGAACGCGCCGGCGTAGTGCTCGGTGAGCACGCCGAAGAAACGCTCGATGGAACCGAACAGGGCACGGTGGATCATCACGGGTCGCTGATGCGAGCCGTCGGTGGCCGTGTAGTCGAGGTCGAAGCGCTCGGGAAGGTTGAAGTCGAGCTGTACCGTCGACATCTGCCAGGTGCGGCCGATTGCGTCGCGGGCCTGCACCGAAATCTTCGGGCCGTAGAACGCGGCGCCGGCCGGGTCCGGCACCAGCTCGAGCCCCGTCTCGCGAGCGACCTGGGCCAGGGTCTCGGTCGCCTCCTCCCAGGTGGCGTCATCGCCGACGTACTTCTCGGGATCTTTCGTCGAGAGCTCGAGGTAGAAGTCGTTGAGACCGTAATCCTTGAGCAACGACAGTACGAACCCGAGCGTGTTCTTCAGCTCGTTCGCCATCTCCTCGCGGGTGGTAAAGATGTGCGCGTCGTCCTGCGTCATGCCGCGGACGCGCGTGAGGCCGTGGATGACGCCCGACTTCTCGTTGCGGTACACGGTGCCGAACTCGAAAAGACGGAGGGGCAGGTCGCGGTAAGACCGGCCCTGCGAGCGGTACACGAGGATGTGCATCGGGCAGTTCATCGGCTTGAGGTAGTAGTCGGCGCCCTGGCGGACGATCTCACCCTCCTCGTTGCGTGCCTCGTCGAGGTGCATCGCCGGGAACATGCCGTCTTTGTACCAGTCGAGGTGACCGGAGGTCTCGTACAGGTTCGACTTGGTGATGTGGGGCGTGTAGACGAACTCGTAGCCCTCCTGCTCGTGGCGCTTGCGTGAGTAATCTTCCATCTCGCGGCGGATGATGCCGCCCTTGGGGTGGAAGACGGCGAGGCCGGAACCGAGCTCGTCGGGGAACGAGAAGAGGTCGAGTTCGGCGCCGAGCTTGCGGTGGTCGCGCTTGGCGGCCTCCTCGAGGCGGGCGAGGTGCTCGCGCAGCTCGTCTTTCGTGGCCCAGGCGGTGCCGTAGATGCGCTGCAGCTGCTTGTTCTTCTCCGAGCCGCGCCAGTACGCGGCCGCGTTCCGCATGAGCTTCCAGCCGTTCTGGATAAGCCTCGTCGACGGAAGGTGCGGGCCACGGCAGAGGTCGCGCCAGACGACGTCGCCGGTCTTCGCATCGACGTTGTCGTACACGGTGAGCTCGGTGCCGCCGACCTCGACCGCCTCTCCGGCATCGCCCGCGGCCTGGTCGAGGTCGGAACCACCCTTGAGGCCGATCAGCTCGAGCTTGTACGGCTCGTTGGCCATCAGCTCGCGAGCCTCGTCTTCGGTGACCACGCGGCGCACGAAGCGCTGGTTCGCCTTGACGATGCGCTCCATGACTTTCTCGATGGCCTTGAGGTCGTCAGGAGTGAACGGCTCCACGACGTCGAAGTCGAAGTAGAACCCGTCGGTGACGGGCGGGCCGATGCCGAGCTTCGCCTCCGGGTTGATCGACTGGACGGCCTGCGCCATCACGTGCGCCGTCGAGTGACGCAGGATCTCGAGACCCTGCGGCGAGTTGATCGAGACCGGCTCGGCGACGATGCCGGGCTCGAAGGTCGTGGCCATGTCGAACAGCGCACCGTCGACGCGGACCGCCACGATGCTGCGGTCGGGGAACAGGTCGAAACCCGTGGCCGTCTCGGTGACCTCTCGCGGTTCGAGGGGATTACTCACGGGTGCGACGGCATCTGACACGGGTGTTCCTTTGCTTTCAGGGGTTTCGACCAGTTTACCGACCGAGAAGCGGCACCGAGACGAGACGGTCGTCGGAGTCTGCGGGCGCGCCACGGCTTGGTGCTGCATCGAGACTCCAGTAGTTGCGGGTGCGCAGGTGTGCTACCCGCAAGTACTGGAGTCTCGCTCTGAGCCATGGCGAGACTCCATAAATGAAATGGCCCATCACCCCGGCGCGGACGGGCCACATGGGGAGTCTCGCGACACGGGGTGAGCGAGCGGAGAGAAAGAGAGAGCTAGCGAGAAGCCAAGTACGCCATCGGGTCGGTGGCCACACCGTTGAGTCGGATCTCGAAGTGGAGGTGGCATCCCGTCGACACACCCGTGTTGCCGACACCGGCGATGTTCTGCCCGGCGCTGACCGTCTGCCCGGCCTGCACGTAGATGCCGCTCGTGTAGAGGTGGCCGTAGGCGCTCGAGACGCCGTTGCCGTGATCGATGATGATCATGTTGCCGTAGCCGCCCGAGGGGCCGCCGTAGCTGACCGTGCCCGCGTGCGTCGCGTAGATCGGGGTGCCGCAGGAGGCGGAGAAGTCGGCGCCGGAGTGCAGGCGGTAGTCGTGGTACACGGGGTGGTACCGGTAGCCGTACGCCTGATAGAAGCTGTACGCGGTGATCGGTTTCGTCCAGCCGGACCCTGCGCCCGGGTTGGGGGCACTGCTGCCGCCACCGGTCGAGGGAGCCGGCGTGGAGGGGGTGGACGGAGTCGAGGGGGCCGCCGGTTGAGCCGCAGCAGCAGCCTGGGCGGCCGCTGCATCGGCTGCCGCCTTCGCTGCCGCTGCCTCACGGGCCCGCGCTGCCGCAGCTGCCCGCGCTGCCGCCGCCGCCCGCGCCTTGACGCCGTCCTGGTAGCCGTCTTCGATCGACAATCGGTCGTTGCGAAGGGTCGCGAGCTGCGCCTTCATCACGCCGAGGTTGTCTTGCTGCTCCGCCTCGGCCGAGGAGGCCGCTGCGGTCGCCGCGGCGGCCCGCTCGAGGGCTTTCTGCGAGGCGGCGGCGAGGCGGGTCCGCTCCGTCTTGGCCAGCTTCGCCTGCGCGGCGAGGCCTTCGGCGGTGTTCGTCGCCTTCTGGGCCTCGTCGTAGAGCTTGTCGACCTGGTCGCCGATCTTCGCCGACATGCTGAGGCCCTTGAGGAATTCACCCGGCTTGCTCTCGCCGAAGAGCAGGTGGGTGGTCATGTTGCTGCTGCCCGGCCGGGCTAGCGTCGCCGCTATCTGCCCGACGGCGACTCCCAGTTCGTCCGCCTGCTTCTGAGCCTTCTTCTGCTCGGCGACGACTTTGTCGTACTTGCCAGCGGCGAGGTCGAGCTCGTCTCGGGCGTTCTGGAACTCCTCGCCGGCTTTGTCGGCGGCGGCCTGAGCCGTGGCCGTCGCCTGCTCGAGTTCGGCGATGAGCGAGGTGAGCGAGCCGATCTGCTTGTTCTTCGCCCCTTCGCTGCCGCGGGCCTGCTCGACGTCGTCCCAGCTCGGATACGCGTCGGCCTCGGCGGGCGCGGCGACGAACAGAGGGAGGGCGAAAGCGAGCGCAAGGGCCCCCACGCTGATGCGACGGCGGGTGTGTGAGAGGGGGGCGCGCTGCGGCGGCGCGGAGAAAGACCGAGTCATGACAGGTGTGAGCGTTGCAGATGTGACTGGTGTGACGCAAGGGGCAGACGCGAAGTGGGGTCGCCACCGAGACCGGTCGAGGAGTCTAGGTTGGTCTCTCAGATGTTCACGCTCACCCTTCCTCCTCTCGTCCACGACGCCGCAGCCGGTCGTGATCTCGCATCTGCCGTGCCCGACGAAGCGGCCGCCCACGTCGAGATCGACGCCAGTCTCGTGGCCCTGGCGGATCACGCCTTCGTCGGCGAGCTCCTCGACGGACTCCTCGAACGCGGGCTCGAAGTGCTCGTGGTCGGGGGCGCGGCCGATGACCTCCAGGAGGCGTTCGCCGCCTCGGCTCGGGGGCGCGAATTCGGTGAACTCTGGTTCGCCACCGACACGGCGGCCTGACGTTCAGTGGTGAGCCGCGGTTCTCTCTCGCCAATTGGAGAGCGATCCTGGCCAGTGGGAGCGCGCGCCGGGCTTTTCGGCTCGAATAGCTTGCATAGTGGCGACCGCCGAGGCACCCACCCACTCAGCCGCGTGAAGATACATCACCGATGTATCGCTGAGACAAGCGGGGTCACTAGACTCAGCGAGTGTCTACGCCCGATGTTTCCGTCGTCTCCGTCGGTGTGCTCGGGCCTCTTCGGGTGGCCGGTGCCACGGCCGCAGCCGAGACTGTCTCGCCTGCCGGGCCCCGCGCAAAGACACTCGTCGTCGCGCTGACACTCGCAGGATCCGACGGGGTCACCTCCGCCCGCCTCATCGACGATCTCTGGGGTGACGAGCCGCCTGTCTCGGCGAAGGCCGCGCTCCAGACCCTGATCTCTCGCCTTCGCCAGTCGGTCGCTCCGGGCGTCATCGTCTCGACCCCGACCGGCTACCGTCTCGGCGACCCCCGGGCGAGCGACCTCCAGGTGGCTCGTTCGCTTCTCACGACCGCGAGGATCCGGCCCGGCGCCGATCCGGCCACTCTGACCTCTCTCACCGGCGAAGCCCTTCGCCTCTGGCGGGGGGCGCCCGGCTCCGACCTCGAGCCCGGACCGGTGAGCGACGAGCTGACCCGCGTGGCCGCCGCCCTCCGAGCGGATCTCCTCCGTGTCGCGGCGGCCGCCCGATGCGATCTCGGAGACACGGTCGGCGCCCTGGAGGCCCTCGACGAGTTGGCCGCCGACGCGGTGGGTCTGGAGCACGAAGACCTGGTCGTGCTCCGGATGCGGATCTTGAGCGGAAGCGGTCGCCGCACCGAGGCGCTCCAGGTCTTCGCGTCGTACCGGGAGCGTCTCGCTGATGAGCTCGGCACGGGGCCATCGAACGCCCTCGTCGCGCTGAACGCCGAGTTGCTAGCCACCGAAGACGATCCGCTCCACGACGGTCGCGCTCAGCGGGGGCCCGGCGAACCAGCCACGAGCGTCGCCCAACCACCTCGCCGGGGCGCGCACATCGCACTCGGCCTCCGCTCGGCCCCGAACGAACTGCTCGGACGGTCGTCCGACGTCGACCGGATCGAGGCCTTGCTCGAGCACGCCCGACTGGTCACGATCCTCGGCCCGGGCGGGCTCGGCAAGACGAGGCTGGCCCAGGAGGTCGCGCATCGTGCTGCCGGGCAGTGGCCCCGCGTCGCCGTCGTCGAGCTGGCCGGCGTGCGGGACGGGGAGGACGTCTTGCTCGCCGTAGCGAGTGCCCTCGGGGTGCGCGAGGTGAGTGCGCCGCGGATTCGGCTCTCGGATCCTGGTGTGGGTCCGGTCAAAGACCGACTCGTCGCCGTTCTCGCCGAGATGTCGACCCTGCTCGTCCTCGACAACTGCGAGCACGTCGTCGACGCCGCGGCCGGCCTGGTGTCGGAGTTGCTCGCCGAGACGTCCGAGCTGAGAGTCGTCGCCACGAGCCGCTCTCCGCTCGCGATCGGCGCCGAGACGGTGCACCCGCTCGGATCGCTGCGAAGCGACGGCGCGGCCGTGTCGCTGTTCGAGCAGCGGGCGAGGGCGGCTCGGCCCGGCGTGCTGCTCCCCCGCGACGTCGTCGTCAGGCTCTGCGATCGGCTCGACGGCCTGCCACTCGCGATCGAGCTCGCTGCGGCCCGGGTGCGGTCGCTGTCGGTCGACGAGATCGAACGGCGTCTGGGCAATCGCTTCGCCCTGCTCACCTCGGGTGACCGGTCGGCGCCCGAACGGCACCGGACTATCACGGCCGTGATCGACTGGTCGTGGAACCTCCTCGGCGACGATGAGCGAGTGCTGCTGCGACGACTGTCGCGGTTTCCGGACGGCTTCTCGGCCGACGCCGCCGAGCTGCTCGGGGCGGCCCCGGGTGCATCTGCCGGTCGGCCGAACGACCGGGTCGTCCTGAGCCCGGGCGATATCGGGCTCGAACCTATGGCGGTCGCCGACGCTCTCGACGGCCTCGTCCGCCAGTCGCTGCTCGGCGCCGCCGACGAGCCCGGCACCGGGCGGCTCCGCTACCGGATGCTCGAGACGGTGCGCGAATTCGGTGACCTCCGACTCGCCGAAGCGGCCGAGGAGGAGCTCGTCAGCAACGGCATGTTCGCGTGGGCCGAGGCCTTCTCCCGTTTGATCCGGTCGAGCCTCGACGGCGCCGACCAGGTGCGGAGTTTCGCTCTGATGGCCGCCGAGCAAGACGACCTCGTCTTCGTGCTGCGGCAGGCCCTGGCTGAGGAACGACGGGGTGTCGTCGCCACGACCTTCGCTGCGCTCGGCTACTACTGGTCGCTGGCGGGCAGCCACGCCGAGGTGCAGGCTTTCGCGCCCGAGGTGATCCGGGTGCTGCGCTCTGCGCCGGTGGAGGCCCGCTACCGCGACCCCGAGATCCTCTGCGCCTCGATCGCCGGCAGCCTCCTCGCCTTTGGGGACCGCCGGTCGGGGCTGCTCGCGGTGGCGCGCCTCCGGAGCCTTCGGGCGAGCGGCCCTGCGCAGGATCCTCGCCTCGACGCTCTCTCTGGCCTTTTCTTGGCGACCGTCGTCGATCCGCCGGCATTCCGTCGGCGCCTGAAGGAGGCCCTCGCATCGGGTGACGATGTGATCGTCGAACTCGCCACCGCGATCGACGGCCAGACCGCTGAGAACGAGGGGCGGGTCGGTGACGCGTTCCGGCTGGCGCTCCGAGCGCACCAGAGCGCCGTCGCGAACGGCCACGTCTGGACGATCGGGACCACCGCCTCGTCGCTCGCCGAACTCGCAAGCCAGTCGGCCGACCCGGAGGCGGCCCTCGGCTGGTCAAATGTCGCACGAGAGGCGCTCGAGAGCCTCGGAGCCGCCGGCGACCTGCAAGAGGTCGCCTTCCGGCGGGCCATGGCGGAGCTCTCGCTCGGACGGTACGACGCGGCGCGGCGGTACTTCGAGGGGGTGCTCGTCGACGAAGAGAACCAGGGCGAGGATCCGGGTGGCTCACGACTCATGAGCAGGGTCGGCCTCGCCGAGGTGGCTCTGGCCGAGGGGCAGGCCGACGAGGGCATCCGTCTCTACGACGAGGCGCTGGCGATCTTCCGAGGGGAGCAGTCGCGGTCGCGGTCACCCCTCGCCCTCCTGGTGGCTGCTGCTGCGCTGGCCGCGCACGTGCGCGGGGGCGCGGCGTTCGGTGGTGGGATGCCGACCAGCGCGTCGGCTCCGTCGCGGGCTCCATCCTTGGCGAATCGGCTCCGCACCCGGCTTCTGGCGACGCACCGTCTCTCGGGGGCGTTCGAGGACGTCCCTATCGCGGGGGCTGCCGTTTTTGCGCTGGGCGTGTGGATCCTCGGCTCGTCGTCCGGTTCGTCGTCTGGGACTGCGTCCAGTTCTTCGTCGGAGCCGGCTGGCGGGCACTGGCCCACATCGCTCGGGCTGCGGCTGCTCTCGCTCGCCGAGACGATGCAGGGGCGACAGGAGGTGCCGTCACTCGTGCGCGCGGATGCCGTTGCCGGAGTGAGGGATCGGTTCGGCGCGGAGACGGTGGAGGCCGCGCGGGCGTTGGCGGCGCTTCTGACGCCGTCGGAGGCCTACGCCGAAGCGCTGGAGTTGCTCGTCGATCGTCGGTTGCGCGTTTAGCGCGGTGAGGTCGCCGGTGCCTCGTCGATCGCGGTGGTGCCCGTGGTGTCTTTCGCGTCGGACTCGTCGATCGGGTCCGACTCGTCTTCCGTCTCGAGCTCGAGGTCGTCGAGGTCGTCCGAGTGAGTCGTGGGGGCGGGGAACTCGGGTGCCTGGGCGGCTCGCCACGTGATGGACATGGATGTCAACGCCAAGAGGGCTCCGATGACGCCGGCCGCGATCAAGAGGCCGCCGACCGTGCTGCCCGACTGGGCGGCGAAGAGCTTGGGGTAGTCGGCTGTGCCCGAGGCGTAGACCGCGGCCTCCTTCGCGTTCGACTGGGTCATGAGGAGGTAGCCTCCCGCGACGACGACGAGCGACACCAGCCACAGAACCATGCGCGGAATGTTGATGCGGGCAAAACGGCGGGAGGAGCTGAGCGACATGACGACTTTCGATGGGGGGACGATCCGGTCCGGATCACAGCGAACCTACGGAGGCCGCCTTGGCATCGCTTATGAGTGGGCTCGGGGTCGTCGATGAATGCGTGTGCCGGGCGCAGTAGCTACCCCCGACCTGGAGGAATCCGACAAATGCATGCCCGGCGAGACTGACAACGTGTGTAGCGGCCCACGGATGATTTCGACACCGTCGCGGAGGGTTCTACCGTGAGCCGAGAACCCCACCGGAACGGAATCAACGCTGATGACACGTCTCGAAGAAACCACTGCGCGCGCAACCACACCTGCAGCGGCGCCCACCACGCCTCTGACCACCGCGGCCGACACCCTCGACACCGCCTGGCTCGGCGAGTACCTGCTCGGACGGTGGTCCGAGGCGCGCAAGCACTCCCGCGAGCTGCTGCGCGAGGACGCCTTCCACCGGCACGCCGACCTCACCCTCGCCGAACAGCGCGAGCGCTGCTTCGGCCAACTGCATCGGCTGCTCGAACGCGGGGCAGTCCTGCGCGCGTTCCCGACGCACCTCGGGGGAAGCGACGACCACGGCGGCAATATCGCTGCGTTCGAAGAGATCGTCTCCGCGGATCCTTCGCTTCAGATCAAGGCGGGTGTGCAGTGGGGCCTCTTCGGCTCTGCCGTGATGCACCTCGGAACCGAGTACCACCACGAGACCTTCCTGCCCGGCATCATGAACCTCGAGGTGCCGGGGGCCTTCGCCATGACCGAGACCGGCCACGGCTCCGACGTCGCGTCGATCGGCACCACTGCAACGTACGACGCCGACGCCGAGGAGTTCGTGATCCAGACGCCGTTCCGCGCCGCCTGGAAGGACTATCTCGGCAACGCCGCCGTCCACGGTCGAGCGGCCGTCGTGTTCGCGCAGCTTGTGACGCAGGGCGTCGAGCAGGGAGTCCACGCCTTCTACGTGCCGATCCGTGACGACAACGGATTCCTAGAGGGAGTCGGCGGCGAAGACGACGGCCTCAAAGGCGGCTTGAACGGCATCGACAACGGTCGGCTGCACTTCGACGGGGTGCGAGTGCCGCGAACGAACCTCCTGAACCGCTACGGCGACGTCGCCCCTGACGGCAGCTACAGCTCGCCCATCGCGAGCAAGGGTCGACGGTTCTTCACCATGATCGGCACGCTCGTGCAGGGGCGGGTCTCGCTCGACGGCGCGTCAGTGGTCGCGTCCAAGCTGGCGCTCCACATCGCGATCACCTACGGCACCCAGCGTCGGCAGTTCACCGCCGCCGACCCGACGAGTGAAGTCGTGATCCTCGACTATCAGCGGCACCAGCGTCGCCTGCTCCCCCGCCTCGCAACGACCTACGCGATGTCGTTCGCGCACGAGAAGCTCCTCGCCGCGTTCGACGGCGTCTTCTCGGGCGAGCACGCCACCGACGCCGACCGGCAAGACCTCGAGACCCTGGCCGCCGCCCTCAAGTCGCTCAGCACCTGGTCGGCCCTCGACATCCTCCAGGAGGCCCGCGAGGCCTGCGGCGGTGCCGGATTCCTCGCCGAGAACCGCCTCACCCAGCTCCGAGCCGACCTCGACGTCTACGCGACATTCGAGGGCGATAACACGGTTCTGCTGCAGCTCGTCGCCAAGCGCCTGCTGACCGACTACTCGAAGAAGTTCACCGGCGCCGATCCGCGTCGGGTGGCGACGCTCGTCGCCGGGCAGGTCGGACAGGCATCGGTCGACCGCTCCGGCTTGCGACGCCTCGCCCAGACCGTCACAGACCGAGGATCCGTCGGCCGCGCCGTGGGGCACGTCCGCGATGCCGAATCGCAACGCCAGCTCCTCACCGGCCGGGTCGAGACGATGATCGCCGGTGTTGCGGCAAAGCTGCGCCCCGCCGCCAAGTCGGCGTCGGGAAAGCCCTCGCCCGTCGAAGCAGCCCGCCTGTTCGACCAGAACCAGGACGAGCTGATCGAGGCGGCCATCGCCCACGCGGAGCTGCTCCAGTGGGAGGCCTTCACCGAGGCGCTGGCGGGCGTCCCCGATGAGCCGACCCGTCGGATCCTGACCTGGCTTCGCGATCTGTTCGGCCTCGGGCTGATCGAGAAGCATCTTGCTTGGTACCTGATCCACGGGCGGCTGTCGGCGGCCCGCGCCACGGCCATCACCGACTACATCGACGATCGCCTGCTGCCACGGCTGCGCCCGCACGCGCTCGGCCTGGTCAAGGCCTTCGGGTTCGCACCCGAGCACGTGCGGGCGCCGATCGCGTCCGGGGCGGAGCAGCAGCGCCAAGACGAGGCCGCTGCCTACTACGCCGCCCGTCGCTGACGGGGCGGGCGCGGGAGCGGTCGCGTCAGGCCTTGCGCATGTAGGCGCGCACGGTCAGCGGAGCGAAGATCGCCACGACCACTCCGGCGCCGAGCAGTGCCAGCCAGAGGTTGCCCGTGATCGCACCCGTGTTCGCGAGGTCGCGGACCCCCGACACGAGGTGCGAGACCGGGTTGCCCTCGGCGAACCACTTCAGCCACGACGGCAGCGTGCCGGTCGGCACGAAGGCGTTCGAGAGGAACGTCAGCGGGAAGAGCACCAGGAACGAGATGCCCTGCACGCTTGACGCGCTGCGAGCGACGACACCGAAGAACGCGAATATCCAGCTGAGGGCCCAGGCGCAGACGATCACGAGGAGCCCGGCAAGAACGACGAAGCCAAAGCCGCCGCCCGGACGCCAGCCCAGGATGAATCCCATGGTCAGGGTGAGCGTCGTCGCGATCGCGTAGCGGACGGTGTCGGCGAGGAGCGCGCCGGCGAGAGGGGCGATCCGAGCGATGGGCAGCGACTTGAAGCGATCGAACACGCCCTTGTCCATGTCTTCGCGCAACTGTGTGCCGGTGACAACGGAACCCGTGATGACCGTCTGGACGAGGATCCCGGGGATGATCAGCGGCAGGTAATCCGCGACGCTTCCGGCGATCGCTCCGCCGAACAGGTACGTGAACATCAGCGTGAAGATGATCGGCTGGATCGTGACGTCGATGAGCTGCTCGGGAGTACGACGGATCTTGAGCAACCCGCGATAGGCCATCGTGAACGAGTGGCGGATGGTCTGCGAGACGCTGACGTGGTTCTTGAGGGGGCGACCGGCCGGGCCGGTGAGACGCGGAGTCGCGCTGGTGGGGCTGAGGGTGGTCATGCGTTCACCGATTCTTTCGGGGAGGTGTGGGCGGCGGCAGCGCCGTCGGCTGGTGCGGCATCGGCTTCGACGCCGTGCCCGGTCAGGGTGAGGAACACCTCGTCGAGCGTCGGCTTCTGCACGCTCATCTCGGTGAGGTGGATGCCGCGCTCGCGGAAGGCGACGAACAGGTCGGTGATCCGGTCGGGATCGGTCATCGGCGCGGTGATGCGACCGGCTTCGGGCGAGACGGCCGCCGAGACGCCGAGCACGCTTCGGATGAGGTCGCGGGCGGGTGCGACGTCGGCGGGTGAGGCGAGCCGGAGCTGCAGCGACGATTCGCCGACCGACGACTTGAGCTCCTCCGAGGTGCCCTCGGCGACGACCCGACCCGTGTCGATGACCGCGATGCGATCGGCGAGCTGGTCGGCCTCCTCGAGGTACTGCGTCGTGAGCAGCACCGTGGAGCCCTCGGTGACGAGGCGCCGGATGGTGTCCCACATCTGCGAGCGGGTGCGCGGGTCGAGCCCGGTGGTCGGCTCGTCCAAGAAGATCAGCGGCGGCTGGGCGATGAGGCTTGCGGCGAGGTCGAGACGACGACGCATTCCCCCCGAGAACTTCGCGAGCGGCCGGCTAGCGGCTTCGGTGAGGCCGAACTCCTCGAGCAGCTCGGTGGTCTTGGTCCGGGCATCGCGACGCGACAGGCCGAGCAGTCGGGAGAAGATGATGAGGTTCTCGGTCGCCGACAGTTTCTCGTCGACCGACGCGAACTGCGCGGTGACTCCGATGAGCTGCCGCACGACCTGCGCCTCTCTGACGACGTCGTGGCCGAAGATCGTGGCCGATCCGGCATCGGGCCGCAGAAGCGTGGCGAGCATGCTGATGGTGGTCGATTTGCCGGCGCCGTTCGGGCCGAGCACTCCGTAGACGGTGCCGGCGCGGACGCTGAGGTCGACGCCGTCGACCGCGCGGTTCTCGCCGAAGACCTTGACGAGCCCGTGGGCTTCGACGGCCCAGTCGCTTGAGGTGGTCATGTCTGACCTTTCGTGAAAGAGGGGGATGAGGATCCGAGGTGACCGGCTTTCGTTGCCGGCCACAGGGATCCTGCGCTCCCCCGCTTTCACGGGACTTTTACACCCTTGCGCGCCTCTGTCAGGAGGCGCGCGCCTCTGTCACGAGGCGCCTGTCTTTCTTACGACGCGCACTCGATGCACACGGGGCCGAGCTTGGTCTCGTGATCGAGCTGCGCGCGCGGGCGCACGAGGAAGCACTCGACGCAGGTGAACTCGTAATCCTGCATCGGCAGCACGACGACGTCGAGCGCTTCGTCGACGTCGGCGGCGTCGAGTTGGAACCCGCCCGAGGCATCGCCGTCGTCGAGGTCGGCGACGAGGCCGACCTTCTGGGGAGCTCGCTCCTTGAACGCCTGCATCGAGTCGTTACCGTCGTCGTCGGGGGCGTTGCGGGGTGCGTCGTAGTCGGCAGCCATGGTGTTCTCCTGCAAATGTGTCGCGGCTTGCAACCCGCGCGGATCTGGTGGTCGCCGTAACTATAGGCGGCATCTCGCCCTCAGCCGAACCATGTTCGCCAACGGCTGTAGTGCGTGTCGGAATCGAGGGCCGTCTCGGGGCCGCAGCGCTAGCGTGAGCGTGTGACCACTGACGCTCTCCCCCGCACCCGCCCGTCCGCCGTCGGCATCGATGCGGCGGGAATCGCCGCTCTCGTCGATGCCCTCGAATCGACGGCCGGCGTCGAACCGCACAGCCTCATGGTGCTGCGCCACGGGCAGGTGGCAGCCGAAGGGTGGTGGGCGCCGTACAGCGCCGATCGCCAGCATCTGCTCTATTCGATCAGTAAGAGCTTCACCTCGACCGCAGTGGGATTCGCCATCGCCGAGGGTCTCTTCTCGCTCGACGACACCGTCGTCAGCCACTTTCCTGAGCTCGATGCCGAGATCACGGATGAGAAGAGCCGCAGGATCCGGGTGCGTCACCTTCTTGCCATGGCCAGCGGTCACCGCGAAGAGACGGTGGCGCGGGCGTATTCCATCGACCCGGTCGATCTCGTGCGCGGCTTTCTGCTCATGCCGCCCGACGAAGAGCCGGGCACGCTGTTCTGCTACAACCAGCCGTGCACCTTCACTCTCGGGGCGATCGTGCAGCGCCTCAGCGGCCAATCGCTGACCGACTACCTGCGCCCGAGGCTGTTCGATCCGCTCGGCACCGGCG
Source organism: Frondihabitans sp. VKM Ac-2883 (assembly GCF_015350875.1). Taxonomy (NCBI): domain Bacteria; kingdom Bacillati; phylum Actinomycetota; class Actinomycetes; order Micrococcales; family Microbacteriaceae; genus Frondihabitans; species Frondihabitans sp. VKM Ac-2883. Next base: position 313,798 of record NZ_JADKSF010000004.1, on the reverse strand, counting down.
AGGTCGGCTGGCAGACCGACGCATCGGGGCGTCAGCTCGGCTACAGCGGCTTCTACGCACCGACCGTGGCGCTCGCCAAGCTCGCGCAGCTGTATCTGCAGCGCGGCGTGTGGGAGGGCGAGCAGATCCTGCCCGCTTCGTGGGTCGACGACGCGACGGTGTCGCACATCGACAACTCGAACCACGGCGACAAAGACTGGGGTCAGGGCTATGGCTTCCAGTTCTGGATGGCGCGACACGGCTACCGCGGCGACGGAGCCTACGGGCAGTTCGCCGTGGTGCTGCCGGAGCACGACGTGGTCATCGCGATCACCGGCCAGACCCCCGACATGCAAGCCGTGCTCGACGCGGTCTGGCAAAACCTTCTGCCCGCTTTTGATGGTTCTATGCCCTCTGCGGAGGCCGACGATGCTCTGGCCGAGCGGCTCGCCGGGCTCGCGCTGCCCGTGGCCTCCGTCCCAACGACGCGCGTCTCGAGCACCTTCACGCCCGGGGCGGGCAACCGCCTCGCGACGCTCACCTCGGTCGCCTACCTGCCGGGCGGGCTCGGTCTGCCGGGTGGGCTCGGCTTGCCGGGTGACACGGGCGAAGGATCCGACACGGTCGAGCTGGTCGACCGCGGCGAGACCTTGCGCGCGACCGTGGGCGTGGGATCCTGGGCCCTCTCGGAGGTGGTGGCCGCCGCTGCCTCCGACGGGCCGAACGGCACCGTGCGCCTCGATGTGATCTTCGTCGAGACGCCGCACCGGCTTATCGTGACGCTCGACCCGATCTCGTCGACTTTCTCGGCAGAGTGGCAGACAGAGCCGCTCGACGAGGCGCCTCTCGCTCGCCGCCGCATGCCGCGCGCCTAGCTGAGCGTCTGACTGTACGATCTCGACGACTCGCTGCCGGGTGCTTTGGGCAATGCCTTGGCTAAGAGTCGATTCACCCGGGTGACCCGGTTCGGAGCCCTTCGGTAAATGATTACGACGTCGGCCACTCGGCTCGAGGTCTTCGAGCCGCTCTGGATCCGCCTCTGGCCGCCCCACTTCGCCCTGGTCACTGCCTTTCGGCTCGCGGGGCTCCTCCGAGGTAGACACCGCCCGACGGCCGCCGGCGGGAGCAGATCGGTCTGCCGATCAAGGAGGGCCTGGCGGCAGGTCTGACCATCGTCACGACCGACCAGACCGGCCTTGCCGGGTGGCTGAGCGACCACGGGCACGGCGTCGTGCCGGTCGACGGTGAGGCCTGGCTGAACGCCTAGGGTGCTCGGCGCTCGGCACTCGTAGTCGCGATTTGCACGTATAGTCGCGAAATGCCGCGACTAAACCTGCGAAACGCGACTAGATGCGGCGCCCACCGTCACGATGGGCGACGAGGGGGCCACGGCACCCAAACGGTGCGTTCCGGGCGACCTCGCGGGAAAAGCAAAAAACCCCCGACGAATCGGGGGTTTCGGGTGGTGAGCGATACTGGGATCGAACCAGTGACCTCTTCCGTGTCAGGGAAGCGCGCTACCGCTGCGCCAATCGCTCATATGTATTCAGTTGTCTGTCTGAGGCTCTGAAGAGACTCAAACCGGTGGATCTGGAGGTGGGGACGGGATTTGAACCCGCGTGAACGGCTTTGCAGGCCGGTGCCTCGCCTCTCGGCCACCCCACCCTGATCGGGGTGAGCTTTCACTCGAGCGGATGACGAGATTCGAACTCGCGACCCTCACCTTGGCAAGGTGATGCGCTACCACTGCGCCACATCCGCAAAGTGTCTGACGTACGACACCTGGTTGTTGTTTCTGCCGCATCTCTGCGACCTCAGGAACTCTATCCGATGGTTTGCCCGAAGTACAAACTGAGATTGATTCGTGTCTCGACGAGCATCTCGGAGGGCCGACGAATAGGTTCGAACTCGATTCATCCAGTAGTATCGACGAGTCCCACGGGCGATTGGCGCAGTTGGTAGCGCGCTTCCTTCACACGGAAGAGGTCATCGGTTCGAGTCCGGTATCGCCCACTGTTTGTTCGGTTCGCCCTTCGGGCGACACCCGTCACTTCTCGGGGCGAGGCCGCTATCTTGCGAGCGATCCGAAGTCGTAGGGCGCCGACACGCGGCAATCATGGGGCCGGCGCCGCGGATCACTCGCAAATTGGCACACCCCGTTGCGAAAGAACACAGCGCTGCGCCAGACCACACCCACAGTCGCGTCACAGAGCGTCACACCCCGTCACCCCGCGACGTACAGCGGTGCGGCGCCTCGAGACGCTCTACCGTCGCCGCATGATCCGAATCGACCAGCTCAGCAAGGTGTACGAGCACGGTGGCACACGTTCCGTCGTGCTCGACCGCCTCGACTTCGAAGTCGGCCCGCGCGAGATCGCCGCCGTGGTCGGCAAAAGCGGTGCCGGCAAGTCGACGCTCGCGCAGTGCGTCACCCTCCTCGAACGACCCACCTCGGGCTCCGTCGTCGTCGACGGCGTCGACCTGACCGCGGCGTCGGAGAAGGGTCTCCGCACCGCCCGCCGGGCGATCGGCACGATCTTCCAGTCTGACGGCCTCTTCTCTCGTCGAACGGCCGCCCAGAACGTCGCGCTCCCCCTCGACTACCTCGGAGTCACCCCGGCGGAGTCGAAGGCGCGAGTCGCCGAGCTGCTCGACCGGGTCGGTCTCAGCGACAAGGCTGACCACTACCCGCACCAGCTCTCGGGCGGGCAGAGGCAGCGAGCCGGTGTGGCGCGCGCTCTGGCGCTCCGCCCCCGGATCCTGCTCTCCGACGAAGCCACCTCGGGCCTCGACCCCGAGTCGACCCGCTCGATCCTCGGGCTCCTCCGTGAGCTGCGCGACGACCTCGACCTGTCGATCCTGCTGATCACCCACGAGATGGACGCCGTGCGCGAGATCGCCGATACCGTCGCCCGTCTCGAGGTCGGCCGGTTCACCGAGTCGGGCCGGGTCGTTGACCTGCTTCAGGATCCGACATCCCGTCTCGGCATCGACCTCCAGCCGCACCGCGCGTCGGCCCGTGCGGCCGACGGCCAGGAGTCTCTCGTGGTCACGTACGGGCGCGCCGATGTGCCCACCGACTGGCTGGTGCGCGCGTCCGCCGAGCTCAGCGCCCCTCTGGCGCTGCTCGGGGCGGCGGTCGAGGTGGTCGACGGCGTGACCGTCGGAACGGTGACGGTGGGGGTGGTGGGCGATGTCGAGCGGGCCCGACGCGTGCTCGCCGAGCTGGGGCTGCTGCCCCGGGGCTCGGTCGGTGCCGCGAGCGCCGAGCCCGAGCGGGGTGCCGCCGGATCCTCGGCTTCGGAATCGATCGACACGGCGCCCGTCGACCCGACCCTGGAGGTCGTCGCGTGAGCAACTCGAATCTCGTTCCCGTCGACCAGATCGCGGGCCTCGTGCTGCCTGCCCTCGGCGACACGATCATCATGGTCGGCATCACGATGGTGGTGGTCGTGGCCGTGGGGGTGCCGATCGGCGCGCTGGTTCACAACACGGGCCGTGGAGGTCTGTTCGAGCAGCCGCTCGTGCACACGCTGACCGGCTGGATCGTGAGTCTCGGGCGGAGTCTGCCGTTCCTCATCCTGATGGCCGCGATCATCCCGTTCACGCGGCTGGTCACGGGCACGAACATCGGCATCGCCGCGGCCGTCGTGCCCATGTCGGTCGCAGGCATCGCCTTCTTCAGTCGCATCGTCGAGAACGCGCTGCGCGGAGTCCCACCCGAGTTCTCGCGGGTGGCTCGCGCAGCCGGGGCGTCGAGGCTGCAGGTGATCCGGACGGCACAGCTGGCCGAGGCGCTGCCCTCGATCGTCGGCGGCTTGACGATCAACACGATCGCGATGATCGAGTATTCGGCGATCGCCGGCACGATCGGCGCGGGCGGCATCGGCTACGTCGCCGTCACCTACGGCTACCAGCGCTTCGACACGCGGGTGATGCTCGCGACCATCGTGATCCTCGTCGTGCTCGTCGCCCTGGTGCAGTTCGCCGGCGATCGGCTCGCCCGTCGTCTGACGCCGCGGCTCCGATTCGCCAGCAGGGTCTCAAGCGACGTTCCTCCGACCCGGCGTTCGCGCGTCGCCGCCTGACCCTCCCCTATTCACGCCCCTCTCACCCGAAAGCAGCACAGCCATGTCTTCCTCCGACACCACTCCCCCCACGTCAGGCGGCCCCGACCACGGCTTCACCCTGACCAAGCGCCGCCGCTGGCCCTACGTCGCGGGAGCGGCCGTGGCCATCGTCGCCGTGGCAGCGGGCCTGACCGTTCCGCGTCTTCTCCCCGAGGCCAGCGCCAACGACACGAAGGGCGCCACGCTCTACGTCGCCACCGCCGAGGGCAACGCCGCCGAGGAGGCCCTCGTCGACTACGTCGCGAAAGAGGTCGCCCCCGACTACGGCATCAAGGTTGCCTTCAAGGGCCTCTCCGACTCGACCACTTTGAACCGCGCCGTCAGCGAGGGCGAGGTCGCAGGCACGGTCTACCAGCACAAGCTCTGGCTGAGCCAGGTGCTCAAGGCGAACCCCGACTTCAAGGAGACCGCGGCTACCCCGGTCTTCCGCTGGGGATTCGGCCTGTGGAGCTCGAAGTGGAAGACGGTCGACGCCATTCCCGACGGCGCGACGATTTCGCTCTACTCCGACCCCGCGAACGAGGCGCAGGGGCTCTGGATCCTCGACCGTGCCGGTCTGATCACTCTCAAGCCGGGTATCGACAAGGGTTACGCGACCCAGGACGACATCGCCTCGAATCCGAAGCACCTGAAGTTCACACTGCTCGACTTCGCCGCCCAGTCACGCTCGCTCGACGACCTCGACGCCGCCGTCGGCTACACCGAGTACTACCTCGCCGCGGGCATCCCGGTCTCGAAGCAGATCTACGCCCCCGCCGCCCCCGACCAGTTCGCCGGGCAGCTGACCGTCGGCACCAAGTACGCGAAATCGGACAACGTCAAGAAGCTGATCGCGGCGTTCAAGGATCCTCGAGTCCAGACCTTCCTGAGCACCGACTCGAAGGTCAAAAACATCCTCCTGCCGGTCGACGCGAAGTAGCGCCTCCGCGCGTGTGACACCGCGTTACGGACGCCCTGACAAACCGCCCCAACCCACGGAGGATGAGACCATGACCCGACAGATCCGCTTCAACGCCTTCGACATGAACTGCGTCGCCCACCAGTCGTCCGGGCTGTGGCGCCACCCGAGCGACCGTTCGAGGCACTACAACGACATCGACTACTGGACGAACCTGGCGAAGCTGCTCGAATCGGGCACGTTTGACGGCCTGTTCATCGCAGATGTGCTCGGCACCTACGACGTCTACGGCGGCAACAACGTCGCGGCGATCCGCAACGGCGCGCAGATTCCGGTCAACGACCCGGTGCTGCTCGTCTCGGCCATGGCGGCGGTCACGAAGCACCTCGGTTTCGGCGTGACCGCGGGCACGGCGTACGAGCACCCCTACCCGTTCGCCCGGCGCATGTCGACGCTCGATCACCTCACAAAGGGGCGCGTGGGCTGGAACGTCGTCACCGGCTACCTGCCGAGCGCGGCGCGCAACATGGGCCACGAGGATCAACTCGAGCACGACGCCCGCTACGACGTCGCCAGTGAGTACCTCGACGTGCTGTACAAGCTGTGGGAGGGGTCGTGGGAAGACGACGCCGTCGTCGAAGACCGCGAGGGTGGCGTGTTCACCGACCCGGCCAAGATCCACGAGATCGGCCACCGCGGCGAGAACTACACGGTGCCCGGCATCCACCTCTCCGAGCCGTCGATTCAGCGCTCCCCCGTGATCTACCAGGCTGGCGCCTCTCCCCGCGGCGTCGCCTTCGCCGCAGACAACGCCGAGGCGATCTTCGTGTCGGCTCCCACGGCGGCCGTGCTCAAGGCGACGGTCTCGAGGATCCGCGACGCCCTCGAGAAGGCCGGCCGCGACCGCTACTCGGCCAAGATCTACACACTCCTCACGATCATCACCGACGACACCCACGAGAAGGCCGTCGCCAAGCACGAGGAGTACCTCCGCTACGCCAGCGAGGAGGGGGCTCTTGTCTTCATGTCCGGCTGGACCGGCATCGACCTCTCGGAGTACGACCTCGACCAGCCGATCGGCGACGTGCAGGGCAACGCGATCCAGTCGGTGATCGAGAACTTCAAAGAGTCGGCGAAGCTCGACGGCCGGGAGTGGACTGTGCGCGACATCGCGCGGTTCGGCGCCATCGGCGGACTCGGGCCGATCTTCGTCGGCTCAGGATCCGAGGTGGCCGACCATCTCGAACAGCTCGTCGCCGAGACGGACGTCGACGGGTTCAACCTCGCGTACGCCGTCTCGCCGGGTACGTGGGAAGACGTCATCGAGCACGTGATCCCCGAGCTGCGGGCCCGCGGCGCCTATCCGTCGGAGTACGTGGAGGGGTCGCTCCGCGAGAAGCTGTTCGCACGCGGCGACCGGCTGCCCGAGGAGCACCGCGGCGCGTCGTTCCGGCTCGGAGGCTCGCGTTCGACGTCGACTGGCTCTGTGGCCGACAAGGCATCTGTCCACGCCTGACGCCTGTCGCCTGACGTCTGACGCCAGACGCCAGCCGCGAGACGACGTGCGGACCCACGGACGTGCCGCGGCGCGTCTGCGAGTCCGCGCGACGTCTCGCGGCGCCCGCGGCGTCAGGCCGAATGCACGTCGCGCGCCTTGCCCGACAGGTACCAGCTCGATCGCGCTCCGCTCTCAACGGGTTGCATGCCGACGACCACCTTGCCGCGCGAGTGCTTCTCGCCCAGGTCGGCGAACGCCTGCACGATGTAGTCGAAGGGGTAGAACCCGGAGATGAGCGGTTGGATCCTGCCCTCTTCGATCATCGTTGCGAGCTCGCTCAAGATCATGGCCGGTTCGGTGTCGTCGCGGTCGACCGTGATGAACCGCATCTCGGTTTCGAGGCGGTCTTCGCTCGACGAGAAGCGGCTGGGGATCACCTTCAGCGACTTTGCCAGGGCCGGGTTGTCGCCGCCGAAGTTGTCGATGAAGGCGGTGACAGGGCCTTTAGCGGCTTCGCGGATGCGCTCTTCGAGGCCGTCACCGTACGTGATCGGGATCACGCCGATCGAGCGGAGGTAGTCGTGGTTGCGCGGGCTGCAGGTGCCGATGACGCGGGCCCCAGCGACCAGGGCGAGCTGGCACTCGAGGTGTCCGACGCCGCCGGCAGCTGCGGTGACTACGAGGACGTCGTCGGAGCCGAGAGCAAGCCCGCGGACGACGTCGTAGGCCGTGGCACCGGCGAGGTACAGGCCCCCCGCGATCTCCCACGAGACACGCTGGGGCTTCGGCACCACGGCGGTGCGGGGCACGGCGATGTAGGTCGCGTGGGCTCCTCCGCCGACGGCGTGGCCGATCACCTCGGCGCCGACTGACAGGTCGCGAACCGCTCTGCCGCGCTTCTTGACGATTCCGGCGAAGCAGGATCCTTGCTTGGCCGGAAACGCGAGCGGCAGGCGACTCTGGAAGTCGCCCTGCCGCATGTAGTTCTCGATGTGGTTGAGGCCTGCGGCGACGATCTCGACCACCACTTCGTCGTCGTCAGGCACGGGGAGCTCCTGGGCCACGAAGTGGAGCTCATCGACGTCGCCGTAGCGATCGAACTGAACCTGCTTACCGGAGCGAGCCATGACGACCTCCTGGTTAGGCCCCTCATCGGGCCTTTGCTCGATCGTGCTCCTTTTCGGCTTCGAGTGCACACCGGGCCCTCGACCGACGAGATCGGGCAGATCTGCCGCGAGTGTGGCGGATCTGCCCGATTCGGTAGGCCGAGGGCCCGGCGGGGAGTGAGGCGCTAGGCGCGCTCGTCGAGGAGCACGTAGCCCTCCTCGCCGTGCACGGCCGTGTCGATACCGGCGACCTCGTCTTCGCTCGTGACGCGGAAGCCCATGGTCTTCTCGATCACGAGGCCGATGACGAAGGCGAAGACGAACGAGTAGACCATGACAACGACGGCCGCGAGAGCCTGGACGCCGAGCTGGTGGAAGCCGCCACCGAAGGCGAGGCCGACGTCGTTCGCGAAGAAGCCGATGTAGAGGGTTCCCACGAGACCGCCGACGAGGTGGACGCCGACGACGTCGAGCGAGTCGTCAAAGCCGAGCTTGAACTTGAGGTCGATCGCGATTGCACAGATGGCACCGGTGAGGATTCCCAGCACGATCGCCCAGAACGGCGTGAGGGCGGCGCACGCCGGGGTGATGGCGACGAGACCGGCGACGGCACCCGATGCGGCACCCACGGAAGTGGCCTTGCCGTCTTTGACCTTCTCGACGATGAGCCAGCCGAGCACTGCGGCGGCGGGAGCGGCGAGGGTGTTGACGAACGCGAGGGCGGCGACGCCGTCGGCAGCGAGCTCCGAGCCGGCGTTGAAGCCGAACCAGCCGAACCAGAGGAGGCCGGCACCGAGCATCACGAAGGGAGGGTTGTGCGGCTTGTAGGCGCCCTTGGCGAAGCCGACGCGACGGCCGAGGACGAGTGCGAGAGCCAGACCGGCGGATCCTGCGTTGATGTGGACCGCCGTACCGCCGGCGAAGTCGATCAGGCCGAGACCGGCGAGCCAGCCGCCGTCAACGACCGAACCATCCTTGCCGAGGGTGAAGTTGAACACCCACGAGGCGACCGGGAAGTAGACGATCGTGGCCCAGACGCCGGCGAAGACCATCCAGGCGCCGAACTTCGCGCGGTCGGCGATCGCACCCGAGATGAGGGCGACGGTGATGATGGCGAACGTCGCCTGGAAGGCGGCGAAGGCGAGCTGGGGGAAGGCGGCCTCCTGGCCGATCAGCGAGTTGAGGCCGAACATGGCCGGGTCGAAGCCGAGGAACCCGTCGATGCCGATGAACGTGTCGGTTCCGGCGGAGCCGCTGGGGCCGTTCGAGAAGGCGATGGAGTAGCCGTACAAGACCCACAGGACGGCGATGAGGCCGATTGCGCCGAAGCTGAGCATCATCATGCTGATGACGCTCTTGGCCTTGACGAGGCCACCGTAGAAGAAGGCGAGGCCGGGGGTCATGAGCAGGACCATGGCGGCCGTGATCAGGATGAAGGCGGTATTGCCTTGGTCGAGCATCTGGTGTCACCTCTCAGTTGTGCAGTGCAGGGTGTCCCGGACCGAACGACGCTGGAAAGTGCAGGGGCGACGACCGGTCCTGACTCGGGATACGGCTCATACTGGCGTCCCGACGTTTCGGTTCGTGCGCACGTATGTTTCCCGGATGTAACACGGTTCGCCCGTTTGTAAACAACACGTTTCGCGAATCTGGCCTTTGGGCCCGAAAGTGCCGTGAGAGCGCGAAGCGCCGGGAAAGCGGGAGCCGGGGCCTAGAGAAGCGTGAGCGCGACGAGTCGCGACATGGCGCGGAGGTACTTCTTGCGGTAGCCGCCCGCCAGCATCTCGGCGCCGAAGACCTCGTCGAGCGCGAGCCCCGAGGCGATGACGCGCACCTGGGCGTCGTACAACCGGTCGACGAACGCGACGAAGCGGAGCGCCTCCGTCTGATCATGGAGGGGGCCGACGTCGCGGAGAGCGACCGTGTCAATGCCGTCGATCAACTTCACGTACTTCGACGGATGGACAGTCGACAGGTGTTCGACGACTGCCTGGAAGTCGTCGACCGACACGACGCCCCGAGCCGACGCGATCGCATGCTCGAGCTCCCCCGTCACGATCGCGTGCGCCTCGATTTCGCGGCGTCGGTAGTCGGTGCCGTCGATGCGCAGCGTGCGGAAGCGATCGCTCAGCGCCTGGATCTCGCGGAGGAAGTCGGCTGCGGCAAAGCGGCCCTCACCCAGAGCGTTCGGCGGGGTGTTCGACGTCGCGGCGATCCGGGCTCCCTGGTCGGCGAGTTCGCCGAGGAGTCTCGTCATGATCATCGTGTCGCCCGGGTCGTCGAGCTCGAACTCGTCGATGCAGATGAGAGTCGCGCCTTCGAGCTGCGCTACCGCTCCCCGGTAGCCGACCGCGCCGACGAGGGCCGTGTATTCGATGAAGGTGCCGAAGAATTTCGTGCCCGAGCCTGCTGCCCCCGGGGTCTGGTGCCAGAGCGCCGCCAGCAGGTGCGTCTTGCCGACGCCGAAGCCGCCGTCGAGGTAGAGACCGAGCTTTTTCGGCACGGCCGCCTTGCGGCGGAAGAAACCGGCCCGCGCGGGTGTGGCCTGGTCGCCGAAGGTGCGGACCGCTTCGACCGCCTCCGCCTGCGACGGGTAGCCGGGGTCGGGGCGGTAGTTGTCGAGCGAGGCGCCATCGAACTGACGGGGAGGAACGAGGTGGGCGACGATCTCAGCGGCGGTGATGGAGGGAGAGCGGTCGGTGAGAGAGACGGTGTCTCGGATCCTGGTGTCCGCCTCGCCCGCGGTGGGGCTGCTCTCGTCGGTCATCCGGCGGCGCCGTCCTCTCCGTGTCAGATTTGTGTCAGAGTTTTGCGCGGGCTCCGCGCGGCATACATGGCGCCCGTCTAGCGTTGTCGACGGAGACGGCGAAAAAACACTGCCGCCGCAGACGGCGAAGTGAAACTCTACGCCGCACGCCGTAACCGTACGTGTCGCCTCCGGGCGACGTCTGGAGGAACCATGCCTGTCGATCGCGATCCGTCCGCTCAGTTCAGCGACTACGCCCACCCCGAGCGCCTCGTCTCGACCGAGTGGCTCGCCGAGAAGCTCGCCGGCGACCCTGCCGCACGGGCCGGCCTCGTCGTCGTCGAGTCCGACGAAGACGTCCTGCTCTACGAGACCGGCCACATTCCCGGCTCGGTCAAGGTCGACTGGCACACCGATCTCAACGACCCCGTGCAGCGCGACTACATCTCGGGTGAGAAGTTCGCCGAGCTGATGAGCGAGCGCGGCATCTCGCGCGACTCGACCGTCGTCATCTACGGCGACAAGAACAACTGGTGGGCCGCCTACGCCCTCTGGGTCTTCACGCTTTTCGGCCACGAAGACGTGCGCCTGCTCGACGGCGGTCGCGCGAAGTGGGAGGCCGAGGACCGCGAGTACACCCTCGACCAGCCCGCGATCACCCCGGTCGAGTACCCCGTCCCCGAGCGAGACGACACCGGCATCCGCGCCTACAAAGAAGACGTGCTCGCCCACTTCGGCAGCCCACTGATCGACGTCCGCTCCCCCGAGGAGTACAACGGCTCGCGCACGACCGCGCCCGCTTACCCCGAGGAGGGCGCCCTGCGCGCCGGTCACATCCCGAGCGCGCAGAACGTGCCGTGGGGAAAGGCTGCGGCCGACGACGGCACCTTCAAGTCCCTCGCCGAACTCGACGCGATCTACCGCGACGGCGCCGGGCTGAAAGACGACGACGAGGTGGTTGCCTACTGCCGCATCGGCGAGCGTTCCAGCCACACCTGGTTCGTGCTGCACCACCTGATGGGCTTCGAGAACGTCCGCAACTACGACGGCTCGTGGACGGAATGGGGCTCCGCCGTGCGCGTGCCGATCGTCACGGGTGCCGAGCCCGGTGAGGCTCCGGCGGCCACCACCCGATGAGCACGGTTCCGACGAGCAACGGCGAAGGATCCAGCCCGGCCCTCCCCGAGGCCCTGGCCGAGATCCAGCGCGACTTCCTCGACCTCTCCGTGAAAGACCGGCTGCAGCTCCTCCTCGAGTTCTCGAACGAGCTGCCGGGGCTGCCGGAACGCTATGCGGATCACCCCGATCTGCTCGAGCAGGTCGTGGAGTGCCAATCGCCGGTCTTCATCTTCGTCGAGATGACGGACGGCCTCGTGCACCTGTATGCGACCGCACCGCGCGAGTCGCCGACGACTCGTGGCTTCGCGTCGATCATCGCGCAGGGCCTCGAGGGGCTGACGGTCGACGAAGCTCTCGGCGTGCCCGACGACTATCCGCAGACCATCGGTCTCGTGGAGGCCGTGAGCCCGTTGCGGATTCGGGGCATGACTGCGCTGCTCGGGCGGGCCAAGCGGCAGATTCGCGAGAAGACCACCGCGTGATCCTGCGCCTTCTGCACCGGTCGAGAGAAGCCGGCCCCGATGTCGCCACGCGTCTCGAGGTCGGCGCCGACGACACGCACGAGGTGCTGAAGGGCTGGTACGCGCCGCCGACGACGCCGTGGCTCCGCCTCAACCTGATCGCCGCCGTGTCGGGTGACGCGGCGGGCACCGACGGCACCTCCGACACTCTCAGCAACCCGGCCGACCGGGCCATTCTGCGGGCTATCCGCGATGTCGCCGACGCCGTCATCGTCGGGGCGAAGAGTGTTCGCGCCGAGGGGTATCGGGTGCCGTCCACCGCGAAGCTGGTCGTCGTGACGAGTTCAGGCGACCTCAGCGGCCACCGCATCGACGCGGAGCGCGCCGATCGGGTGGTCGTCATCTGCCCGTCGTCGGCCGTGGCGCGCGTCACGGAGTCGCTCGGCGATTCGCTCTGCGGGCTCGCGACGATCCTGGTCGCCGCTGACACTGACGGCCGGCTGGCCCCGGCCGCCATCGTCGAACGCCTGCACGCCGAAGGTCTCCGCTCGCTGGTCTGCGAGGGAGGTCCGTCGCTCGCCGGGCAGTTCTTGCACGATCGTCTCGTCGACGAGCTGTGCCTCTCGACTTCGCCGATCGTCATCGGCTCGGGCCTGCCCGTCTTCGGCACCGAGCGGTTCGATGCGTCAGCTCTCACTCTCGATCAGCTGCTCATCGACGATCAGTCGTCGCTCTACGCGCGCTGGAAGGTCCAGGCCGCCTGAGCCACAGCGACTCGACCGACCAGGCTGGGCCGCGAGAATGCCCGGTCGTGCGCTGGCCCGCCATGAGCGACCAAGGTCACCTACGGCGTGCCTCGGAGCCACGGTTCTGCCGGGAGCCTAATCTTCATCTCGTGTCCGATACTCCCTCACGTCCTCAGGAACCGGCTATCACCGGCCCCCGGGCCTTCGTCGAGGCCGTGGAGGCCATTCGCGCCATCGACGCGCGTGACGACCTCGTCGTGACGGAGATCCCTGCGCCGAATGGGCTGGCCCCGTCGGCCTTCGCCCTTGCCGCCGACGTCGTCGGCGTCGGCGAGAACGCCGACCCCGAGCTGGGCACCGGACGCTTCATCGTCCTCTACGACCCGGAAGAGCCCGAGCCCTGGGGAGGACCTTGGCGCATAGTCAGCTTCGCCCAAGCTCCGCTCGAGACCGAGATCGGCCTGGATCCGTTCATCGCCGACGTCGCCTGGAGCTGGCTGATCGAGTCGCTCGGTGCCAACGGCGCCGCCTACTCGTCGGCCTCGGGCACGGCGACGAAGATCCTGTCGAGCGGCTACGGCGAGCTCTCGTCTCAGAGCGACGGGGCGCTGTTGGAGCTCCGCGCCTCCTGGTCGCCGAGCGATGCGGACCTCGCCCCGCACGTGCGGGCCTGGGCCGAGCTCATCTGCACCCTCGCCGGTCTCCCGCCGACGGCGGAGGGCGTCACGCTGCTGGCCTCTCGAAGGGTCGGGCGTGACAAGTAGGATCGAAGAAGAAACCCCGCCCCAGGAGGCTCCCGTCGACCACGTTCCCGCCGCCGACGACGACCACGCGTTCGTCGACGTCATCACGACCCGCGAGGCCTACCTCGACGCCATCGACGCCATCGCGAAGGGTCACGGCCCTGTCTCCGTCGATGCCGAGCGCGCCTCCGGCTACCGCTATTCCCAGCGCGCGTATCTGATCCAGGTCTTCCGCCGCGGTGCCGGGGTGTTCCTCTTCGACCCGCCGGCACTTGGATCCTTGCGTGAACTCAACGACGCCATTATAGACGAGGAGTGGATCTTCCACGCCGCGTCGCAAGACCTCGCCTGCCTCCGCGAGGTCGACCTCGACCCGGTGCGCATCTTCGACACCGAGCTGGGTGCCCGTCTGGCAGGCCTTCCCCGAGTCGGGCTCGGCGCCGTCGTCGAAGAGCTCCTCGGCATCCACCTGGCCAAGGAGCACTCGGCCGCCGACTGGTCGACGAGGCCGCTCCCCCAGAGCTGGCTCGTCTACGCCGCCCTCGACGTCGAGTTGCTCGTCGACCTCCGCGACGCGATGTACGACGTGCTCGTCGAGCAGGAGAAGGTCGAGATTGCCGAGGAGGAGTTCCAGGCGACCCTGCGACGCGAGGCCAAACCTCCCCGCCAGGAGCCGTGGCGTCGCACGACGGGTCTCTCCACCCTGCGTGGGCAGCGTGCTCTCGGCCTCGTTCGCGAGCTGTGGGAGGCGCGGGATGACTACGCGCAAGAGGTCGACACCGCTGCTGGGCGCCTCCTTCCCGACTCGTCGATCATCGCGGCCGTTCGCGAGAACCCCGCCACGAAGCGTGACCTCGGCGCTCTGAAGTCGTTCGTCGGTCGAGCGAGCCGTACCGAGCTGGGTCGCTGGTGGGCCGCTCTCGAACGAGGCCGCGCGTCGACCGATCTTCCCTCGCTCCGCGGGCCGTCGACCGACCAGCTCCCCCCGCCCCGCTCATGGGCCGACCGCAATCCCGAGGGCGACGCCCGCTACAAAGCCGCTCGGCCGCGCCTTCAGCACATGTCCGAGGCGATGTCGATCCCGGTCGAGAACCTCCTCACTCCCGACCACCTGCGACGCGTCGCCTGGGAGGCGCCCGAGGTTCTCGACCTGGCCCACATCGGCGACGGTCTGCGCGAGGCCGGTGCGCGCGAGTGGCAGATCGCGGCCACGGCCCCCGCCATCCTGCAGGCCTTTGTCGAGGCTCACCAATCGCTCGCGCAGGGCTCCGAATCGGCTTCGTAGATAAGCGCAGTCGATTACTGGCCCACAGGTGCCGCTTCTAGGATCGACCCGTTGGCGTCTGCAACAGGCGCAGTCGATTCAGGAGGCAATGTGGCCATCAGAACAGAAGTCGTCTTCGTCGACGGGGTTCGCACCCCGTTCGGGCGAGCCGGTGAAAAGGGAATGTACTGGCAGACCCGGGCCGATGATCTCGTCGTCAAGGCCATGCGGGGGCTGCTCGACCGCAACCCGGGGCTCGACCCGGCCGACATCGACGACGTCGCCATAGCCGCGACGACGCAGACGGGCGATCAGGGGCTCACTCTCGGCCGCACGACGGCCCTGCTGGCGGGACTGCCCCGATCCGTGCCGGGGTTCGCGATCGACCGCATGTGCGCCGGAGCGATGACGAGCGTCACCTCCGTCGCGGGTGCCGTCGCCTTCGGCGCCTACGACTTCGCGCTGGCTGGCGGCGTCGAGCACATGGGCCGCCACCCGATGGGATTCGATGCCGACCCGAACCCCCGCTTCGTGGCAGAGAAGCTCGTGAGCGGCGAGGCCCTCAACATGGGCAACACCGCCGAGCGCATTCACGATCGGTTCCCGTCGCTGACCAAGGAGCGCTCCGACCACTTCGCGTTCCGGTCTCAGCAGAAGCTCGCTCAGGCTTACAGTGACGGTCACATCCAACCCGACCTCGTTTCGGTGGCCGTCCGCTCCGGAGCGGGATGGGGGCTCGCCGACCGCGACGAGGCTCCTCGACCCGAGACGACTCTCGAGGGTCTTGCGACGCTCCGCACGCCCTTCCGTCCTCACGGCCGCGTCACTGCCGGCAACTCGTCCGGCCTTAACGACGGTGCCACGGTCTCGCTGATCGCGTCAGAAGACGCAGCCAAGCGTGCCGGCCTGGCGTCCAAGATGCGGCTCGTGAGTTTCGCCTTTGCCGGAGTCGAACCCGAGATCATGGGAATCGGTCCCGTTCCCTCGACCGAGAAGGCTCTTCACAAGGCCGGCCTCACGATCGACGACATCGGCCTTTTCGAACTCAACGAGGCGTTCGCGGTGCAGGTGCTGTCGCTCCTCGATCACTTCGGCATCGACGACGACGATCCGCGGGTGAACCCGTGGGGCGGCGCCATCGCGGTCGGCCACCCGCTGGCCTCCTCGGGGGTCCGCCTGATGATCCAGCTCGCCCGCCAGTTCGAGCTGCACCCCGAGGTCCGCTACGGGCTGACGGCCATGTGCGTCGGCCTCGGTCAAGGCGGAAGCGTGATCTGGGAGAACCCGCACTTCGACGGAAAGAAGAAGATCAAGTGACCGACACCTCGCTCCTTCTCGAACTCTCGCGCGACGAGGTCGTCACGCACTCGTACGTGCGCGATGTGGCTCTGCCCTCCGGCGGCATCCTGGCCCTGGTCACTCTCGACAACGATCGCGACCACCGGCGCCCCTCGACGCTCGGGCCGGTCACTCTCGTCGAGTTCTCCGAGACGCTCGATGGCCTCCGGGCCCGTGCGGCTTCCGGAGAGATCCGGGGGATCGCCGTCACCGGCAAGCCCTACTTTCTCGCCGCCGGCGCCGACCTGTCGAAGGTCGGCCAGATTCCCTCGCGCGAGGCGGGCCGGCAGATGGCCCGGCTCGGCCACGACGCTCTCGGCAAGCTTCATGATGCAGGGGTGCCCACGTTCGTGTTCATCAACGGGCTCGCCCTCGGCGGTGGTCTCGAGATCGCCCTTAACGCCGACTACCGGTCGGTCGACTCGGCAGCACCGGCACTCGCGTTTCCCGAGGTGTTCCTCGGCATCATCCCGGGCTGGGGCGGCGCCTGGCTCCTGCCTAACCTGATCGGCATTGAGAACGCTCTCAAGGTGATCGTCGAGAACCCTCTCAAGAACAACCGCACGCTGAAACCCGCGCAGGCTCTCGAACTCGGAATAGCCGACGTGATGTTCGGCTCGGCAACCTTCCTCGAAGACAGCATCCGCTGGGCCGACGGTGTCGTCAGCGGGGCGGTCAAAGTGGCCAGACCCCACGTGCCGGGCAAGATCGAGCGCGCCGTCAAGTGGGACGCGGCTATAGCGATCGCTCGCAAGACGCTTCAGAAGAGGATCGGCACGGTCGCGAAGGCTCCGTACGCCGCTCTCGACCTTCTTGCCGGGGCGAAGAAGGCCACCCGCGACGAGGGCTTCGCCGCCGAAGACGAAGCGCTGGCCGATCTCATCTCGGGTGACCAGTTCCGCGCCTCGATCTACGCCTTCGACCTGGTGCAGAAGCGCGCCAAGCACCCGGCCGGCGCGCCCTCCCCCGACCTGGCCCGGAAGATCACTAAGGTCGGAATCGTCGGCGCCGGGCTCATGGCCTCACAGTTCGCCCTGCTCTTCGTGCGCAAGCTCAAGGTTCCCGTCGTCATCACCGACATCGACGAGGCCCGTGTCTCGCGAGGTGTCGACGACATCCGATCGTCCATCGACGAGCTGCAGGCGAAGGGCCGCGTCTCGCCCGACGAGTCGAACCGCCTCAAGGCCCTGATCTCGGGAACAACCGATATTGCCGACTTCGCCGACTGCGACTGGGTGATCGAGGCGGTCTTCGAAGAGCTGGGTGTTAAACAAGACGTCTTCTCGCGCGTGGAGAAGGTGGTGTCGGAGTCGTGCGTGCTCGCGACCAACACGTCGTCGCTCTCGGTGTCGGCAATCGGGTCGGTGCTCACTGAACCGGCACGCCTGGTGGGTTTCCACTTCTTCAACCCGGTGGCCGTGATGCCGCTGGTCGAGGTCGTGAACACCCCCTCGACCGACGACGAGACGCTCGCGACGGCGATGGCCGTCGCGAAGACGCTGGGCAAGAACGCCGTCATCACGGCCGACGCACCGGGGTTCGTCGTCAACCGCGTGCTTGCGAAGCTGCTCGGCGAGGCGATGCACGCTGTCGAGACCGGTACACCCTTCGAGGTCGTCGATCGTGCAACTGCGCCGTTCGGACTACCGATGACGCCGTTCGAGCTCCTTGAACTCGTCGGGCTGACGGTCGGCGCGCACGTGCTCGACACG
This sequence comes from Frondihabitans sp. VKM Ac-2883, assembly GCF_015350875.1. Lineage (NCBI taxonomy): Bacteria > Bacillati > Actinomycetota > Actinomycetes > Micrococcales > Microbacteriaceae > Frondihabitans > Frondihabitans sp. VKM Ac-2883. Next base: position 296,058 of record NZ_JADKSF010000004.1, on the reverse strand, counting down.
CACCACGCCGCTTTCCCCGATCGCTTCTTCGAGAGCGAGGCTCTGCACCGCCTCGCTGACTTCGGTCACATCTTCGAGCGTGACTCGAAGGGCAACCGCAAAGGCTTCGACCCCAAGGCCGTCAAGCTGGTCGGCGGATCCAGGTCGGGCGAGAAGGGCCAAGCGCTGACCGAAGAGGAGCTCCGCATCCGCATCGAAGACGGCCTGGCCGACGAGATCGGTCGCATGCTCGACGACGGTGTTGTCGCGGCCCCCGAAGACGTCGACCTCTGCTTGATCCTCGGCGCTGGATGGCCATTCCAGATGGGCGGCGCGACCCCCTACCTCGACCGGGTCGGTGCGTCCGAGCGCGTTCGAGGCCGTGCGTTCCACGACCCGCTCATCCGCGGGGTCGGTGCGGCCTAGGCACCCGGAGCCTCCAGTCGAAAGTGCCCGAGTCGTCGCCGATCATCAGATCGGACGGCGATTCGGGCACTTTCGCGTGCGGGCTATTCGGCGTCGGCCGAACTGCGCTGGGCCGACGTGACCGAAGCCGGCGAGTCAGTCGACGGCGACGCCCCCTCGGGCCGAGCGACGGGCAGCTTCGACCCCAAGACCATGGCCGTGACGTCGCGCGCGACGGCCTGGGCAGTGAGGCCGGCCGCCTCGAAGATCTGGGCGCGCGAGGCGTGGTCGATGAACTCGTCGGGCAGACCGAGCTCCGTCACCGCGGTGTCGACGTCGGCGGCGCGCAGATCTTGACGCACGCGCGTGCCTATTCCGCCGACCCTCACGCCGTCTTCGAGAGTGACGACGAGGCGGTGCTGGGCGGCGAGGTCGACGACGCTGCGAGGCACGGGAACCACCCAGCGGGGGTCGACGACCGTGGCGCCAATGCCCTGCGAGGCGAGTCGAGCTGCCACGTCGAGCCCCAGCCGGGCCATCGGGCCGACGGCCATGATGAGAACGTCGGGTCGGTCGCCACGAGCGAGGACGTCGACGCCGTCGTCAAGACGTTCGACGGCGTCGATGTCGTCGCCCGCCTCGCCCTTGGGGAACCGGATCACGGTGGGAGCGTCGGTCACGGCGACCGCTTCGCGGAGCTCTTCGCGAAGGCGGGTGCCGTCGCGGGGCGCGGCGATGCGGATGCCGGGGACGACCTGCAGGATGGCGAGGTCCCAGATGCCGTGGTGGCTGGGCCCATCGGGGCCGGTGACCCCTGACCGGTCGAGCACGAACGTGACTCCGGCCTTGTGCAGGCCGACGTCCATGAGCACCTGGTCAAAGGCCCGGTTGACGAAGGTCGCGTAGAGCGCGACGACCGGGTGCATTCCGCCGAAGGCCAGCCCCGCGGCCGAGGCGACCGCGTGCTGTTCGGCGATCCCGACGTCGAGCACCCGCTTCGGGTACTTCTCGGCGAAGCGATGGAGGCCGACCGGGCGCAGCATAGCCGCGGTGATGCCGACCACTGTGCGGTCGCGATCGGCGATCGAGACGATCTCGTCGGCGAAGATGCTCGTCCAGCCCGGAGCGCTCGACGTCTCGAGGGCCTCGCCGGTCTCGGGGTCGATGTGGCCGACGGCGTGGAACTGGTCGGCGACGTCTTTGAGCGCGGGCTCGAAGCCCCGGCCCTTCTGCGTGATGGCGTGCACGATGGCCGGAGCGCCGTAGTTCTTCGCCTGCTGCAGCGCCTCCTCCATGGCCTTCTGATCGTGACCGTCGATCGGGCCGATGTACTTGATGTCGAGGTTCGAATAGAGGGCGTCGTTGTTGGTGAAGCGGCTGAGGAAGCCGTGGAGGCCGCCCCGGACGCCCCGGTAGAACGCGCGCGCCGGGGATCCTAAATGATCGAAAGCCGCTCTCGAGGAGACGTGCATGTCTCGGTAGGCCTGAGCGGTACGCACGGAGTTTAAGAACCGGGCCATGCCACCGATGGTCGGCGCATACGACCGGCCGTTGTCATTCACAACGATGATCAGGCGGCGGGTGTTGTCGTCGCTGATGTTGTTGAGGGCCTCCCACGTCATGCCCCCGGTGAGGGCGCCGTCGCCGACGACCGCGACCACATGGCGGTCGCCGTGGCCGGTCAGGGTGAACGCGCGCGAGATGCCGTCGGCCCAGGAGAGCGACGACGAGGCGTGCGACGATTCGACGATGTCGTGCACCGACTCGCTGCGCTGCGGATAGCCGGCCAGGCCGCCCTTGAGGCGCAGGTCAGAGAAGTCTTGACGCCCCGTGACGAGCTTGTGCACGTACGACTGGTGGCCCGTGTCGAAGACGAAGGCGTCTTTCGGCGAATCGAAGACCCGGTGCATCGCGAGCGTGAGCTCGACCACGCCGAGGTTCGGGCCGAGGTGGCCTCCGGTCTTCGACACCTCTGTCACCAGGAACCGTCGGATTTCGGCGGCCAGCACGAGCATCTGCTCGTCACTCAGCCCATCGAGGTCGCGGGGCTCGTGGATCGTCTCGAGGAGGCTCATGTGTCTCGCTTTCCGGGGGCACGGGTATAACCCCACCTGAAGTTTAGGCTTCGTCGCCTGGCAACGGACGAACGCCCCACCCTCCCAGAATGGGGAGTGGCGGGGCGTCCGTCGGGAGGACTACTGAGCTACACCAGCGAGCGGAGCACGTACTGGAGAATGCCACCGTTGCGGTAGTAGTCGGCCTCGCCCGGGGTGTCGATGCGAACGACGGCGTCGAACTCGACCGTGGCCTTGCCCTCAGCGGAATGCGCCGTGGGCTTCGCGACAACGTGCACCGTCTTCGGGGTCGTGCCCTCGTTGAGGGCGGTGAGGCCGGAGATGCTGATCGACTCGCTGCCGTCGAGCCCGAGAGACTCCCACGTCTCGCCAGCCGGGAACTGCAGCGGTACGACGCCCATGCCGATGAGGTTCGAGCGGTGGATGCGCTCGAAGCTCTCGGTGATGACGGCCTTGACGCCGAGGAGCGATGTGCCCTTGGCGGCCCAGTCGCGCGACGAGCCAGAGCCGTACTCTTTGCCGGCGAGCACGACGAGGGGGGTGCCCTCGGCGCGGTAGTTCTCGCTGGCGTCGTAGATGAACGACTGCGGGGCGTCGGGCTTCGTGAAGTCACGCGTGTAACCGCCCTCGACGCCGTCGAGAAGCTGGTTGCGCAGGCGGATGTTCGCGAACGTGCCGCGGATCATCACCTCGTGGTTGCCGCGGCGCGAACCGTAGCTGTTGAAGTCTTTGCGCTCGACGCCGTGGTCGGCGAGGTATCGGCCGGCCGGGCTGTCGACCTTGATGGTCGATGCGGGGCTGATGTGGTCGGTCGTGACCGAGTCGCCGAGTTTCGCCAGCACGCGGGCATCGGTGATGTCGACGACGGGGGTCGTCTCGATCGTGAGGCCATCGAAATACGGGGGCTTGCGAACGTAGGTCGACTCGCTGTCCCATTCGAACGTCGCGCCCTCGGGTGTCGGGAGCGAGCGCCAGCGGTCATCACCGTCGAAGACGGCACCGTACTCGCGGGTGAACATGTCGGTGTCGATCGACTCGTCGATCGTCTTCTGCACCTCGGCGGCCTCGGGCCAGATGTCTTTGAGGAAGACCTCGGTGCCGTCGGACCCCGTGCCGAGCGCGTCGTTCTCGAAGTCGAAGTTCATCGAGCCCGCGAGAGCGTAGGCGATGACGAGGGGCGGCGACGCCAGGTAGTTCATCTTGACATCGGGGTTGATGCGTCCTTCGAAGTTGCGGTTGCCCGAGAGCACCGCCGTGACAGCGAGGTCGTTGTCTTGCACCGCGGTCGAGATTTCATCGAGGAGCGGCCCTGAGTTGCCGATGCAAGTGGTGCAGCCGTAGCCGACCGTGTAGAAGCCGAGGTCTTCGAGGTAGCTGGTCAGACCGGCCTTCTCGTAGTAGTCGGTGACGACCTTGGAGCCGGGAGCCAGGGTGGTTTTGACCCACGGCTTGGCCTTGAGGCCCTTCTTGCTGGCGTTGCGAGCGAGCAGCCCGGCCGCGAGCATCACCGAGGGGTTCGAGGTGTTGGTGCAGCTCGTGATGGCCGCGATGGCCACGGCGCCGTGGTCGAGCGTGAACTCGGATCCGTCGGCCAGGGTGACCGGCGAGGGCTTCGAGGCGTGCGACGGCGTGGCGGACGAGGCGTGCGTGTGACTGTGCTCGTGCGCGGTGTCTTCGTCCTGGGGCGTGAGCCCGACGGGGTCGGACGCCGGGAACGTCGCCTCGACGGCCTCGTCGACGCCCGAGTGCTCTTCGGCGTCGGCGTAGTTGCCGAGGTCGATCTCGAATTGGCTCTTGGCGACGGACAGCTCGATGCGGTCTTGGGGGCGCTTCGGGCCGGCGATCGACGGCACGACGGTCGCGAGGTCGAGCTCGAGGTACTCCGAGTAGCTGGGCTCGACCGAGGGGTCGTGCCAGAGGGTCTGCTCCTTGGCGTAGGCCTCGACGAGGGCGACCTGCTCGTCGCTGCGCCCGGTGAGGCGCAGGTAGTCGAGGGTGACGTCGTCAATGGGGAACATCGCGGCGGTCGAGCCGAACTCGGGGCTCATGTTGCCGATCGTGGCGCGGTTCGCGAGGGGCACTGCTCCGACGCCTTCGCCGTAGAACTCGACGAACTTGCCGACGACGCCGTGCTTGCGGAGCATCTGCGTGATGGTGAGCACCACGTCGGTCGCCGTGACGCCGGTCGGGATCGCGCCCGAGAGCTTGAAGCCGACCACCTTGGGGATCAGCATCGACACGGGCTGGCCGAGCATCGCGGCCTCGGCTTCGATGCCGCCGACGCCCCAGCCGAGCACACCGAGGCCGTTGACCATCGTGGTGTGCGAGTCGGTGCCGACGAGCGTGTCGGGGTACGCGCGAAGCACGCCGTCGACGGTGCGGGTGAACGTCACCTGCGCCAGGTACTCGATGTTGACCTGGTGCACGATGCCTGTTCCCGGCGGAACGACCTTGAAGTCTTCGAACGCGGTCTGGCCCCAGCGCAAGAACTGGTAACGCTCTCCGTTGCGCTCGTACTCGAGCTCGACATTGCGCTCGAGAGCGTTCTCGCTGCCGAACAGGTCGGCGATGACGGAATGGTCGATGACCAGCTCGGCCGGCGACAACGGGTTGATCTTGGTGGGGTCGCCGCCGAGATCCGCCATCGCCTCGCGCATCGTGGCGAGGTCGACGATGCAGGGCACGCCCGTGAAGTCCTGCATCACGACTCGAGCCGGGGTGAACTGAATCTCGGTGTCGGGGTCGGCCGACGGCACCCACGACCCGAGGGCCTTGATCTGCGCCTCGGTCACGTTCGCGCCATCTTCGGTGCGAAGGAGATTCTCGAGCAGGACCTTGAGGCTGAAGGGCAACTTGTCGAAGCCGGGTACCGCGTCGATGCGGTAGACCTCGTACGTTTTCTCACCGACGGTGAGGGTGCTCTTCGAGCCGAAACTGTTTACGTCTGACACGTGCCGTCTCCCTTGCGCTGACTCGCCCCATCTTCGCCGTGGAGCGAGGAGCTCCACCAGCAAGGCCAGCCTAAGTCCGTGCGTGTGGGGCGGACCGGCCGGAGGCTCAGAATCGAACCCAACGATTTATCTTGATGTCAAGACAAATCTAGCACTCGAATCAGGATCCGGGCGCAGCGCCATCGGCAGCCACGTCAGCGGCCGACCGGGCCGAATACACCGTCCGCACCAGCAGCCACGTCACCCAGAGCATCGCGGCGTAGAACGGCACGCCGAGCAGGAGCTTGAGGGCACCGAGCAGCGCGACGTCGCCGGCGAGGAAGAGCGGCACCTCGACGGCAAGGCGGATGCCGAACAGGAGCACCCACAGCCACGTTGTCAGCGTCAGCACGCGGCGCTTGGCCCGGTCGGCACGCCAGGCCGAGCCCTCGTTAGTGAGGAGCCCTACGACGATTCCGATCAGCGGCCAGCGGGCGGCGAGCGAGACCAGCAGCACCAGCGCCGACACGGAGTTGATCACGATGCCGGGAATGAAGTTGTCGATCGTGCGCCCCGAGATCAGGGCGAGGAGGGCGGAGAGCAGGATCCCGAGGAGCCCCGCGATCGCCTGAGGCACCGGGCCTCGCTGCACGGCCCTGACCACGACGAACACGACGCCGAGGGCGACGGGCGCCAACACCGAAGGCAGGAGTTCGTGCGTGATCGTGTAGATGACCAGGAATCCGAGGCCGGGGAGGATCGACTCGACTAGGCCGCGGACTCCCCCGATGGCCGTCAGCAGAGCATGGCCGGTCGGCACCTCACCCGGCGCGACCTTGCCGATGCCCGCCCGCTGCGCTGCGGCACGGAGCTGCTCGCTCAGCGTCGCCGCAGGAGCCTCGTCGGCACCCGTGCCGTTCGGCTCCGGCTGCACGCCGTGCGAGTCGCTCGTCACCGGATCAGACCGTCGTCGTGCCGGGGTCGCCCGGGGTCGACTTCGGCATGTGCAGCGGGATGAGGTCGCGGGGCGGCATCGGCTCGGTGCCACGGACGACGACGACGCTGCGGAAGAGCTCTTCGATCTTCTCGGCGGCCTCCGGGTCGACTGTCGCGTCTCCGGCGATCACGCCGCGGAGGAACCAGCGCGGGCCGTCGACGCCGACGAAGCGTGCAAGTCGGGTGGTCTGCCCGGGAACGGCGCCTTCGGAGCCGGCCGCGATCGGGATCTCGGCACGGATCTCCGGCCCGAACGGACCGTCGACCTCGGCCGTCGTGCCACCCTGCTTGCGAATCTGGTCGGCGATCTGCTCGCGGATCTCGTGCCACAGTCCCGTCGACCGCGGAGCCGCGAACGGCTGGACCTGCAGGGTCGACTTGGCGAAGTCGAGCCCGACGGCTACGACGCGCTTGGAACCCTCCTCGACCTCGAGGCGGAGGTGGAGCCCCTCGCGGGGAACGATCTTGACGCCGCCGAGGTCGACGTACGGGCGCACCGGGTTGGCTTCGCTCTCGTCGAGCGGGCCCTCCTCGGCGCGGTCGTCTGGGGCGGACTTGTCTTCGAGGATGAGGTCGGTCTCGGCTTCTTCGGCGTCGACGAGGTCGACTACCTCGTCACCCTCCGTGACCTCGGTCGTCTCGAGCTCGACGGCGTCGACCGACGCCGTCTCTCCGAGTGCTGCTGCCTCGCGGCGGCTCTTTCTGCTCACTTGGTGCCTTCCGTAGTCGTGTCGGTGGTGCTGCCGGTCGTGCCGGCGTCATTTGCCACACCGTAGGCCGTTGCGGCGACACTGAACCCGCCCGTACCCGTCGAACCGAATCCGCCTTCTCCGCGGACGCTCTCGGGGAGGGTGTCGACCGGGACGAACGTGGCTCGGACGACCGGCATGACGATGAGCTGTGCGATCCGGTCTCCGATGGCGATGTCGAACGGGGTGCGGGCGTCGGTGTTGAGGAGGGTCACCTTGATCTCGCCGCGGTAGCCCGCGTCGACAGTGCCGGGCGAGTTGACGACTGTGATGCCGTGCTTCGCCGCCAGACCCGAGCGGGGTACGACGAAGGCCACGTGCCCGTCGGGGAGGGCGATCGAGACGCCGGTCGAGATGAGCGCCCGCTCTCCGGGGAGGAGTGTGAGGGCCTCTCGACTGGTGAGATCGGCCCCGGCGTCGCCCGGGTGGGCGTAGAACGGGGCTTCGACCTCGCCCAGAGGGGCAAAGGGAACGTCGAGGCTCTGAGTCACGTGTCGAGGGTAGTGCAGAAGTCTGGTCGAATAGTCTCATGACCTCGTACCGCGAACGCCTCTCCCCGCCCCTGCAAGTCTTCGTGGCACTCCTGCTCGTGGTGCCGGCGTCGGTGCTGGTCTTCCTGCCCATCAACGTGCCCGTCGGCTGGGGTGTCGGAATCGCCCTCTTCGTCGGATTCGGGCTGGCGCTCTGGTTCGGCTCCCCCGTGCTGACGGTCGCCGAGGAGGGCTTCCGGGCCGGCCGGGCCATTCTCTATCCCGGTGAAATAGGAGCGGCCGCCGCCTTCTCGGGTGAGGAGGCGACGGCCGAACGCGGTGTGCGTCTCGATGCTCGTGCGTGGACCTTGTTTCGCGGCTGGGTCAAGCCGGTGATCAAGATCGGGCTGACCGACCCCAACGACCCGGCTCCTTACTGGCTCGTCTCGACGAGACATCCGGAGCGGTTGTCGCTGGCGATCGATGCGATCAGGCCGCGCACTCCAGGCAGATAGGCCCGAGTTTGGTCTCGTGGTCGAGCTGCGAGCGGTGCTTCACCAGGAAGCACTCGACGCAGGTGAATTCGTCGGCTTGAGGGGGCAAGACGACGACCTCGAGGTCGAGGTCGCTGAGATCTTGCCCGGCGAGTTCGAAGCTCCCGGGGTTGTCGGCGTCGTCGACGTCGACCACACCCGACATCTTGTCGGGAACCCGCTCTTTCAGCGCCTCGATCGACTCAGAATCGTCGTCGTTCTTTCGAGGTGCGTCGTAGTCGGTGGCCATGCCCATCCAGTTCTGTACTCATATTCGCCCGAAGATCAGGGTCTGATACCCAAATCGGCGGGCACAGTTTGCACCAATCGATCATCAATAGCAAACCAGCCCGCGCGGCCGTCTTTGTCGTCTCACGCCGCAGCAAATGAACTTGCGGCGCGCCCGCGTTATTCCCCGGAATTCCGGGAGTTCCGTGGCATCCTCACTGGTGAATCGCGACGGCGGAAGGCGTGAGGCATGCAGGAGTTAAAGGTCATCGGAGTGGAGAGCGGCGCGCTGCTCGTCGCCACCGACGCCGGGAGCGAATTCCGGTTGCCCGTAACACTGTCCCTGCAGTCGCAACTGCGGCAGGCCGGGCCCGACCAGGCGCCCGTCGTGCAGAAGGTCTCGCCCCGTGAGATCCAGTCGAGCATTCGCGCCGGCCGTACCGCCCAGCAGGTCGCCGACGAGACGGGTGCCGACGTCGTCTACGTGCGTCGTTTCGAAGGCCCTGTGCTCGATGAGCGCAATTTCGTGCTCGAATCGGCCCGGTCCGTGCCGGTGAGCGTCGCCGGTGGCGTGGATGCCCTTGGCGAGTCCTCCCGGTTCGGCGAGGTCATCGATTCGCGCCTCGACGAGTCGAGTGCCACTGACCGCGAATGGACGGCGTTCAAAGACGCCTCCGTCGGCTGGATCATCCGTGTCACTTACACGACCAGCGAGGTGGAGCGCGACGCCGCCTGGCGTTTCGAGCCCAAGAAGCAGTCTCTCGCCCCGCACGCCGGAGACGCCCACACTCTTTCCCGTCAAGATGCCGACCACTCGAGTCTCGTGCCCCGCCTCCGCGCGGTAGCAGCCCAGGCCGAGCCGCAGACCCGGGGTTCGGGTGACACCGACGCCGTGGCCGGCTCCGACGAGCACACCGGAGACACGGGGCGGTTCGACAGCGGCGCCTTCGAGCCTCTGCCAGATGGGCCCGAGATGGTCGTGCCGGATCCTTCAGTCGGTTCTGCCTCTGCGCGCGCCCGTGATGGCTGGAGCGCCGCGTCGGTGGCTGCGATGAACCGCGCCCCCGAGAGCGAGTCGTCTCACAATCAGACCGCCGACCTGCTCGAGGCCCTGCGTCGACGCCGAGGCGAGCGTGAAGCCGCGCGCTTCGACGACGACTCCCCGTCTCGCGCCGCTCATCCGTCGACCGGCTCGATCCGGGTCGTGGACGTTCCGCTCGACGAGTTCGACGACGGTACCGAGTCCGAGACGTCGAGTGAGCCCGTGCGCCCTGCCGTCCTCCGCCCGAAGGTCGTGCCCGATGGGCGACGAGGATCCGAGGCGCCGGCCTCGTCTCCGGCGCCTGAGCCTCGACAGAAGTCGATCCAGGCGCGCGGCCGCAAGGGTCGCGCGTCGATGCCGAGTTGGGACGAGATCGTCTTCGGTGCCCGCTCGGACGACGACCCGGCCTGAGTTTCTCCGGGTCGTCCTTTGGCAGGATGCCGACGCTGAGTGGCGTACCTGCCAGTCGTGGTCGGCTTCGTGTCTCCCTACGGTGAGGCATGACCGATCTCCTCATGCCGCCCACGCCGATCGCAGCGGCTTCCCTCGATGTCGCCCGCCGCTGGCTCTCCCCCGAACTCGTGAACCACTCCGTACGTTCGTGGGCCTGGGCCTCCCTGCTGGCCCGCGCCGAGGGGCGCACCTTCGACGACGAGCTTCTTTTCGTCGCGGCCATGCTGCACGATGCCGGTGTCGCGTCGCACTTCGATGCGCACGAGGTCGCATTCGAGGAGGCCGGAGGTGCCGTCGCAGCAGTCTTCGGGGCGGGAGCCGGCTGGTCGCCTGCGCGCTCGGAGCGGGTGCGCGAGATCATCGAGCGGCACATGTGGCGTTCCGTCGACCCGGCGCTCGACGTGGAGGGCTACCTGCTCGAACTGGCGACCACACTCGACGTGCGGGGAGACGGTGCGTCGCGGTGGCAGGAGTCCGACCTCCGCTCGATCACGGCCCGGGTGCCTCGCCTCGACTTCGGTCGAGCCTTCGAGGCGTCGATCGCGGCGCAGGCGGCGCGCAAGCCCGAAACGGCTGCTGGGCGGCTGCACGCGAGCCGTGGTGTCGCGGCGGGGGCGGTGTTCTGGGACGCGTTCGCGGCGACGGGTTCGTGATCGCCGATGGGGGCCGGCGACGTGTCGTAGCCGTGGTCTTCTAGGCGTTACGGGCCGCCCACCCGCCCTATCGCTTGGACAATCCGCACGAGCGCCTCGCGGTCCTCGACTGTGGCGGCTGCCAGCAGCTCCCCCACGCCGCGATCCACTGCGGCTTCCAACTCAGCGCCCAGCGCACGTCCGGAGTCGGTGAGTCGGACCGTCACCACCCGCGCGTCGTGCTCGGCGGTGCCGCGGACCACGAGCCCGCGCTTCTCGGCTCGGTCGATCAGGCCCGAGACCGATGAGCGATCGAGCCGAAGGTGGTCGGCCAGTTCGGCCATGCTCGGGATCCGATCGCGAAGGATCCCAAGGACCCTCAGCTGCGTTACCGACAGCTGCTGTGTGGAGGCGACGCCGGTGAGTGCCTCGTGGACGGCGAACGTGAAAACCGCGGCAGCGTCGATGAGTGAATCGGCCATGACCGAGATGTTACTTGACTTAGTTGGTAACACCACGCATATGATTGGTGGCACCAACTACTTCTCATAAAGGAGACACCGTGCACGTGGCACTCGTCACCGATTTCGACCACACCCCCCGATACGCCGATGTCGATGAGCCCCGGGCGGTCGGGCCCCACGAGGAAGTCGTCGACGTTCTCGCCGCCGCACTCCACCCGCGAGTCCGCTCGCAGGCCGACGGTTCGCACTACACGTCGACCGACGCGCTCCCCCTCGTGCCCGGTGTCGACGGCGTCGGGCGCCGAGCCGACGGCTCGCTCGTCTACTTCGTCGTCGGCGACACCCAGCTCGGAACCCTCGCCGAGAAGACGATCGTCGACCTGCGCCGATCGGTGCCACTCCCCGCCGACGCCGATCCCCTCCTACTCGCGGCTGCGATGAACCCCGCGATGTCGTCCTGGGTCGCACTGACCAAGCGCGTCTCGTTTCGGCCGGGGCAGTCGGTGCTCGTGCTAGGTGCCACCGGGGCCGCTGGCCAGCTCGCGATACAGGTGGCCAGGCGCCTTGGTGCCGGCGACGTGGTGGCGGCCGGTCGCGATCGTGCCAAGCTGGCTCGCGCCGGATCCTTGGGGGCTACAGCCACTATCGACCTCTTTGCGTCGCCCGACGAGATCGCCGCCGACCTGGCCGCGAAGGCCGCCGACGTGGACGTCGTACTCGACTATCTCTGGGGCGAACCGGCGCAGAACGCAGTAATGCCGATGCTGCTCGCCCGCGCCGATCGCAGTCGCGCCCTCGACTGGATTCAGATCGGGTCGAGCGCCGGCGCCGAGATTGCTCTTCCGTCGGCGGCTCTGCGACAGGCGAATCTCCGCCTTCTCGGCAGCGGCCAGGGCTCGGTGAGCACCGCCGGGATTGTGTCGGTGCTGCCCGATCTCGTAGCCGAGGTGATGCGCGGCGGCCTGACGGTCGAGGTCGACGAGCGTCCCCTCGCCGACGTCGAGGCGGTGTGGTCGGTGGCGGGGGCGGCGCGCGTGGTGTTCGTGCCGTGACGGCCGCCACTGCCTCCTGAGTTGGTGACAGCGCACCTCAATTCAGGAGGCAGGCGCTGCGCCGTGCCGCTCACCGCCCTACCGAACCGTGCCGACTTACGCGAACGCCCCGAATCGCGCCAAGGGCACCTGCGTCTCTTCAGCCGACCACGACCCGTGCTGTCCGACCATCCCTCGGCCGCGCACATCGGCGTCGGCGTAATAGGCGACGCCCTTTCTGGCGGCGACGAGTAAATCGCCGATCCGGGGCCTCACCGACGCATCAACCGGGCCGAACCACCCGGCCTCGATCGCCTCGTCGCGCGTGACAACCCATGAGCGGGCGTCTTCCGACTCGTGCCAGGCGGCAACAAGCCTCGAGCGAGCGGCGTCGTCGAAGCCTGGCTCGAAATGCAGCTGAAGGCAACGCGGCTCTCCCGCGAAGTGCCGCACGCCCTCGACCAGTTCGGGGCGGTGGCCGTACAGAACGTGCTTCGCCGGATTGATGTCGACCATGCCGTGGTCGGCCGTGACCACGACTGCCTGATCGCGCTTGAGGCCCGACACGAGGGTGCGTAGCTGCGAGTCGACGAGCTCGAGGGCCGCCGACCACTGTGGCGACTCCCACCCGTACTTGTGACCGGCGACATCGAGCTCGGGAACATAGAGGTACGACAGCGAGGGCGCCGCCTCGCGGAGCACCGCGCCCGCCGCCTCGAACCGTGCTTCGACCGATTCGGCCGAGCGGTATTCCGCGCCGCGCAGGATCGCCTTCGTGAGACCGGAGTGGGCGTAGCGGGAGGGGCCGATCGCGAACGCGCGGATGTTCTGCCCGGGCGAGCCGTCGGATCCTGCGCTCGTCTCTGTGCCGTTCTCTGCGGTCACCCGCTCGAAGACGGTCGGCACGCGCTGCCAGGTCGCCGGATCCATTCGCGAATCCCAGCCCGACAGCTGCTTGACCACACGATCGTGCTCGGGGTCGAGCACGCTGTAGCCGACCAGGCCGTGCTCGCCGGGCAGCACACCGGTGGTGATCGTGGCGATCGACGAGGCGGTGGTCGTCGGAAAACCAGAGAAGAGAGGTGTCGCGGCCGCTGCCAGGGTTCGCGCATAGCCGGCGCGCTGTTTCAGAGCCGAGGATCCGAGCCCGTCCACGATCAGCACGATCACCTGGCGCGCCGACGCGAACCCCAACCTGTTCTCCACACCCCGAAGGGCCGCTACGCAGCTGGGGAGAACGTCGGCCAGGCTCCAGGCCGAGGGGTCTCTCGCCGGTACCATGGTGCTCATCGGCCCCAGTCTGGCACAGCGCTCGGCCGCCGGTTTCGCCCCCGATCCCCCTGCAGTGAGAGTTCATGACGACGACCGACAGCACCGGCTCCTCCCCCACGGGCGAGCGCATCGAAGAGATCGATGTCTCGAGTGAGATGCAGGGGTCGTTCCTCGAGTACGCATACTCGGTCATCTACTCCCGCGCCCTGCCCGACGCCCGCGACGGGCTCAAGCCGGTGCAGCGCCGCATCCTTTACATGATGAGCGAGATGGGCCTCCGCCCCGAGCGCGGTCACGTCAAGAGCGCTCGCGTCACCGGCGAGGTCATGGGCAAGCTCCACCCGCACGGCGACTCGGCGATCTACGACGCCCTCGTGCGACTCGCCCAAGACTTCACGATGCGCCTGCCGACCATCGACGGGCACGGCAACTTCGGTTCGCTCGACGACCCGCCCGCCGCCGCCCGCTACACCGAGGTTCGACTGGCGCCCGCCGCGATGGCGATGAACGAGGGGCTCGGCGAAGACGTCGTCGACTTCGTTCCCAACTACGACAACCAGCTGATGCAGCCCGAGGTGCTGCCTGCTGCATTCCCGAACCTTCTCGTGAACGGCGGCTCGGGTATCGCGGTGGGCATGGCCACCAACATGGCGCCGCACAACCTCGTCGAAGTGATCGGAGCCGCCCGGCACCTCATCGAGCACCCCGAGGCGACCCTCGACGACCTGATGGCCTTCGTGCCCGGGCCCGACCTGCCGACCGGAGGCACCATCGCCGGGCTGGCCGGAGTCCGCGACGCGTATGCGACCGGGCGCGGCAGCTTCAAAGTCCGCGCCAAGGTCTCGATCGAAAACCTCACGGCCCGCAAGAAGGGGCTCGTCTTCACCGAGCTGCCCTACATGATCGGCCCCGAGAAGATCATCGAGAAGGTCAAAGACGGCGTCAACGCGAAGAAGCTCACGGGCATCTCCGACATCAACGACTTCAGCGACCGCCACCATGGCATGCGCTTGATCATCGACATCAAGACCGGGTTCAGCCCCGAGGCCGTGCTCGAGCAGCTCTACCGCCACACACCGCTCGAAGACGGCTTCAGCATCAACAACGTCGCGCTCGTCGAGGGGCAGCCCCGCACGCTCGGTCTGAAAGAGCTCCTCGAGGTCTACGTCGCGCATCGACTCGAGGTCGTCACCCGCCGGAGCCGCTACCGCCTGCAGAAGCGCGAAGACCGCCTCCACCTCGTCGAGGGCCTGCTCATCGCGATCCTCGACATCGACGAGGTCATCCAGGTCATCCGCACGAGCGACGACTCCGAGGCCGCGAAGACGCGGCTTCGCGAGGTCTTCGATCTCTCCGACCTTCAGGCCGAGTACATCCTTGAGCTCCGGCTGCGTCGCCTCACGAAGTTCAGCCGGCTGGAGCTCGAGGCGGAGCGCGACGAGTTGATGGCCGCGATCGCGTCCCTTCGTGAGCTGCTGTCCGATCCCGCCAAGCTGCGGGCGCTGGTGTCGAGCGAACTGGCCGACATCGCCGACGAATACGGCACCCCGCGCCGGACACTCCTCACGGAGGCAGCCCCGTCGGTCGCCTCGACTCGCAAGAACGCCCCCGTCGTCGAGGTCGCCGATGTCCCGACGCGCGTCTATCTGTCGACGACCGGTCGTCTTCTCCGAGTCGACCTTCAGGATCCCGCGGCAGCCGACACCGAGTCCGGCGCCGGGCCCGTGCCCCCGTCGCGCCGCACCAAGCACGACGCGATCCGCTCCAGCGTCACCACGACGACCCGGGCCGAGATCGGCGCGGTCACCTCGACCGGTCGTCTCATTCGCTTCTCGCCCGTCGACCTGCCGGCCGCTCCCCCGACGTCGGTGCAGCTCGGCGCGGGTGTGCCGGTCAAAGACTATCTGGGCCTCTCGTCGGCGAGCTCTCCCGCGTCCGAGAAGGTGCTCGCCCTCGTCTCGCTCGACTCCGCCGACCCGGTCGCTCTTGGCACGGCTCAGGGCGTCGTGAAGCGAGTCACGCCGGGCACCTGGCCGTCGAAGCCGGAGTTCCCCGTGATTGCGCTCAAGCCCGGCGACGCCGTGGTGGGCGTGGCGCAGGGCCCCGACTCCGACGAGCTCGTCTTCGTCACCACCTCAACGCAGCTGCTGCGCTACCCGGCTGCCCTCGTTCGCCCCCAGGGCACGGCCGGTGGCGGTGTCGCCGGTATCTCGCTGGCGGCCCGGGCAACCGTGCTGTTCTTCGGCGCCGTCCCTGCCACGGCATCCGCCGTCGTCGCGACCATCTCGACCTCAGCTGCCACCATCGCCGGCGCCGACCCGGGCCGGGCCAAGATCAGCGACTTCGCCGACTACCCCGCGAAGGGTCGCGCCACGGGTGGCGTTCGGGCCCATGCTCTGCTCAAGGGTGAAGACGGGCTGTCGGTGGCGTGGGTCGGCGTGGAGCCCGCCCTTGCGGTGGCCGCCGACGGCGGCGTCCGTAAGCTGCCCGAGACGCTCGTGCGGCGCGATGCCTCGGGCACACCGCTCGACACAGTCGTCGGATCGATCGGCGGCGCGGTCTCCTAGCTTCGGCTTCGCTGCAGTTTGGCGTGCGGCCGAGGTCGGCGCCGAGTGAAGTGACGCGGTTCGGCCTTTGCGACGTGGCGCGCCGCGTCGGGTTGGCCGATCCGCGTCGGTTTGGTGTACGGCGGGGTTGGTTCCGGGCGAGGTGACGTGAATCGGCCAATGTCACACCGCCGCGGCGCGCGAGGTTGGCCCTTCCGCGTCGGTTTGGTGTGCGGCGAGGTCGGCGCCGGGCGAGGTGACGTGAATCGGCCAATGTCATACCGCCGCGGCGCGCGAGGTTGGCCGTTCCGCGTCGGTTTGGTGTGCGGCGAGGTCGGCGCCGGGCGAGGTGACGCGGTTCGGCCTTTGCGACGTGGCGCGCCGCGTCGGATTGGCCGATCCGCGTCGGTTAGCCGTGCGGCGGGGTTGGTGCCGGGCGAGGTGACGTGAATTGGCCAATGTCACACCGCCGCGGCGCGCGAGGTTGGCCGATTCGCGTCGCTTAGCCAAGCGGCGGAGGTCGGCGCCGAGTGAAGTGACGCGGTTCGGCCTTTGCGACGGGGCGCGCCGCGTCGGGTTGGCCGATCCGCGTCGGTTAGCAAGCAGCAGCAGCAGCAGCAGCAGCCGCCACCGCACCAACGCCCTACGTGTCGATCCGCTCCCGCGCCAGCCCGGCACCCTCGATGATGAACTCCTTGCGGGGCGCGACGTCGTTGCCCATCAGCAGCTCGAAGACCCGCCCGGCGTTCTCGGCGTCTTCGACCTTGACGCGGCGGAGCATGCGGCCGGCGCGGTCCATCGTGGTGGTGGCAAGCTGCTCGGCATCCATCTCACCGAGGCCCTTGTAGCGCTGGATGGGATCCTGGTACTTCTTGTTCGTTCGCTTCAAGCCGGCGAGAACGCCCTGCAGCTCTTGCTCGGAGTACGTGTAGATCGTCTCGTTCGGCTTCGACCCGGGGTTGATGACGACGACGCGGTGCAACGGGGGCACGGCGGCGAAGACTCGGCCGGCCTCGATCATCGGGCGCATGTAGCGGAAGAAGAGGGTGAGCAGCAGGGTGCGGATGTGGGCGCCGTCGACGTCGGCATCGCTCATGATGATGACCTTGCCGTAACGCGCCTGGTCGAGGTCGAACGAGCGACCGGAGCCGGCACCGATCACCTGGATGATCGACGCGCACTCGAGGTTCGACAGCATGTCGCTCACGGAGGCCTTCTGCACGTTGAGGATCTTGCCTCGGATCGGAAGGAGGGCCTGGTATTCGCTGTTGCGGGCAGCACGGGCCGTTCCGAGCGCTGAGTCGCCCTCGACGATGAAGAGCTCGCTGGTGCCGACGTCGTTCGAGCGGCAGTCGACCAGTTTGGCCGGCAGCGACGACGATTCGAGCGCGTTCTTGCGGCGCTGGGTCTCTTTGTGGGCGCGCGCGGCGATGCGTGACTTCATCTCGACGACGATCTTGTCGAGCACGGCCGCCGTCTGCGTTTTGTCGTCGCGTTTGGTCGAGGCGAACAGGTCGGCCATCGCCTTGGTGACGACGTTCGACACGATGGCGCGCACGGCCGGGGTGCCGAGCACTTCTTTCGTCTGGCCCTCGAACTGCGGTTCGGGCAGCCGGACGGTCAGCACAGCGGTGAGCCCCGCCATGATGTCGTCTTTCTCGAGCTTGTCGGTGCCGACCTTGAGGCGACGGGCGTTGGCGTCGACCTGCTGCTTGAGGAACTTCAGCAACCCCGCGTCGAATCCGGCCTGGTGTGAGCCTCCCTTGGGCGTCGCGATGATGTTGACGAAGCTGCGGGTGACGGTTTCGTAGCCGTCGCCCCAGCGAAGGGCGATGTCGACCTCGCACTCGCGCCCGACCTCGGTCGACACCATGTGGCCCTTGTCGTCGAGCACCGGCACCGTCTCGGTGTACTTGCCGGTGCCCTGCAGCCGCCAGGTGTCGGTGATCGCTTTGTCGGTGGCGAGGAAGTCGGCGAACTCCGAGATGCCGCCCTCGTACGAGAACAGCTGCTCGACAGGCTCGCCGTCTTCGGTGGCGGCCGTCGTGATCGGGCGTTCGTCGCGAATGCGAATCGCGAGACCCGGCACCAGGAACGCCGTCTGCTGGGCCCGGCTGACGAGGTCTTCGAGACGGAACGCCGCGCCCTTGGTGAAGATCTGACGGTCGGCCCAGTAGCGCACCCGCGTGCCGGTCGCCCCCTTGGCGGCCTTACCGGCCACCCGGAGCACGCTCCCCTTCTCGAATGGCGCGAAGGGGGCGTCGGGAGCGGGCGCGCTCGTACCGTCGTCGAAGGTGCCGGGCTCGCCCCTATGGAACGACATCGCGTGCGTCTTGCCGCCACGGTCGACCTCGACGTCGAGCCGCTCCGAAAGCGCGTTGACGACGGACGCACCGACCCCGTGCAGACCACCGGACGCAGCGTAGGATCCGCCTCCGAACTTGCCGCCGGCATGAAGCTTCGTGAAGACGACCTCGACGCCCGTCAACCCGGTTTTCGGCTCGATGTCGACGGGGATGCCTCGCGCCGTGTCGCGGACTTCGACGCTGTCGTCGGCATGGAGGATCACATCGATCGACGAGCCGTGCCCACCGAGCGCCTCGTCGACGGCGTTGTCGATGATCTCCCAGAGGCAGTGCATGAGGCCGCGCGAGTCGGTGGAGCCGATGTACATGCCCGGCCGCTTGCGAACGGCGTCGAGGCCCTCGAGCACTGAGAGGTGACGGGCGGAATAATCGGATGCAGCGGCGGCCACGGGACTCCTTCTGGCGACAACGGCACGCGGCCCGAAAAGAAAAGACCCGGACACGCACCGATTCAAGAATACGGGGCTCAGTCTTCTCTCCCCCTCCGACACCCCCTCCGCCGCGGTCTGGGAGTCGCCCCCGGATTGGGGAGAAGAGATTCGCTTCGCGGCGAGCGAAATCGGGCCAAATGTCGCACAAACGAAACGTTCGCGTGTTTTGATGGCATCTACCTACCCACGCACCACCGTTCTGGAGGAGCATCACATGTCTCAGATGGCCACCGACCACAACGCCGTCGATGAGCTCGGCCCCCAGTACCAGCTGTCCGGCGCCGACCGTTGCGACAGCTGCGGAGCCCAGGCGTACATTCGCGCGACGATGGCGACGGGTGAGCTTCTGTTCTGTGCTCACCACGGCGCCAAGTTCAAAGAGAAGCTGCAGCCCAACGCGCTGGAGTGGCTCGACGAAACCGCCAAGCTCACCGCCCACTAGTCTTCGCTTCACCAAGAAGGCCCGCACCCCTCTCCGGGGTGCGGGCCTTCTGCCATGAGCGGCTCGACGCTAGCTTGCCGTTCGGCTACATCGCCTTGAAGGCGCGCTCCAAGTTCTTCTCGATCACGAGACGTGATTGACGGGCGTACTCGTCGAGGGTCGCGTGCGCGGGCCCTGCCGCATAGACGCCGCCGATCCGCGAGACGGCCGAGGCGAGAACGCGATCCGTCAACTCCGGGTTGAGCGGGAGAACGGGGCCCTTCAGCTGGGTTCCGAACGAGGATCCGCGCGACACCCCCTCCGTACCGTCGCCATTGCCGCCACCGGAGACGACCGTGCCGAACGCTGAGGCGCCGGCCGCGAGCTCGAACCGGGTCGCGTGGTCTTCGAACCCGAAGAGCGTGAGGGAGGGCCCCGAGTACGCCGTCTCGACTCGGAAGTAGTTCGCTCGACGCTTTGCTCCGCGGTGGGCCGAGGCATCGAAGAACCCGAGGCCTTCGAGGTCGGCACCTTCGCCGTAGATCCCCTGCGAGAGGAGTTCCATGCCGCCGCCGATGGCGACGACCGGCACGCCGGAGTCGGCCCAATCGCTCAGCGCCTCACGGAACCGGAGGGCATCGGAGTGGATCGACCGCAGCGTCGACAGCGGCCCGGACCCGATCACGACGAGGTCCGCCCCCACCGGGAGGGCATCACCCGGCCGGTGCTCGACGAGCTCGACGTCGAGGCCCGCCCGACGCGCGCGCTCGGCCAGAGCGACGACGTTGCCGCCGTCACCCGAGACGCCGAGCTGTTCCGGGTAGAGCTGCAGAAGGGAGAGGGTGGTCATGCGCGCTTCTCCAGATCGGGGTAGCCGAGCATCTTGCGGGCGATCATCATCTGCTCGTAGTTGACGATGAAGTTCTTGGTCTTGCTGGCGGGGGCCGGGAGCGCCTTCATCAGCTCGATGGCCTTCTCGATGCGAGGCTCGACGGTGCCGATCGGAATGCCGGCGTGCTCGAGGCGGAGCGCGATCTGCCAGGCCTTCTCCCCCGACACCACGTCGACGTGGTCGAGAGAGGAGAAGTCGACGTCGTAAATCCACGAGATGTCGGGCGTGCCCTCGTCGATCGCCAGCAGCACCTGCTCGGGGGCGTCGGCGAGGGCATCGAGGTTGAGCTGCAGGCTCGCCGCGTTCTTGAACATGACGAACTCGGCTTCGTCGGTGCCGATTTTGAGTCGCTCGCCACGCCCGTAGGCAGGCTTCATAGCGGCGAATGCCGCCACGGCTTTCGACTCGTCGAACTCGAAGCCCAACGCGACGCGCGCCGTCTGGATGGCCGCGGCCGCATCGACCGCGTAGTGCAGGCCCTTGGCGGGGAGGCGGATGGCGAGGGACGAGGATCCGCCACCCGTCGCTCGGCTCAGCGCAATGGTGGCACCCTGCGCCGACAGCGCCTTGACCTCGGCCTCGGCGTGCAGTGGCGCGGATCCTTCGGTCTGGCCGCCGAAGGCGGAGGCGTTCTGCAGGCCGTGCGGCGCCTCGGCCACGAGCTCGGTGGACGCACCGAAGCGGGTGACGTCCAGGGTGCTGCTCGTAAACGGGCCGAGGTACTCGTCGTCGCGGTTCGTCACGACGTGGGTGCCCGCTGTGGCGGCCGTGTCGGTCATCATGTCGGCTACGCGAGAAGTCTCGTAGAAGCGGTAGAGCTGGTCGACCTGCACGTTGAGCATGAGCACGGTCGACGGGTGGAGGTGCCCGGAGAGCTCGACGGCGAACGCCTCGTCGACCTCGAGCACGCCGACATCGGCCTTCAGCTTGCCGAAGATGCTGACCTCGGAGAGCAGCGCCGACGCGATGCCCTGGGGCAGGTTGGCACCGGTCGGGTTGGTGAAGACCCGGAGCCCGTGCGCCCGCATGACGTCGGAGAGCATGTGCGTGGTCGTCGACTTGCCGTTCGAGCCCAGCACGAAGAGCACGCCGCGGTCGAACTGCTTTGTCACGTCGGTGAGGAACGAGGGAAGCAGTTTGAGTACCAGGTAGCCCGGATACGCCGACCCGCCCCCTCGAGCTCTCGCGATGATGCGGACGAGACGCCCGAGGAGGATGGGGAGAACGTACTTCATCGGATTCCTAGGGTCGTCGGCTTCGGTGAGCGCGATGCCAGTTTACTCGAGGCGGTCGAACGCTTTCGATTTACTCGACGCGGTCGAAAGCGGGAGCAGCGGCGGACGGCCGGAGCTTGTCGGAGGTCCGGTGCCGCGGACGCTTTCGGCCTATTCCAAATAGTCGCGCAGAGACTGCGACCGCGACGGGTGACGAAGCTTCGCCATCGTCTTCGACTCGATCTGACGGATGCGCTCGCGCGTTACGCCGAAGGTATCGCCGATCTGGTCGAGAGTCTTCGGCATTCCGTCGCCGAGGCCGAAGCGCATGCGAATCACGCCGGCTTCGCGCTCGGAGAGGCTGTCGAGGAGCGACTCGAGCTGCTTCTGCAGCATGGTGAAGCCCACGGCGTCGGCCGGAACGACCGCTTCGGTGTCTTCGATGAGGTCACCGAACTCGCTGTCGCCGTCTTCGCCGAGCGGGGTGTGGAGGGAGATCGGCTCGCGGCCGTACTTCTGCACCTCGACGACCTTCTCGGGCGTCATGTCGAGTTCGCGCGAGAGCTCTTCGGGAGTGGGCTCGCGACCGAGGTCTTGAAGCATCTGGCGCTGAACGCGGGCCAGCTTATTGATGACCTCGACCATGTGCACGGGGATGCGGATGGTGCGCGCCTGGTCGGCCATGGCGCGCGTGATGGCCTGACGGATCCACCAGGTGGCATAGGTCGAGAACTTGAAGCCCTTGGTGTAGTCGAACTTCTCGACCGCACGGATGAGACCGAGGTTGCCCTCCTGGATCAGATCCAGGAACTGCATTCCACGACCGGTGTAGCGCTTGGCGAGACTGACGACGAGGCGGAGGTTGGCGCCGAGCAGGTGGCTCTTGGCACGCTGTCCGTCTCGCGACACCCAGCGCAGCTCGCGCTCGAGCTCTTTCGAAAGCCCGGTCGAGTTGGCCAGCTTGTCGTCGGCGAACAGACCCGCCTCGATGCGCATTGCGAGCTCGACCTCTTCGGCCGCGTTCAGCAGCGCGACTTTACCGATCTGCTTCAAATAGTCTTTGACCGGGTCGGCGGTGGCGCCGGTGATGGTCGACGAGTAGACGGGGATTTCGTCGTCGTCATCTTGCGAGATAACGAGCGCCCCGGTCGGCAGAACCTCTTCGGCGGCCTTGACCGCGGTGTCGGCGCTGTCGTCGGTCGACTCGGTGTCGTCGCCGTCAACAGCCTCGACGGCTTCGGCTGCAGGTTCGACGTCGGACTCGTCGTCGTCGCTCTTGGCCGTCTTCTTTGTCGCCTTGGCGGGAACCGCCTTCGCGGTTGCCGCCTTGGCCGGTGCCTTCTTGGCGGGCGCCCGCTTGGCGGGTGCCTTCTTGACCGGGGCCGTAGCGGCGTCGGTCTCGGTAGTAGTGGAGGTCTCGACGGTTTCGTCGGCGACGGTGGCCTTGGTGCGAGTAGCCATTGGTGCACCTTTCACTCGGGCTTCGTAAAGCTGGGGAGGTGCCCAATGTCACTGATCCGGGTCGAAGACGCCCCCTGGCGCCATCAATTGGGCACTGTCTGTCTTGTCAGGCAGAACTCCACTTTTAGGCAGAACTCCGCTTTTCGGCAGAACTAGGACCCATGTCAAGCCCTCGACATTTCGCCGAAGACAGGAAAGGGTCCGTGAGTAATTATTGCACGCCGCAGGCCGAACCGTTTACAGGGCCGCGGGATCCTGGTAGTGGAACACTTCGTCAGCGCCCCGCCCGAGCGCGCATCCGTCGTGACAGTGCAACCCAGACCGGGCCCACTTCTATTCCTTCCTCGAGGTGCATCTGCAGCCTCGTGCGACGCCTATCGACGACGAGACCGGCGACACCGAGCCCGATGACGACGTACTGCACCAGGAACGCGATGCGAAAGCCCGACCAGGAGAAGAGCGGTGACGGGTCGCCCACCGCTACACCGTGTGAGTGAACCGCGTCGAGTACGACCCCGATGAGGAACATCATCACGAAGCTGGCGAGGAATCCCCCGACATTGACGATGCCGTTCGCGACACCGAGGCTTCGCAGCGGATTGAAGGTGCGCGCGAAGTCGAACCCGATCAAGGATCCCGGCCCACCGGCCCCGAGGACGACCACCAGCACGATCACCAGCCAGTGCGGAGGAACCCCCGGCCAGGCCAGCACGGCCGTCCACACCAGCCCGATGATCGAGACGATGCCGAGAACGAGATTCGAGCGGCGAAGGGGGAACCGCGCGCTCAGGAGACCGAGGATCGGCCCGGCCACGACGCCGGTGATGACGAGCAGGGCAAGAAGCCCGGACGCCTCGCCCCTCGAAAACTCGAGACCGCCGACCAGCGCGGGAACACCCCACAGCAGACTGAAGGTCGTGCCCGACGACTGTGTGACGTAGTGCGACCAGAATCCGAGACGGGTGCCCGGCCTCTTCACGCTCTCGACGAGTTGCCTGCCCGCGGTGGCCCACGACGAGACGACCGGCTGCCCCACCTGCCCCGCCGGTGCGTTTCGCACCACGCCGAGCAGAACGATGACCGAGAGCACGGCGACGGCGGCGGCGCTGAGGAACGCGGGAGACCAGCCGCGCGAGTGCAGCACGACCGCGAAGGGGACGGCGGAGAGGATCTGCCCCACCTGGCCGATGTTGCCGGTCCACTGCGAGACCTGCGGCAGAATCGGGCCGCGGAACCACGACGGGAGCAGCCGGATCACCGAGATGAAGGTGAGCGCGTCACCGGCACCGACGAGCATGCGTCCCAGGATGGCGAGACCGAGGTGGGGCGGCGAGACGCCGACGACGGTCTGGCCGAGAGCCAACACCGCGGCGCCGACAACCTGCAGCGCGCGCGGCCCGACACGATCGAGCATCACGCCCACGGGAATCTGTAGAGCCGCGTAGACCACGATCTGGGCGACGGCGAGAGTCGAGAGGGTCGACGCCGAGATGTCGAAGACGTGCTGGGCGTCGACGCCGGCGACTCCGAGGGACGAGCGCTGGAGCACCGCGACCACGTAGGCGAAGACGGCTGCGCCCCAGACGAGCCAGGCGCGCTTGGAATTCACCCGACCAGGTTACCGACCTGTCAGGTCACGCCTCGTCGTCGCGGGGGCGCGAGGCCAAGAACTTCTCGAGCTCGGCGGCGATCGAATCGGCGCTCGGCACCTGCCCGTCGAGGCCGACGAGCGGCGACGGCAGCGGGTTGCCCTCCATGTACGTGTCGTGGCGCTCTTCGAGGGTCTCGACGAGACGGCTCAGCTCGGTGTTGCCGGCGACCTGCTCGTCGACCTTGACCAGGAAGTCGCGGCCCTGCTCACGAAGGTCGTCGGTCGGGAAGATGAGGCCGGTCGCTGCGCTGATGCTCGAGAGCGCTGTCACCGCGGCGTCGGGGAACTCCGTGTCGGCGAGGTAGTGCGGCACGAGCAGCACGAACCCGGCGGTGGGGTGACCGCCTGAGGTGAGCCGATGCTCGACGAGATGAAGGGCGTTGGCCGGTGCCTGCGTCGTGGGGCGCCAGACCGACAGCGACTCGATGAGATCGGTGCGATTGCCGGAGACGGTGACACCGAGTTCGCGCGTGTGCGGCACCGGCATCGGGATGGCCTGCACCCAGGTGGTCGTCGCCATCTCGTAGCGCTGGATCAGCTGGATGACGGCACTCGTGAACTGGTTCCAGCGGAAGTCGGGTTCGAAGCCGGAGAGAAGCAGGAAGGGCTGCCCGATCTCGTCTTTCATGAGGCGGAGCGTCAACGTCGCCGCCTGGTAGTCGGAGATGTGATCCTGGTCGAACGTGATGATGGGGCGCCGGGCCCGGTAGTCGAGGAGGACATCGGCGTCGAAGGTCGCCACGATCTCGCCCTCGAGCGACTCGGTGAGGTACTGGGTCAGCTGCGCGACCGTCGATCCGGCGTCGGCGAAGCCGGTCAGGCCCGCGACCAGCGGCAGGCCGGTCGGGATACCCGTGGCACCGGGAGAAAGCTCGTACAGGTCTGCGGGTTCGGACATCCTTCAATGCTAGGCACGGGCGGTCGACGCCACGCCCTTCGAGGGAATGCTGACAGCGAACGTGCCGCCAGGACTCCCATAAAGTGGCTGGTATGACCGTTCCGAAGCTCTCCGTCTCATCCGAACTCACCGCAGCCGACGTCTTCGTCATCGGCGTCGTTCCCGGCACGGGCGACGACGCTCCCACCCTGCTGTGGGATGCACCCGAGCTGGCCGATGCGCTCAAGGGTCTCGGCGTCTCAGGCGGACGCGACGAGGTGACGAGGCTGCCGGCCTCGTCTCTCGGATCCTCGTCGTCGTCGGTCTCGCCCATCGCGACCATCGCGCTCGTCGGGCTCGGCGCCGCCGTCTCGATCGAGACGCTCCGGTACGCCGCAGGTTCTGCCGCGCGCCAGCTCACCGGCCGCACCCGCGTCGCCTTCGGTCTTCCCGTCGCCGACGACGCCGAGGCCCTGGCCGTGCTCGAGGGTGCCGCCATCGGCGCGTATGCCTTCGACTCGTACCGTCACTCCTCCGCGAGCGATGCCAAAAAGGCCGTCGCCGAGGTCGATCTCGTCACGGCCACCACCATCGATTCCGCGGTGATCGCCAAGGCGGCAGCCGTGGCCCAGGCCGTCCACACCGTTCGCGACCTCGTCACGACTCCCCCGATCGACCTCTCGCCGGCCGCTCTCGCCGACGAGGCCGTGCGCCTGTCGGCCACCAAAGACGTCACCGTCACCGTGCTCGAGGGCGACGAACTCCGCGAGGCCGGCTTCGGGGGCATCGTCGGAGTGGGGCAAGGATCCGCGCGCCCACCCCGCTTGGTCAAGGTGCAGTACGCGCCCACCGGGGCCGCGAAGCACCTCGCCCTCGTCGGCAAGGGCATCACGTACGACACGGGTGGGCTGTCGCTCAAGCCCGCCGGCGCGATGGTCGGAATGAAGTACGACATGACCGGGGCGGCCACCGTCCTGGCAGTGACGCTGGCAGCTGCCGAACTCTCCCTCCCGGTCCGCCTCACCGCGTGGCTCTGCATCTCCGAGAACATGCTCGGCGCCGACCCCATTCGCCCCGACGACGTCCTGACCATCAAGGGCGGCACCACCGTCGAGGTGACCAACACCGACGCCGAGGGGCGCCTCGTGTTGGCCGATGGCCTCGTTGCCGCTAGTGAAGAGCAGCCCGATGCCATCGTCGACGTCGCCACGCTGACCGGGGCACAGGTCGTCGCCCTCGGCATGCGCTACGTCGGCGTCATGGGAACCGACGACTTCGCGCCCCGAGTGGTCGAGGTCGCCGACGCCGCCTCCGAGCCGTTCTGGCGGGTGCCGCTGGCACCCGAGCTTCGCACCCGGCTCAACTCCGACGTGGCTGACCTGGTGAACGCGACGCCGGGCAACACGGCCGCGGGCATGCTGCTAGCCGGCGTGTTCCTGAAGGAGTTCGTAGGAAAGAAGGAGGGCACCGACGAGCTCATCCCGTGGGCGCACCTCGATATCGCCGGGCCGAGCGAGAACAAAGCGGGCGGGTACGGCTTCACGACCAAGGGCGCGACTGGCATTACCGTGCGAACCCTGATCGACCTGGCCGCCTCGTTCTAGGTGGCGTACTAGGCTGACGGAGGCGGGAGAAACCCGCCTTCTTGCAGGGCCAGGCCGGTGTCGCCATCGAACGACGCGGTCTCGGGCTCTGAACGAATGCACGAAGGAGTTGCTGGGTGTCGGAACAGAATTTTGACCTTGTAGTTCTCGGCGGCGGCAGCGGCGGGTATGCCGCTGCGCTGCGAGCGAGCGAGCTCGGCCAGTCGGTCGCGATCATCGAGAAAGACAAGGTCGGCGGCACCTGCTTGCACCGTGGCTGCATTCCGACCAAGGCCCTGCTCCACTCGGCCGAGGTGGCCGACGTCTCGCGTGAGTCGCTGAAGTACGGCGTCGACGTCGACTTCCAGGGTGTCGACATCGCCCGGGTCACGACCTACCGCCGCGACATCGTCGAGCACAAATACAAGGGTCTCCAGAGCCTGGTCAAGGCCCGTGGCGTCACGACGATCGCGGGTGAGGGGCGCCTGACCTCGCCGTCGACCGTTCAGGTCGGCGACGACACGATCACCGGCAAGAACATCGTCCTAGCCACCGGCTCCTATTCGCGCAGCCTTCCCGGTCTCGAAATCGGTGGCCGAGTCATCACCAGTGAGCACGCCCTCGAGCTCGACTACATTCCGAAGAAGGTCGCGATCCTCGGCGGCGGCGTGATCGGCGTCGAGTTCGCCAGCGTCTGGAAGTCGTTCGGCTCCGACGTGCAGATCATCGAGGCTCTCCCCCACCTCGTGCCCAACGAGGAGGAGTCCGTCTCCAAGTCGTTCGAGCGGGCGTTCCGCAAGCGCGGCATTAACTTCTCGCTCGGCATCCGCTTCCAGAGCGTGTCGCAGAACGACGACGGGGTCGTCGTCACCCTCGAAGACGGCAAGACCTTCGAGGCCGACATCCTCCTCGTCGCCGTCGGTCGCGGCCCGGTCACTCAGGGTCTCGGCTACGACGAGGTCGGAGTGAACATGGATCGCGGCTTCGTCCTCACCGACGAGCGCCTCGCCACCAACGTTCCCGGTGTCTACGCGATCGGCGACATCGTTCCCGGCCTTCAGCTCGCCCACCGCAGCTTCCAGCACGGCATCTTCGTCGCCGAAGAGATTGCCGGGCTGAAGCCCGTCGTGATCGACGACGTCAACATCCCCAAGGTCACATACTCCGACCCGGAGGTCGCCTCGGTGGGTCTCAGCACGGCGAAGGCCACCGAGAAGTACGGCGCCGACAAGATCGCCGCCTACGACTACAACCTCGCAGGCAACGGCAAGACGTCGATCCTCGGTTCCGCCGGGTCGGTCAAGGTCATCCGCGTCGTCGACGGTCCGGTCGTCGGCATCCACATGATCGGCGCCCGCGTCGGCGAGCTCATCGGAGAAGCGCAGCTCACCGTCAACTGGGAGGCCTACCCCGAAGACGTCGCTGGCCTCATCCACGCGCACCCGACTCAGAACGAGGCACTCGGCGAGGCCATGCTGGCCCTCGCGGGTAAGCCCCTCCACGCGATGTAGCGCGGCGGTGCACCCCGCACCGGCAGTCGTCAGCACCATCCCCGCACCACCACAGTTTT
This sequence comes from Frondihabitans sp. VKM Ac-2883, assembly GCF_015350875.1. Taxonomy (NCBI): domain Bacteria; kingdom Bacillati; phylum Actinomycetota; class Actinomycetes; order Micrococcales; family Microbacteriaceae; genus Frondihabitans; species Frondihabitans sp. VKM Ac-2883. The sequence goes on along the minus strand of NZ_JADKSF010000004.1, from coordinate 267,787 downwards.
TATAACAGAACCGCAGAAGGAGCCCCCCTGATGAGCGAATCCGTCAACCTCCCGGCACTCGGCGAGAGTGTCACCGAGGGCACGGTCACCCGCTGGCTGAAGAACGTCGGCGACCGCGTCGAGGTCGACGAGCCGCTGCTCGAAGTGTCGACCGACAAGGTCGACACCGAGATCCCGTCCCCCGTCGCCGGTGTGATCGAAGAGATCCTCGTTGCCGAAGACGAGACGGTCGAGGTGGGTACCGCTCTCGTCAAGATCGGCGATGGAAGTGGCGCCGGAGCTCCTGCCGAAGACGCGCCCGAGGCCGAAGCCCCCGGCACGGGGCCCGCGTCGACCGACGACACCCCCGCAACCGCTGCGGCCGGCGGCTCCTCCGAGTCGTCCGAGGGCTACGAGGGCCCCGCTGACGACTTGGAGTCCGCTTCAGTCGAATCTGCGGCCGACGACGACTCCTCTGAGGGGCTCGAGGCGGAGGTCCCCTCCGACTCCGCTCCCGCTCCGGGTGAGGGTGCGCCCGCCGAGGCGCCCGCTCCGGCAGAGTCGGTCGACCCCGCCCCCGCGGCCGCTGCTCCGGCGCCTGCCGCTGCCGCGCCGGCTGCACCGGCACCGGCCGCCCCCGCCGCGTCTGCTCCCGCCCCCGCGGCCGCTGCTCCCGCTTCCGCCCCCAGCACCGGCGCGCCGGTCGGGTACGTGACTCCGCTCGTCCGCAAGCTCGCCGGTGAGAAGGGTGTCGACCTGTCGACCGTCTCCGGCACCGGAGTCGGCGGACGCATTCGCAAAGAAGACGTGCTGTCGGCTGCCGCTGCGGCCGAAGAGGCCGCCAAGGCCGCCTCTGCACCGTCGGCCTCCGCTGCCCCGTCCGCTCCTGCCGCTTCGTCGAAGTACGAGCCCCTGCCGGTCTCCGACCTCCGCGGTACGACCGTGCCGATGACCCGCCTCCGCAAGGTCGTCGCCCAGCGCGCCGTCGAGTCGATGCAGTCGACCGCACAGCTCACCAGCGTCGTAGAGGTCGACGTGACGAAGGTCGCGAAGTTCCGCGACGCCGTCAAGGGCGACTTCCTCGCCAAGACCGGCAACAAGCTGTCGTTCCTGCCCTTCTTCACCCTCGCGGCGGCGGAGGCTCTTCAGGCCTACCCGAAGCTCAACGCGACCGTCGACGGCGACTCGATCGTCTACCCCGACACCGAGAACGTCAGCATGGCCGTCGACACCGAGCGCGGCCTGCTCACGCCGGTCATCAAGAACGCCGCGTCGCTCGACCTCGCCGGTCTCGCCGCGTCGATCGCCGACCTCGCCGGTCGTACCCGCGACAACAAGCTGACCCCCGACGAGCTCTCCGGTGGCACCTTCACGGTGACCAACACCGGTTCGCGCGGCGCCCTGTTCGACACCCCGGTCGTGTTCCTTCCGCAGGTTGCGATCCTCGGCACCGGCATCGTCGTGAAGAAGCCCGTCGTCGTCACGGCAGACGGCTCGGAATCGATCGCGATTCGCTCGATGGTCTACCTGGCCCTCTCGTACGACCACCGCATCGTCGACGGTGCCGACGCCGCCCGCTTCCTCGTCGCGGTCAAGAACCGCCTCGAGGGCGGTGACTTCCAGGGCAAGCTCGGCATCTAACGGCATCAGCCCCGACACCAACTTTCGGGCCAACCACCACCGTTCGGCGGTGTTGTGCTCGGAAGGCGGTGTCGCTGGCATCAGCCCGAGTCGATCGACCGCACTCGCCAACCGGCCTCCGTCTTCACCACGAAGACGGAGGCCGGTTTGCCGTTGCTCGACGTGGCATCGAAGAGCACAACTCCGCCCAGCCGGTTGATGGCCGTGCCGACGACGAGCTCTGGCAGGGATCCAAGAAGCGCAGGATCCGCCACGACCCGCTCATCCTCCGCCAGCGCGGCTGACCCGGGTTCGTCGACACCCGCCAGGCACTCGGCGTCGAGGGCTCGGAAGCAGTCCGCGCGGAGCCGGAGCAGGAGCCGAACAGCTCTGTCGGCGTCATCGCCGGCTAGGACCGCTTCCACCCGATCGAGGCGATCGGCTTGGGGGCCAGGCGGCGGCGACGTCGAAGGCGTAGGCGTTGGCGTGACTGTCGCCCTCCCGCCAAGTGTCGTTCCTGTGGCCCGACCCGTCGGGCCCGAGCCTTCCGCGGACGTCGCGGCCACGCTCTGATCGTTGTTAGCACTACCGGCACCTCCACCACCGGCACCTCCACCACCGACTGCGAGCCCGATCGCCGCGCAGCCGATAACGGCGCCTGCCAGAACCCACACGCGCCTCCGCACCTGTCGCGCCGCTGCTCCGGCCTGGGCAGCGAGCTCGAACGCGCGCCCTCCGGCGGATGAGCGGTGGGCCCAGGTGCGAAGCGTCGCCAACCCCGGCACGAGATCGTCGAGCGGGTGCATGGTCTCCACCTTGTCGCGCACCGGCACCATCTCGAAGGGAGCCTCGTCGTCGAGTGCGACGGGGGCGGCGAGATCGAAGAGCGCCTCGACGAGTTCGTCGAGCGTCGTCGATTGGTCGCAGAGCTCAGTGAAGCGCCGCCGCTGGTCGGCCCCGATGCCGGAGCAGACGGGCAGCACCTGGTCGACCGCGCGACGCCCGGCAGCCGTCGCCCCGCCGGGTGGGCGGGCGAGCCGCTGCGGACCCCGGGCCGGGGCGGCGCGTACACCCACGACGACGGGTGCGCCGTGTCGATCGAGCAGCACGTTGCCCAGGCCGACGCCACTCACGAGGTCGACGTGGCATGCCAGGGGTGACCGCTCGAGATGCTGGAGCGCCATAAGCACCGGAACGAGGAGCGTCACGGCCTCCCCCGCCGCAAGCACCCCACGATCGGCCACAAAAGTCGAGGCCGACCGGGTGCCGAGTCGAGGCAGGATCAACCCGAGAGAATCGGCACCCGCCACGAGGGCGACGTCGATCAGAGGGACGATGTGCCGGTGGGCCGCCCCCGAGAGCGCGACGGCCTCGGCCAGCGCGCGCGAGGCGGCGCCGTCGCCACGATGGATCTTGACGACGAGCGACGAGGATCCGACCCCACCGAGCCACTTGTACACATCGGCATTCACGCCCGCGGCGACGAGCTCGCCGAGGCGACTGTCGCGGGATCGGGGTGAGGTCATCCCTCGATCGTGACCGCCATGGATCCTTCGCTGACCGGTGGTCGCCGGTCTGGGGAGAGGGCGTTCGGCCGCCCGGCCTGGGGAGACGAGGCCTCGGGAGGTGCGGCGAGGCCCGGAGACCGTATCCTAGACAGCATGGCACGTAGCAAGTCCGCGGAGAACGCATCTCCGACCCCCGCAAAAGAGCCCGGTCGCATCAAGCAGATGTACCAGGTCTTCACCATGACCCGAAAGCACGATCCGAAGTCGATCTGGCTGATGCTGGCCGCCTTCGTCGTCCCCGTCGTCGCCGGTGTCGTGCTCGCTCTCGTGGCGGGCGGCAACATCCTCGGGCTGATCCTCTACATCATCGTCGGTGTTCTGCTCGGCGTGCTGCTGTTCATGATCGTGCTCGGCCGTCTCGCCGAGAGGGCCGCGTACTCGCAGATCGAGGGCCAGCCGGGTGCGGTCGGCGCCGTGTTCAAGAGCGGTCTCCGTCGCCAGTGGCGTGCCAGCGAGATGCCCGTCGCCGTGAACGGTCGCAGCCAGGCCGCCGTCTACCGCGCGGTGGGTCGCCCGGGAGTCGTGCTCGTCACCGAGGGCACCAAGGGCCAGACTCAGCGCATCGTCGACGAAGAACGTCGCAAAGTTGCGCGCATCACACCGGGAGTGCCGATCACGGTCTTGAGCGTCGGACCGGATGGCGACTCGATCCCGCTGCACCGACTCGCGGCCCGGATGAACAAGGTCAAGAAAGCGATCGACCGCAACGAGGTGCTCGCCGTGTCGAACCGGCTCGATTCGCTCGGCCAGAACAAGCTGCCGATCCCCAAGGGCGTCGACCCGATGCGCGTGCGCTCCGGCCGACCGCGCTGACCCTCACGTCGCGGTTGCGAAAAGGGCACCCGGCCGAGTTCGTCTCGGTCGGGTGCCCTTTCGCTGGCGCGAATCTAAATGCGTACTAGTAGCGTGCCGGCGGCTCGATCGTGCAGGCCGCGCTGATCCTGGTCGTAGATGACAGCCGGGATCACGAGGCACAGGAGCACGGTCCGCACGACCGGACGCCACCAGCGCACGGCACCGCCCGTCTCGGGCACCACGCGCATCCGTGTCGCGAGGTGGCCGATGCTGCCTCCGACGGTGAGGGTGAACCCGATCTGCATGACCGCGAAGACCGCGAGCGTCGCGAACTCGTTGTAGTGGAAGAACGCCACCGAGACGATCACTGCGAGGAGCCAGTCGATGATCAACGCCACGACGCGCCGACCGAGGCGGCCGACCGAGCGCGGGCCCGTCTGCGGCAACCCGAGGTCGAAACCCGGCCAGGGCGTCGACTTCTTCGGTTCGGGCGGCAGAGGCGGAGGGGCGGAGCTCGACATGGAGACGAGCCTATCGAGGCGCGGATGCGGAGGTGCCGGGAGCGGTCGGGCCGGATCCTGACGCCCTCTCGGAAGTGACGCGTAACATGCCGGAAACATTCTGGTCACCGCGGCGAAACGGCCCGTCAATAGCCTCATGACTGGAGGCGTCCCGCTTTCGCCCACGTTCCACGCCCATTGGAGACCTTCGCGTATGTTCAAAGATTCTTCCGAGGTGCTGAGCTTCATCAAGGACACTGACGTCAAGTTCCTTGATATCCGCTTCACCGACCTTCCCGGTGTGCAGCAGCACTTCAACATCCCCGCATCCACGGTCGACGAGGAGTTCTTCTCGGTCGGTCAGCTCTTCGACGGCTCCTCGATCCGCGGCTTCGCGTCGATCCACGAGTCCGACATGCAGCTCATCCCCGACGTCACCACGGGCTACGTCGATCCGTTCCGCGCCGAGCGCACGCTGATCCTCGTCTTCGACATCTTCAACCCGCGCAACGGCGAGCTTTACTCGCGCGACCCGCGTCAGGTCGCCAAGAAGGCCGAGCGCTACCTCGCCTCCACCGGCATCGCCGACACCGCGTTCTTCGCCCCCGAGGCCGAGTTCTACGTCTTCGACGACGTCCGCTACGAGGTCAAGCAGAACGCCTCCTTCTACTCGGTCGACTCCGAAGAGGGCGCCTGGAACACCGGCCGCGCCGAAGAGGGCGGAAACCTCGCCAACAAGACCGCCTACAAGGGTGGCTACTTCCCGGTCTCGCCCGTCGACAAGACGGCCGACCTCCGCGACGACATCAGCCTCAAGCTGATCGACTCCGGCCTCGAGCTCGAGCGTGCGCACCACGAGGTGGGCACCGGCGGCCAGCAGGAGATCAACTACAAGTTCGACACGATGGTCCACGCGGCCGACGACATCCTGAAGTTCAAGTACATCGTCAAGAACACCGCGGAGCTCTGGGGCAAGGTCGCGACCTTCATGCCCAAGCCGCTCTTCGGTGACAACGGCTCGGGAATGCACACCCACCAGTCGCTCTGGAGCGACGGCAAGCCCCTCTTCTACGATGAGAACGGCTACGGCGGGCTCTCTGACATCGCCCGCTGGTACATCGGTGGTCTGCTGAAGCACGCCCCCGCCGTGCTGGCGTTCACCAACCCCGCGATCAACTCGTACCACCGCCTGATCCCGGGCTTCGAGGCTCCCGTCAACCTGGTCTACTCGGCCGGTAACCGTTCGGCTGCAATCCGCATCCCGATCACGGGCACCAACCCGAAGGCCAAGCGCATCGAGTTCCGCGTCCCCGACGCGGCGTCGAACCCGTACCTCGCCTTCGCTGCGCAGCTCATGGCCGGCCTCGACGGTATCCAGAACCGCATCGAGCCCCACGAGCCCGTCGACAAAGACCTGTACGAGCTTCCCCCGGAAGAGGCGAAGAACATCCCTCAGGTTCCGGCTTCGCTCGACGCCGCCTTGATCGCCCTCGAAGAGGACCACGAGTTCCTCACCAAGGGCAACGTCTTCACCGAAGACCTCATCGAGACGTGGATCGCGTACAAGCGTGAGAAAGAGATCCTGCCGATGGCGCAGCGTCCTCACCCGTTCGAGTTCGAGATGTACTTCGGCGTCTAAGTCGTCGTGCCTTCGGGGCCCGCACTCTTCCGAGGGTGCGGGCCCTTTCGCGAGCGGGGCCAGCGCATTTCGTGGGCCTGCTGCAAATTTGAAGGAGAAACAGCCCCGCCCGGGCCAGTTCTCACCGATCCCGGGCCGTCGCGGCGAGTTTTTCCTTCAAATTTGCAAGTGAGAATCGGACGCCGGCCGGGACGAGGGGGCCACCGCAGAGGGCAACGACGAAGACCCCGCCCCGACGCGAGTCGGAACGGGGTCTCACTGGCGTATCGGGTTGCGCCAGATCGGGCAGGTCCGCACGCATCACCGTGCAGCACTTGCCCGGGCTCAAGAACCCCTAGAGGGCGAGCGCGGCGCTCTCGAACGCCTGGCGCTGACGCGGCACCGTGCGTCCGCCGAGGGGCCGGACCTCCCAGCCGGCGGCCGACCACACTTCGGTGTCGAGCGCGTTGCGGGCGTCGAGCACGATGGGGTTGGCGGCGAGCTCGGCCAGGTGCGCCGGGTCAGCGTTGACGAACACGGGCCACTCCGTCAGCAGGAGCACGGCGTCGGCGTCGGTCACGGCCTCGTCGAGGCTGTCGGCGAACGAGAGCGTCGGGAAGCTGCGCTGCGCTGTCGCGGAGGCCTCAGGATCCACCACGAGCACCTGGGCACCGCGCAGGTGCAGGGCCGCAGCGACGTTGAGGGCCGGCGAGTCGCGCACGTCGTCGGTGTCGGGCTTGAAGGCGGCCCCGAGAATGGCGAGCTTGCGGTTGAGCACGGAGCCGCCGCACGCGTCGATCGCCTGGTCGATGACCCGCTGGCGCTGCTGCATGTTGATCTCGTCCACCTCTTGCATGAGTCCGACGACACGGTGGGCGCCGAGCTCGTTCGCTCGAGACATCAGCGCACGGATGTCTTTCGGGAGGCAACCGCCGCCGAAGCCTAGGCCGGCGTTCAAGAACTTGCGGCCGATGCGGTCGTCGTAACCGAGCGCGTCGGCGAGAACGCGGACGTCGGCCCCGGCGACCTCGCACAGCTCGGAGATCGCGTTGATGAACGAGATCTTCGTGGCGAGGAACGCGTTGGCGCTGACCTTGACCAGCTCGGCCGTGGCGAGGTCGCACGAGATGACGGGGGTGCCGGTCGCGATCGGCTCGGCGTACACCTCGCGGAGGATCGCCTCGCTCTTCGCGTCGGTGCCGCCGAACACGATGCGGTCGGGGCGCAGCGTGTCTTCGACGGCGTGTGCCTCGCGGAGGAACTCGGGGTTCCAGACGACCTGCGTTTCGACGCCGGCCGGTTTCGCGTCGGCGACGAGCTTGCGGAGCTTGGCTGCGGTTCCGACCGGCACCGTCGACTTTCCGACGATGATGCCGTCGTGGCTCAGCGACTCGGCGACAGCCTTCGTCGCGGCCTCGACGTAGCTCAGATTGGCGGCATGGCTCCCCCGGCGCTGTGGCGTGCCGACGCAGATGAAGTGCACGTCGGCCATCGAGACGGCGTCGGGCAGGTCGCTCGTGAAGCGGAGTCGACCGGTGCCGACGTGCTTCACGATCAGCTCGGGCAGGCCCGGCTCGAAGAACGGCACGCGGCCGGCGCTGAGTGCCTCGACCTTCGAGGGGTCGGTGTCGACGCCGATGACGTCGAAGCCCATCTCGGCCATGGCGGCGGCGTGAGTCGCCCCGAGGTAGCCGGTGCCGATCACCGAGATGACGGGCTTGAGGCCCTTGCCCGCGCCCGCTGCGTCGGTCGACGGAGAGACGTCGCTGGTCTTCTTGGGAGTGCTCATGATGATCTCCTAGGTGGGGCTGTTTCTGTCGAGGGGTGGGGTTGGCTGACCAATTGGGCGCCAGCCCCGAGGGTCTTGCCGAGCGAGTGACTCTAGGGAGTGGACTTCACCGGTCTCAGGGAGTAATTGGTGTCTGAACGAGCAATGCCGGCAGAGAACGCCTGCAGAGCCGTCGAGGTCGAGTTCAGGCGCCAATCGTTGGTAACGAGCTGGTTGTTCAGAGTCGTGGTGACCGTCAGGCTGAACCAGGAGAACCCGATGATGTCTTTGTTCTCCGGCAGCGAGAGCGCGGTGAACAAGTTGTCGATCCAGCCCGCCTTCAGGCCCCCGCCCTCGGTGGCTCCGATCTCCGCCAGGAAGATCGGCTTCGAGGTGTCGGGCACATTCCGGAGAAGAGCGAGCGTGTCGGCGAAGGTGTCTTCGAACGAGCCGTCCTGGGGCCCGTCGCCCGACGGACGTTCGTACCCGGACATGCCGATCCAGTCGACGTAGGCGTCTCCCGGATAGAGCGACTTCGTGTACTCGAGCGTCTTGTGCGTCTTGGTGAGGTTGTTGACGCGGTTCGGAGCCCAGATCCAGTTGACGTAGTCATTAGCACCCTGGGCGGAGAAGATGTCGTGGACGTGCTTCCACATGGCGACGTACTGCCCGGCTGAATTGCCGTTGACGGAGTTACCGTGGCCGTCGTCTTCCGACCAGGGGTACCAGGTCGCGTTCATCTCCTGATCGAGGCGGATGCCGACGGGCTGGCCGTTTGCGACGATGTCGGCGGCGTACTTCTTCAGGTAGGTGTCGAAGTCGCCTCGGATGATGTTGCCGAGGGAGTACTCCGGCTGATCGGCCTGGTTGTTGCCGGCCGTCGACGACTGCGATTCCCAGGTGATGATGGGCAGATCGCCCTTGGCCCAGGAGCGCTGGACGGCGTCGGCGCGGAAGTCCTTGTCCCATCCCTGGAAGTAGCCGGCCGAGTTCGGCTGAACGCCGACCTTCGAGCTGACGTCGTCGAACTCCGACCAGCTGAACGGCGACTGCGCGGTGTAGAGGCCGAAGTAGCGGTTCGTCGGGTTCTTGATCGAGGCGAGGCTCGGGGTCGTCGGGACGACAGGTCCGATGGGTGTGTCTCCCCCGCCGGAACCGCCACCCGAGCCTGTTCCGCCGCCGGTTCCTGCACCGGTGCCGTCTCCCGACCCGGCACCGGTCCCGGTGCCGGATCCTGTTCCCGTTCCGGAATCGGTGCCCGTCGACGCTCCACCGTTGATGCTGCCGCCGCCGAGCGTGGCGGCACCGCTGTCAGCGGTCTTCCCTCCGTCTGCGGCGAGCTGGCTGGCGAGCGAGTCGGCTTTGCCCGACGTCTGAGCCTGGGCGGCCTTGGCGTTCGACAGCTTCGACGACAGCGACTCCGACTTACCATCGGCCGCAGCCAGCTGCTTCTTGAGCTCGGCGATCTCGGCCGACTGATCGGTGAGCTGCGACTTCGACGACACGAGCTGCGTGAGTAGGTCGGCACGATCGTTTTTGAGAGCCATGTTGGTCGAGATCGGCTGGACGACGTCGCCGACGACCTTGCGCACCACGTTGTCGGTGGGCGACATCCAGACCATCCAGGAGATGAGCCCGAGGAGGACGACAATGGCGGTGGCGCCGAGGGCGGAACGGCGGGAGTTCTTCTTGCCGGTCGACCAGAAGGCCCCACCCGTGCTGAGCGGCGTGACTCCGCCGGATGAGTAGTCAGACAATGAAGAGAGCCTCCAGGGTGATGATGACGGCACCTATCAGGTACGGCCATGCGGCTTTCGGGTTGAGCTTGCGCCGGGCGGGCGCCTTAGCGGTGGGAGCGGCCGACACGGCCGTCTTGGCCCGGCGGCGGCTCTTGACGAGCACGGTGCCGGATTCGGGGGCGTCGGACGTGCCGAAGTCGAACAGGGTGTCGACGGTGGGCTGGCCGGGGGTATCGGTGAACTGCGCCTCGAGGGCATCGAGGGGTGTCTCCATCGCGTCTTCGCGGCGATCCACCTCGTGCTGGACCTCCTCGGTGACGACTCCGCCGGAGTAGGCCCCGGCTCGGGTCCCCCAGCCGGCCGAGTGGCCCATGCGGAAGAAGCCGATGATGCGGATGGGCATCAGGAAGAACGTCGACACGATGATGAAGACGGGCAGGCGGATGAAGTCGCCGGGCTTCTCGGAGAGGTGGCGCATCTGCCTGATGGCCATGCTGAGCACCGACGAGGCGACCATCAGCACGACTATCGCGACGACCCCCGATCGGAAGCCGTATTCGTGGAGGATGCCCGTGTAGAGATTCGTGCCCTGGTGCGTGGCGGCGTTGTAGATCCAGCCGCCGACGACGCCGAGGAGGACGAACGGCAGGACGATGTCCATCGCGAAGAAGAAGGCGAGCATCGGGGCGTGCCCCAGCATCCACGGCATCATCCGGAGGGTGTTGTACTGGCTGCCGCGAGCCCAGCGGAGCTGCTGCTTGAACAGCTTCTTGATCTGTAGCGGCGCATCCGTGTAGACGAGGCTCGTGTACTGGTACACGGTGCGGTAGCCCTCTTTGAGCGTGAGGTTCGTGAGGGTGCGATCGTCACTCACCTCGAGGAAGACGCCCATGAACTTCTCGGTCATGAATTTGTCCATGACGCGGACGAGGATCTCGCGGCGGAACGCGATGGTGCGACCGGGAAGGCAGCCGATCTGGCCGAGCACGCTCTGAGCGGGCATCGAGTAGAGCGCGCGGCTGTTCTCGAGCCAGTCGGCCCAGCGGGTGATCCAGGAGCGCTCGGGCTCGAGGATCCGCTGGCGCGTGGTCACGCCACCGACGTTGGCCTGCGCGAACGGCTTGAGCAGCTCCTCGAGCGTGCCCTCCGTCCACACGGTGTCGGAGTCGACCAGCACGGTGATGTCGCCGGTCGAGAGCTCCGTGCCGATCATGACGGCGTTGCGCTTGCCGGGAATCGGGGTGTGAGTCCACTGCACCAGCGGAGCGAACTCCTCGCAGATGCCCTGCAGCACCGGGTTCGGCTTGCCGTTGATGACGACGATGATTTCGTCGGGCTTCTGCTCGACCATGCGGCCGATGACGTCGCGGAAGAGGTCTTCCGGTTCGTCCACGACGGGAACGACGACGCTGGTCGTGCCGGAGTAGTGCCCGGTGAAGGGGCGGTAGTTGCGCGAGATCACGACCTTGATGATCCAGAGGACCCAGATCATGATCGAGTAGACGGTGAAGAGGTAGACCTCGGGGTGACCCTGGATCTCATGACGAATTTGAAGGATGAACGTGAGCACGATGCCGCCTGCTGTGGTGGAAAGGGGGTGGCTTCCGCATCATCGGGGAATCGGTCGTTCGGGTAGTGAATTTCTAACCCATGGCCGGGGGTGTTTCAAGCTGTCCCTCACAGTGGGGTGGCATCGGCCGGATCGGGGTACGTCGAAGTCCCCCGAAACGTGTCGTCCAAAGTGCCGACAGGTGATTGGCCTGTGTTGAGGTGCGAGGGGTCTCCACCGCGGGGTCGAGCGGATCGCGGTAGGGCGGATCCTGGGGTGTGATAAAAGTGCTGATCAGAGGGGAGGATCCGGGTGTGTTTCGAGGGGTCTTTCTGGGTGGCCCACTATTACGGTTGCATTTCGGGCCCCTCACCACCGGGTGATCGGGCGACTCGCGTGCGTAACCTCCCCGTCATCTTGTTCGGGGTACAGGGGCTGATTTCGGGGTACGGGTTAACCCGGTGAGAGCAATCCTCACGCAGAGTGCATCTCGGGCGTGTCGAGCTCGGAGGAACACGTCAGCTCGTAGGTCGAGGCGACTTCTCAATGCCGTAGAAACCCGCCTCGAACACCTGACGCGACCGACGCGTGACCGCCAAATAGTCTTCTTCGAGGTCGGATGCCGAGCCCGCGGAATACTCGAGCAGTCGGGCGACGGCCTCGAGCTGCCGACGGTCGGAGGGCAGCAGGTCGCTCGTGCGGGAAGTCCAGAGCATGACGGCGGATCGGGCCCTCGAGGCGATCAGCCAGGCCTCCCGGAGGCGCTCGGCGTCGGACTCCGCGACGAACCCGGTGTCGACAGCAGCCTGCAGAGCTCGGAGCGTCGAGGTCGTACGCAGTGCCTCGACGGAGCCCGCGTGCTGCAGCTGGATCAGCTGCACGAACCACTCCACGTCGCTGAGAGACCCACGACCGAGCTTCAGGTGCCTGGTCGGGTCGGCGCCCTTCGGCAGGCGCTCCGATTCGACCCGGGCCTTCAACCGCTTGACCTCGCGGACATCCTGCTCAGAGAGCGATTGCGGGTACCGGACCGTGTCGGCGAGGGCCTCGAAGGCGACGCGCAGGTCGGCGTCGCCCGCGACCGATCGGGCGCGCAGAAGGGCCTGGGCCTCCCAGGTCAGGGCCCAGCGGGCGTAGTACGCGGCATAGCTGTCGAGCGATCGAGCGACGGGGCCGTTCTTGCCCTCGGGGCGGAGATCGGCGTCGAGGTCGAGGGGCACGAGGGGGTCGTCGGTGAACCTCTTGAGATCGGCGACGATCTGCGCCGCTCGCTGCTGCGCCGAGGGGGTGCCGGGATCGGATCGGAAGACGTAGAGCACGTCGGCGTCGGAGCCGAACCCCAGTTCTTCTCCGCCGTACCTCCCGAGCGCGATGACGGCGAACTCCAGGTCGTCTTCCCCGTGTCGGAGTCGATCGTCGCGTCGGGCGAGGGCAAGTGCACCCGAGATGGCCGCCGACATGATGTCGGACAGGCCCTTGCCAAGCTGTTCGACCGTGATGACGCCCACGATCGCACCGAGCGCGAGACGCAGGATCTCGCGGCGACGGGCGGTGCGCAGGACGGTGGCTGCTTGGAGCGAGGTGTCGTGACGCGCCACCGTCGCCATCGCCTCGTCGAGCAACGTCGGCAGGGCCCGGGGATGCAGATCGGCGTCGTCTTCGAGCCAGGACGCGGCCTCGGGGATGCGCTCGAGCAGATCGCCCGCAAAGCGCGACGACGACAAGACCGTGGTGAGTCTCTTTGCGGCGCCTGACGAGTCGCGGAGCATGCGGAGGAACCAGTAGCTCTCGCCCAGTCCGTCGCTCAGGCGGCGGAACGCCAGCAAGCCCAGATCGGGATCGGTGCCCTCGGCGAACCATTGCATCATGGCCGGCAGCAGGTGCCGCTGGATGCTGGCGCGGCGAGAGACCCCCGCACTCATCGCCGCGATGTGACCCAGCGCACCCTTGGGGTCGCGGAAGCCGATCGCCTGGAGTCGTGCTATGGCCGACGTCGTCGTGAGCGCCAGCTCGGCATCGGGGCGGCGAGCCACGGCCGAGAGGAGAGGGCGGTAGAACAGCCGCTCGTGCAGGCTGCGGACCCTCCTCTTGATGGCGTGCCAGTGCTCGACGAGCCCTGCCGCGCTGGTCGCCAGCCCTGTGGCTCGGGCGAGAACGCGGAGGGCCTCTTCGTCGGTCGGCATCAGGTGCGTCCGTCGCATTCGCGAGAGCTGGATGCGGTGCTCGAGCAGGCGGAGCTCGCGGTAGTCGCGGTTGAATTCGGCCGCTTCGGCGCGTCCGACGTAGCCCTCTGTCGCGAGGGCCCCCAGCGCTCCGAGGGTCGAGCGCTGCCGGATCGACGGGTCGTTCTGACCGTGCACGAGTTGCAGCAGCTGAATGGTGAACTCGATATCGCGCAAGCCCCCGGGGCCGAGCTTCAGCTGCTGATCGACCTCTGCGGCCGGGATGTGCGCTGTGACTCGCTCTCGCATGCGCTGGGTCGACTCGACAAAGTTCTCGGTCGACGCGATCGACCACACGAGGGGCGCGAGCTTCTCGACGTACTCCGAGCCGAGTTCCCGGTCGCCCGCGATGGGCCGGGCCTTGAGGAGTGCCTGAAACTCCCATCCCTTCGCCCAGCGCTCGTAGTAGGCGAGATGCGACGACAGGGTGCGAACGAGGGCGCCGTTCTTTCCCTCCGGTCTCAGGTTCGCGTCGACCTCCCAGAGGGGCTCCTCGGGGGCGAGGTCGGAGAGCGTCCGGGTCGTGTGAATCGCGAGGCGGGTCGCGATCTCGATGGCGCGAGCGGACTCGAGGCCATCCGCCCCTTCTGCGACGAAGACGACGTCGACGTCGCTGATGTAGTTCAGCTCGCGCGCCCCCGTCTTGCCCATGGCGAGGATGGCGAGCCTCGTTCGCGCGACCTCGTCGGCGGGGAACGCGACTTCGCGGCGGGCTACGTCGAGGGCTGCCTCGAGCGCGGCACCCGCGAGGTCAGCCAAAGCCGACGCGACCACGTCGAGCCCGGCCACGGGGTCATACAGCGTGAGGTCGAAGGCCGTGAGAGAGACCAGGCACTCGCGGTACGCGACCCGCACCGCCGTTCGGGCGGCATCGCCGGTAAGGTCGCCGACGGCGGACAGCAAGTCGCGCTCGTAATCGTCTTGATGCGGGACGGTCCAGACCTTGCTGAGTAGCGCGCGGAGCGATGCCGGGCGCCGGACCAGGAAGTCGGCGAGACCCTCGGAGGCACCCAGCACGAGCATGAGGCGATCGCCCGGACGCTCGTCGGCTCGAGTGGGGCTCGGAAGGGTCTCTGCGCCGAGGAACACCCGTGTCTCGTCGGGGGCGCGCTCGATCAGACGGCCGAGGCGGACGAGAGCCTGATCCGGGTCTGCACTGCGAGAGATCGCAGCGACGTAGCTCTCGACCAGGGGCTCCCGGTCGATCAACTCGTCGAGGCGATCGCGACTGGCCCGAAGATCGGCGAACCCCAGCCGTGCCAGATCGGAGAGCGCGGTGGCTGAGCGGGGCACGGTGGGGCTCGTCGTCGTTGTCGGTGTCGTCGTCCGTGAAGACGGCTCGGCTAGAGCATCTCGAGGTTGGAACGCAGCTCGAACGGCGTGACCTGCGCTCGGTAGTCTTTCCACTCCTGGCGCTTGTTCTTCAGCACGTAGTTGAAGACGTGCTCGCCGAGGGTCTCGGCTACGAGCTCACTGTCTTCCATGAGCGAGAGAGCGTGGTCGAGGCTCGCCGGCAGCTGGTTGTAGCCGAGAGCACGGCGTTCGGCGTCGGTGAGGCTCCAGACGTTGTCTTCGGCCTCGGCGGGGAGCTCGTAGCCCTCCTCGATGCCCTTCAGGCCAGCGGCGAGCAGAAGCGAGAACGCGAGGTAGGGATTGGCGGCGGAGTCGATGGCGCGATACTCGACCCGACTCGACTGACCCTTGTTGGGCTTGTAGAGCGGCACGCGTACCAGGGCGGAGCGGTTGTTGTGGCCCCACGTGACGAAGCTCGGCGCCTCGTCGCCGCCCCAGAGGCGTTTGTACGAGTTGACGAACTGGTTCGTGACAGCGGTGATCTCGGGGGCGTGCTTCAGAAGGCCGGCGATGAACTGGCGTCCGATCTTCGAGAGCTGGTATTCGGCGCCCGCCTCGTAGAAGGCGTTCGCGTCGCCCTCGAACAGCGAGAGGTGCGTGTGCATGCCCGACCCCGGGTGACCCTGAAGCGGCTTCGGCATGAACGTGGCGTAGACGCCCTGCTCGATGGCGACCTCTTTGACCACGGTGCGGAAGGTCATGATGTTGTCGGCCATCGTCAGCGCATCGGCGTAGCGAAGGTCGATCTCGTTCTGGCCGGGGCCGGCCTCGTGGTGGCTGAACTCGACCGAAATGCCGAGGTCTTCGAGCATGCGCACCGAGCGTCGGCGGAAGTCGTGAGCAGTGCCACCCGGAACGTTGTCGAAGTAGCCGGCCGTATCGACGGGCACGGGGCCCTCCGGGCCGACCTTCGACGACTTGAGCAGGTAGAACTCGACCTCGGGGTGCGTGTAAAAGGTGAAGCCGCGGTCGCCCGCGCGCGCCAGGGTCCGCTTGAGCACATTCCGAGGATCCGACACACCCGGCGCGCCATCGGGCGTCGCGATATCGCAGAACATCCGGGCGGTGGGGTCTTCGGTGCCGCGCCAGGGAAGGATCTGGAAGGTGGTGGGATCGGGGTGCACCAGCACGTCCGCCTCGAACGACCGGGTGAGACCCTCGATCGCCGAGCCGTCGATGCCGACGCCCTCGGCGAAGGCGCCCTCGACCTCGGCGGGCGCGATGGCCACCGATTTAAGGGTGCCGATCACGTCGGTGAACCAGAGTCGGATGAACTTGATGCCCCGCTCTTCGATGGTGCGAAGAACGAAGTCTGTTTGCTTGTCCATTCAGGCCCTTTCTGATGCCGGCTCGAAGCCATTAGTAGGCTAGTGGCTATGCCCCGACTCCGCTTGGCGCTCGCTCAGACCAACCCCGTCGTCGGGGATCTCGCGGGCAACGCAGACCAGATCGTCGAAGCCGCTCGCGCGGCCCGAGCAGCGGGAGCCGACCTCGTCGCCAGCGGTGAGATGAGTCTCACCGGCTATCCGATCGAAGACCTCGCGTCGCGCCCCAGCTTTTTGAAAGCGTCAAGACACGCGGTCGAGCAGCTTGCCGAGCGGCTGCAGGCCGAGGGGCTCGGCGACCTCGCCGTCATCGTCGGGCATCCTGACGGTCCCTTCGAACCGCGACTGCTCGACACGTCGAACGCCCCCACGGCGATCGCCAAGAACTGCGCCAGTGTGCTGCAAGGCGGGCGTGTCGTGACGACCACCGCCAAGTACCACCTGCCGAACTACTCCGTCTTCGACGAATACCGCGTCTTCATTCCCGGCGACGAACTGCTGGTCGTCCGTCTCAAAGGCGTCGATGTCGCCGTCATCATCTGCGAAGACCTCTGGCGTGACGGCGGCCCGGTCGGGCGTGTCATGGAGGCCGGCGCCGGCCTCCTTCTCGTGATCAACGCGAGCCCCTGGATCGCCGACAAAGACGAGGTGCGCCTCCCCCTCGTGACCCACCGCGCCACCGAGAACGACACCGTCGTCGCCTACGTGAACATCGTCGGCGGTCAAGACGACCTGCTCTTCGACGGCGACAGCGTCGTGGTCGACGGCTCGGGCGCGATCCTCGCCCGGGCGCCGCAGTGGAAAGAACACCTGCTCGTCGTCGATCTCGACCCCGAGCAGTCGACCGGCCGCACCATGCCGGCCGGCATCCGCCGCGTCGACGTCGACACGCGACCCGTCGGCCAGCTCGACGCCGTCGCGCCCGACATTGCCGAGCTCCCCGACGACCTCCAGCAGTTGTGGGAGGGCCTCGTCGTCGGCACCCGCGACTACATCGAGAAGAACGGCTTCAGGTCGGTGATCCTGGGCCTGTCCGGCGGGATCGACTCGGCCGTCTGCGCGGCTATCGCGGCCGACGCCATCGGTGGCGATCGCGTCTACGGAGTGTCGATGCCGTCGCAGTGGTCGTCCGACCACTCCCGCAGCGACGCCGACGACGTCGCCGAGCGCATCGGGGTGCAGTACTCCACCGAACCCATCGCCGATCTCGTCGCCCCGTTCGAGCGGCAGCTAAAACTGACCGGGCTCGCCGCCGAAAACGTGCAGGCCCGGGCGAGGGCGCTGATCCTGATGGGTCTCTCGAACCTGCACGGCCACCTCGTCCTCACGACCGGCAACAAGACCGAACTCTCGGTCGGCTACTCGACCATCTACGGCGACTCGGTCGGCGGCTTCGCCCCGATCAAAGATGTGCCGAAGACGATGGTCTGGGAGCTGGCGAAGTGGCGCAACCGGCATGCCGAGGCGCAGGGCTTGCGTGGCCCGATCCCCGAGAACTCCATCACCAAGCCGCCGTCGGCCGAACTCCGCCCGGGCCAGGTCGACGAAGACACGCTGCCGCCGTACGAGATCCTCGACGGGATCCTCGACGCCTACATCACGAAGGCTCTCGGCGCGGCCGACGTCGTCGCGCTCGGCTACGACGCCGACATCGTTGCGGAGGTGACGAAGCTCGTCGATCGATCGGAGTGGAAGCGCCGCCAGGGCGCGATCGGGCCGAAGATCTCGGGCATGGCCTTCGGGCGCGACCGCCGACTGCCGATCACGTACCGGCCGACTTCGCTTTAGGCGGCGCCGAGTTCTGCACGGGTGCCTCGGGCCCACATGGGCGGCGCGGGCCCGCATGCTCGGCGTAGACCCGCATGCTCGGCGTAGGCCCGCGACCTAGGGCGAGGGTTTTGACCGCTGGCGGGGGTATATGCCGACTGGGCGGGTTTGTGACGACTGAGACGGAGTCCTTGACGGGGCACCTGCCTAGCAAACGCCACACGGACTAAGCGACGTGCCGCGGCACGTCGCTTAGTCCGTTTCAGGTGGCCTCTACCCGTTGTGAAGGCGCGGCCACCGTTATGTTCAGCTCAGCGATCGCCGGCAGCCTCTTCGGCGGCCCACTTCTCGCTGTTCGCCTTGATGCGCTCGAGCGCGTGCTGGGCCTCTTCGCGGGTGGCGTAGGGCCCGGCCCGGTCGACGGCGGGCGACACCATGCCCTCCTCGACCTGATGCGTCTTCGTGTTGAACCAGAATTCGTGATCGCTGTCAGCCATGGGTTGACCCTACCCCTGGCCGCCGAGCCGTTTCGGTTGGCGGCCAGGGTGCTCACGCCGGGATGCTTACGCCCGGGGACACTGAAGCCGAGACACTCAGGCCAGCTCACTCAGCCGAGCCCCCTCACGGCCGCACGGTCACGAACGACGCCGACGGCGAGACGCGCCGACCAGGCCCACGCCCGCGGCCGCTAGAGCGAGGGCGAGTGCGACGACTCGGGCGATCCCCTGCGATCCGGTGAAGGCGAGCTGCAGTGGTGTGCTCGGCCCGGACGCCGACCCGGAACCTGCGGCCGCTTCAGGGTTCGGTGATGACGGGGGCCCGGACGGCCCCTCGCCCTGGGCAACGGGGATAAACACCTGAGGAGAAGGATCCGCCCCATCGGCATCGCTCGGAGAGGTTGCGATCGCGATGTTGCCGAGGTCGGCTCCGTCTCCGGCGTAAGACGGGTCGAGCGTGGTCGTGATGCGGAAGCTCGTCGACTCCCCCGGGCGGAGTGTGCGGTCGGATGCGCAGGTGACTCGCTGCCCCGTGGCGGTGCAGTCGTCGCCCGCGGCGAAGGTGAGGCCGCGCGGAAGGTCGTCGACCATGCCGACGTCGGTTGCCGGGGCCGTGCCGCGGTTTGTCGCCGTGAGCACGTAGTCGAGCGAATCGCCCGGCGTGACTGTGTCTTTGCCCCCACCGAGTACGGCGCGCTTGTCGGTCGTGAGTTCGGCCTTCGGTGGATCGGTGACCGGAATGGTGACGGGCTCGGAAGGGGTGCCTCCGTCGGCGTCATCGGGTGAGGTGCCTACGCCGATGTTCGCGAGGTCGGAGCCGTCGCCGACGTATCCGGCGTCGAGCCGGGCGGTGAAGGTGAACGCCTTCGAGCCAGAGACGGCGAGGGTCTCGGTCGACGAGCAGGTCACGTTCTGGCCCTCGGCCGTGCAGCCGTCGTCGGATGCCACGAAGTGAATACCGGCGGGCAGGGGGTCGGTGGCGCCGATCTCGCGAGCGCTGGAGGGGCCCGCGTTCCGCGCGGTGAGCGTGTAGGTGAAGTCTTCGCCGGGAGCGACGAGCTCGTCGGTCTGGTCGAGGAGCGCGTACGACTTCGACGTGCTGATCACGGCCTGCGGGGTGAGGGCCGTGGACGCGGTGGCGGTGTTGTTCGACAGGTCGCCATCGTTGCGGTCGGCGGGCACCTCGACGGTGGCGGTGTTGTCGAGGACGCCCGTGGCTGCGGGATCGACCGTGCCGGTCAGGCGGTAGGTGGCGTTGCCGCCAGGAGCGAGATCGGCGTGGGTGGCAAGCGTGTTGCCGGATCCTGACGCGTCACGACACCCGGAGCCGGCAGAGGCGGCGCACGACCAGGTGACCCCCGATACAGAAGACGGGACGGAATCGCGTACGAGGGCATTCGCCACGGGATTCTCGCCGGGGTTTGTCGCCGTGACCTCCCAGGAGATCGCCCGGCCGGGAACCACCTCGGCGGGCCCGGTCTTGGAGATGGCCAGGTCGGCTGGGACGGTCACCCGCAGGTTGTCGATCTCGTGGAGGTTTTTCGCCGTGCCTGTGGATGCCGCGAAACCGAGACGGAGCGTGGGCGGCAGGCTCGCCTGGCCTGACCAGGTGTTGACGTCGACGTCGTCGAAGACGGTTTCGAGGGGAGTGTCGCCACCACGGTTGGTCTGGACGGTGAACCTGACCGCCTTGCCCGCGGGCTGGATGCGGATGCGCGCCGAGCGTGCGCCTGCCCGGTCTCCCGTCATCAGCGAACCGCCGGGTGCCGGAGCGCCGAGTTGGTAGGGGTAGCCCACCAGCCCGTCGCCCGATCCGCGGACTGCGATCGAGCTCGGTGCCTTGCCCGGGCCCGAATTACTGAGGGGCAGACTGAAATTGCCGAACTCGTCGAAGCCGATGCCGAGATACCCGCCCGGCACACCGGGGATGGTGCAGTCGCCGACGCTCGCGGTCGTCGACATGCAGGAGTAGCCGAGCCCCGCTCCGTGGGCACCGGTGGCGGGCTGGGCGTCACCGTCGGCGAGGAAGAACGAAATGCCGTCGCCGCCCCGGGTATTCGCGTACATGCCGTAGTCGAAGGTGATGTCGAGGCCGAGGGTGGTGTCGAACGGCTCGTCGGTGATCCATGACCCCTTGTGATGCGCAGTGTCGGTCGTGAGTCGAAGCCAGCCCGTGTCGACGGCCGCGTCGTCGAGCAGCGTGCCGCCCGCGGCCCCGTCGGTGAAGTTCTGCTCGAAGGGCAGCGGGAAGTCTCGGGGCGCTGCGCTCGCCTCTGCCGTCGCGGCGGGGAGAGCGAGCGACGTGATGACGGCGGCGGTAACAGCGGCCGCGACGGTGCGACGGGGTCTTGTGGGGTGCATGGGGGCCTTTCACACGGGGACATTTCGGCCATATTGGCATTTGATATTGGTATGCGCAAGCAGACCGGTCTGCCCCTGGGGATAACTGCCCGGGCAGCTTCCAGCCGCTCCGGTACGGCGGTCACCCGTGCCCCCGGCAGGGTCGGCTGACCCCTAAGCTGGAACGCATGCCCCGGGACTCACACGGTCATCTGACCCCCGGCCGGATCTCGCCGCTGCGACCGGTCCCCTCGTCGATCGTTCGTCCCGAGTACGTCGGCAAGGCGGCTCCCGCGGAGTACACGGGCGGTGATGTCTACGACGCGGCCACCATCGAGTTGATCCGCGAGTCGAGCCGGATCGCCGCCGATGCCATCACCGCCGTAGGCGAGGCGATACGACCGGGTGTCACCACCGAGCAGCTCGACGTGATCGCGCACGACTACGTCACCAGCCACGGCGCCTACCCGTCCACCCTCGGCTACCGGGGGTTTCCGAAGTCGGTGTGCACGTCGGTGAACGAGGTCATCTGCCACGGGATCCCCGACGACACCGTGCTTCTCGACGGCGACATCGTCAACATCGACATCACCGCCTTCAAGAACGACGTCCACGGCGACACCAACCGCACGTTCGTCGTCGGCGACGCGCCCCAGACGACCGTCGACCTCGTCGAGCGCACGCGCGAAGCTCTGAACCGCGGCATCAAGGCCGTCGCTCCGGGGCGCCAGGTCAACGTGATCGGCCGAGCGATCGAGATGTACGCCAAGCGCTTCGGCTATGGGGTCGTCCGCGACTACACGGGCCACGGCGTCGGCCGCGCGTTCCACTCCGGCCTCATCATTCCCCACTACGACGCGCCGCAGTTCGACGACGTCATAGAGGTGGGGATGGTGTTCACCATCGAGCCCATGCTCACGCTCGGCGGTGTCGACGCCGACATCTGGGCCGACGACTGGACAGTCACCACCCGCGACTTCTCGCTCACCGCCCAGTTCGAGCACACCATGGTCGTCACCGAGCGCGGCGCCGAAGTCCTCACCACCTACTAGACACTCCACCCCTCCCCCTTAGAAAGGCAGTTCCCCATGACCACCAAGGCAGTGGGCATCGACATCGGCGGTACCGGCATCAAAGGCGCCATCGTCGACGTCGAGTCGGGCGAGCTCGTCACCGATCGCATCAAGAAGCCGACCCCCGCGGGTGGCGAACCGGACGCCATTGTCGCCGTCGTTAGAGAGATCATCGAAGAGCTTGGTGACGACGCGACTGAACTGCACGTCGGCGTGTGCTTTCCCGCCGCCATCATGGACGGCAAGACCCTCTCGGCTGCCAACGTCTCGAAGAAGTGGATCGACTTCGAGGCCGAGAAGCTCTTCGAATCGACCCTCGGAAAGCCGATTCACTTCGTCAACGACGCCGATGCCGCCGGCTACGCCGAGTCGCAGTTCGGTGCCGCGAAGGGCGTCGCAGGTCTCGTCATCATGACCACCCTCGGCACCGGTATCGGCACCGCACTCATCCACGACGGTGTCCTCATCGTCAACGCCGAGCTCGGCCACCTCGAGATCGAGGGCAAAGACTACGAGACGAAGGCCTCGTTCGCCGCCAAGGAGCGCGACGACCTCAGCTGGAAGCACTGGGCCAAGCGCCTCCAGAAGTACTACTCCCGCCTCGAGGCGCTGCTCTACCCCCGGTTGATCATCGTCGGCGGCGGCGTATCGAAGCACTACGACGAATTCTTGCCGCTCCTCGACCTGCGCGCCGAGATCGTGCCGGCGAAGCTGCGCAACAACGCGGGCATTCTCGGGGCCGCGGCCCTGGCAGCCGAGTCGAAGCCGTCCTTCTAGGGCAGTCGTTTCGGGCCGTCGCTCACGGGAGCGGCAGAACCGCAACAGGCGAAGGATCCGGCACCCCGGCAACGGGCTGCTGGATCCTTCGCCTGTTTCGGTCGTGGGCGAATGGGCCGGCTAGTACGCCGGGTTCTGTCTTGCCTCGCGGCCGCTTGCGCAACCGGTGAGGCATGGACGGCCATCTATCTTGGCTCTACGTTGCCGCAGCGCTCTAGCGGTCTACCCGAGGGCTGGACGAGCAGTCTCATGCGCCCTCTGTCTGACCTTGCTCCGGGCGAGGTTTACCTAGCCGGTCGGTCACCCGAACCGCTGGTGGTCTCTTACACCACCGTTTCACCCTTACCCCGTCGCGCCTCCGAAGAGGGCGCCGTGGCGGTCTACTTTCTGTTGCACTGTCTCGCGGGTTGCCCCGGGTGGGTGTTACCCACCGCCCTGCTCTGTGGAGCCCGGACGTTCCTCGGCACGATGCCCTTGCGAGCTCCGCGACGCGACCGTCTTGCCGACCCATTCGCGAGACAAGCCTAGCGGGGTGGGCTCGGGTCAGATGCCCGACTCGTCCGTCCGCACCAGGACGGCCTGGCTGTCGGGGCAGAGCAGCACATCGTCGGGGGCGGCGGAACGGACCGCCGCCAGGTCGCTGCCGGTGAGCTCGACACCGCTGGCGCTCGAGACGCGGGCACGGAGGTGGGAGGCCCCGACTCCGTAGCGCTCGCGCTGGCGCTCGTACAGGGCGAGGAGGTCGGCGGGAATGCGGCCGGCGATCGTCTCACGATCGGCGATGGCGTGGCCTCGCTCGGATTCGATCTGGGCGAGCGACGCTTCGCGCGAGGTGGCAAGCTCGGCCTTCGAAGCGGCGATCGCGTCGAGTTCGGACTGCGTGCCGGCGACGACGGCGCTGGTCTGCTCGACCCGATCCATTACCTCCAGCTCGATGTCTTCGAGGTTGCTCTGCCGTGAGGCCAGTGCCGTGAGCTCCTGTTCGAGAGCCTGGATGTCTTTGGGCGACGACGACGACTGGATTCGTTCCCGATCTCTCGCGATTCGCGCCTCGACGACGGTCACGTCGGATTCGACGCGCGTCAGTTCGCGGCGAGCTGCCTCGAAGACGGCTTCTTCGGAAGTCAGGCGCACGCGGAGGGCGGCCGTCTGCTTCTCATATTCGGCGAGCTGGGCGTTCTCGGGCAGCTGCCGAGCGCGGTGGGCAAGCTGCTGCGCTGTCGTGTCGAGGCGCTGCAGGTCGAGCAGGAGCGCCTGGTCGGCGGGGCTGGCTTTCTGGGGCATTGAGTCTCACTTGCGTTCGGTGCGGAAAGCGGAAGGAGCCGGGCTCACTGGAGGACGGCGAAATCCCAGGGGTCGGTGCGGAGCTCCGAGACGGAGACCTCGACGCCGGGAAGGGCGGCGCGCAGCTCTGCGGCCGCAGTGTCGAGCCAGAGCCATTCGCTGGCCCAGTGCGACACGTCGACGAGCGCCGGGCCCTGCCCGAGAAGCATGCGGTCGCGCGCGTCGGAGGCCGGGTGGTGGCGGAGGTCGCTGGTGATGTAGACGTCGGCGCCCACGACGGACGGGTTGTCGAGAAGCGAGTCGCCCGCGCCGCCGCACAGGGCGACGGTCTGGATGACCCGGTCGGAGGCCCCGGCCACGCGGACTCCCCCGGCGACCGGCGGCAGGATGTCGGCGAGGGCTCGGGCGAGGGCGACGAGTGTGACCGGCTGCGCCAGGCGCCCGATGATGCCGAGCCCGGTCGTGCCGGTGGAGTCACTAGACGACGTCTCGAGCGGAGCCTGGTCGACGAGGCCCAATCGGGCCGCGATCGCTCGCGATGTGCCGGTCTCGACGACGTCGGCGTTGGTGTGGGCAGCAAGAAGAGCGCAGGATCCGCGAATGAGTCGAGCGAGCACAGCGCCCTTGGTCGTCGACTCG
Organism: Frondihabitans sp. VKM Ac-2883; assembly: GCF_015350875.1. NCBI lineage: Bacteria > Bacillati > Actinomycetota > Actinomycetes > Micrococcales > Microbacteriaceae > Frondihabitans > Frondihabitans sp. VKM Ac-2883. The sequence goes on along the minus strand of NZ_JADKSF010000004.1, from coordinate 243,374 downwards.
GCGACGCTCGTCACACCGCGGAACAGCAGCGGGTGGTGGACGAGCAGCAGATCAGCGCCGACCTCGAGCGCCTCGTCGGCGGTATCGAGCACGGCGTCGACGGCGAGGTGAATGCGGCCCACAGTCGCAGTCGGATCACCGGAGACGAGCCCCGGGGAATCCCAGCCAGAGGCTCCCGAGAGGGGCCAGAGTGCTTCGACGGCTGCGCCGACGGCTTCGAGTGTGACCACCCGTCAAGCCTAGTCGACCGGCGATTCAGGCTCGGGCGGCGGCCGAGCCTTGGGAATCGCCAGCCGAGCTGCCAGGGGCGTTGGCCGAGCGGTCGCCGGCTGGGCCGTTGCGACCGTCGACGGCAACGACGATCACAAATGCCAGCACGAGCGCGGCTACGAGACCCCCGACGACGGAGAGCTCGCGGGGCACGCCGTGCACCTGCACCAGTGACAGGAGGTACCCCTGCCAGGCGAAGGCGGACGACGTGGTTCGAATGAGGCCTTCGCCGATGACGACGCCGACGACGACCGCGAGAGCGAAGGCCAGACCGGACGAGCGGTTCGACACACTGCCCGCGGTCACCCGGGTGCGGAGCGCGATGCGCCCCAGGGCGATGCCGATCCAGGCCGCGGCCGGAACGGCGATCGCCCCGAGCGCGGCGGAGGGGGTGACCGGTGCACCAATGGCGTTGACCAGGACGGCTGCGATCACGACGACGACCGCGAGGGCGGAAAGCGACGCGACCAGGATCCTGATGCTCGCCCGGGCGGGAACGCCCGCCTCGGCACTGGGCTGGCCGGGTGACGTGGGGGTTCCGTGCTCGAGGAGTTCTTCGTCGGCGAGGCGGGCGCGCTCGGCGTGGACGTTCCTCGACGCGTCGTCGACAGCGGGGATGTCACCGGCGGTCACGACGGGGGTCTCTGCGGCGGTCTTGCGGAGTCGGAGCGGAACAAGTCCTTCGCCCGTGGGGGTCTGGTCGACCGTGACGAGCTCTGCGGCGGCGGCGTCTTTGTCGGCGCGCGGGTCTGCGCTCCTGCTTGCGCTCGCATCTCCATCGAGCTCGGTCGACATCGACTCTGTGGCGGGCGGCGGCGTGCGGTCGACGGAGATGAGGGGCGGGCCGCTCTGAATCGGAATCACGCCGGTGAAGTGCAGGCGGGTCTTTTCGAGCTCTTCGAGAGCCTCGTCGGTGCCGATCCGGCGGATCTCGGCTTCCCAGGCGGCGAAGCGCGCGGCTTCGGTGGCGCGGAGCTGCATCTGCGCCTGCAGGATGCCGATCAGGTCGATCGTCGCGGTGTCGTCGGTGTGGCGTCCGACGAGAGGGACGAGGTGTTCGTCTTCCAGCGAGCCGCGCTCGGGAGGCTGGGGGAAGCTGCGCTCGACCGGCTCGGGAACGAGGGTGTCTTCGGGGAAGTCGTCGAGGTCGTTCGGAGCTGCGATCGAGTCGTCGGTAGCTGGGCTCTCGGTGACCGGGCTGGTGATGACTGAGCCCTCGATGACTGCGGTCTCGGAGGTTGCGCTCACGGTGGGGATATCGTCGGTCGGAGGAGTCTCGGCGGGGCGTTCGTCGGCCTCCATGATGGCTGTCACCGCCCCTAAACTGCTCGACTCGCGCTGGTGTTCCATGGCGGAATGATATGCGCTCACATGTCGGTATTTGTCATGACGCGCCGCGCTCTCTCGTTTCGCTCCCCCGTGGGTGTTCGTCACTGTCCTCGATCTGCTGATACCCGGCCCGATTCATCAGCACATCGCGGACACTCACCGGGCGACCGACGGGCTGAGAAGCTCTAAGTGACTAGTGCGGGTGACGGGGGTGAGCGCTTAGGGTGAGAGCGCTGATTGCAAGTGCGCCTGTCAGTGTGCGTCGGCAGAGGCTTGTTCAGATCGTCTTCCGAGGGGGAAGCGCATGCACCGTTCCATCCGTCGCCGGGTCGCCGTTGGCCTCGCCACCGTGACCGTGTCGGCTCTCGTGGCCGTCGCCGGGGCTTCGGCGGCGGTGGCTGCGCCGTCGCAGCCCTCCGGTATTCGGGGCATCGATATGTACCAGTTGTCGCCGAGCATCGACTACGCCGCTCAGTATGACAAGGGCACACGGTTCGTCTACGTGAAGGCAAGCGGCGGAACAACGGTCGATAACGACCTCCTTGCGCAGCAGTGGTCTGACACACGCGGAACCGCATCAAAACCGCTTATTCATGGTGCTTATCACAAGGCTCTGCCGAACGGCCCGTCGAAGACGGACTTCGGCGGAAACGGCACCAAGCAGGCCGACTACTTCCTCGGGCAGTCTTCCGCACAGCAGGTCGGCGAGCCTTTGTGGGTGGCCGGCGGCTGGACGCTACCTCCCATGCTCGACTTGGAATCAGCTCCCGTACCGGACAAAAAGATGTCCCTCGCGGAGCGTCAAAAGCTGCTCTGCTACAGCATGACCCCGTCACAACTTAGGACATACGTCGCAGCCTTCTCGAAAGAGATCCTCGCGAAGGCGGGGCGGACGCCGGTGCTCTACACGAACCCCGACTTCTGGCAGAACTGCATGGGCAACTCTGCATCCTTCGCGGCAAATCCGCTGTTTCAAGCGAGTTACCAAAGCTCCGTCGGCACAATCGGCAAGAGCTGGGCCACGTACACGATGTGGCAGTGGGACGATCAGCACTCTCTCGGCACAAAGGCGATCGACCAGGACGTCTACAACGGCACCCTCACGTCGCTCCACCTCCTCGCCGACCCCACCTACGGCCACGGCACGAGCACCACGCCACGCCTGCACGACTTCAACGGCGATAAAAAGAACGACCTGCTCGTGGTCTCGTCGGCCGGCGGGGCCTACTTCTACAAGGGCAACGCAAAGGGGTATCTCCTCTCGTCGTCGAGTGTCGCGATGGGCTCCGGCCTGAAGTCGTACAACGCCTTCGCGGCGGTCGGCAAAATCAAGTCGTCGGGGTATGCAGGCCTCTACGCGCGGTCGTCGTCGGGCACGCTGTACTACTTCCCGATCGGCGCCACGGGCAAGCTCGGCACTCGCGTGACCGCCGCCAAGGGCTGGGGTGCCCTGTCGAACATCACCTCCGCCGGTGACTTCAACGGCGACGGAATCGCCGACCTCGTCGCGGTCGATAAGGTCGGCGTACTCTGGGCCTACCTCGGCGCGGGCAACGGCATCTTTAAGGGCCGCGTGCAGTTCGGCTCAGGCTGGAACTCCAAGACCGCGCTCGTGGGCGCCGGTGACTTCACCGGAGACGGAAACGCCGATCTGCTCGCGCGCGACTCCGCCGGCCGACTCGCTCTGTACACGCACACCCCCTCGAGCGGCAGCCTCCGTGGCGCGACCCTGGCGAGCTCCGGCTGGAACAGCTACAAGCGTCTCTTCACCCCGGGCGACATCACCGGAGACGGCAAAGCCGATCTGATCGGAATCGGCACCTCGGGCAAGACCTACCTGTTCCCCGGAACCGGCAAGGCCGCCACCCCGTTCGCCGCCCGCAAGGCCTTCGGAAGCTCGACGAGCTGGGGCACCAGGCTGTTCGTCGGCTGACCTGCCGATTACGGCCCAATAAACGACAGAGAGCAGGATCCGAGACCTCGTGTGGTCTCGGATCCTGCTCTTTCGAGTGGAGCCTGATCCTCGCTCCATTCGATCCGCCGAATCGGATCGAAGCATTGCGACAGCTCGAGCCCTCAGCTCAACTGCTGCCACGCCGCGTGGCGACGCCTTCTTTCCGCTCAGAAAAAGAGGGGCGTCGTCCCCAAACCCGAACTTAGAGGTTCGGGCGCCCGGAATCCATAGGTTTGCAACGAGTTCATCGAACTGTTACAAACCGGGCCGGTCGGATTGTTTTAGCCACCCAAACCCTGATTATCAGCGAGATAAGACGATCGATAACAGGTGTCGCGCAGATTCCATTCGCTCCGGACGGACCAGGGCGGGGAGCAACAACTCCCACATATCGCGAATCCGGTCGAGCAGATCGCGTCGCTGTCGCAGGGTGTCGGAGACGAGCTGCACTCCGGTGTAACTCGGGATCATGTATTCGGCCACTCGACGCGGGTCGAGATGCTCGAAGAGGTCGCCCTGCTCCTGGCCGAGGGTGATGAGGGTCTCGAACGAGTCCATCCACTCGAGGTAGGGGTTCTCAGCCGAGAGCTCCGACGCGGTGCCATCGGTGGTCAGGCGGATGCCGGCGCTCACGATGGTCTCGCTGGTCAGTTGGTGAGCGAGGCTCGCGCACATGCGCAGCATCCCCTCCACAGCGCTCTCGGCCTCGGCTAGTGCTTTACCGGCGGCCACGCGAGCGACCCTGTGCTGCTCGTCGATGACGGCGTTAGCGATCTCGTCTTTGGAGTGAAAGTGGAAGTACATCGCTCCCCGCGTGACACCCGCCTCGTCGGCGATGAGGTCTAGCGACGCGTTTGCGTAACCGCGGGAGTTGAAGACGGTGGCGGCGCCCTGGATCACTGCTGCCCGTGTCGCGAGGGCTCTCTCCTGGGTCGGCACGAGTAGAGCGTACCGGGGTGGCAGTGGGATACAGGTTGATCGGACTGTTTCGGTGAGGCGCCGAGGGAACGCCGGTGTTGCTCGCCGTTTTACGCCATGCTGACCGACTATTTGGTGAGCGACGCGTAAAACGATTAGCGACGCGGCGCGAGACTGCCCGTGATCTGCTCGACGAGTGCGCGGCGTGCAGCTCGACCCTCGGGCGTCGGAAGGAGCGCATACACGTGCACCTGCTGGGGAGCTTCGAAGAAGGTGAGATCGGCGCCGAGAGCCTCGGCTCGCTCGGCGAGCAGGCGAGCGTCGGGATTGAGGATGTCGTGGGTTCCGCTGAACATCGTGATCGGGCCGACCGCGGCCAAGTCGCCCGAGAGCGGGCTCACCCGGAGGTCGTCGACCGGGCGCTCGCCGCGCCAGAGGTCGGCATAGACGATGCCGCCCGGTCGAGCGAGCCACGGGTCGTTCGGTTGCACGACGGGGATGCCGGGGTTCGTGAACGACAGGTCGAGGGCCGGCGAGATGAGGATCGTCCGTACCGGGGCGACACCGTGATCGGCCTGCAGGAGGAGCGCGGCAGAGAGAGCGATTTGCCCTCCGGCCGAGTCTCCGGCAAGAACCACTCCCCCGAGGCGTCCGTGGACATCGAGGGCGATGCGAGTGACCTGCTCGACGACCTCGCCGGCGGTGCCGAACGGCGCCAACGGGTAGATCGGCACGGTGACCTCGACGTCGGCCTCGCGGGCGATCTGCGCGATCAGAGTCCAGTGCTGGGTGACGATCTCGTTCACCCAGGCTCCACCGTGAAGGTAGACGACGCCGGCACGAGGGGCTGCGCTGGGCGTCGAGCCGGGCGAGCCCGAGTCGCTCGGCGTGACCGTGTAGATCGGCCACCCGCTGCTGCGGTCGAGAGCGACGTGCACTCCCCGAAGCCGCGCCGGTGGGGCAAAGGGTTGCGGGCGGACCCTTCGGTCTTCGATGTGGGCGCGTGCCTTGTCGGCGTCGACGAACGTGGCATTTGCGCGGGCGACGCGAAGGAGGGCGGCGACCCCTCGGGCTGCGATACTCGGCATGGGGTCGAGCCTAGGTGTACTCGGCCATGACGTTGGTGACACTCTCGGGGTTGTGACATAGCGAGACCTCCTGGCTTGATGGAGCTGTCTAGTTCAACCATCGCCAGGAGGTCCCTTGCTCCACGCTAATGCCCGTTTGACGACCCGCGGAAGGGTCTACGGCTTCCACGTCGAGATAGGACGTACCCGGTCTAAGATCGTTTGGCCGCCGTGGTGCGACTACTTCGGTATCGCAGACCGGGCAGGAGCCGCGAGTCTCCTCCGTCGAGTTGACGTCACGTCGCTCCGGAATCGAGTAGGCGCGGTCGGGTCGGGACCGTACCTGACCTCGTGACCGGAATGCTCGCGGAGGCGCTGGATTACTTCAGCAGCGCGTCCCAGCAGGGCGACGGGGACGACGCCGTCCCACAGCTCAGGACGAGGAACCAGGACTTCTGGTCTTCGACCCGTCTCTTGGGTGATGAATCTCATCTATCCACGCAATTCGGAATACACGATGGCGCGCGTGTCGTCGAGAGTTTTGCGCTCCGCCGCCCACGACGGCGCACAGCCGCCGCCCCGATAGAAGACTTTGTCAGCCTTGGAGGGCGACGTCGGTCGACCCGGCTCCAAGGGAACCCCAGGAACGACGAGACCGTCAGCTGCTCGCTTCCACCACATGACTCGACTATGCCTGGTGTGGAAGCGGTGCTGCGCGGCCCGCTTGACTGTGTTGAGGTGGGCCCTACCGGGCTCGAACCGATGACATCCACGGTGTAAACGTGGCGCTCTACCAACTGAGCTAAAGGCCCGCTGCGTCGTGACGACGAGCGTGCGTCAATGTTAGCGGAACGAACTCGACGAACTCGCGCGGATCGGCCGATGTCGCGCGCCGCGGCGATGTGACGGTGGCCGATTTACGCGAGGTCGCGTTTTCCCGCGGGGCAGCAACCGTCAGACGACTACGGGCACCAGGGCGTCGAGCGAGGCGCGGTAGTCGGCCATGTCGCGCGCCTGCCCGGGCGCTGTCACGAACTGTTCCTGGATCACGCCGTCGATGTCGATCAAGAAGGTCGCGCGGTTGGCGAAGCCCTTGTGCTCCAAGAAGACGCCGTATTCCTTGGCGACTTCGCCGTGGGGCCAGAAGTCGGCAAGGAGGTTGAATTCGTAGCCCTCGGCCTCGGCGAATGAGCGCAGGGTTGCCTTGGAGTCGACGGAGATGCCGATCAACTCGACGCGGTGGTCTTGGAAGAGACCGATGTTGTCGCGGAGCTGGCACAGCTCGGTGGTGCAGGTGCTCGAGAAGGCAAGGGGGAAGAACACGAGGGCGACGGGCTTGACCCCGCGGAACTCCGACAGCCGGATGTGCTCGCCGAACTGGTTCGGCAGATCGAAGTCCGGTGCCTGGATGTCGTTCTCCAGAGCCATGTCGCGCTTCCTTTCGCGCCGCGGGTTTCGCGGTGTGTTCACGGGGCCGGACCCGGTGGGGCCGCGGCACGAGCGACAACACTACGCCCGGTGCCCCGCAAAGCAAGTGGCCGAGGATCCGACGTGGCTGAGAAGCACTGACGGCGCGGGTCACTAGAGTGGTCGGGTCGGGATCCTCCCGTCCTCACCCCTGGACGACGAAGTACCGGCAGCTCTGTGGCTTTTCATGTGGCCCGGGGTAAAAAAGCATCATGTTCCCCACAAAAGAACGAGGTCAAGGGTGTCGGTAAACGGTCAGGATCCCTATTCGGTCGACGATTTCGATCGGGATCCCGAAGAGACCGCGGAGTGGAAGGAGTCGCTCGACGGTCTCGTCGCGACACACGGCCACGAGCGGGCTCGCGAGATCATGCTCAGTCTCCTGTCGAGGTCGCGCGACCTGCACGTCAATGTGCCGATGGTGCCCACCACCGACTACATCAACACGATCGCCGTCGAGAACGAGCCCGCGTTCCCCGGCGACGAAGACCTCGAGCGTCGCTACCGCAAGTGGATCCGCTGGAACGCAGCCATCACCGTGCACCGGGCTCAGCGGCCCGGCATCTCTGTCGGCGGCCACATCTCGACCTACGCCTCTTCGGCCGCGCTGTACGAGGTCGGCTACAACCACTTCTTCCGTGCCCAGGGTGCTCCGGGTGGCGGCGATCAGATCTTCTTCCAGGGCCACGCTTCCCCCGGCATGTACGCCCGCTCGTTCCTCGAGGGTCGCCTCGACGAGCACGCTCTCGACGGCTTCCGCCAAGAGAAGTCGCATGGCGACGGCGGCTTGTCGTCGTACCCGCACCCGCGCCTCATGCCCGACTACTGGCAGTTCCCGACCGTGTCGATGGGTCTCGGCCCGATCAACGCGATCTACCAGGCGCAGCAGGCGAAATACCTCACCAACCGCGGCATTAAAGACGCCTCCGACCAGCAGGTCTGGGCGTTCCTCGGCGATGGCGAGCTCGATGAGGTCGAGAGCCGCGGGCAGCTACAGGTCGCTGCCAACGACGGGCTCGACAACCTCAACTTCGTGATCAACTGCAACCTGCAGCGTCTCGACGGCCCCGTGCGCGGTAACGGAAAGATCATCCAGGAGCTCGAGAGCTTCTTCCGCGGGGCCGGATGGAACGTCATCAAGGTCGTCTGGGGTCGCGAATGGGACGAGCTCCTGTCGCGCGACGACGACGGCGCGTTGCTCAACCTCATGAACCGCACGCCCGATGGTGACTACCAGACTTACAAGGCCGAGTCGGGCGCCTACGTCCGCGAGAACTTCTTCGGGCGCGACCCGAAGGCCCTCGAGCTGGTCAAGAACTACTCCGACGACGACGTCTGGCACCTTAAGCGCGGTGGCCACGACTACCGCAAGGTCTACGCGGCCTACAAGGCAGCGGTCGAGCACAAGGGCCAGCCGACGGTCATCCTCGCTAAGACGGTCAAGGGCTACGGCCTCGGCCCGTCGTTCGAGGGTCGCAACGCCACCCACCAGATGAAGAAGCTGACCCTCGACGGGCTGAAGGCGTTCCGCGACGAGATGAGCATCCCCATCTCCGACGCGACGCTCGAAGAGAACCCGTACCTCCCGCCGTATTACCACCCCGGTCAGAACGACGAGGCAATCGAATACCTGCAGGCGCGTCGCCGCGAACTCGGCGGGTACATCCCCGAGCGGCGCAGCAAATACACGCAGATCCCGGTGCCCGAAGAGAAGTCGTACGCGATCGTCAAGAAGGGCTCGGGCAAGCAAGAGATCGCCACGACGATGGCTTTCGCCCGCCTGCTGAAAGACCTGCTCCGTGCGCCCGACTTCGGTCACCGCATCGTGCCGATCATTCCCGACGAGGCGCGCACGTTCGGCATGGACGCCTACTTCCCGACGTCCAAGATCTACAATCCCAACGGGCAGACCTACACGTCGGTCGACCGTGAGCAGCTCCTCGCTTACAAAGAGAGCCCGCAGGGGCAGATCATCCACGTCGGCATCAACGAGGCGGGTGCTTTCGCAGCGTTCACCGCGGCCGGCACGAGCTACTCGACTCAGGGTGAGCCCCTCATACCGGTCTACGTCTTCTACTCGATGTTCGGCTTCCAGCGCACGGGCGACGCCATGTGGGCGGCCGGCGACCAGATGGCGCGCGGCTTCATCATCGGCGCGACGGCGGGTCGCACGACCCTGACCGGTGAAGGCCTCCAGCACGCCGACGGCCACTCGCAGTTGCTCGCTTCGACCAACCCCGCGGTGGTCAGCTACGACCCGGCCTACGGCTACGAGATCGGCCACATCGTCAAGGCCGGCATCGAGCGCATGTATGGCACCGACGACGAGGGCAACGCGACGCACAGCGACCCCAACGTCATGTACTACATCACCGTCTACAACGAGCCGATGCAGCAGCCGGCCGAACCAGAGGGCGTCGACGTCGAGGGGATCACCCGCGGAATCCACCGGATCAAGTCGGCCGAGAACCTCGGCCCCCGTGCCCAGCTCCTCGCGTCGGGTGTCGGTGTGCCGTGGGCTCTCGAGGCGCAGCAGCTCCTCGCCGAAGACTGGAACGTCGCGGCCGACGTCTGGAGCGTTACGAGCTGGACCGAGCTGCGCCGCGACGGCCTCGCCGCCGACGAGCACAACTTCCTCTACCCGAACGACGAGCCGAAGAAGGCCTACGTCACCGAGAAGCTCGAGGGCACCGAGGGCCCGGTCATCGCGGTCTCCGACTTCATGCACGCGGTGCAAGACCAGATCCGTCAGTTCGTTCCGAGCGACTACTACACGCTCGGTGCCGATGGCTTCGGTTTCTCCGACACTCGCCCCGCTGCCCGTCGCTTCTTCAAGATCGACGGCCCGTCGATGGTGGTCCGCACCCTGCAGGCTCTCGCCAAGCGCGGCGAAGTCGACCCGAGCGTCGTGCAGCAGGCGATCGACCGCTACCAGCTCCACGAGGTGACGGCCGGAACCTCCGGCTCCGCCGGCGGGGAGAGCTGATCCGGTCGTGAGCGCCTCGCGCACTCAAGACCCGGCGGCGAAGCAGAAGACGCTGGCGTGGTTGCGCACCGTGTCGGGTGAGTTCGCCACGGCGACCATCAAGAAGCTCGACGAGACGCTGCCCTGGTATGGCTCCATGCCACCGGGGCGGCGTTCCGCCGTCGGACTCGTGGCACAGGCGGGCATCACGTCGTTCATCAGCTGGTTCGACGACCCCAAGGCCACGCCTTGGATAGCTGCCGACGTCTTCGGCGCGGCACCGCGCGAGCTGCTCCGAAGCGTCAGCCTGCAGCAGACGCTCCAGCTGATCCGTGTGACCTGCGAAGTGGTCGAAGACCGCGTGCAAGATCGCGACAGCTTCCTACGCGAGGCGATCCTGCTCTACTCGCGAGAGATCGCCTTCGCCGCGGCCGACGTGTACGCCCGAGCCGCCGAGGCTCGTGGCCTGTGGGACGCCCGTCTCGAAGCTCTCGTCGTCGACTCGATCCTGTCGGGCGAATACGACGACGAGCTTCCGTCGCGCATCGCGGCCCTCGGCTGGCACGGCCATGGAGCCGTCTCCGTGCTCGTCGGCACGGCGCCCCGCATGCTCGACGTCGATGTGCTGCGCCGGACGGCGCGCCACCTCGACGCCGACGTGCTCATCGGGGTGCAGGGTTCGCGCCTCGTTCTCGTGATCGGGCGCGCCGACTCTGACGACGCAACCGAAGGATCCCCCGGCTCGGCCTCCCCCGCCACGACTCCCCCGGCAGTGGCGTCGGGTTCAGCGGGCTCGACGAAGCACCACCCCACCTTCACCGAGATCGCCTTGGCCCTCGAGCCGGGGTTCGGCGACGGGCCCCTGGTGCTCGGGCACGAAGTCCCCGGCCTCGTCGACGCCTCCGGCAGTGCCAAGGCCGCTCTCGCCGGCTTCGCGGTCGCGCGCTCGTGGCGCAACGCGCCCCGGCCGGCGCAGGCCGACGACCTCCTTCCCGAGCGCGCCCTCGCCGGAGACCCCGTGGCGCGGTCGACACTCGTCAACCGCATCTATCGGCCTCTCAAGACGCACTCCTCTGAACTACTGGCGACCCTCTGGTGCTATCTCGACAACGGTCGATCGCTCGAGGCGACCGCCCGCGAGCTCTTCGTGCACCCGAATACCGTGCGCTATCGACTCAAGCGCGTCACCGACGTGATCGGCTGGGACGCCACCGGCGCGCGCGAGGCCCTCATTCTGCAGTCGGCTCTCATCCTCGGCTCGATCGCCGACCCGGATGCACCGACGAAGTCGACTCGCAAGGCACCGGGCGCCAAGTGATTCGACTCTCCCGTGTGACGACTTCGCACAACGGTTCCGCCGATTCTTGGTCGAGTCGCCACACCGCCCCGGTCCGAATGATTGGCAGGATAGACCGGTGATCGTTCTCGTAGCCCCCGGGCAAGGTTCGCAGACCCCCGGCTTCCTCTCCTCCTGGATTACCGACCCGACGCTCAAGGAGCAGCTCGAGCAGCTCTCCGAGGCCTCCGGTGTCGATCTCGTCGCCCACGGCACCACTTCCGACGCAGACACGATTCGCGACACCGCGGTGGCTCAGCCCCTCATCGTCGCTGCGGGGCTGCTCACGGCTCGGGCTCTCTTCGAGCGCGTCTCCCCCGGCGCCATCGCGGGCGTGGCCGGGCACTCCGTCGGCGAGCTGACCGCCGCCGCCCTCGCCGGTGTCGTCACCGAGGCCGATGCCGTGTCTCTCGTCACCGTTCGGGCTCGGGCGATGGCCGAGGCGGCGGCCGCGGCCCCCACCGGCATGAGCGCCGTTCTGGGAGGCGACGAGGCGGAACTCCTTGCCCGGCTCGACGACTTGGGCCTCCAGCCTGCCAACTTCAACGGTGGCGGCCAGATCGTCGTCGCCGGCGACCTCGACGCCCTCGCCGCCCTAGCCGACGCGCCGCCGGCCAAGGCGCGGGTCATCCCGCTCAAGGTCGCCGGCGCCTTCCACACGCGCTTCATGTCGACGGCTGTCGAGCCGCTCCGCGTGGCGGCTGCGGGCGTCTCGGTGAGCGACCCCACTACCCGGCTCTGGTCGAACGCCTCCGGCGCCGAGATCGGCGGGGGTCGGGAGTTCCTCGACCTCCTCGTGGGCCAGGTCGCAAGCCCGGTCCGCTGGGACAAAACCATGGAGTCGTTCCAGGCGGCCGGCATCACCGGCCTCATCGAACTCGCTCCGGCTGGAGCCCTGACGGGCCTGGCAAAGCGCGGACTGCGCGCCCCCGACGGCGGCAAGCTTCCGACCGTCTCCATTACTTCACCCGACGACCTCCAGGCCGCCGTCGATCTGCTCGAGGGAGCTTCTGCATGACCAACCCGACACCCGCTCTGCTGCAGAATCCTCAGAGGCAGTTCACCCGGATCCTGAGCTTCGGGGCAGCCCGCGGCGACGTCGTCGTGCCCAACGCCGACATCATCGAGCCGATCAACTCGTCTGACGAGTGGATCCGGCAGCGCACCGGCGTCATCACGCGCATGCGAGCGAGCCGCGAGATCGACGCGATCGACCTCGCCGAGACCGCGTCGCGAGAGGCGATCGAGAAGGCGGGCATCGACCCCGCCAAAATCGGCGCCGTACTCGTCGCGACGATCAGCAACACGGTGCCGACGCCCTCCATGGCGGCACTGCTCGCTGAGCGGGTCGGTGCGAACCCGGCCGCCGCATACGACATCAGTGCCGCCTGCGCCGGCTACACCTACGGAATCGCCCAGGCCGACGCGCTCATCAAGTCGGGAATCGCCGAGTACGTGCTCGTCGTGGGGGCCGAGAAGCTCTCCGACGTCATCGATCCGACCGACCGCTCGATCTCGTTCCTGCTCGCCGACGGCGCCGGTGCGGCGATCGTGGGGCCGAGCGAGACCCCAGGAATCTCGCCTACCGTCTGGGGCTCCGACGGGTCGAAGTGGGAGACCATCGGGATGACCGCCACGACGCGCGAATACCGCGAGGGCGCGGGAGAGGTCGCCTGGCCGACCATTCGCCAGGAGGGCCAGACCGTGTTCCGCTGGGCCGTCTGGGAGATGGCCAAGGTCGCCAAGCAGGCTCTCGAGAAGGCTGGAATCGAGGCGTCGGACCTCGCCGCCTTCGTGCCACACCAGGCGAACATGCGCATCATCGACGAGTTCGCCAAGCAGCTCAAGCTGCCCGAGACCGTCGCGATCGGTCGTGACATCGAGACGACCGGCAACACGTCGGCCGCGAGCATTCCCCTGGCCACGCACCGCCTTCTCGCCGAACACCCTGAGCTGTCGGGCGGTCTGGCGCTCCAGATCGGCTTCGGCGCGGGTCTTGTTTTCGGCGCCCAGGTGGTCGTTCTGCCCTGACCCCCGAGCACCCTGCACCCGCGGGGCGCTCGAACCGGTTCCGCGCGCCGTGCACCCGCGTGGTAACCGTGCAATAAGATCTACCCGGTCACACCGTCACCCCCAAGGAGAGAAACAATGGCACAGTCCACCGAAGAAGTCCTGGCCGGCCTGGCCGAGCTCGTCAACGACGAGACGGGTATCGCCACCGACACCGTCGAGATGGACAAGTCGTTCACCGACGACCTCGACATCGACTCCATCTCGATGATGACCATCGTCGTCAACGCCGAAGAGAAGTTCGACGTCAAGATCCCCGACGACGAGGTCAAGAACCTCAAGACCGTCGGCGATGCAGTCAACTTCATCACCAAGGCGCAGGGCTAAGAGTCCTTCTGCTCGGCCCGCGTCCTCTCGACGCGGGCCGAGCGCTGTTTCCGGGGTGCGCCGCATCCCGACCACTTAGGAGACCACTGTGACCACAAGCACCCCCAAAAAGATCGTCGTCACCGGCATCGGCGCGACGACACCCCTCGGAGGCACTTTCACTGCCAGCTGGGAAGCCCTGCTCGCCAAAGAGAGCGGCATCTCGACCATCGAAGCCGACTGGGTCGAGGCGTACGACCTCCCGGTCCGGTTCGCAGGTCAGATCAAAGTCAACCCGTCCGAGGTGCTCACCCGTCAAGAGACGAAGCGACTCGACCCGTCGAGCCAGTACGCCCTCATCGCCGCCCGTGAGGCATGGGCCGACGCCGGCTCCCCCGAGGTCGTGCCCGAGCGTCTGCTCGTCGACTGGGCGACCGGCATCGGCGGCATCTGGACTCTGACCGACGGCATGGACACCCTGCGCGAAAAGGGTCCCCGCCGCGTGCTGCCCATGACGGTTCCGATGCTGATGGCCAATGGCCCGGCAGCGGCCGTGTCGATGGATCTCGGTGCCCGCGCCGGAGCCCGCACGGTGCTCTCCGCGTGCGCGTCGAGCACCGAGTCGCTAGTGAACGCCTACGAGCACCTGCAGCTCGGCCACGCCGACATCGTCGTCACGGGCGGGTCGGAAGCAGCGATTCACCCGCTTCCCCTGGCCGCGTTCGCCTCCATGCACGCTCTGTCGACGCGTGCCGACGACCCGGCGACCGCCTCGCGCCCCTACGACGTCACGCGCGATGGCTTCGTGCTCGGCGAAGGAGCGGGAGCGCTCGTCCTCGAGACCGAGGAGCATGCCCTCGCCCGCGGCGCCCGCATCTACGCCGAGGTGCTCGGTGGCGGAGTCACGAGCGACGCCTTCCACATCACCGCGCCCGACCCCGAGGGAACCGGGGCCGCGCGCGCCGTCATCGAAGCCCTGAGCTCGTCCGACGTCGAGCGTGAGCAGGTCGTGCACATCAACGCGCACGCGACCTCGACCCCCGTGGGCGACGTCGCCGAGTACCACGCTCTGCTCCGCGTCTTCGGCGACCACCTGCCCAAGATCGCGATCTCGGCCACGAAGGCGTCGACCGGTCACCTCCTCGGTGGCGCGGGTGCTATCGAGGCGGCCTTCACCGTGAAGGCGCTGAGCAGCCGCACCGCTCCCCCGACGATCAACACGACGCAGACCGACGACGAGATCGACATAGACCTCGTCACCGAGCCGCGGGCCCTTCCGGCCGAAGGCGAGATCGTCGCGATCTCGACGTCGTTCGGGTTCGGTGGCCACAACGCCGTGATCGCCCTGCGGAGCTGGCCTCAGGCGTAGGCGCACGCGCACGAAGGCCCGACCACCTCGCGGGATGGTCGGGCCTTCGTCTTGCGTCCTCCCCGATGTCGAACGGGAGGGCACGTGAAGCAGCTTGCGGAGAGTCGACGCCGGTGCGCGTTAGCCGACCTTGTGCAACCACACGACGGGGTTGCCCTCGCTCGCGTGGCGGAACGGCTCGAGCTCGTCATCCCACGCCTGGCCGAGAGCGAGACGCAACTCGCGGTGCAACTCGAGCGTGTTGGATCCTGCGATCTCCATCGCGTAGCGAATGCGATCTTCGGGGATGACCGTGTTGCCGGCCGAGTCGGTCTGCGCGAAGAAAACACCGAGGTCGGGCGTGTGCATCCACCGACCGCCGTCGGCATGGCTCGACGGGTCTTCGGTCACCTCGTAGCGGAGGTGCTCCCAGCCGCGCAGGGCAGAGGCGATCTGGGCTCCGGTGCCTACCGGACCCTCCCAGAAGAATTCGGCGCGCAGGGCACCCTTGAGCACGGGCTGCTCGCCCCACGAGAAGTTGACAGCCGTGCCAAGGGCGCGACCAGCAGCCCACTCGACATGCGGGCTCAAAGCTCTGGGCGACGAGTGGACGAAGAGCACGCCACGCGTCACCGCGGTGTTGGTTATTTCAGCCACAGTTTTCTCCACTCGATTAGGTGCGACTTCCCCATCGACCTGTGAGTGGAACAAACGTGGTACTTCGTGAAGTATGGCTGATGCGGCTGGGTAATGACAAGTGTGTGATTCCTGTGTGCCCGATCCGGGGTCAGATGCCTGCTCTCGAGGGCCGCGCCTGTATTGAGGAGGCCCGGCTGGCAGGAATCCAGGATCCGGCGCCGGCCCCGCCCAATACAGGAGTATCGCGCGCCGACTCAGGCACATCGTCGCGTCTGCGGCCCGCGTTCAGGAGGAGCGGCTCTTCGCGCGCCTGAAATCACGAGTACGGCGTCGGCGCACCTGAATTCAGGAGCTGTCGAACGAGCAGACGAGTGTCCACCCGAAGGCACCCGAATCGGGGAGCCGCTAGTGGCTATTTCGCGTCGGCGTACGACTTCACTGTCGCCACCGTCACCGGAAAGCGCACGGGAGCCTGCCCGAAGAGCAGCCGCCCCGCCTCGGCGGCAGTGCCCTCGACCAGGGTGACCACCTCGGCGGCGACATCGGCGGGCGTGTGGACGACGACCTCGTCGTGGAGGAAGAACACGAGGTGCGGCGCGTCCGGGCCATGCCCGAACCGCGTGTCGAGCGAACGGCGGAGAGCACCCATCCAGCAGAGCGCCCATTCGGCTGCGGTGCCCTGCACGACGAAGTTGCGAGTGAAGCGACCCCAGGCGCGGCGCCCCGCCCCCACGTCGCCGACGCCCACCTCGGGAGGCGGCGGTGCGAGGTCGTCGCCCGCCGCGGACGAGGGATCGGGCGAGGTGCGCCCCAGGAGCGTGTGCACTACGCCGCCGCCCTCCCCGACTCGGGCCGCGTCTTCGACGAGCTTGATCGCCTTCGGAAAGGCGCGGGTGAGTCGCGGCATGAGCCGCCCACCATCGCCCGAGGTGGCACCGTACATGGCGCCAAGCATCGCGACTTTCGCCTCGGCGCGGGTCGCCACGGCGCCGGACGCGACGATCCCCTCGTAGAGGTCTCCGGCGCCGGCACGCGCCATGGCGTCGTCGTGGGAGAGGGCGGTCAGGATCCTGGGCTCCAATTGCGAGGCGTCGGCGACCACGAGGGCCCACCCCGGGTCGGCCACCACGGCGCCGCGCACCGCCTTCGGCAATTGGAGGGCTCCCCCGCCCGAGGTGCCCCAGCGGCCGGTCGCTGCGGCGGCGGGGACGTAGTCGGGCCGGAAGCGCCCGCCCGCGACCCAGGCGTCGAGCCAGGCCCAGCCATTGGCGACGAGGAGCCGCTGCTTCTTCTTGTAGGCGAGCAGGGGCGGGATCGCCGGATGGTCGAGCTGCTGGAGCTCCCACTGCCGGGTCGTGCGCACCGCAAGCCCCGCGCCTCGCAGCGCCTTGATCAACTCGGCCGGCGAATCGGGGTTGAGGTCGGGCGTTCCGAGCTCACGCCGAAGAGCCGCGAGATCAGTGAGCATCAGGGCAGGGCGCTGGCCCGGGTGCGGCTTGGGGCCGAGGGCGACCGTGAGGAGGGCGTCGTGCGTCGACGCCGACCACGGAATGCCGCGCGCTCGCATCTCGGCCGCGATCAGGGCACCCGTCGACTCGGCGGCGACGAGCAGTTCGAGCTGACCGCGCTGGGAAGAGGCTTCAATGGCGGCGCGCTGCAGCAGGAACTCGCCGACCGGATCGGGCAGCGACTCCCGCTCGACGACGAACAGCGCGTCGGCGGCTACCGGCGGAGCCTGGCCGGCATCCCACGGGCCCGCACCGCCCCGATGAATCTCGGAGCCGATCGTGAACTGGGAGGCCCGCAGAATAGCGTGCGTGAGGCGCAGATCGACGCATCGATCGACGTGGAGGCCGTTTGCGAGCAGCTGGGGATACCACCGAGCGGTGTCGTCCCAGACCCACCGCGTGGCGACCGCTTCACCGCGCTCGATTTCGCCGGCGAGATCGGAGCCCAGGATCCGGCGCACCGACCCCGACCGAAGTGCCCCGGCCTCGTCACGCCCGATCACCGTCACCTCGATCGACTCGTCGGGCAGACGAACGAGACACGTGAACATTTGTTCGATTCTAGGCGGCGGGCGCGTCTGGCCAGCTACTCGTGCAGGAGCGAGCCATCTTTGGCGAGGACGTTCTTCTCCCCCGCCTCGATGGCTACGGCGAAACGGTTCTGCTTCGGCGGGATGGGGCAGTTGAAGTTGTACGAGAAGGCGCACGGTGGCAGCACGGCACGGTTGAAGTCGAGGGTGATGGTGCCATCGTCGTTCGGGGTCGGGAACAGGAAGCGCCCGACAGAGTAGGTCGAGTCGCCGTTGGTGGCGTCGCCGAACACCAGCTGCAGCAGGTCTCCGTCGCCCGCGGGGAAAGCGGCCAACTCGAGGTCGACCCCGTCACGGCTGAAGCGGATGAGGCCGGGCAGGGGCTTCGGACGGCTGAGGTCGAGGTCTTTCTGGTGTCGGATGTCGACCTCGGTTCCCTCCGCCGTCGGTACCCACGCGGCCGTCACGACCCATGACGGATCGAACGGGAACGCGTCGATGTCGCCGAACGCCTCGATGGCCTCGGAGGCGGGGTTCCAGACCCGGAGAGCGTAAGCGCTGCGGTCGTCGTTCGCGATCACAGTGCCGGTGGATCCGTCGGCGAAAGCGATCGTCGAGGGGGTAATTGCATCGTCGCCCGAGACGTAGACCGTGCCGTCGACCGGATCGCCGTCGACGATGATGCCGTCGGCGGTCGCTGCGGTGACGGCGAGGCCGCCAAGACCCTTCGGCGCAGGGGCCCACCGCCCAGGCACCCCGTAGATCGGCTGCTCGGAGTCGACCCACTGGGTGTTCGTCAGCGCGAGCGGGCCCTGGGGGCTCTGCGCTCGTCGAAGGCGCCGCTGGTGGAACTCGGCGAGGTCGGCCCCGGGGTCGGCTGCGTTGGTTTCGGCGGGGCTGCTGTCGGCGGTGCTCGTCTCAGTCATGATGGCTCCAACGTAGAAGAGGCCCCCGACATTTCCGTCAGATCCGGCGCGCCACCACGTGGTGCCTCGCAACAGGCAGTGCCTGACACCACCGATCGGCCGCGACACCGCCGAAAAGCGGGTGCGCGGCCGAAAGGTGGTGTCGGCGATGCCTAGCTGTCGGCAGAGAGACGCCGCAGCTGCTCCTCGAACGGCACGACGCCGTCGAACGCGTCATCGCGAGCCGTCGAGTGACCCGAGACGAGATCGGCGAACTGGGCGCCAGCCCGAGCTACCCGGTCAGGCAGGGTGGTCGTGGTCTCATCGCCCGAGCCCCAATCTTCCGAGGCCGCGAACACGCCGAGCGGAGCGACGACCGCGCGGAGATACGAGAACAGGGGGCGCAACGCGAAGTCGAGCACCATCGAGTGGCGGGCCGTTCCAGCGGTCGCCCCGATGAGAACGGGCGTGCCCGACAATGAGTCTTTGTCGATCACGTCGAAGAACGACTTGAACAGGCCGCTGTACGACGCGGAGAAGACGGGAGTGACGGCGATGACGCCGTCAGCCGACGTCACGGCGGTGATGGCGGCGTCGAGCTCGGGCGACGGGAACCCGGTCAGCAGGTTGTCGGTGATGTCGTGCGCGAGGTCGCGCAGCTCGACGACGGTGACCTCGACCTGGTCGCCGTGCTCCGCGAGGGAGCGGACGGTGGCCTCGGCCAGACGGTCGGCGAGCAGGCGTGTCGAGGAGGGCTGGCTGAGGCCGGCAGCCACGACGGCGATGTGCTTGAGGGGCATGGTGGCGGATCCTTGGTGTCTAGAGCGCGGAAACAGCGAGGGCAGCGTCGCGCTTGGCGACCTGCGACGCGTGGGTGGGCGCGTCCGGAACGTCGGAGGGGCGTCCGACGGCGAACTCGCGACGCAGCACCGGCACGACCTCGGAGCCGAGCAGGTCGAGCTGCCCGAGGACGGTCTTGAGCGGCAGTCCGGCGTGGTCGATGAGGAAGAGCTGGCGCTGGTAGTCGCCCACGTAGTCGCGGAATCCGAGCGTGCGGTCGATGACCTCCTGCGGGCTGCCGACAGTCAGAGGGGTCTGAGCGGTGAAGTCTTCCATCGAGGGGCCGTGACCGTAGACGGGCGCGTTGTCGAAGTAGGGGCGGAACTGCTTCACGGCGTCTTGCGAGTTCTTCGCCATGAACACCTGGCCGCCGAGGCCGACGATCGCCTGCGCCGCGGTGCCGTGGCCGTAGTGCTCGAAGCGCTCCCGGTACAGCTTGACCATCTGGGCGGTGTGCGAGGCGGGCCAGAAGATGTGGTTCGCGAAGAATCCATCGCCGTAGTACGCGGCCTGCTCGGCGATCTCGGTCGAGCGGATCGAACCGTGCCACACGAACGGCGCGACGTCGTCGAGGGGGCGCGGGGTCGCAGTGAAGCCCTGGAGGGGTGTACGGAAGTGACCCTTCCAGTCGACGACCTCCTCCGTCCAGAGGCGGTGCAGCAGGGCGTAGTTCTCAATGGCGAGGTTGATGCCCTGGCGGATGTCTTTGCCGAACCAGGGGTAGACCGGGCCGGTGTTTCCGCGACCGAGCGTCAGATCGATACGGCCGTCGGTGATGTGCTGGAGGAGCGCGTAGTCTTCAGCGATCTTCACCGGATCGTTGGTGGTGATGAGGGCGGTCGCCGTACTGAGCAGGAGCTTTTCGGTCTGAGCCGCGATCATGGCGAGAAGAGTGGTCGTCGAGGAGTTCACGAACGGCGGGTTGTGGTGCTCGCCGGCGGCGAAGACGTCGAGGCCGACCTCTTCGGCATGCTTCGCGATGGTGATCATCGCTTTGAGGCGCTCGTGCTCGGTCGGCGTGATGCCGGTGGTCGGGTCGGTGGTGATGTCGCCGACGGAGAAGACGCCGAACTGCATGCCGCTCTTGTTTTCCATGTTCTCACCCTACGTCATTTGTATGCGTCTGCATACAGTTGGGTTCAACGCGGTGGGGTCGGGTCTATTCCCGAGTGGCGGCAAACGCCGGCGTGTGCGGGGGGCAGCGTGCAATTGGCGGCATTCGGGGGTGGGCCGGGCGCGGGGCTGAGCAGGGGGCAGAGCGAAGCCCTCCGCATCGAGAGGATGGGAGGGCGACGAGGATCCGGCGAAACGCCGCTCAGCTCTTCTCGCAGGCGATTCCGTCTTTGTCGGCATCGGACTTCTTGTTGGCGTTGTAGAGGGCAGTGTCGAACTTCACCTTGCCCTTGAGGGCCTTGTTGGTCTTCGTGCCGTCTTTGTGCTTAACGACGTTGTACTTCACGCCCTTCTTGGCAATGCCGCCCGAGTACACCTTCTTGATGGCGGTGCAGTTCTTGTACTCCTTGGCGGCGGGCTTCGCGAGGCGCGACGAGGTCGCGTGTGCCGCGGTCGGGCTCGTGCTCGTGGACGCTGTGCTCGCAGAAGTGCTTGCAGACGAGGGGCTCGCGGACGACGCCTCAGCAGCGACGACGACGGACGGCACGGCGATAGCCACGGTCAAGAAAGTGGCGGCGAGAGCCAGCCGGGGTGAGATCATGCCCTGACGCTATCGATGCCGGGGTTCGCCCCCTAGTCCCAGAACGAGTAGCCCCCGTTCGGGGGCATCCGCGAAACCCGCTACTCGACGGGCGGGGCCAGCCTGAGGTAGCGCTCGGGCAACTGCACCATCGCGATGGGCCCGTGAAGCTCGGCCGTGTATTGCGGGGTGTCGAACTGGATGGTCCACACGCGGGACGATCCGCCGATCACCGAGACCGGCTGCCACGCGGATCCCCCGGGGCGCACGACCACCCCGGTCGGGCCTTCTGGAAAGGGCGAGGTCGGATCCTCGTCGGAGTCGACCACGTAGACCTGCGCCCCGATGCCGAAGCCGGTGTCGCGGGTGATGGGCGAGTCAGTCCCGCGGAGGCGTTTGCCGAACATGCGGCCATTCTCGCACCTGCTGTCGCTCGCGCACCCGTGCGGCGGGTATCGAGACTCCACGATGTGCCTATGAAGTGCCGTGCGCATGGGCAACTCTTGGAGTCTCGCGGCCGACGGGCCGGCTGAAGACGAGGATCCGACGGGCGCGGGTAACGGGGCGAGCGCCAGCTTGGGCGGCGGCGGACCTCCGGCATACGAAACGGCGCTGGGGGTGGGGGCCTTGAGCGGGTCGCCGACCTACGGCAGACGAGTCGACCCGGTCGCAGTGTCGGGAGTGCGGATCGTGCGGATCGACGACGTGTGCGTCTTGATCGTGCGGATCGACGACGTGACGAGGGTGGGAATCGACGTCGTGATCGTCTGGATCGACGTCGTGATCACCGGGATGCTCGTGGTCGACAGGGTGGCCTGCGCGTGGCCGTGCAGCGGGAAGGCCTTGCGCGCGACGACGACCACGCCGAAGCTCGCGGCGAGCACGACGGCGGCCGCCAGCGGCAGTGCGCCGAGACCGGCGGACCCATACACGACACCACCCGCGGCGGCACCGGCGGCGATGCCGACGTTCGAGGCGCCGTTAATAAGCGCACCCGCGATGTCGGGGCTCACTCCCCCGGTGCGGATCGCCGCGGCCATGAACAGCGTGCCGGTAGTTCCGTTGGCCGCCATCCAGATGCCGGCGACGACGAACGTGCCGACCAGCGACCCGTGCACGAACGGCAGTGCCGCGAGAGCGAGAGCCATGACGGCCACGGCGACGAGCAGGGTCTGGCGCGGGGCTCGGTCGACGAAGGATCCGGCCGCGAGGAGTCCGATGATTCCGGTGCCACCCAGAACGAGGAGCGCGCCACCGATGGCGTCGTGGCCGAGCCCGGCGCCCTCGAGGTACGGCCCGACGTAGGTGTACACGACGTAGTGGCCGGCGAAGAGCAACAGGTCGGCAACGCCCACCGCGAGGAGGCCGGAGCGGGCCCACGATTTGGGGGATCCTAAGTGGGGTTGTGCTTCTCCCCGCACCGACGGCAAGAAGGCGACCGCGACGAGAGCCAGCACGGCCGACGCAACGGCGACCCCGCCGACGGCAAGCCGCCAGCCGCTGTGCTCGCCGACCGTGGTCGCGAGCGGCACGCCCAGCACGAAGCCGAGCGAGCTGCCGGAATAGACGAACGCGATGGCCCGGCCGGCCAGGCGCGGCGGCACGATCCGGGTGGCGTAGGCGGACGCGACCGAGAAGAACAGAGCGTGCGCGACGCCGCCGATGACGCGGCCGGCGCAGACGACGGCGAACGTCGGGGCGAGGGCGATCAGCAGGTTCGAGACCGCATAGCCGCCGAGAGTCGCGATGAGCACGGCTCGCCGCGGGAAACGCGAGGTCGCCACGGTGAGCGGCAGTGCGAGCAGCGCGACGGCGAGCGCGTAGACGGTGACCACGAGGCCCATCTGCGAGACGCTGACGCCGAGGTCGGCACTCATCGGGCCGAGGAGGCCGACGGGCATGAGCTCGGTGGTGATGGCGAAGAAGGTCGCGAGGCCGAGGACGGCGATGCCGACGACGGCCTTCGGGGTCAGGGTGTGGGCCTGGTCGCTGACGGACCGGACGGCGCCGGTTCGGGTGGGCACGGTTCGGACTGACCCGGTGCGCGCGGGTGCTGTGGTGTCGGACACGGGTCTCCTCGGGTGCACGACAAAACACGAGCGCTGCTGCACTCGATCGGACCCTGTCGGGGCCGGGCGTCTCGCCGTGGACTCTGTTTCTGCGATCGTGCCTCGGGGTTGGCCGCGAGGCTGAAGCGATCGACTTTCGGATTGGATGGACAGACCACTCCACGACGAGTGACGTGTATCCAGTCTGACACGCACCCCCTCCCCCGGCGCAAGGCACCCATCCTGGGCACTCCTGTATTTATTGGTATTTCACAGGTAGCTGCTCTCAGGTTGATCGCCCCACGGGTTGGCGAGTGTCCGCGATCTGCTGATGATCGCGACCGAGGACTAGCCGATCGTGGACACTCACGAGAGCCCGACGAGGCGGGGCTGCTGGGGCTGAGAGGCGGGGCTACCGGGAGGGAATATCGGCGACGCAGAAGCGCTGGGCGCCAGCGGTCGAGGCTCCGTTTCGACCGACGATCCTCCGCTGGATCGCCTCAATCGAGTTGTCGCCGCCGACCGTCTTGAACGGCAAGTGACCGGCCACAAGTCCGTGGATTATCTCCGCGATCGCGCAGACTAGCCGGGGAGCACGGGTGCGGTCTCGGGGAGCCTAGAGGGCACCGACGGCTCCCGGGTCGGAGCCGGCGGGGTTCGGGCTGGCGAGGTCCAGGCCGGCTGGGTCCGAGCCGGCGGGGTCGGCTACAACCGTGATCGTGACATCGGCGGTCAGCACCAGATGGGTGCCGGGGACGATGGGCACGGCCTCGTGCGGGGTGAGTCGGTAGGGCTCGCCGACGACGGGAAACAGCGTCGTGCCGTTCGTCGAGGCGAGGTCGCGCACGACGAGGTGCGCCCCCGAGCTCGTCAGCGAGAGGTGTGCCGCCGACACGTGGTCGGTCACGCTCCACACGGCCAGCAGGGCTGCCCCGGCGTCGTCGCGGTCGCGCGGGGCGCGCCCGACCAGGTGGTCCCGTCGACTCGGTGGAGCACGCGGCCGTTGCGGTCGGCGAGGTCGATGAAGAAGAAAACAGGATCCGAGGGAGCCGCGCCCGCACTCCGGCCACCGTCGGCGGTCTGCCCGGCGTCATCGACCCTCGGCGTCAGGATCGTCGCGTCGAAGTCCGGCTCGAGAGCCGGCACCGACGTCTCGTGAGGACTGCGCGGCTGCTCCTCGCCAAGAGTCAGGATCGTCTCGTCGAAATCAAAGTCGAGATCAGACTCGTCGGGGGCGATCTCGACATCGTCGCGGTGGACTGCCAGAACACCGTGGATCTGCTCGGCCGGCGGGTGGCGCCCGTCGACCTCCAGCGTTTCGGTTCCCGTGGTGATGCTGAGCCGAACCCGCGCGCCCAGTGTGATCTGCACGATGCGTGTGGAGCCCTGGCGAATCGAGAGGGCGGCCTCGTCGGTGTGGTCGGGCAGCAGAGCCAGCGTCACCGGGCGAGCCCACGTGAGATCCCAGCCTGCCTCGTGCGCAACTCCCCCGATTCCCCGTTTCTTGCTCGACCAGACTACCGACTCCGGTCGTACTCCTCGCGGGGCACAAATGCCCGTTGCCGCCCCGTGCCTGCCCTGCCCCGGCCCCGCCCCGAATTTGAAGGAGATCCTGGTACCCGACCCCGTCGAATCCTTGATTCTTCGTCCTGGCGCGCGCGTTTTTCCTTCGAATTTGCACTGGCCGACGGAGAGCAGCACTCGCGAGTAGGGCGGACGGGACTTGAACCCGTGACCGAGCGATTATGAGTCGCCTGCTCTGACCAGCTGAGCTACCGCCCCGAACCGCCGGATTCGATCTCGTCTCCGGCCCGAGCACCTGGCGCGGACGCGGACTCGATCGAAGGAGCGGCGGTGTCGGCGACCGGGGAGGTCGCCGCTTGCCCACGATACAGCTTCTCGAACGTGTCGAGCGTGCGGTTGATGTCGTGCGGTTCGATCATGGCGAGGCTCGCGCGGCGCATGGCGATGTAGTCGTCGTCGCTCTTCGTGAGCACGTCGGTGAGTTTCGCGGCGAGGTCGTCGGCGTCGCCCGGGGTGAACAGATAGCCGTTCGAGCCGTGGTCGACGAGGTGCGGAAGCGCCATGGCGTCGGCGACGACGATAGGGAGGCCCGACGCCATCGCCTCGAGGCTCGCGATGCTCTGCAGCTCGGCGGTCGAGGGCATCGCGAAGACGGTCGCATCGGTGAGGGTGCGGCGCAGTTCGTCGTCGGAGAGGTAGCCGGCGAACGTGACCCGCTCGGCGAGGCCGAGGTCGGCCGCCATCTGGGTCAGCTTCGCGAGGAGGTCGCCACCTCCGACGATCGTGAGAGTCGCGCCGAGAGCGGCGGGCAGCTTCGTCATCGCGGTGAGCAGCACGTCGATGTGCTTCTCGCCCGTCACGCGGCCGACGAAGACGATTCGGTTGGTCGACGGTCGGTCGGGCCGTGCCGTGTAGTGCGAAGCGTCGATGCCGCACGAGATCGGAATGACGCCGGTGATGTCGGTCGCCTCCTCGAGGAATCCGGCGGCCTTGCGCGTCGGCGTCGTGATCGCCTGGCAGTGCTGGTACGTGTTCGCGGCGTCTTGCCACGCCCGTCGCGTGATCCAGTCGAGCAGCTTGCGGGGCATCGGCGGTGTGTGCTCGATGAGGTTCTCGGGCATGAAGTGGTTCGTCGCGATCACGCGGATGCCGCGTTCTTTCGCGATCGTGGTCAGCCCGCGGCCGATGATGATGTGCGACTGGATGTGCACCACGTCGGGCCGGAACGAGTCGACGATCGGCCTGGTGTTGTGTTTGACCATCCACGGAGTCGCGAAGCGGAGCCAGTCGTGCAGCGGCCAGCGGGTCGAGTTGAGTCGGTGCACGGTGAGCGTCGCACCGGCGTGCTGCTCTTCGAAGGTGCCGTGGCGACGGGTCGGAGCGGGCGCGACCACATGCACATCGTGACCCCGCTCGGCGAGGCCGACAGCGAGCCTCTCGGTGAAGTTTGCCGCGCCGTTGACGTCGGGCGGAAAGGTGTCTCCGGCGATCAGGATCCGAAGCGGCCTGGTATCGGAAGACCTCGCGGTCGTCTCATCGTGATGGTCGATCGTCACTTGTCGGTTGCGTCCTTGCCGTGGGCGGCCGGTGATCCGGGCGTCTTGTGCTGCGGCCCCGTGGTCGGGGCCGACACCAGTCAGGCTAGCTCAGCCCTTGGCCTGCGGATGGTATTTCGCCAGCTGGAACACGCCGTAGACGGCGATCGCCCCCGCGACGACGTAGAAGATGCCGGCCCACCAGGGGGCTTGCGAGGCCTCACCGAGAACGAGGATGCCGATACCGACCGCAACCAGGGGGTCGACGACGGTGAGGCCCGCGATCACGAGGTCGGGCGGGCCCGACGCGTAGGCGTTCTGCACGAAGTAGCCGCCGAGACCACCCGCGGCCAGGAGGAACAGGATGCAGACGGCGGTGAGGATGTCGAAGTTGTGCGACTCGACGCGATTGATGACGACCTTCGCGAGGGTGGCGACGAATCCGTAGAGGAACCCGGCGGCGATGATGTAGAACAGCGCCCGGATCTTGCGCCGGAAGAGGGTGAACGCGGTCAGGAGCAGCGCGAAGACGATCGCGAGGATCACCAGCACGGTGATGAGCTGCCCGTGGGTGATGACGGGCTCGGTGGCTGTCAGCGCGGCCACCAGCACGAACAGCGCGACGCCGCCGACGCAGAAGAGGATCGCGCGTTTCGACTGTCGATCGAGTCGCTGCCTCGTGGTTCGGGAGTTCAGCACGGCGGTCACCACGAGGGCGACGGCACCGAGAGGCTGCACCACGATGAGCGGAGCGAAGCTAAGGCTGGTGAGCTGGAAGACGATGGCGAGCGCGAGCATGAGGGTGCCGAGCACCCACGACGGCCGGCCGAGGAGTCGCAGCACCTGCCTGACATTGAGCCCCTTCGAAGCGCCGCCGGAGGCACGCTCCACCTTCGTCACACCCCGGTGCTGCAGCTGCGCTCCCACCGAGAGGAAGATCGCGCCGATCAGCGCGAGCGGGATGCCGATCGCGGTCTGAGAGTCGAGTGTCACCGGCTCGGTGAGGACGTCGAGAGGCAGAGGCACGCTCTCACGGTACCGTGAGGCCCGGCGCCGGGCCCGCCGATAGGCTGAGTGAATGGCTGTCCGACCGATCACGATCACCGGCGAACCCGTCCTCCACGAGATCGCCTCCCCCGTCACCGTCTTCGACGACGAGCTCCGCACTCTCGTCGCCGACATGTTCGAGACGATGGACGAAGCGCCGGGCGTCGGCCTGGCCGGCCCGCAGGTCGGGGTGGCCTTGCGCGTCTTCGTCTTCTCCTGGGCCGACGACGAGGGCGAGTCGTGGCGCGGTGTCGCGATCAACCCGGAGCTCTGGCAGAGCCCACTGACCCTCAACGACCTCGACGACGACGACGAGTCGGAGGGGTGCCTGTCGATTCCGGGCGAACGCTTCCCGCTGCGACGTGCCGACAGCGTGCTGCTCCGGGCCGTCGACCTCGAGGGCGAGCCCTACGAGATCGAGGCGCACGGCTGGCTGGCCCGCATCTTCCAGCACGAATACGACCACCTCGACGGCATCCTCTACGCCGACCGCCTCGAGCACCCGTTCTCGAAGGCGGCCGCGAAGGCCGTCCGCAAGAACGGTTGGGGCGGCCCCGGCCACACCTGGACCCCGGGGCTCGACCACCCCGAAGGCTGAGGTGTACATCGAGGGCCAAAACCTTTGCTAGAGTTGTGGTCGCTCGTTCAGCGCCAATCGAACGGGAGTTGTAATCCTCGATAGCTCAATTGGCAGAGCAGCCGGCTGTTAACCGGCAGGTTGTTGGTTCGAGTCCAACTCGGGGAGCGAAGGCCCTCACGGCTCCACCCGTGGGGGCCTTTTTTAGTGCGCGCGGTGTGCTGTGCCGCGCCGGGCCCCCAACCCCGCTCCGCCTCCGCCTCCGAATTCGAAGGAAAAACGCCGCGACCCCAGCGGAAACATCAGGGTCCACCGGGGTCGCGACTCGAAATCTCCTTCAAATTTGCAAGGGGGGCGACGAGCTCAGTAGCCGGCGGCAGGATCCACGACGCCGATGAATTCCCCATCGCCTTCGAGCGCCCTCACGTTGTGCCGGATCCGCTCGGCCAGCAGCGGCGCGACCATGTCGGGCGTGTCGGCCTGGTGCGGGGTGATCAGCGCTCGGTCGTTGGTCCACAGCGGGTGCCCCTCGGGCAACGGCTCCGGATCGGTCACATCCAGCCCCGCACCCCACAGCGACCCGGAGTCGAGCGCGTCGACCAGGGCGTCGGTGTCGACGAGTCCGCCGCGAGCGATATTCACCAGCACGGCGGTGTCTTTCATGGCGGCGAACTGCGACGCGCCGAACATCTTGGCGGTGTCGTCGGTCATGGCCGCCGCGACGATCACGACGTCGGCGGTCGGCAGCACCTCGCCGAGCTGCGCGGCCGGCACTGTGCGCGCCGCGCCTTCGACGGGAGACGAACTGCGGCGGACGATGGTGATTCGCGGGTCGAATGGCGCGAGGAGGCGCATGATCTCGAGGGCGATTCCACCGGCGCCGACAATGACGACGTCGAGCCCGTACAGCGAGATGCCCTTGGGCTCGGTTGCCCAGGAGCTGGCACGCACCCGCTCGGGGAACACCCGGAGCAGGGCCAGCGCGAGAGCGACGGCGTGCTCGGCGACCGGCTCGGAGTAGGCGCCCTTGGCGCTGGTCCAGAGCGGACGCGGCGACGACGCGTACTTCGCCATGATCGGGGCGAACATGTCGACCCCGGCCATGGGCAGCTGCACCCACTCGATGTTGGGATAGGTCGTGAGCGCGTCGTCGAGTTCGTCGATCTTCGTGTGCGATAGCCACATCAGCCCTCGCGTCGACTCGTCGAGGGGGCCGAGGGTGCCGCCGCCCGATTCGACGGCGTCGACGACGTGCTGCAGTGGCTTCGGCCCGATGGCGATGGGCCCGGGCGTGGGACGGTGCTCGGAAGGCACGGTCGCAGACGGGGTCAGGACGGCACGGTGACCACGGGCGGACGAGGAGGCGGGGGTGGCGGAAGACAAAGTGCTCCTAACGGTGCTTCTTGGGGGTGCGGTCGGACGACGGGATGATGTCGATGGGCGACGTCTGCGAAAGAACCTTCACGTACGGGTCGACGGTCGTGGCGAGCACGTCGTCGATGGTCCCCAGGCCGACCAGGTGCCCCGAGCGGAGCACGGCGATGCGGTCGGCCACCGCGCGAGCCTCGTTCACCGACGAGGTGACGACGACGGCCGAGAACTGCCTGGTCTCATGGATGCCGCGGAGCAGCTCCAAGACCGACTGGCGCACCAGCACGTCGACCCCGCGGGCCGGTTCGTCGGCGATGAGAACGCTCGGCGAGAGCACGAGACTGCGGGCGAGCGCGATGCGCTGACGCTGACCCGAGCTGAGCTCCCACGTCTGCTTGAGCATGGTCGAAAGCGGCAGATGCACAGCGTCGACGAGGGTCGACACCAGCCGACCGGCCTCTTTGCGATCGAACTTCTTGTCACGCTCGTAGAGCGGCTCGGCTACCGCCTCCCCCACGGTGAGATCGGGGTTGAGGTTGTCGCCGTCCGACTGCGACAGATAGCCGACGGCCCCCGTGAGGCGGTCACGATGCCGTTTCGAGATCGTCTTGATCCGCTCGCCGAGCACGAACAACTCGCCACCCGCGATCGTCGCCGACCCCTCGGGGGGCCTCGAGGCGTAGGCCAGGCCGGCGAAGGCGCGGGCGAGCGTCGACTTGCCGGATCCTGCTTCTCCGAGCACCCCGAGGATCTCCCCCGGAGCCAGTTGGAGCGAGATACCGTCGACGGCGCGTACTTCCGGGCGCCCGGCGCGAGCCGGGTAGAGCAGCGAGAGATCGTCGGCGACGAGGACGGGTGCGTCGGTGTCGGCCATACCTAAGCTTGACGGGTCAGAGCTCTCAGCGCTTCGCGGCGCGCGGCCTGCTCGGAAGGATCGGGCACCGGCAGCGAGGCGAGCAGTCGCTTCGTGTAGTCGTGCTCGGGCGCGCCGAGCACCTGGTCGTTCGGCCCCGACTCGACCAGGTCGCCGTGAAAGAGCACGCCGATACGGTCGGCGAGCAGGTTCACTACCGCGAGGTCGTGGCTGATGAACAAAGCGGCGAATCCGAGGTCGCTCTGCAGCTCGGCGAAGAGCTCGAGCACCCGCGCCTGCACCGAGACGTCGAGCGCGCTGGTGGGCTCGTCGGCGATCAGGAGCGCAGGATCCAGCGCAAGCGATCTCGCGAGACTGGCCCTCTGGCGCTGGCCACCGCTCAGCTCGTGGGGGTAGCGGTCACCGAACGCCTTGGGCAGCTGGACGGCCTCCATCAGCTCGTCGACGCGCGCGCGTGCGGCTCGGGCGTCTCCGGCGCGGCCGTGCACGATGAGCGGCTCGGCAACGGCCTCGGCGATCGTCAGCAGCGGGTTGAACGACGAGGCCGGGTCTTGGAAGACGAACCCGATCTCGGCCCGCTTCGGCTTGAAGTCGCGCTCGTGCACGCCGTTCATCTCGACGCCGAGCACCTCGAGCGAGCCGCCGGTGACCCGGGTGAGCCCCGCGATCGCGCGGCCGATGGTGGTCTTGCCGGAGCCGGACTCCCCCACCAGCCCGAGCACCTGGCCTTTGGCGATCGTGAAGTCGACACCCTTCACCGCACGGAATCCCGCACGACCGAGACGTCCGGGGTATTCGATCTCGAGCCCGCGGGCGTTCACGACGATCTCGGCGTCGGCCGACGGAGCAGCCTGGTGGCCGCGGGCCTCCAGTCGAGGCACGCTGCCGAGGAGGCGCTTGGTGTAGTCGTCCTGCGGGTTGGCGAACAGCGTTTTCGCGTCGGCCTCTTCGACCACCTTGCCGAGGTACATGACGGCCACGCGATCGGCGAGATCGGCGACAACGCCCATGTTGTGAGTGATCAGCACGATAGCGGCGCCGAATTCGTCGCGGCACCGGCGCAGCAGATCGAGGATCTCGGCCTGCACCGTCACATCGAGCGCCGTGGTCGGCTCGTCGGCGACGATCACCGAGGGGTTCAGCACGAGCGCCATCGCGATGACCACACGTTGCTTCTGGCCGCCCGAGAACTGGTGCGGGTAGTAGTCGACGCGGGTCTCAGGATCCGGGATCCCGACCCTCGACAGGATGTCGATGGCCCTCTTCCGCGCCTCTTTCTTCGACACCTTGCCGTGGGCGCGTATGCCCTCGGCGATCTGCCACCCGACCGTGAAGACCGGGTTCAGCGCCGTCGAGGGCTCCTGGAAGACCATGGCGACGTCGGTGCCGCGCAGCTCGCGGACGCGCTTCGGCCCGACGGTCAGCACGTTTTCGCCGGTGAGGAGCACGGCGCCGGAGGCGACGGCGGTCTCGGGGAGCAGGCCGAGGATCGTCTTGGCCGTGACGGTCTTGCCGGATCCTGATTCTCCGACGATCGCGAGCACCTCGCCCGACCGGACCGTCAGGCTGACGCCCTGCACGGCATTGACATCGCCGCCATCGGTGGCGAAGGTGACCTCGAGGTTCTTGATGTCGACGGCCGTGTGACGGTCGTCGCGGACGATGTCGGTCATGCGCGTCCTCCTTCGGGGGCGGTGGTGCTGCCGGGGGTCTTGGTGTCACCGACGGCGGGGTCGCTGGAGGCGCTGGTTACGGCCTTCCGGCGCTTGGCCCGCCGGCGCGTGCGCAGGCGCGGGTCGGCGAGGTCGTTGAGGCTCTCACCGACGAGCGTGACGCCGAGCACGAGCAGGACGATCGCGGCTCCGGGGAACACGCCCGTCCACCAGATGCCACTGGCGGTGTCGGAGAGTGCCCGGTTGAGGTCGTAGCCCCACTCGGCGGCGGCCGTCGGCCCGATGCCGAAGCCGAGGAAGCCGAGCGACGCGAGCGTCAGGATCGCCTCGGACGCGTTGAGCGTCAGGATCAGCGGCAGGCTGCGCGTGGCGTTGCGCAACACGTGCTTGAACATGATGCGGGCGGTCGACGAGCCGACGACCTTCGACGACTCGACGAAGGCCTCCGACTTGAGGCGGACGGCCTCGGCCCGGACGACGCGGAAATACTGCGGCACGAACACCACGGTGATCGAGATGCCCGCGGCGACGATTCCGCCGACGAGACTGGACTGGCCTCCCGAGATCACGATCGAGACGACGATCGCGAGCAGGAGCGACGGGAACGCGTAGACCGCATCGGCGATGACGACGAGGATCCGGTCGAGCCATCCACCGAGGTAACCCGACACGAGGCCGAGCGTCACGCCGATCAGCACCGACAGGATGACGGCCACGATCACGACGGCGATGGCGGTCTGCGCACCCCAGACGACACGACTGAAGACATCGTAGCCGCCGACGGTCGTGCCCCAGATGTGGTCGGACGAGGGCGGGGCCTGGCGGGGGAAGGATCCGGCGCCGTCGCTCAGCTGACCGAACCCGTAGGGCGCGATGATCGGGGCGAAGATCGCACCGAGGAGGAACACCAGGCAGATGACGATGCCGGTGATGAGCATTCCGCGCTGGAGGCCGACGCTGCGTCGAAGCTGCGCGACGATCGGAAGGCGTGCGAACCAGGGGGCGCGCTCGCCTTTGGCGGCGGCGAGAGTGGTCGTCATGATCAGTACCTCACGCGCGGGTCGATGAACGCCGCGACGATGTCGACGATGAAGTTGGTGACCGCCACGATGACGGCCAGCAGGGCCACGATGCCCTGGACGGCCACGAAGTCGCGGGCCGAGAGATACTGCTGCAGCTCAAAGCCGAGGCCGCGCCAGCCGAAGGTGGTCTCGGTGAGCACCGAACCACCGAGAAGCATCGCGATCTGCAGACCCATGACAGTGATGATCGGGATCAAAGCAGGCTTGAAAGCGTGGGTGCGCACCAGGCGGACCTCAGAGACACCGCGCGAGCGGGCCGCGTCGACGTACTCCGAGCCCAGCGTGCCGATGACGTTCGTGCGGACCAGACGAAGGAAGATGCCACCGGTGATGAGGCCGAGGGCCAGGGCCGGCATGACCGCGTGCAGCAGCACGTCGCTGATGATGACCGAGTTGCCGGTGCGGAGGGCATCGATCAGGTAGATGCCGGTCGGGTTCGGCACGGTGCCGAGGGCGAGCTCGATGCGGGTGCTCGCCCTGCCGCCGAGGGGCAACCAGCCGAGCCAGACGGAGAAGACGAGCTTCAAGAGAAGCCCGGCGAAGAAGACGGGGGTGGCGTAGGTGAAGATCGCGAAGACGCGGAGGATCACGTCGGGCCAGCGGTCGCGGAGGTACGCGGCGAGCATTCCGAGCGGAATGCCGATGAGCAGAGCGATGATGAGCGCGTAGAAGACGAGCTCGACAGTGGCGCCGCCGTAGGTCAGCAGGATGTCGCTGATCTTGCGGTGATCGGTCAGCGTCGTGCCGAAGTCACCGCGCAGCAGCTGCCCGAGGTACTCGCCGTACTGCACGATGATCGGACGGTCGTAACCGGCAGCGTGTAGGCGCTCCTGGAGCTGAGTCGGCGTGAGACGCCCGCCGACCGAGGCGGTTATCGGGTTGCCGACCACTCGCATGAGGAAGAACACCAGCGTGACCAGGATGAAGACGGTCGGGATGATGAGCAGGAACCGGATCAAGACGTAGCGGCCGAGGCCACCGCCCTTGGTCTTCCCCTGGGAGGGCCCCGGCACCGCGGGGGCGGTGGGCGAGGTGTCGTTCAGAACGGTCACGAGGTCGCGTTCCCTTTCGTTTGCTCTTCGGCGGGCGTCATCGCCCGACACGGTGGTGGGGTGCTCCCCCGGCCTTTCGGCCCGGCGGAGCACCCCACCTTCTGTTCGTAAGCTACAGCGACAACGTCGCGTAGCGGAACTTGAACGAGGCGTCGAGGGCGTCGTCGACACCCTTGACGTCCTTGCCCGAGACCGCGACCTGAGCGCCCTGGAGCAGCGGCAGGGTCGAGATGTCGCCGGCCTCGAGCGTCTGGATCTGCTCGATGTCTTTAGTGCGGGCAGCAGTGTCGGTCTCGCTGCGCTGCGCCTCGATGAGGGCGTCGACCTTCGGGTTGTTGTAGTGGTTCAGCAGGAAGCCGCCGTCGAGGGGCTTGCCGTCGGCACCGGGCGAAGGCAGGAAGAACGGCGTCAGGTAGTTGTCGGCGTCGGAGTAGTCGGGGAACCATCCGAGCTGGTACAGCGGGTAGCTGTCTTTGGTGCGCTCGGTGCTGTACTCGTCGTAGATGGTCGACTGGATGTTGACCTTGAACAGCTTGGTGTCTTCGAGCTGCTTCTTGATCAGCGCGTACTCGTCGTCGGACGACGCACCGTAGTGGTCGGGCGTGAACTGCAGGTTGAGCGTGACAGGCGTCGTGACACCGGCCGCGGTCAGGGTCGACTTGGCCTTGTCGGCGTCGGGGCCACCGTCGCCGTCGCCGTAGAGCGACTTGAACGGGGTGATCGAGCCGGTGAGGCCGTCGGGCACGGGCGAGTACAGCGGCGTGTAGCTGCCCTTGTAGACGTCTTCGGAGAGGGCCTCGCGGTCGACCGAGTCGGCGACGGCCTTGCGGACGGCGAGGGCCTTGGCCGAGTCGGCTTCCGAGGTCTTGGCACCGTAGGGCATGGTGTCGAAGTTGAAGACGATGTAGCGGATCTCGCCGCCGGGGCCGTCGTGGACGGTCAGCTTGTCGTCTTTCTTGAGCGACGCGAGGTCGGTCGGGCTGAGCGAGCGGTAGGCGACGTTGACGTCGCCCTTCTGCACGGCCAGCTTGAGCGCCGTCTCGTCGGTGAAGTACTGAGCCGTGACGCTCTTCGTCTTGGGTGCGCCGAGGAGGCCCTTGTAGCCCGAGAAGGCGGTGTACTGGATCAGCTCTTTCGCCTTGTACTGCGAGATCGAGTACTGGCCGGCGAACGGCTTTCCCTTGACGATGTCGGCGTCGGAGGTCACCTTGGTGGCGCTGAAAACCTGCTCGTCGACGATCGGCCCGGCCGGGCTCGAGAGCACCTGCGGGAACGTCTGGTCGTTCTTTGACTTGAGGGTGAAGACGACGGTGCTGTCGTCGGGAGCAGCGGTGCTCTTGAGGTTCGAGAGCAGCGATGAGGGGCCGTTGGCGTCGGCGATCGCGATCTGACGGTCGAAGCTGAACTTGACGTCGGACGAGGTGAGTGCGTCGCCGTTGGCGAACTTGAGGCCGGACTTGAGCTTCACTGTGTACTGCGTGGGGCTCGTGAACTCGGCACTGGTGGCGATGTCGGGCTTGACGTCGGGCGAGCCGTACGGCGTGTTCATGAGGAACGGATAGACCTGGTTCATCACGGCGAACGAGCCGTTGTCGTACGAGCCGGCCGGGTCGAGCGAGGTGATGACGTCGGACGTGCCGATCACGACACCGTCGAGGGCGTCGGTGCTCGTTGAGCTGCTGTTGGCGCAGCCTGCGAGAACGAGAGTGGTGGCGACGGCGCCACCCACCCCGATCAACAGGCGTCGCCTCACGGAAGACGTGGAATTCACGGTGGTACCCCTTTGTGTCGGTGCATGGACCCGGGGTCGGAGCAGAGCTGTGATCGACTGCCGGGATTTCATTCTTAACACACGCCCGGTGCTGGGCTGAAATTCAGGCGGAAGTGTTTACAGGTTCGCAACGCGCCGCGCACTTTGTGTGCGCATATCTCCTATTCGTTGCGCAGGATGCGGCGCGCCGCCTCGACTTCGACTAGCTTCTGCCCTATCTCGCGCCGCTTCTCTGGTTCGGCCCGCACATCGGTACGGTGCATCTGGCCGAGCAGCTCCGCCTTTTGACGGAGCAGGTCGCGTTCGACGAGGGAGCCGAGGATCCCGGCGCAGTACAGCGCCACATCGGCGCCCTCGCGCTCTGGCAGGGGCCCCATTGCCAGCTCCCGCACCAGACCGGCGAACGGCCCGGGCGTCTGCTCCAACACCAGATCGACGAAGTTCGGAGCGTCGAGGTGATCGAGGCTGGCCGCGATCGCGTCGCGGACGACCCCCAGCGAGCCATTCACGAAGACCGAGAAGGCGGCTTGGATCGTGAGGTCGCGGGGGGCCGACGCCGGGTGCTGGAGGATCGCCATCAGCGCGTCGCGCTCCATGCGCGTGGAAAGGTCGTCGGGCAGGCGGAGGATGCTCGGGCCCTCGTCGACGGGCTCCGCCTCCGGAAGGCTGGTGATCGACTGCCGTGAGGGATCGCTCGACGGGGCGAGACGTTCGACGGCCTTCGGCTGTGCGGCGACCGTGCGACGGGCCGCGTCGACCGCTGTGCCGACCTCGTCGGGGTCGAGGCCGAGCCAGCCGGCAAGTGAACGGACGTACCCCTGGGTGAGCGATGCATCGCGGATGCCGGCGACGACCGGTGCCGACGAGCGGAGTGCGGCGACCCGCCCCTCCACCGTCTCGAGGTCGTGGCCGTCGAGGGTGCGCTTGATCATGAACTCGAACATCGGCCGCTTGCCGTCGACCAGACGTCGAACGGCGTCGTCGCCTCGATTGAGTCGGAGGTCGCACGGGTCGAGACCGTCGGGGGCGACCGCCACGAACGTCTGCGCCGCGAATCGCTGCTCTTCGGCGAAGGCCCGGCTGGCGGCGCGCTGACCGGCCTCGTCGGGGTCGAAGGTGAAGACGACCTCGCCGAGGCTCGAAGCATCGGCGCCCCGAACGTCGCCGAGCATCGGCCGGAGCACCTTGATGTGGTCGACGCCGAACGACGTGCCGCAGGTCGCGACCGCCGTGGTGACACCGGCGAGGTGGCAGGCCATGACGTCGGTGTAGCCCTCGACGATCACGACCCTCTTCGAGCGCGAGATGTCTTTGCGCGCCAGGTCGAGCCCGTACAGCACCTGCGACTTGTGATAGATCGGCGTCTCGGGGGTGTTGAGGTATTTCGGGCCGTTGTCGTCGTCGAGAAGTTTGCGGGCACCGAAGCCGATCGTGGCGCCCGTGACGTCGCGAATCGGCCAGATGAGCCTCCCGCGGAAGCGGTCGTAGGCGTTGCGATCACCCTGGCTGAGGAGCCCAGAGGTGACCAGCTCCTCCTCAGAGAACCCTCGACCTTTGAGGTGCGAGCGGATCGCGTCGAACGACTTGGGTGCGAAGCCGACGCCGAACCGCTGCGCGGCCGCCGGATCGAATCCGCGCTGCCCCAGAAACCGTCGTGCCGGATCGGCGTCGGCGCCGGTGAGCTGCTCGACGTAGAACTCGCGGGCCGCCTCGTTCGCCGCCAGGAGTCTCGCGCGATTGCCGTGATCGCTCGCCTGACCGCCGTCTTCGTAGTGCAGGGTGAAGTTGATCCGCGCGGCCATCCGCTCGACGGCCTCTTGGAACGTCGTGTGGTCGGTCTTCTGGATGAAGCTGAAGACGTCTCCGTCTTCGCCGCAGCCGAAGCAGTGGTAGCGACCGACCTGGGGGCGCACGTGAAAACTGGGGCTGCGCTCGTCGTGGAACGGGCAGAGGCCCTTGAGTGAGCCCACACCCGCGCCCTTGAGGGTGACGTAGTCCCCCACCACGTCGGCGATGTTGACGCGGCTGCGGACCTCGTCGATGTCGGCGCGTTTGATCAGACCTGGCACGCACCGCCCCCTTCGAATCGATCCAGTCTAGGCGGGGTCACGAGCGGACCAGCCGGTCGTGCCAGGCCATGGCGCTCTGGTCGGTGAGGGAGGCGACCTGGTCGACGATCACGCGCCGTCGGCCCGCGTCGTCGGAAGCGTCGCGCCAGTCGGCGGCGAATCCCGGGTCGAGCTCGGTCGCGCCGCTGGCCCAAAGGGCATCGGCGAGCGTGGTCAGCACTTCGCGCTGTTGCACGTAGATGGGCTGGCGAGTGTTGCGGGTCATCACGAAGGCCGCGACGATGCCCTTGAGCGCGGCGATCTCGCCGATGATCTCGGCGGGGATCACGACGCTGGCGGCGAAACGGATGAGGCTGTCGAGCGGATAGTGCTCGTGCGTCGCGTCGATTGCCGAACCGGCGAATCGGCCGATGAGCTGACTCGTCAGGTTTTTCAGGCGAGCCTGCGCGACCCGCCCGCCGTCGTAGTCGTGCAGCCAGAAGTCGAGGCCGCGGAGGCGGTCGAAGGCCTCGGTCAGCTCGTCTCGGCTGAGTTCTCCGCCGACCCAAGCGTGCATGGCGTCGATCAGCGAGTCGTGGCCGACCGGTGACGACAGCGCCGCGACATCGATGTAGCCGTTGACGACGGCGTCTTCGAAGTCGTGCACCGAGTAGGCGATGTCGTCACTGAGATCCATCACCTGGGCCTCGATGCACCGCTGGCGTCGTGGCGCGCCGATGCGGAGCCACTCGAAGGCCGGGGTGTCGTCGTCGTAGAACCCGAACTTCACTCGACCGCCGGGATCGGGGATGCCCTGGGCAGTCGGCCACGGGTATTTGCAGCTGGCGTCGAGGCTGGCGCGTGTCAGGTTGAGACCGTAGCTCTGGCCGTCGGCGCCGATGACCTTGGGCTCGATGCGCGTGAGTAGTCGCAGCGTCTGCGCGTTGCCCTCGAAGCCGCCGATGTCGGTGCACCAGTCGTTGAGGGCCTTCTCGCCGTTGTGGCCGAAGGGCGGGTGACCGAGATCGTGAGCGAGACAGGCCGTGTCGACGACGTCGGGATCGAGGCCGAGGCTGGTTGCGAGCTCCCGCCCCACCTGGGCGACTTCGAGCGAGTGCGTGAGGCGGTTGCGGGCGAAGTCGAGCCCTGCTGTCGGGCTGAGCACCTGCGTCTTCGCGGCCAGGCGCCGGAGGGCACTCGAATGGAGCAGTCGCGCACGATCGCGCGCGAAGTCGCTTCGCCGGCTGGAGTGCTCTTCGGGCAACCACCGCTCTCCGTCTTGCTCGCTGTAGCCGGCAGAGCCGACCGAGCCGGGACCAGAGCGCGGGATGCCCAGCAAATCGGCGTTGGCGGTAGGGGTGTTCTGGGTGGTCACGCGGGCCCTTCGGGCGGGAGGTGCGGGTGGGTCGGGAGCGCTCGTGTGCGGGGCGTCTCAGCCACCGCTGTGGTGGAGTTCGGCGGCGGCGAGCTCCTCGCGGAACGCCTCGTCGAGCTCGCGGCTCTCGAGCCACCGGTCGGGAAGCGATGGACGCTTGGGGCTGCCCGCGCGCCCGCGCGGACCCTCGGCGTCGATGCCGGGGTAGGCCTGAGTCCAATCCATCGTGCCGAGGAGGTCGTCGATCTCGGCCACGCTCGACGACGCGGCCAGGCTGGCTCGCACGTCGCCGCCCACGGGATACCCCTTGAAGTACCAGGCCACGTGCTTGCGCATGTCGCGGCAGGCGCGCGCTTCGTCGCCCTCGTAGAACTCGATCAGCAGCTCGGCATGGCGTCGGAACGCCTGGGCCACTTCGCCGAGGGTGGGCTCCGCCTTGCGCTCTTCGCCGCGGAACGCCGCCGCGAGGTCGCCGAACAGCCATGGGCGGCCGAGGCAGCCGCGACCGACGACCACGCCGTCGCACCCGGTCTCGTCGACCATGCGGAGCGCGTCGGCCGCCGACCAGATGTCGCCGTTGCCGAGCACCGGCACCCCCGTGATGGCGTTCTTGAGGGTCTCGATAGCTGACCAGTCGGCCTGGCCGGAGTAGAAGTCGGCCGCGGTTCGTGCGTGAAGCGCGATCGAGGCGACCCCTGCCCCTTCAGCCGCTTTGCCGGCCTCGAGATAGGTGAGGTGATCGTCATCGATGCCCTTGCGCATCTTGATGGTGAGCGGAATGTCGCCGGCGGCCTTGACCGCGCCCTCGACGATGTCGCGGAACAATCCGAGCTTCCAGGGCAGGGCCGATCCGCCGCCCTTGCGGGTGACCTTGGGCACCGGGCAGCCGAAGTTGAGGTCGATGTGGTCGGCACGATCTTCGGCCACCAGCATCGTGACGGCCTCGGCGACCGTCTTCGGCTCGACGCCGTAGAGCTGGATGCTCCGGGTGGTTTCGCTCTCGTGATGGGTGATGAGGCGCATCGACTCGGGCGTGCGCTCGACCAGCGCCCGACTGGTGATCATCTCGCTGACGTAGAGCCCGGCACCGTATTCGCGGCAGAGCCGACGGTACGCGGTGTTGGTGATGCCGGCCATCGGCGCGAGCACGACCGGCGAAGCGACCTGGATGGGGCCGATAGCCAACCCCGGGTGCGGAGAAGGCTGCCCCGGGTGCGGAGAGGTCTGCCCCGGGTGCGGAGAAGTCTGCCCAGGATGCACGCCGGCTTCTGGTTGCGAAAGAGTGGTTGTCATCACCATTGATTATCCCAGACGGCCGCAAGCCCGATGAGGGATCGAGACGCCCCTGTGGAGAACTCGATGCCGCCCACCCCCTTGGAGAAGAAATGTCGAACATCAGCGGAACCGACCGAATGCTCGCCGATGCCGAGAGCCGAGGGCTGGCCGTCGAGGTGGTCGAGCGGCCGGCAGCGGACAGCCTCGCCGAGGCAGCAGGGCTGCTGGGGATCGAGCCCGGGGCCGTCGTGAAGAGTTTGGTGGTGAAGAGGCATGACGGATCCTTCGTTTTTGCTCTTGTTCCGGGCGGACGGTCGATCTCGTGGCCGAAGCTGCGCACAGTGGTCGGCGTGAACAAGCTCTCGATGCCCTCCCCCGAGATCGCTCTCGAGGCGACCGGCTACGAGCGAGGCACGATCACTCCCCTCGGATCGACGACGGCGTGGCCGGTGTTCGCCGACGAGAGGATCCGAGGATCCCGCGTCGCGCTCGGTGCGGGCTCGCACGGACGCAGTGCGTTCATGGAGGCCGATGCGCTCATCGAGGCGCTGGCCGCCACCGTCGCTGACATCACCGACCCCGAGGTGCCGCGCTCGTAGAGGGGTGGACACCCAGGGCATCGGTTACCTAGAGTGATGCGCCTTCGTCGAGGGCCGCGGTGACGGCCCGCGCCGAGGCGGCGGCGGCCTCGTCGGCCGTGGGTTCGATCTCGGGCATCGTGACGGTCTCAGTCAGGGCGCCGGGGATCACGCAGCTGTCGCCCTCGCAGGCCGCTGCGTCGGCCGAGCCGAGCATCGTGAAGCTGCCCGGAGTCGGTGCGGAGTCGGTCACTCGGCCACCGCCGCGTCGCGCTTCTCGGCGGCGACCGTCTCGAGGACGTTCTGGAACGCCGAGGCCTCTTGGGCTCCCGGCACTCCGTACTTGCCCTCGATCACGAAGAACGGCACGCCGTTGATGCCGAACGCCTGGGCCTGGGCCTGGTCGGCACGGACGGCGTCGAGGTACTCGTCGTTCTCGAGCGACTGCAGCACCTCGGCGCGATCGAGCCCCGCCTCATCGGCGATGTCGGCCAGCACATCAAGTCGGCCGAGGTGGCGGCCGTCTTCGAAGTACGCGGCGAGGAGGCGCTCCTTCATGTCGAGCTGTAGCCCGCGGGCCTTGGCGAAGTGAATGAGCTGGTGCGCCTTGACGGTGTTGGTGTGGTGCATCGCGTCGAAGTCGTACTTCAGGCCGACCGACGCGGCGATACCGCCGACGTTGTCGAGCATCTGGCGGGCCTGCTCGGGGGCGATGCCCTTGTGCGTCGACAGGAACTCCACCTCGTCACCCTCGAAGTCGACCGGCGTATCGGGCGAGAGTTCGAACGAGTGATACTCGATCTCGACCTCTCCGGCGAAACCGGCGGCTCCCGCCTCGAACTTGCGCTTGCCGATGAAGCACCACGGGCAGGCGATGTCTGACCAGATGTCGACTTTGATGGGGGCGGTTGCGGCGGCGTTCTCGATACTCACGGCGTCTGCAACCGTCGGTGTCGCTCGGGCATTCCCGACGGGCGTCGGTGACCCCGATGCATGGCCACCGCCGCGGCGATCCCCTGTTCGACCCGTGGCCAATCGCGCCGCACCATCCCGTACGACACGCGCATCGCCGAGCGCCCCTCCAGCACGATCGCCAGGTCTTTCTCGCGATCCGACTCGAACGAGCTCTCGTGATAAGCCCGGCCGTCGAGTTCGAGCCCCAGCACGCCGTCGACGACGAGGTCGATCGACCGCACGGTATCGACCGGCACCTGCGATACGACCTCGTACCCGAGCAGCCGCAGCCGCGTCCGGACGATGCTCTCGAGCACGCTTACGCAATCGCGATCGACCCACTCGGCAATCCTCCGCAGCGGCTTCGGCAGCCGGGCGCAGAGCCGATGCAGGTCGACCTCGTCGAGGCGGCGGGTGTGGCAGGCCCAGTCGAGCACCGCGACTGCTTCTTCGAAGGGCAGGTGCTTCACTGCGATCACCAGCGCCTCCATCACGGAGGCGCAACCGGTATCAGAGAGCTCGGGCAGAAAGGTGACCCGCACGGTCGAGGGTGGGGGCGCCTGAAGCTTGGTACCTCGTAGAACGGCGACGTCGAGAACGCGCGGTCGGTTCTACATCCAAGCTCCCCGGAGTTCGAGGGCACTTTGCCCCGAGAGAACTCCCCCAAGGCGGCAGGCGACGACCCGAGGATCCGACGCGGGCAGAGTCGTGTACCAGCCCCGCCGGATCCTGCGGATAGTGCCCGTCTGCACAGCGGCGGAGAGCTGCCGTCGGGTGATCGCGTATTTCAGGAGAGCATCGCGCTTGGCAACGCCTCCGAGTGCGGTGATGTGGTGCGCAACGGTCATGCATCGAGGTTGGTGCGCTGACGAGATCACCGCTCCGGTTGTCCACACGTACCCTCACCATACGAAATCGGGCAGATCTGCCAGAAGAACAGCAGATCTGCCCGATTTCGTAGGCTCAAGGCCCTGAACGGAGCTAGACGCCGAGCAACCGCGCCCCGAGGTACGCCTCGAGCTCGTCGAGCGGCACGCGCTCCTGAGCCATCGAGTCGCGCTCGCGCACGGTCACGGCATTGTCGTCGAGCGAGTCGAAGTCGACCGTGACGCAGAACGGCGTGCCGATCTCGTCTTGGCGGCGGTAGCGGCGGCCGATCGCTCCGGCATCGTCGAAGTCGATGTTCCAGAGCTTGCGGAGCGTGGCCGCGACCCCGCGCGCGAGCGGCGAGAGGTTCTCGTTGCGTGACAGCGGCAGCACGGCGACCTTGACCGGAGCGAGGCGGCGGTCGAGCTTCAGCACGGTGCGCTTGTCGACGCCGCCCTTCGCGTTGGGCGCCTCGTCTTCGTGGTACGCGTCGACGAGGAACGCCATGAGTGCTCGGGTCAGTCCGAACGCCGGCTCGATGACGAACGGGGTCCAGCGCTCGTTCTTCGCCTGATCGAAGTACGACAGGTCGACGCCCGATGCCTCGCTGTGCGTCTTGAGGTCGAAGTCGGTGCGGTTCGCGACGCCCATGAGCTCGCCCCACTCCGATCCGGTGAAGCGGAACTTGTACTCGAGGTCGACGGTGCGCTTCGAGTAGTGCGACAGCTTCTCGGCGGGGTGCTCGTAGCGGCGGATGTTCTCCGGGGTCACGCCGAGGTCGAGGTACCAGGCCTCGCACGCGTCGATCCAGTACTGGAACCACTCGTCGTCGGTGCCGGGCTCGACGAAGAACTCCATCTCCATCTGCTCGAATTCGCGGGTGCGGAAGATGAAGTTGCCGGGGGTGATCTCGTTGCGGAACGACTTGCCGACCTGCGCGATGCCGAAGGGCGGCTTCATGCGCGAGGCGCTCATGACGTTGTTGAAGTTGACGAAGATGCCCTGCGCGGTCTCGGGGCGCAGGTAGACCATGCCCTGCTCGTTGTCGACGGGGCCGAGGTAGGTCTTGAGCAGGCCGGAGAAGTTCTGCGGCTCCGTCCACGAGCCCTCCTGACCGGTGTCGGGGTCGCGGATGTCGGCGAGGCCGTTGACCGGCGGGTGGCCGTGCTTGTTCTCGTATGCCTCGAGCAGGTGATCGGCCCGGTAGCGCTTGTGGGTGTGGAGCGATTCGACGAGCGGGTCGGAGAAGACCTCGACATGGCCGGAGGCCTCCCAGACGGTGCGCGGCAGGATCACCGAGGAGTCGAGCCCGACGATGTCGTCGCGGCCCTGCACCATGAACTTCCACCACTGCTGCTTGATGTTTTCTTTCAGCGCGGTGCCGAGGGGCCCGTAATCCCACGCCGAGCGGCTGCCCCCGTAGATCTCGCCCGCCTGAAAGACGAAGCCGCGGCGCTTGGCCAGGGCGATGACGGAATCGAGACGGTTCGGTGCTGCCACGTGGAGTACTCCCAGAAGTTAGTGATGCGACGCTCGCGCTGGATGCGCGAGGCTCCGGGCGAGTTTACCGGTGCGCCGAGCCGAGGGCGGCGGCTACGGCTGCCACGTCGGCCGGAGTGTTCCAGAGATGGAAGGCCACTCGGGCCCGGCCGGCGCGACCGGAGGCGGTGATCCCCGCGGCGCCGAGCAGGGCCAGGTCAGACCCCTCAGGATCCGCCCACGTCACGATGGCCCGTCCCTGCCGAGGGATTTCGAGCGCGTCGCACAGCGCGTCGCCGAGTCCGCTCGCGTGCGCCCAGATGAGGGCCGCATCGACCTCAGCGAACTGTTCGAGCACGACGGCCGCGCCGACCACGGCCTGCCACGCGGGCGACACGTCGAACCGCCGGGCGTCTCTGGCGAGCTCGAACGCGGCTCCGTAGCACGACGCCCAGACGTCGGCTCCGGCGTACCAGCCGGCCTGGATGGGCCGAACCGTCGGCTCGAATGCCTTCGACAGGGTCAAGAAGGCGACTCCG
Source organism: Frondihabitans sp. VKM Ac-2883 (assembly GCF_015350875.1). Lineage (NCBI taxonomy): Bacteria > Bacillati > Actinomycetota > Actinomycetes > Micrococcales > Microbacteriaceae > Frondihabitans > Frondihabitans sp. VKM Ac-2883. Next base: position 198,560 of record NZ_JADKSF010000004.1, on the reverse strand, counting down.
CGCGGCGAGCAGAGCCACTTGTAGGCGTGGGTGACCGTCGCGTCGTAGCGGCCCGCGTCGACGGGAAGGACTCCTGCCGCCTGGGTGAGGTCGACGAGCGTCCGGGTGCCGTGGGCACGAGCCGCGGCGACGACGAGATCGTCGTCGGCGAGCTCGCCGGTGGCCGACTGCACGAGCGAGTAGGCGACCAGCCAGGTGTCGTCGTTCACCGCCTCAGCGAGCGAGTCGAGAGGAACCTCGCGAAGGCGAACGCCCCGATGCGACTGGCTGGCGAATGGGGCGACGATCGAACTGAAGTCGCCTTCGACGCAGAGCACTTCCGCTCCGTCCGGAACAGCTGCGGCGATCACCGACACGAGCACGGAGGTCTGCGAGCCGAGCGCCACCCGATCCGCGCCGACTCCGACGATGCGCGCGAACGCGACACGGGCCCGCTCGGCGAACGCTCCGTAGGCGGTGGGCGACACGGTGCCACCCGACCAGGCGTCGAGGTCGGCGCGCATCGCGGCCGTCGCCGTGCGGGTCGGCAGACCGCCGGTGCAGGCCGCCAGGTAGTTGGTTCCACTCGGAAAGTCGGCGACGAGTCGATCGAATGCGGTCATGAGTCCAGCGTGGAACCGGGGCAGGCATCACACAACCGCCACTTGTCGATCGAATGTATAACCGCCGGTTATCCTGGCGCGATGACCGACGATCTCGACCTCGCCGACCTGCGAGCCATCCGAGCGGTGGCCGAGACCGGCAGCATCACTGCCGCCGCCGTGCGGCTCGGCTACAGCCAGCCCGCGATCACGCAGCGGCTGAGACGAGCGGAAGAGCAGATCGGCCAGCCGTTGCTGCGGCGGTCCGGCCGCTCGGTCTCGCTGACCGAGGCCGGCACGCGCCTGGCCCGCCACGCCGTCCACGTCGAGGCCGCCCTGGCCGCCGCCCGCGACGACCTGGCCGGGCTTCGCGGCGTCGAGTCGGGCTCCGTCCGCCTCGCCGGATTCCCGAGCGCCTCCTCCACCCTCGTTCCCGCCATCCTCTCCGCACTCGCCGTAGCCCACCCCGGGCTCACCACGACCTACATCGAGGTCGAACCACCCGAGGCCCTCGATCTCCTCCGCCGTGGTGAGGTCGATGTGGCGCTGACCTTCGGCTACCCGGGAGACGGACGAACGGCAGGATCCGACCCGGTCGAACCCGGCCACCGCCCGGCTGGGTCTCAGCACGACGGCATCACCGAGCGGCCGCTCTTCCGCGACACGATGTTGGCTGTCGCGCCTGCCGGCACCCTCGGATCCTCGTTGCCCGGCCCAGGCTCCCGCCTCGACGACCTCGCCGTCCTCGCGGGGTCGAGGTTCATCGGCGGCTGCCCGCGATGCCGAGGGCACCTTCTCGCGACTTGCCGCCGAGCGGGTTTCGAGCCCGAGATCATCCTCGAGACCGACAACGCTCTGGCCGTGCTCGGCCTGGTGGCGGCTGGGCTCGGCGTGGCACTCCTGCCCGCGCTCTCGCTCGTTCCGGCACCCGTGCCGCCGGGCGTCGAGACGGCGCGGCTGCCCGAGGCGAGCGATCGCGTACTGTCGGTGGCGTACGCCAGCGGGGCGGAGCGGATTCCCGCGATCGGGGTGGCGGTCGAGATCGTGCGAACGCTCGACCCTGCCTCGTTCGGGCTCCGAACCGTTTCCGCCTAGCCTCGGCCCGGCTCATGGCGCTGTCGGGGGCGCCGGTTAGGGTGACCGTGTGCCCAGACGACTGCTGAAAGCCCTGCTCGCGACCGCGGTGGTGCTCGCCGTCGCCGGATGCGCTCCCTCCGTTGGGTCGCTGACCCCGGTCGGCGACAACGGCACGTCGGGCTCGGGGCTCGGCGATTCAGGGTCGGGCGGTTCGGGCTCTGGCGGTTCGGGGTCGGGGGGTTCGACTTCGGCACCCCAGCCGCAGGTGACGGGCGGCACCGGCTCGGGCGGCAGTGGTTCGTCGTCGAGCATCGACCCGAAATCGCTCGCTCCGGGCGGCACCCTGCTCAACCAGGTCAATTACAAAGACCTCACGATCTACGTCTACCGGGTCGGCGAGCTCACGACGACCGCGCCGTCGATCTACGCCCACCCGGGCGGCAACGACCCCTACCCGGCCGGCACCAAGGTCGAGGTGACCGCGTACGTGCTGGTCAACGACTCCGGACGACGGCTCGACCTCACCGACCTGAGCGCCGATTACTCGTCGTACGGCAACGCCCTGGCGACGCAAGACACGTTCGCAGGCGCCGACCTGCTCAAGAAAGACGGGTACAGCTCTGACCTCGGCAGTCAGTTCCCCGCCGGGTCGTCGACGTGGTACCTGCTGCCCGGCAAGGCCGTCGTGTTCGGCAACGCGTGGTTCCACCGGGCCAGCGACGGTCCGCTCACGCTGCAGTTCCTCTGGCCGTCGGAGCGGATCTTCCTCGGCGCGAACGTGACGTTCTAGCCGATCGCGCCCGCCCCGCCTCCGAATTTTAAGGAGATCCGGGTGCTCGACCCCGTCGGATCCTGATGTTTCTGCTCGCGCCCCGGCGTTTTTCCTTCGAATTTGCATCGGCCGCGCGACGGACGCTCCGGAGCGGCTCAGACCCGCGCCGTCGGCGTAAACAGCCCGGCTAGGACGCGGGTCTGTGCCAGTCGGGCGGGTATGTGCCGATCGTGCGGGTTTGTGCCGATCGCTCGGGTCTAGGCGGGCTCCGCCGAAGCCCCGCCAGCAGCCGGCGCATCCACCGCGCCGCCGAACCGCCGCCCGCGATTCGTGTACTGGTCGATCGCACCCCAGAGGTCGCCGCGCGTGAAGTCGGGCCAGAGCCGATCGAGGAACACCATCTCGGCGTACGCCGACTCCCACAGCTGGAAATTCGAGGTGCGCTGCTCCCCCGACGACCGCACGAACAGGTCGACGTCGGGCAGCTGCGACTGGTAGAGGTGCCGCTGGATGACCTTTTCGGTGATCCCCGACGGCTTGAGGCGCCCGGCCGCGACCTCCGCGGCGATCGACCGCATGGCGTCGGTGAGCTCGTTGCGGCCGCCGTAGTTGACGCACATGTTCAGGGTCATCGTGGTGTTGGTGCGTGTTGCCTCCTCGGCCACCTGCAGCTCGTTGATGACAGACGCCCAGAGTTTCGGACGCCGACCCGACCACACGATCTTCACGCCCCACGCGTTGAGCTGCTCGCGCCGACGGTGGAGCACCTCGCGGTTGAACCCCATCAAGAAGCGCACCTCCTCGGGCGAGCGCTTCCAGTTCTCGGTCGAGAACACGTAGACGCTGAGGTGCTGCACTCCGGCCTGGATGGCACCCGCGACGACCTCGAGCAGGGCCGCTTCGCCTGCCTTGTGGCCTTCGATGCGGGGCAGGCCGCGAGCATTGGCCCAGCGGCCGTTGCCGTCCATGACCACTGCGACGTGCTTGGGCGCAGCGCCCGGCTCATAGACCGGAGGCGTGCCGCCCTGCCAGTCGAGGGGCAGATATTCCATATCGACGGCATCCATGTGCTTCGGGACGGCGCGTCGACCGAACAGGCCGCGCTTCTCGGAACCGGCGGAGGGGGTCGAACTCACAGAACTTCTCCTGTTCGGGCGTTGACGCGAGCGGCAGTAACGCCAGGGGCACTGACGCCAGCGGCACTGGCGGCGGGGGCGCGATCGACGTGTTGCAGCGACCGGAGCCCCCGCTCGAGGTGCCACTGGGTGTAGGCGGCGACCACGCCGCTCGCCTGATTGCGGGTGCTCTCGCCCATCGCCTCGGCGGTGGCCCAGTCTCCGCTGAGCAGGGCCCCGAGCAGGGCGAGGGTCGGAGGATCCAGGCGCGGCGCCCCGGGGGGTGCCGCCTCGTCGGCCACGACGCCGCCGAGCTGCACCACGAAGGCGGAGTGCGGGCCGGGCGCACCGGTGACGGCGCAGTCACCGAAGCTCGGGGCCCAGCCGGCGATCGATAGGGCGCGGAGCAGGTAGGAGTCGAGGATCAGCTGAGGGTCGTGAGCGCGCTGGGCGAGCGACCGCAGGGCGCCGACGAGCAGCAGGTACTGCTGAAGACCCGCCTCGGCGTCGGTGAGCTTGTCGGCGGTCTCGACGAGCACGCTGGCGGCGGTGTAGCTCGCGTAGTCGGAGACGATCGCGGCGCCGTACGACCCGATCGACTCGGCCTGGGTGACGATGTCGAGGCTGCGGCCCTCGTAGAGCTGCAGGTCAGCCACCATGAACGGCTCGAGCCGCGCCCCGAACTTCGACGCGGTGCGGCGGACGCCCTTGGCGACGGCGCGGATCTTGCCGTGGGAGCGCGAGAGCATCGTCAGGATCCGGTCTGCCTCACCCAACTTGTGGGTGCGCAGGATCACGCATTCATCTCGATAGACCGGCACCCGTCCAGTATCCCCCGCGTGGCAGAATCACTGGGTGTCCGCCACAGCCTTCTCCATCCCCCTCTGGGCTGATCTTCTGGCGGTGGCCATCGGCAGCCTCCAGGGCGCCCTCTTCGCGAGCCAGTTCCGGGAGCGTCGGGTCGATCTGCTCGGTGTCGCCATCATCGGCACGGCAACGGGGCTGGGCGGCGGGATCCTTCGTGATGTGCTCATCGGCGAGGTGCCGAGAGCGATGCAGAGCAACTGGTATCTCACGACCGCGGTGCTCGCCGCGCTGCTCGGAATGCTGCTGCAGCGGTTGTTCAACCGGCTGGCGGGGTTCATCACGATCCTCGACGCGTTGACCATCGGCCTGTTCGGGGCGATCGGAGCGACCAAGGCGCTGGCGCTCGGCCTGCCCGAGATCCCGGCGGTCTTCGTCGGGGTCGTTTCGGCGGTCGGCGGCTCGGTCGTCCGTGACCTGCTGATGAACCTGACGATCGCGATGATGCACGTCGGCTCGCTCTACGCCGTGGCCGCCGGAGCCGGAGCGGCACTGCTCGTCGCCCTCGTCGTTTTCGGGGTTCCGACCCCGCTGGCCGGCCTCATCGGAACCGCGACGACGTTCTCGATCCGCCTGCTGGCGGTGCGGTTCGGGTGGAGCCTGCCCGAGCAACGCGCGCTGTCACGGCTGCCGCGCTGGCGTCGCCCTCGCTAGGCGAGGCCCGCAGCTAGCACGGACGACACCGCCTTTCGGAGAAGACACCCGCAACGGGCGGTGTCTTCCCCGAAAGGCGGTGTCGCAGTGTCGCGGGGCCGCTAGGGAGCGAGCGTGCTAGGCCGTCGCCAACTCGGCGTCGACATCGGCACGGGTGCGCAGTGCGCGGTTGACGGCCGAGACGATGGCCTTCAGGCTGGCCGTCGAGATGTCGGCGTCGATTCCCACTCCCCAGAGGCGCGTGCCGTCAACGTCGAGTTCGACGTAGGCCGCGGCCTGCGCGTCGCCCGATGCGCTGAGGGTGTGCTCGACGTAGTCGTACAGCTTCACCTGCACGCCCTGATCGGCGAGCACGGCGATGAATGCGGCGATCGGGCCGCTGCCGACACCCTCGGTCGAGACGACCGACGAACCGGCCCGGAGGTCGACCGAGAGGTGAGTCTCACCGCTCATGTCGCTGCGGGTGCCGGTGCGGGTGAGCTCGAAGTGACCCCACTTGGCGTCGTCGACCTTGGCGGGCAGGTATTCGTCTTGGAAGATCTCCCAGATCTGCTCGCTCGTCACCTCGCCGCCCTCGGAGTCGGTCTTCGACTGCACGACACCCGAGAAGTCGATCTGCAGTTTGCGCGGCAGATCGAGCGAGTGGTCGGTCTTCAGCAGGTAAGCGACGCCGCCCTTGCCCGACTGCGAGTTGACGCGGATGACGGCTTCGTACGAGCGACCCAGGTCTTTCGGGTCGACCGGCAGGTACGGCACGGCCCAGGCGATGTCGTCGACGGACTTGCCCTGAGACGCCGCCGACGCGGCCATCGCCTCGAAGCCCTTCTTGATGGCGTCCTGGTGCGATCCCGAGAAGGCCGTGTAGACGAGGTCGCCGGCCCACGGGCTGCGTTCGGGCACGGGCAGCTGGTTGCAGTATTCGGCCGTGCGCTTGACCTCGTCGAGATCGGAGAAGTCGATCTCGGGGTCGATGCCCTGGGTGAACAGGTTGATGCCGAGGGCGACCAGGTCGACGTTGCCGGTGCGCTCGCCATTGCCGAAGAGGCACCCTTCGATGCGGTCGGCACCGGCCAGGTAGCCGAGCTCGGCCGCGGCGATGCCGGTGCCGCGGTCGTTGTGCGGGTGCAGCGACAGGATCACATTCTCGCGGTGCGCGAGGTTGCGGCTCATCCACTCGATGGCGTCGGCGTAGACGTTCGGCGAGGCCATCTCGACGGTGGCGGGCAGGTTGACGATGACCTGGCGTTCCGGGGTCGGCTCGAACACCTCGACGACGGCGTTGCAGATGTCGCGGGCGAATTCGAGCTCGGTGCCGGTGAACGACTCGGGGCTGTATTCGTAGTACACGGTCGTCTCGGGGACGGTGGCCTCGGCGATCTTGCAGAGGCGGGCGCCCTCGAGGGCGATGTCGATGATGCCCTGCTTGTCGGTGCGGAAAACGACGTCGCGCTGCAGGATGCTGGTGGAGTTGTAGAGGTGCACGATCGCCTGCTTGGCGCCCTTGATCGACTCGTAGGTGCGGTTGATGAGGTGCTCGCGCGCCTGGGTCAGCACCTGGATGGTGACGTCGTCGGGGATCGCGTTCTCGTCGATGAGGCTGCGCACGAAGTCGAAGTCGGTCTGCGAGGCCGACGGGAAACCGACCTCGATCTCTTTGTAGCCCATGTTCACCAGCAGATCGAACATGATCCGCTTGCGCTCGGGGCTCATCGGATCGATGAGGGCTTGGTTACCGTCACGGAGGTCGACCGCGCACCACCGAGGGGCCTTCGTGGTGCGCTTCGTCGGCCAGGTTCGATCGGGCAGGTCGACTGCGATCTGCTCGTGGAACGGGACGTACTTGTGGATCGGCATCCCGGAGGGCTGCTGCGAGTTCTTCATGGTCTCTACCTTGCGTCGTGAAAGTGGTCAGCCAGTTGCGTGGAGAAGCAACGCGAACACCGCGACGAGGGAGGCCTTAGGAGGAGGTCTCGTCGCGGCAACTAAGAAGAAGCGGGCCGAACAGCACAAAATGACCCTAGCACCGGCCTCCCCTCTCAGACCACAGAGCGGAGGATCTGAGGCAGCTGCCTCACCGAGAGCTCTGGCAGGTAGGCGCGCGCCAGGACTGTGCCGATCGCGGGGAGGTCGATCGGATCCGGATACGCCATCACGAGACCGTGGAAGGTCGGTTGGAACTTGCGCTTGAACGCGAGGAGCGACCGGAACCCGTATGCGGGCTCGAGCGCATCGGCCACGAACTGGAGCACCCGCCGGGTCTGCGACGACGCGTCGGAGTCGGTGTCGACGTCGATGCCGGCGAGCGGCGCCGCGGACAGGCTCACGAACTCGAGCCCCTGAGACCGTGCCCGCAGCACCGTCTCGGCGATGACGAACTCCATGACGCCGCTCCGGGAATCGGGGTGCCGCCGCATGAAGTCGAGCGTGCGCCCGACGACCTCGTCGTCACGCCAGGTCGGCAGCCAGCTCGTCACGGCCAGCACCCGGTCGTCGGCGTCCAGGGCGAGCATCAGGTCGACGTCGGGGTCGACGAGCTCGTCGAAGCCGCCGAGGGTGAAGCCGAGCTCGGGGAGCCGCTTCTCGGCGACCCAGAGCTCCGAGATCTCCTCGATCTGGAGGGCGATCGACGGCCGCAGGTCGACGTAGCGGGTGGACACGGCGCGGATGTCGTCTTTCGCGGCCCGGTTCATGCTCGTGCGGATGTCCTGCCACTTCTTGCCCGTCATGGAGAAGGCCCCAGGGTCGAGCAGGGTCTCCTCGCCGACCGGCAGCGTCGACCAGCCGAGGCTCTCGAAGATCGTGACCAGCTCGGATCCTGCACTGTAGAAGACGGGCGACAGGCCCTGGTCGTCGCACCACCGGGCGAAGGCGGCGACGGTCTCGGCCACCCGGTCGGGCGGGCAGAGCGGACCGCCGGTGGTCACCGCGTGGCGGCCGATGGCGCGATAGGCGACCGCGGTCTCGCCGTCGGGGCCGAACCAGTAGTCGTTGCCCTCCCAGGTGGCCATGTGCGAGAGGGAGCCGGGCACTCCGTGGCGCAGGATCCGGCGGAGCGCGCCTCGAGGGCCGCCGGCGCGGGCCTGCGACGAGTCGTGCGCCGCGGCGATGAGACCGACCGCCGCCAGCAGCCAGAACGCGGGGCCGACCGCCTCGAACAGGATGCGGACCGGGAGGTCGGTCGGAACCGGACCGACCCGTGTCGGACCGATGAAGCCGACCGGTACGAAGCGCTGGAGCGTGACCGCCGGAAGGTCGACGAGATCGAAGGCCGGGGTGAACCGGCCGCGTGCCAGCCAGGCCGTGGTCGCGAAGGAGCCGACCAGAACCGCGAACCAGGCCGCGAGACGGACGAGGTAGCGCCGCACGACGCGCTGGGGCGGCCGGACGGTGAAGTGACGGAGCCTCGAGCCGATCGCGGCCGACACGGCCAGCGGCACAACGACGGCGAGGGCGCTCAGGAAACCGCGCTCGATCTGATGGCCGGGTACGACGGGCGAGTCGTCGGCGGCGAGCGGGAGCACCCCCTGATAGAACGCCACGAGCAACGCCAGCGTGACGTTGACGACGATGGCGGCCCAGGCAGCGACCCGTCGGCCGCGCCGGATGTAGGAGGCCGAAATGAGCAGGAGCACGAGAGGGAGGATGCTGAGCAGGACCGTGCCCGGTGAATGGAGGCTGTCGAGGCCGGCCGCACGGGCGCAGGCGCCGACCGCCGAGGGAACGCGCGAAGTGCCGGTCTCCTGGTGGTGCAGGGCGAGGCGGCAGCCGGCCGACAGGGGGCGCTCCGGCAGGATGTCGCGGTAGAGCTCACCGAGGGGTGCCAGCAGGCCGATGGGCGCGCGCGAGAGGAGCGTCACCACCGGCCCGAGCGCAGTCATCGAGACGAGGACCGAGAGGAGGACCCTCGCCTCATGGTGGGTGCTGCGGACCCATTGCTGCTCGACGGGTCGAGAGCCGCGGCGGAGGACGACTCCGAGCACCAGGCCGGCGACGGCGCCGGCCAGCGCGTAGAGCCCGGCGGGATGGCCGTCGTACAGGAGGAAGGTGGTGATCGCCGCGAAGCCGAGGAGTCGGATTCGACGGCGCCAGAGCGAGCCGGCGAATGCCGAGGCCGCAAAGATCGTGCCGAGCGCGGGCGTGAATGGGTGCAGCGTCGAGTCGTAGGCGACCTGAAGAGACCATGACTCCCCCACCGCCAACCCGGCGGCCTGCACGCCGATGCCGGTCGCCGTGGCGAGGGCGCCCGTGACGATGTAGGCGGCGATCGCGAGTCGCCACCCGAGCAGACGCTCCGAGACGCCGACCAGCACGAGGACGACGAGGATCGTGACGACGAGCTCGGCCAGGCTCCCTGCGAAGAGGACGGAGGCGAGCGTCGCACTCCAGGCCTGGAAGGAGCTCCGGCCGTCGAGACCGGCGCCGACGGCCCGCCGCAGGTCGTCGCGGGGGCCGCCGTCGATGCTGCCCGAGACGACGGCGACGAGCACCAGGATGACCGCGATCTCGAGGCTGACCGGCTGGCCCCGGAGGGTTCGACCGAGGCCGCGGAGGCCGGCACGGCCCGCCGCCCGGCACGCGGCGCCACGAGCCCTGCGGCCCGGGAGCCGGCTTCCCGCGGGCGCGCTCACCTATCCCCCTCGACAGGACCGAGTCCGAACCGAGGCCACAGCGTTTCGAGACCGCGCCGCAGACCGGCTGCGACGGTCTTCCAGTCGTGCCCGCTCCCGCCCGGAGCGAACCGCACGACGCTCATGCCCGCCTGCTCGGCTCGGTTCGACATCTCGCGCATCACCGGCCCGTACCGGCGGTCGTCCTCGCCGGCCACGAAGACGCCGACACTGTCGGGGTAGGGCGCGTGGGCTTGGAGCAGCCGGGTCGGCTGAGCGGCATCGTAGGCGGCCTCGTCGCCGCCGAAGCCCTGTGCGATCGAGGATTCTCGGCTGGACAGACGCGGGCCCTCCTGCCCGGCGATGTCGATGAACGAGCCGAAGAGGTCGGCATGCCCCGCGCCGAACTGCAGGGCGCAGGTGCCGCCCTGCGAGAAGCCGCCGACAGCCCAGGCGCGCCGGTCGGTCTCGACATTGAGGTGTGTCGTGATCCAGTCGGGCACGTCGATCGTGAGGTACGCGGCGCTGTCGCCGAGGGGCCCGTCGACGCACATCGGATTGGCGTCGGAGCGTCCGAGCTGATCCGGCACGACGATGATCGGCGCGAGACCGTGGTGGGTTCGAGCCAGGGCGTCGGCTGTCTCGCTAACCCGCCCGGCCAGGAGCATCTTCGTCGGGTCGCCCGGCTGGCCGCTTAACAGGATCACGACGGGCAGCTTCGGCGGGTCGTCGGCGAGAGCGGCCGGCGGCAGATAGACGTAGGCATCGCGAGCGGAGAACCTCGAGACCGTCCCGGGGATCTGAACGGAGCCCACCCGGCCAGAAGCGGGCTGCCTGTCGCCGTCGAGGGCACGGCGATCGAGCCGGGCATCGAACGCGACCGGATTGCCGGTGACGGGCGGCAGGGCCAGCGGATAAAGGTCGTTCTCGCCGACCAGCTGTCCGACCGTGCGATAGAGGCCGATGTCGCCGTTGATCGCGAGGGCGCCGGCCAGCACTGTGACGACCAGGGCGGCGATCGACTCGAGCCTCAGACGGGCGAGCACCCCGCTCCCTCGGCGGCGACCGGTGACACCCGCGACGACGACGGCGCCCAAGATCGCCGACACCGCGGTGACGGCGACGCGCTGAGCCGAGCTGGAGGGGACATCGAACGCGTTGGCGAGATCGACGACGATCCAGACGAGCGCGAGACCCGCTGCCCCCGCGACGACGGCTCCGGTGCCGACGCGCAGCCACCACCGCGCGCCCGGGCGACGAGACCGAGCAAGGACCATCACCAGGGCGAATGCTGCCGTGATGTCGACCGCGAGGAGACTCGCGGGGTCGACCAGCGAGATCGACCAGAATGACGGCGATTCGGGCATCCCGATATTCTACATAGTGAGGCCGTGCTCGTAGGCGTAGACCACCAGCTGCACACGATCGCGAAGCGAGAGCTTCGCGAGGATCCTCGAGATGTGGGTCTTGACGGTCGCCTCGCTGAGGTATTCGAGCTGCGCGATCTCGGAGTTCGACAGCCCGCGAGCGGCCGACTGGAAGATGTCGCGCTCTCTCGTGGTCAGTGCGCCGAACGCCTCGGGTGCCACCTTGGATCCTTGGTTTCCGCCGTCGAAGTGCTCGAACAGCTCGCGAGTCGCCGACGCGGCGATGACGCTCGTGCCCGCGTGCACTGTGCGAATCGCGGCGAGCAGAAATTCGGGATCGCTGTCTTTCAACACGAAGCCGCTGGCGCCGCTGCGGATCGCGCGAGTCGCCGCCTCGTCGAGATCGAAGGTCGTCAAGACGAGGATCCGGGGTGCGGGCCTCTTCTCGCGGTCTGCCTGTTCGAGAATGGCTGCGGTGGCTGCTATGCCGTCCATGTTCGGCATGCGGATGTCCATGAGCACGACGTCCGGTCGCGTCCGCGCCGCGACCTCGACTCCTTCGGCTCCGTCGCCCGCCTCCCCCACGAACTCCAGGTCGCGCTGCGACGAGACCACCATGCGGATGCCCGCCCGGAACAGCGCCTGGTCGTCGACGAGGAGCACTCGGATGCGCGAGGCGGTCGGGGCGTCGGTGGGGCTGGTGGTTGTCATCGAAGTCGGACCTCCTGGGTCAGCGCGGCGGTGGGGATCGTGGCTCGCACGATGAAGCTGCCCCCGGCCTGGTGGGTGGTGAGGGTGCCGCCGGCGAGGGTCGCGCGCTCGCGCATGCCGACGATGCCGTGGCCCCGCCGCTCATCGGGGCGGAACTGCCCGCTCGACGTCAGGGCGTTCGGATCGATCGGTGCCGCGGGCTGCATGGTCGACGCGACGACGATGATCAGGTCGTCGGGACGCCAGTCGAAGAGCACCTCGACGGTGGACGTCCGGTCGCCGTGGCGTAGGACGTTCGTGAGGGACTCCTGCACGATCCGGTAGATGGCGAGTTGGCGGTTGCTGCCGAGCTGACCGGGAGTGCCGCTCGAGCGCAGATCGATCGAGAGGCCGGCTGCCGTCATCTGGTCGACGAGCTTCTCGAGGTCACCGAGAACCGGCTGCGGCGCCGCCCCCTGGCTGTGCCTGAGCTGGCCGAGGAGGACCCTTACTTCGACAAGCGACTCGCGGGCTGTCGCCGCGATGGTGCTCAGCGACTGCTCGACGGACGTCGGGTCAGCCTGGTAGGCGTAGCGGGCACCGTCGGCCTGCGCGATGACGACGGCGAGCGAGTGAGCGACGACGTCGTGCATGTCGCGCGCGATCCGAGACCGCTCCTGCTCGACGGCGATGTCGCGCTCGGCCCGAGCGGCCTCGCGGGCAGCACGGGCCGCGTCGTTCTCGGCACGCAGAGCTTCGCGTTCGGCGATGAGCTGCGCGTCGCGGCTCTCCCTCGCGGCGAGTCGCGTGCGGACGAGCTGGCCTCCCACCCAGGGCAACCCGAGAAGCGCCAGGAAACCGAGGAACGTCACGCCGATCTGGAGCAGCAACTGGACGAGGTCGGTCGCGTTGGTGACGTCGTGCGGCACCCCGAACAGGGCCAGCCGGGCGAACGTCACGTAGAACATGCCGAGCGCTGCGCCGATGCCGACGGAGCCGAGGCCGAGCCACTTGACGCGCGAGCTTCCGTACGCCGCGGTGGCGTACAGCACCGCACAGATCGCGAGGTTCGACACCTGCGGGGTCGAAAGCGTCAGCATCTCGAAGGCAGCGGTCGCCCAGGCGAGAGACAGCGCCGCGGCGGGCGAGATGCGGCGGAAGGCCAGCGCGACTACCATGCCCCCGGTGATGATCAGCGAGAACGCGTTGGCCCGGTAGTCGAACGGCAGCGTGACCAGCGCCGTGACGACGGCCACCGCCACGTCGAACGCCAGTTGCCGCGAGGTGAGGCGTCGGAAGATCACGCCCTCCACCGTAGGGGGTCTGTCGCCGCCCGCCCCGCTCGGGAAGCGGAGTCGCGACCTTCGGCGAGCGGAATCACTCTCGCGATGTACTGGCTAGAAGCCGAGGCGCCCGAGCTGCTTCGGGTCGCGCTGCCAGTCTTTTGCGACCTTCACCCGGATTGAGAGGAAGACCTGCTTGCCGACCAACGGTTGGATCTGAGCACGGGCTCGCTCGCCGACCTCGCGGAGGCGTGCTCCCTTGTGGCCGATGATGATGCCCTTTTGGCTGTCGCGCTCGACGAAGAGGTTGGCGTAGATCTCGATCAGCTCTTTGTCGTCGCGTTCGACGATGTCGTCGATGGTGACGGCTAGGGAGTGCGGAAGCTCGTCTTGGACGCCCTCGAGCGCGGCTTCGCGGATGAACTCGCTGACGCGGTCTTCGACGAGCTCCTCGGTGACGATGTCGCTCGGGTAGAGCTGCGGCGACACCGGCAGGAGTCGGATCAGCTCGGAAACCACCGTGTCGAGCTGGATCTTCGAGACCGCGGAGAGCGGGATGATCGTCTCCCAGTCGCGCAGGCCGCTGACGGCCAGGAGCTGCTCGGCCACAGCGGCGCGGGAGGACGCATCGACCTTCGTGACCAGCGCGACCTTCTTGGCGCGAGGAAACTGGTCGAGCTGCTCGTTGATGAAGCGGTCGCCGGGGCCGAGCTTCTCGTCGGCGGGAACGCAGAAGCAGATCACGTCGACCTCGCCCAGCGTGTCTTGCACGACCGAGTTGAGCCGCTCGCCGAGAAGTGTGCGGGGGCGGTGCATGCCGGGGGTGTCGACGAGAACGAGCTGGCCACTGGGTGCGTGCACGATGCCGCGGATGGCGCGACGGGTGGTCTGCGGTTTCGACGAGGTGATGGCGACCTTCTCGCCCACGAGAGCATTGGTGAGGGTCGATTTGCCCACGTTCGGTCGACCGACGAACGAGACGAAGCCGGCGCGGTATTCGGGGGAAGGGGTCATCGTGCTGTCCGCTCGTTGGAGGTGCTGGTGCTGCCGGGGGAATTTGGTCGAATCGGGGTGGTGGAGCCGGCGTGAGCCGCGAAGGCGGCCTGGCTGGCGATGAGGGCCGGGTCGCGACGCACCAGGACGGTCTGCAGGTCGCGCCGACGGCCCTCCGTGCGATTCGCGGTGAGGATGAGCCCGGAGACCGTGGCCTCGGATCCTCGTTCGGGAAGTCGCCCGAGCGCCTTCGTCAGGAGCCCGCCGACCGAATCGACGTCGTCGTCGTCGAGCTCGATACCGAACAGGTCGCCGAGCTCGTCGACCGGCAATCGGGCGCTGACGAGGTACACGCCGTCTGAGACCTCGCGGTGCGACGACACGGCCTGGTCGTATTCGTCGCTGATGTCGCCGACGAGCTCTTCGATGAGGTCTTCAAGGGTGACGAGGCCAGCGATGCCACCGTATTCGTCAACGATCATCGCGAGGTGGTTCTTGCCCGCCTGCATCTGGCGCAGGGTCTCGTCGGCTCGCTTGGATTCGGGCACGAAGACCGCGGGCTTGGCGAGGTCGGACGCGTAACGGAGCGACGCACCACGACCCTCGTGGAGAAAGCGGGCCGTATCGCGCAGATAGACGATGCCGAGGATGTCGTCGCTGTCGCGCCCGACGACCGGCACACGGGAGACGCCCTTACCGAGGAACACGCCCATGGTGGTCTCGATCGTGGCGTCGGCGTCGACGGTGACCATGTCGGTGCGCGGCACCATCACCTCGCGGACCACGGTCTCGCTGAACTCGAAGATGGAGTGGATGAGGGTGCGGTCGTCTTCGTCGAGCACCTCCATCTCGGTGGCCTCGTCGACCATGCTGAGCAGCTGCTCTTCGGAGGAGAACGAAGTGGCGCTGTTGCGGCCCGGGGTCACCCGGTCGCCGAGCGCGACCAGCAGGGCTGCGACAGGGCCGAGCACGAGCCGGATCGCCCGGACGAGCGAGGCGTCGAAGCCGATCAGAGAGCGCGCGTGAGCCCGCCCGACGCTGCGAGGGCTGGAGCCGACGAGCACGAACGAGACCAGAGTCATGATGAGGGCGGACAGGAGCAACGCCCACCACCACTCGGCGATCGTGTAGGCGAAAGCGAGCGAGACCAGTACGGCGGCGGCCGTCTCGGCGAGGATCCGCACGAAGTTGACCGCATTGACGTGCGCGCCGATGTCGTCGGCGATCGCTACCAGGGCGCTGCGACCTCGGCGCCGCTTCTCGGCCAGTTCGAGCAGGTCGGCACGGCTCAACACGGTCAGAGCCGAGTCGGTCGCTGCGAGCACACCGCCGAACACGACGAGGAGGACGGCCGCGGTGACGAAAATCGCGATCATCATCGGTCGCTACCTCGCGGAATCGAGCTCGGCGAAGGCCGAGAGGATCTGCCCCTGGATGCCGAACATCTCGGCCTTTTCGTCGGGTTCGGCGTGGTCGAATCCGAGCAGGTGCAGGATGCCGTGGCAGGTAAGTAGCAGCATCTCGTCGAGCGTCGAGTGGCCCGCCGTCACAGCCTGGGCGGCGGCGACCTGCGGGCAGACCACGATGTCACCGAGGAGACCGGCGGGCGTCGGCTCGTCTTCGGTGCCGGGCCGGAGTTCGTCCATCGGAAAGCTCAGCACGTCGGTGGGGCCGGGCTCGTCCATCCACTGCACGTGGAGCTGCTCCATCGCTGCCTCGTCGACGAGCACGATCGCGAGCTCGGCCTCGGGATGGACGTGCATCTGGTCGAGCGCGAAGGTCGCGAGGCGAAGAATGGTCGCCTCGTCGCCCTCCAGCCCGTCGATGCCGGATTCGTTGTTGATCTCGATGCTCACTGGGCTTCTTTCGCGTGGAGTCGGGCGAGCTTCTCAGCGTCGAACTTCGTGTAGGCGTCGACGATCTTGGCGACGAGGGTGTGGCGCACCACGTCGTCGCTGGTGAGCCGAGCGAAGTGGATGTCGTCGATTTCGCCGAGCACCCGCGTGACGAGCTGCAGCCCGCTGGAGCCGGTCGGGAGGTCGACCTGGGTGATGTCGCCCGTGACCACCATCTTGGAGCCGAACCCGAGACGCGTGAGGAACATTTTCATCTGCTCGGGCGTGGTGTTTTGCGCCTCGTCGAGCACGACGAACGCGTCGTTCAGCGTGCGGCCGCGCATGTACGCGAGCGGAGCCACCTCGATGGTGCCCGCCGCCAGAAGCTTCGGCACGATCTCGGGATCCATCATCTCGCCGAGCGCGTCGTAGAGCGGTCGGAGGTAGGGATCGATCTTGTCGGTGAGGGTGCCCGGCAGGAAGCCGAGCCGCTCACCCGCCTCGACGGCGGGCCGCGTGAGGATGATGCGCGAGACTTCGCGCCGCTGCAGCGCCTGGACGGCCTTGGCCATCGCGAGGTAGGTCTTGCCGGTACCGGCCGGGCCGATGCCGAAGACGATCGTATTGTCGTCGATGGCGTCGACGTAGTCTTTCTGGCCGAGCGTCTTCGCCCGGATGCTCTTGCCCTTGTTCGTCAGGATCGTGGCGCCGAACAGCTCAGCGGGGTGACCTTTGCCGCTGTCGAGGATCTCGCCCGTGGTCGCGACCTCGGCGGGGCCGAGCTCGTGCCCCGACCGCACCATCGTCACCAGTTCGTCGACGAGGTCGCGCGCACGGCGGACGTCGTCTGCGGGGCCCTCGAGTGAGACCTCGTTGCCCCGGACCAGCACTCGCACCGACGGATACCGCTGTTCGACGGTGCGCAGCAGGCGATCCTGCGGACCGAGTAGCTGCACCATGGCCACGCCATCGATGGTGAGGTCGTCGCGAACGGTGGAACCGGTGCCGCCGGCACCGGTGGGGCTTTCGGAGCTACTAGGCAAGTGAGCCTTCCTGGAGAGTGCCCGCCATGACGTGGGCGTGAACGTGGAAAACGGTCTGACCGGCTGCTTCGCCGGTATTGAAGATCAATCGGAACTCACCCGGCGTGAATTCCCGGATGACGGCAGGATCCGCCGCCAACCTCGACGCGACGGCGACGAGCTCGGCGAGCAGCCCGGGATCGCCGGCGGCCAACTCGACCACATTCGCGTAGGCGGCGGTCTTCGGCACGACGAGGAGGTGCACGGGTGCTTTCGGCGCGATGTCTTCGAAGGCGATCACCGAATCGCTCTCGAACACGATCGTCGCCGGGATCTCTCGACGCACAATTCGCTCGAAGATCGTCGGCTCGGCTGCGGAGGTGCTCATGCCCTCATCGTAACGAAGGCGACCGACACCGGACCGGGCGGAGAAAGCGGGGCGCGGGAGCCGCGGCGCACCGTCACCAGCGCCCGAGTCGCAGACTCAGCGCGGCCAGCGCGGCCGGGCCCGCTGTCGAGGTGCGGAGCACCGAGTCGCCGAGGCGCACAGCAATGGCGCCGGCAGCCTCGAGCGCCTCGATCTCGTGCGGCGTCACGCCGCCCTCCGGGCCGACAACGATCACGACGTCGCGGGTGTCGGCCTCGTCGCCCAGATCGACGGTGGAGAGCGCAACGGTCGCCGTGGGTTCGAGCACCAGCACTCGTGCTGTCGCCGCCCGGGCCACGAGCTGGGGCGTCGTCGCCACCTCGGACACCGTCGGCTGCCACGCACGAATCGACTGCTTGGTCGCTTCGCGCACGATGGCGCGCCAGCGTGCCAGGCCCTTGGCCACCTTCGGCCCCTCCCAGCGCGAGATGCTGCGCCCCGCCGCCCAGGGCACGACCTCGTCGACCCCGAGTTCGGTGGCCGCCTGCACGGCCAGCTCGTCGCGATCGCCTTTCGCAAGCGCTTGTGCGAGCACAACACGGCGAAGCGGACCAGGATCCGCCGCCACTGTCTCGACGCGAAGCACGAGTCTGTCTCCGCTCGCCTCCTGCACGGTGCCCCCGACGACGAGCCCGCGCCCATTGCCGACACGGAGCCCCTCGCCGACCCGAACCCGGCTCACCGTGACGGCATGCCGGGCTTCGGCGCCCGTCAGCACCACGTCGGAGCCGACCGAGGTCTCGGTCAGCTCGTCGGCGAGGTAGAAGTGCGCCACGATCAGAAGTTCAGAAACCGGTCGCGGAGCTTGCCGAAGAGACCCTGCTGAAACTGCGAGAGCTGCGGCTTGTCGTGCTTGCGGCCGGAGGCGAACTTCTCGACCAGCTCGCGCTCCTTGTGGCTGAGCTTGGTCGGGGTGACCACCTGGATGCCGATCTTGAGGTCGCCACGACCTGTGCCCCGAAGCCTCGTGACACCGCGGTCTTTGATGGTGACGACGTCGGCGCTCTGCGTGCCCGGCTTGACCTCGACCGAGATGTCGCCGTCGAGCGCCTTGACCGTGGTCGTGGTGCCGAGGATGGCGTCGGCCATCTGCACCTCGAGTGTTGCCAGGAGGTCGTCGCCGTTGCGGCTGTAGACGTCGTGGTGCTTGACCTTGACCTCGAGGTAGAGGTCGCCGTTCGGGCCGCCGGCGGGGCCGACCTCACCCTGGCCGGGCATCTGCAGACGGATGCCGGTGTCGACGCCCGCAGGTACGTCTACGGGGATCGTGCGGCGGGCGCGGACGCGACCCTGAGCCTGGCAGGTCGGGCACGGGTTCGGGATGACCGTGCCGTAGCCGCGGCAGGTGCCGCAGGGGCTCGAGGTCATCACGTTGCCGAGGAGCGAGCGCACCTGGCGGTTGATCGACCCGGTGCCGTGGCAGATGTCGCAGGTCTGCGGGCTGGTACCCGGTGCGCAGCACGAGCCGTTGCAGGTCTCGCACAGCACGGCCGTGTCGACCTCGATGTCGCGCTGGACGCCGAAGATGATGTCTTCGAGGTCGACCTCGAGGCGCAGCAGGGCGTCCTGCCCACGCTCACGGCGTGACCTGGGGCCCTGGCGCTGCTGGTTTCCGCCGAAGAACGCATCGAAGATGTCACCGAAACCGGCGCCGCCGCCACCACCGGCCCCGAAGCCCGACTGCGGGCCGAGGTCGTAGCGCTCCCGCTGCTGCGGGTCGCTCAGGACGTCGTAGGCGTGCGTGACGTCTTTGAAGCGGTCCGATGCCTCGGGGCTCGGGTTGACGTCGGGGTGGAGCTCGCGTGCGAGCTTCCGGTACGCCTTCTTGATCTGTTCCGGGGTCGCGCTGCGCTCGACTCCGAGGACGTCATAGTGATCTGCCACTGGTCTCCGTCGTGCTTTCGTAAGGTGATTCGGTGAGTCTTGGGGAGGGATCCTGAAGCTCAGGATCCGACGGGAAAGGGTGCGAAATCGTCTCAGTCGTTGCCGAGAAGGCCACTCAGGTAGCGTGCCACCGCGCGGACGGCCGCCATGTTGCTTGAGTAGTCCATGCGGGTGGGGCCGAGGACGCCCAGCCGGGCCACCTCGCCACCCGACGCCGTGTAGCCGCTAGCGAGAACCGACGTCTGGCCGAGGCCGAACGAGTCGTTCTCACGTCCGATGCGCGCGATGACGTCGGCGTCGCCCGCCGGGCCGTCGCGCATCTCGCCGAAGAGTCGAAGCAGGGTGACCTGCTCTTCGATGGCTTCGAGGACGGGAAAGAGGTTGCCCGAGAAGTCGTCTTCGGTGAGCACGAGGTTCGCTGTGCCGGCCATGACCAGGCGTTCTTGCCGGCCTGCCGTCGCCTCGTCGACGAGGGCGGTGCAGACGGCCGCCACGAAGGCGGCGCGCTCGGGGCGGAACTCGGTCGGCAGCGCGGTCAGCACGGCGGCTGCCTCGGCGAGCGTCTTGCCGCCGACACGGGTGTTGAGCTTCGCGCGGAGCTCGCCGACGAAGGCCTCGTCGACCGCGATCGCCGTCTCGATGCTGCGTTGCTCGACGTGGCCGGAGTCGGTGATGAGCACCGTCATCAGGCGGGTCTCGCTGAGACGAACGAGCTCGACGTGACGAACCGTGGCTCGGGAGAACGTGGGGTATTGGACGAGCGCGACCTGGTTGGTGAGCTGCGACAGCAGCCGCACCGTGCGCGAGAGCACCTCGTCGAGATCGGACGAGTTGCCGAGGAACGTCTCGATCGCTGTGCGCTGGGCGACAGACAGCGGCCGCAGGTCGGCAAGCTGGTTGACGAATAAGCGATACCCCTTGTCGGTGGGCACTCGACCCGACGACGTGTGGGGCGCGGCGATCAGCTCTTCTTCTTCGAGCAGAGCCATGTCGTTGCGGATCGTGGCCGCGGAGACACCGAACTGGTGGCGCTCGACGATCGACTTCGAACCGACGGGCTCGCGCGACTCGACGTAGTCATGGACGATGACGCGGAGAACCTCGAGACCTCGCTCGCTGACCACGGTCGCCTCCCTCCACAAATTCGGAACGTCGCACGGCTGGCACTCGCTCCGTGAGACTGCCAATGGTACTCCACGCCCCCGACAAGCCCTGGTCGTGGGGCGGGGCGTGCCGCTAGGCTCGCTGACCGACGACGATTGGCGAGACATGACCGGCACACCTCCCCCTCCGCCCCCGACCGACGGCCCGTACGGCGGAAATCAGCCTCCCTACGGCGGCAACCAGCCGCAGCAGCCGCTCCGGCCCGAAGACGAGAAGCTCTGGGCCACGCTGATTCACGTGGGCGGCATCTTCTACTTCTTGCCGTCGCTGATCGGCTACCTGCTGTTGCGCGACCGCGGGCCCTTCATCCGCGAGCACACTCGCGTCGCCCTCAACTTCCAGCTGACGATGCTGATCGCCAGCTTCGTCGGCGGCCTCCTCTCGATCGTCGGTATCGGCCTTCTGATCGTGGGCGCCGTCTGGGTCGTCAACATCGTCTTCTCGATCATCGCCGCGCTGGCGGCCAATCGAGGCGAGTATTACCGCTACCCGCTGAGCATCGAGTTCATCAAGCCCTGAGGCGCTCTGCGAGCTGCTGCGCGTCGGCGGACCCCCGAGTGCCGCCAATTGCTGCATCGGCGCCGGCACCGGCACCGCGCGCATTGGACGGCACTCGGCAAAAGCTGCTCGGCCTGCCGCCAGCCAGGCACTGGCTAAAGCCCCGAGTGCCGTCATATGCCGGCACGGATCTTGCCGGGCGAGCATTTGGCGGCACTCGGCGAAACCGATCACCGAGCCAGGGCCGGGCGAGCAGCGGACGAGCTCAGTCGCCGAGCAGACGGCGCACGACGGCGTCGGCCAGCAGCCGACCGCGAAGCGTCAACCGGATCGTGCCCGCAAGCGCCCGCCTGCCGTCGACCAACTCGTCGGCGATGAGCCCGGCGACGGCCTTTCTGCCGGTCTCGTCGAGCTCGGAGACGAGCAGGCCGTCTCGGATCCTCGTCTTCAGCAGGACGTTCTCGACTGCACGGGTCTCGGCGTCGAGGGTCTCTCGACCGGCCGCGGGCAAGACGCCCGAGAGCACGCGCTCGGCGTAGGCGGCAGGGTGCTTGACGTTCCACCAGCGGACTCCCCCGACGTGGCTGTGAGCGCCGGGGCCGACTCCCCACCAGTCGTGGCCGCGCCAGTACGACAGATTGTGCCGGCTCGAATGCTCGTCGCCGCGCGCCCAGTTGCTGACCTCGTACCACTCGTAGCCCGCCGAGGCGAGGCGCGCGTCGGCCAACTCGTACATGTCGGCGGCCGTGTCGTCGTCGGGCTGAGCGACCTCGCCGCGCCGGATCTGCCGGGCGAGCTTCGTCCCGTCTTCGACGATGAGCGAGTACGCCGACAGGTGATCGGGCTCCTGCGCGAGGGCCTGGTCGAGCGAGCGCTCCCAGTCGCCGAGCGTCTCACCGGGCGTGCCGTAGATGAGATCGAGGCTGACGTCGAGCCCCGCGTCTCGGGCCCATTCGACGACGAGCGGGATCCTCGCCGGGTCGTGCGTGCGCTCGAGGGTCGCCAGGACGCTCGGAACAGCCGACTGCATGCCGAAGCTGACGCGCGTGAACCCGCTGTCTTTGAGCGCCCGGAGGTACTCGGCGTCGACCGAGTCGGGGTTCGCCTCGGTGGTGACCTCTGCCCCGTCTTCGAGCGACCAGGTGTCGCGCACCGCCGCGAGCATCGCCGAGAGATCGCTCGAGGGCAGCATTGTCGGTGTGCCTCCGCCGAAGAAGACCGTCGAGACGACGCGGTCGGGAAGACCGGAAGACCGAAGGATCCGGCCGGCCCCCTCGATCTCACTCACCGCCTGCCCGGCGTAATCGCTCCTCTTCACCCCGCGGAGCTCGTCGCCCGTATAGGTGTTGAAGTCGCAGTACCCGCACCGCACGCGGCAGAACGGCACGTGCAGGTAAACGCCGAAGTCGCGAGCGTCGGCCCCCTCGACGACGGATGTCGGAAGGGCACCGTCGGCGGGCGCGGGGCCGCCCAGAGGAAGAGTGCTGGGCACGCCTAGTCGCCGACCAGCACGCGGAGGTAGCGCTGGGTGAACTTGTTCTGCTGCGCGCGGAGGAACGGGGCGACGAGGCGCCACTTCCAGTTGGCGGGACGCGAGAACGCGCGAATCGTGAGCCAGACGGAGCCGTCGTCGGTCTGGTCGATGACCCACGACTCTTCGCCGCTCTCGGGGTGACCCTCGAGAGTGCCGTAGGCGAAGCCCTTGCGGGTCGGCTCGTCGATCACGTAGACCACACGCACCGGCGCGCGATTGGTGCGGCCGTAAGCCTTGATCGAAAGCGTGGCGGTTGTTCCGGCAGTCAGGAACGGCTCCCCTTCGGGCGAGAAGTGGGACTCTCCGTCGGAGGGCGAGTAGTCAGCACCTTCGAGCGGGTTGCCCTCGTCGTCAAAGGTGACGGGCGTGTATGCGCCCTCCTCGACGGTCGGCACGGAATCGACGTGGACATCGATGCCACTGCGCTCCTGCACCTTCCAGGTCATGATGGCCGACCAGGCCGCCTCGAAGCGGGCGTCGCCGTGGCCGATGCGGGTGCGGTACTCGACGGGGCGGAAGCCCTTCGGCGGGTACTGCATCAGGTCGGGGGCCTGCGTTGCCCCGACCTGCCCGTAGGTGGTCTGGGTGTCGGTGTGGGTCGCGCGGCGCATCCTTCGAGTCTAACGCCGGGCCCTGTGCTGCTCGCGCTCTGGGCCGAGTGCCGCCCTTTGCCGGATTGCGCGCGTGTGCGTCGGCATTAGGCGGCACTCGGCACCGCGCGCGACCGCACGACGCCGAATGTGCGAAAACCGCCCCTCGCGAGAGTCGCGGGGGCGGTTTTCGTACATTCGATGGGGCCGGGCCCCAGCGCTTGTGGGTTCAGCGCTTGCCGGTGACCGCCCGGACGATCCAGCCGATCACACCGATCGCAACCACGATGAGGCCGATGAACAGCAGGAACTTGACGGCGGCGCCGATGAAGCTCAGTCCGAAGAGGACGATTCCGACGATGATGAGGATGATAAAAAGAGCAGGCATGCCCCTAAGCATGCCCGCTCTCGTCGCCGGCCGCGTGCTACTTCTTCTCTTTTTTCTCCACGTCGCCCGAAAGCGCGGCGATGAACGCCTCCTGAGGAACGTCGACGCGACCGATGGTCTTCATGCGCTTCTTGCCCTCTTTCTGCTTCTCGAGCAGCTTGCGCTTGCGGCTGATGTCGCCGCCGTAGCACTTGGCGAGAACGTCTTTGCGCATGGCGCGGATCGACTCGCGAGCGATGATGCGGGCACCGATCGCGGCCTGGATCGGCACCTCGAACTGCTGGCGCGGGATGAGCTCGCGAAGGCGGCCCGTCATCAGCACGCCGTAGGCATACGCCTTATCGCGGTGGACGATCGTGGAGAAGGCGTCGACCTGTTCGCCCTGCAGAAGGATGTCGACCTTGACGAGGTCGGCCTCCTGCTCGCCGCTCGGCTCGTAGTCGAGTGAGGCGTAGCCCTGGGTCTTACTCTTCAGCGAGTCGAAGAAGTCGAAGACGATCTCGCCGAGCGGCATGTTGTAGCGCAGCTCGACCCGGTCTTCGCCGAGGTACTCCATGCCGAGCAGGGTGCCGCGGCGCGACTGGCAGAGCTCCATGATCACGCCGACGTAGTCTTTCGGCGCCAGGATCGCGGCCTTGACCATCGGCTCGGCGACCGACGAGATCTTCCCGTCGGGGAACTCCGACGGGTTGGTGACCGTGACCGTGTTTTTGTCTTCGGTGGTGACCTCGTAGACCACGCTCGGCGCAGTGGTGATGAGGTCGAGGTTGAACTCGCGCTCGAGGCGCTCCGTGATGATCTCGAGGTGCAGCAGGCCGAGGAACCCACAGCGGAACCCGAACCCGAGCGCGACAGACGTCTCGGGCTCGTAGACGAGGGCGGCGTCGGAGAGCTTGAGCTTGTCGAGCGCCTCACGGAGCACCGGGTAGTCGCTGCCGTCGATCGGGTAGAGACCGGAGAACACCATCGGCAGCGGCTCGGTGTAGCCGGCGAGGGCCTCGGTCGCGGGCTTCGCAGCGGTGGTGACCGTGTCGCCGACCTTCGACTGGCGAACGTCTTTCACGCCGGTGATCAGATAGCCGACCTCGCCCACGCTGAGGCCCTTCGACGAGATGGGCTCGGGCGACGAGACACCGATCTCGAGGATGTCGTGCACCGCACGGGTGGACATCATCTGGATCTTCTCGCGCGGCGACAGGGTGCCGTCGATCATGCGCACGTAGGTGATGACGCCGCGGTAACTGTCGTAGACCGAGTCGAAGATCATGGCGCGGGCCGGAGCGTCTTTGACACCCTTCGGCGCGGGGATGCGGTTGACAACGACGTCGAGGAGCTCTTCGACTCCGACACCGGTCTTGCCGCTCACGCGCAGCACGTCTTTCGGGTCGCCGCCGATCAGCTGCGCCAACTCGGCCGCGTACTTGTCGGGGTCGGCGGCCGGCAGGTCGATCTTGTTGAGCACCGGGATGATCTCGAGGTCGTTCTCAAGAGCGAGGTACAGGTTGGCGAGCGTCTGGGCTTCGATGCCCTGAGCCGCGTCGACGAGCAGGATCGCGCCCTCGCAGGCGGCGAGCGACCGGGAGACCTCGTAGCTGAAGTCGACGTGCCCCGGAGTGTCGATCATGTTGAGCGCATACGTCTTGCCGTCAAGCGCCCACGGCATGCGCACGGCCTGACTCTTGATCGTGATGCCGCGCTCTCGCTCGATGTCCATCCGGTCGAGGTATTGAGCGCGCATGGCGCGGTCTTCGACGACGCCCGTGATGCCAAGCATGCGGTCGGCGAGAGTCGACTTGCCATGGTCGATGTGCGCGATGATGCAGAAGTTGCGGATCGCATCGGGCGCGGTCGACTTCGGCTCGAGGGCGGTGACGGCTTTGGGGCTCACGGAGACTCTCTGATTGCAGACGGGAGTGCGGTCCGTCGATTCTCCCACGGACCGGCGACGGTGCGGTTCGTCGGCGCCGGGTCGGATCCTTCGTTTCTGTTCTGTGGGGCTGGAGACGAGCGTCAGGGCGCGGGAAGCGCCGAGAGCCCGCGAGTGAGGGCTTCGGCAGGTGAGGCGAGGCTGATGCGGATCCAGCCCTCCCCCGTGCGGCCGAATGCGCTGCCCGGTGCGACGGCGACGCGGTGACTCAGCAGGAAGTCTTCGGCCCAGGTCGCTACGTCGCCGCGCGAGGCGTGGGAGACGTCGATCCAGAGGTAGAAGGCGCCCTCCGGGTCGAGGTAGGTGAGACCGCGCTCGTCGAGAAGGCTGCGAGCCAGGTCGAGGTTCTCGCGATAGTGCTCGCGAGCGTCGGCCACCGGCTGGTTGTCGCCGGTCACGGCGGCGAGGGCGGCGTACTGGTCGGGCTCGGCGACGCAGCTGATCTGTGCCTCCTGCACCGTGCGCATCGTGTCGGCGAGACCCTTCGGCGTGACGAGATACCCCACGCGCACGCCCGTCATCGCGTACGTCTTACTGAGCGAGAACACGCTGAACACTCGATCGTCGTCGTCGAGGGCGGCAAGACTGACGTGCTTCGGCCCGTAGGTAAAGTATTCGTAGACCTCGTCGCTGATCACCCAGAGGTCGTGGCGTTTCGCAAAATCAAGGATCCGTCGGAGCGTCGCTTCACCGAACACCACCCCGAGCGGATTCGACGGGGAATTGACGATGATCGCCCGCGTTCGATCGGTCACGAGGTGCTCGAGCGCCTCCAGGTCGGGCTGGAACTCCGCCTCGGGAGCGAGCTGGTACGGCACGGCGCGGGCGTCGAGCATGTGGGCGTTCATGGTGAAGGTCGTGTAGCCGGGATCGGGGACGAGGATCTCGGATCCTGGGCTGAGGACGAGCCCCATCGCCTGGTGCAGCGCCTGCGTGGCACCCACCGTCACCCACACCTGCTCGACATCGGCCTGGATCTGGTTCTCGCGTGCGAGCTTCGCCACGAGGGCCTCGCGAAGGGGCGTGATGCCGCCGTTCGGCGTGTAGCCCGTGCGGTCTTCGGCCCAGGCGCGGCGGGCGGCGTCGATGATGTGGCGGGCCACCGGGACGTCGGGCTCGCCGACCACGAGCATCGTGACGTCGTCGAGCTTCATCGCGATCTCGAAGACGCGACGGATTCCGGAGCCCGGCACGGACTCGATGTGCGGAGCGAGGGAAGGCATGCTGGGACGCTACTACGGGGATGTTTCCTGCTTGCTTCGTGCGTCTTGGTGCCGAATCCGTCGGCAACACGCGCCTCTGCCCTGCATTGTGGGCGGAGGGACCCCCTGGTAGTGTTGATTTTTGGCTTCCGCTGCCGCTTCCCCGCTGCGCAGCGAATCGCAGCCACCGTTCATCTGGTCAGTGTCTTTCGACATCGTGCCGGGCGGACATCGCGCTACCGCGAGCAGAACTTCCCTCTAAAGGTCTGGTCGGCTGCGTACAACAACTACAACTCACTCAGACGAAGGGTCACCACCGTGGCAAACATCAAGTCGCAGATCAAGCGCATCGGCACCAACAAGAAGGCCCAGGAGCGCAACAAGGCCGTCAAGAGCGGCCTCAAGACCGCCCTCCGCTCCACGCACACCGCCATCGCCGCCGGCGACAAGGCTGCTGCGACCGCTGCTCTCGTCGTCGCGTCGAAGAAGCTCGACAAGGCCGTCAGCAAGGGTGTCATCCACCAGAACCAGGCTGCGAACCGCAAGTCGGCCATCGCCAAGCAGGTCAGCGCGCTTTAAGCCGCGTCTTTCGGGCGGCTCTCGCCCGGAGCGTCGCGCTCGTACGAAGGCCCCGCTCTCCCACTGGGAGGCGGGGCCTTCGTCGTGTGCGCCGCGGGTGGGTGCTCGTCGCGCGCCAGATGGCCTGATCTACGCCGTTGTGGGGCGTTTCGACGTCGATTCGGCCATCTCGCGCAGCGACGCCGGCCCCGGCCCCGGGTAGGCCAGCCCCCGCGAGATCGCACTCGTGGTCGAGTGCACCCGACCACAACTGCGATCTCCGCGATCGGCAGGCACCTCTAACGCGCGGCCGTCGCCGAATTGGCGCGAGCCTCAGCGCAGGTCGCCCCGACGACTGATCACGCTGACCATGCGTTCGAGCGCATAGACGGCATCGCGTTCGGCGCCTTTGACCGCGGCGTCGGTCGTGGCCAGGAGGTCGATGGCGTTGCCGAGCCCCTCGTCAGACCAGGAGCTGACGTCGCGCTGTGCTTTCTGCACCTGCCACGGAGCCATACCGAAGCGCGAGGCGAGCTCGCCGGACGACGCGCGACTACCGCTCACCTTCGCCATCGTGCGTAGCTTGTTGGCGAACGCGGCCACGATCGGCACCGGATCTTGGCCGGACGCGAGGGCGTGACGGAGCAGGATCAGCGCCTCGCCGTGCCGGCCCGCGATCGCCGAGTCGGCGACCTTGAACGCGGTGGTCTCGACCCGGCCCGCGTAGTATTTCTCGACGGTGGCCTCGGTGATCTGCGCGTCGCCGTCGGCAAGTAGCTGTTGGCATGCGGCGGCCAGCTCGGCGAGGTCGTCTTGGAAGGCCTGCACGAGTGCCCGAAGTGCGCCCGCGCTGACCCGACGGCCCTCGGCCGCGAACTCGGCGGCGGCGAAGTCGAGCTTCTCGGTGTCTTTCTTCAGTTCGAGGCAGATGACCTCGATCGCACCCCCGGCTCCTCCGCGAAGCGCGTCGAGCAGTTTCTTGCCCCGGACTCCCCCGCCGTGTCGCAGCACAAGATAGGTGTCGTCGGCGGGGTTCTCGATGTAGTCGAGCGTTTCGAGCAGAAAGGCGTCGGTGCATTTCTCGACGTTCGAGACGCGGATGAGGCGGGGTTCGGCGAATAACGACGGGCTCGCCACCGTGAGCAGCTGCCCCGGTGCGTAGTGGTCGGCCTCGATGTCGTTGATCTCGAGCCGTGGGTCTTCGGCCACGAGCTGGTCGCGGAGCTGCCTGATCGACCGGTCGGCCAAGAACTGCTCGGGCCCCGAGACGAGGATCACTCGCGCAGGCCGGATTCCGTGCCACGGCAACTGCTCGATCTTGGCCTTCGCGGTGGTGGCCTTGCCCGTCGCGCGCGCCATTTTCGTCCTTCGCTCAGCCCCGCCGCCCCGACCGGGTTCGGCTCGTCGTCAAGCCTAGGGGCACCCGCCGACGCCGGGCGCGCCCCGCTCTGCCACAGCGAGATACGGCCATCGGCGGTTCCCGTCAGGGCCACCGTCCCGTCACGGTCTGACCGGACGACCCTCGCCCCGGTTCGCTCGAGAAGGCGAACCGTCGCGGGTACGGGGTGCCCGTAGGTGTTGCCGGCTCCGACTCCGATGAGCGCGACCCGAGCTCCGAGCGAACGGTACAGCTCGGGGCTCTGGTCGCGCGATCCGTGATGCGACACTTTCACGACGTCGACCGGACCGACGCCGAGACCGCGCCCGAGCAGGCGACGCTGGGCGGTCTCGTCGAGGTCGCCGAGGAGGACGGCAGACAGGCAGGATCCGGCACACCCGACCCGGGGCTCCACCCGCAGGGCCACGCTGGCCCCGTTACCCGCCTCCGTCTTCTCAGGGGGCCAGAGCACCTCGAGCGACAGATCGCCTAGGTCGAGCGACTCTTTCGGCCGAGCGTCGATCACGGTGGCTCCACCGCGGCGAAGAGTCGCAACGAGCCGTTCATCACGCGGCCCATCAGCCGGGCCGACGAGCAGAGACTGGACGCGGCCGGTGAGCGATGTGGCGGCCCCGACGTGGTCGGCGTCGAAGTGCGTGAGGACGAGCAGATCCAACCGCTCGATCGCCAGGAGGTCGAGACACGACCGCAAAAGCGTGGCGTCGTCGCCGGTGTCAATCAGCGCGACGTGCCCCGCCGACCGAAGCAGCACCGCGTCGCCCTGACCGACGTCGCACTGTGCGATCTGCCAGTCGGGAGGCAGGGTGGCGCGTCGCCCGAGTGTGCCGCCAGCCGCGACGGCGCAGAGCGGCAGCAGGAGGCCCGCCAGCACGAGCGTGGTGACGAGCCGGCTCCGGCGGCGCGACGGCAGCAGAATCGCCACACCCGCGAGTGCGGTCGCTACGACGCAGACCCCGGTGGCAAGAAGGGAACCGTCGGTCTCCAGCCTCATCGACGGGAGCGCGGCGGCGCCGCGGGCGACGAGGGCGATCCATGAGGCGGGGGCCCACGCGGCCGCGGCAGCGACGCCCGCGCCGAACGGCCACACCGGCCCCAGGAGGCAGGCCATCAGGCCGAGCACGGTGGCGAGCGGTGCCGCAGGATCCGCGAGCACGTTCGCCGGCACCCCCAGAACGGCGATGCCCGGGTCGAGGCTCAGCAGCAGCGGTTGCACTGCGGCCTGTGCGGCAACCGGCACCGCGAGGGCAAGGGCCAGCGGCTCGGGTATCACCCGCGCCAGGAGCGCAACGAGCGGCCTCGTGAGCACGACGAGCCCCGCGGTGGCGAGAACGGAGAGCGCGAAGGCGTACGACCGGGCCAGCCACGGGTCGGTGACGAGGAGGATCACGACCGCGAGCGAGACGAGTGGCAGACCGCGCACGGGGCGACCCGCGGCCTGAGCGACCAGAGCGAGAACGGCCATCACGGCGGCGCGGACGACGCTGGGCTCGGGGGTGACCAGCACGACGAAGCCGGCGAGGACGACGATGGCGAGTGACGACACCAGGATCCTCGGCGCTCTGAGAAAGGCCCCGATCGCGAGGATCAGCGCGACGAGCACGGCGCAGTTCGCTCCGCTGACGGCGGTGAGATGTGCCAGCGACGAGGCTTTCATCGCGGCGTCGAGGCCTTCGTCGACGCGGGAAGTATCGCCGATCGTGAGGCCCGGCAGCAGGTCTCCGCCGTCGCCGGTGAGGCCCTGGGATGTGCGAGCGAACGACTCCCGCAGGGTGGCCGCGACGGCGTGGACGCCGGTGGCGCGCGACATGACCTCGATGTCGCCGGCGGGTCGAAGCAGAAAGGCGACGCTGCCGCCCGGATCGGCCGCGCCGAGACGCCCGGTGAGTAACACGCGGTCGTCCGCGCCGGGTAAGCGCTCGGCCTCCAGCCCCAGCACGAGCATCGGCACGTTCGCTCCCGACACGACCGGCACACCCCGTGCGTGCACCTCGGTGACCGCCAGCGCCACCCGGTCTGCGGTGGGCACTCCGACGACCCGGCCGGTCACCTCGACCGTGGCCGATCGGTCGGCCAGTGCGACCAGTCGTTCTGGGGCGCGGGCGGGTGTCTGGAGCACCGCGATCGCGGCCAGGAGGGCGACGACCAGCAGCGCCAGCGACACCGACGCGAGCGTCGAACGCCATCGCCGGGCGACCAGAGCGCAGGATCCGAGCGCCGCCACCCCGACTCCCCCACAGACCGCTGCAGTGGGCCCCAGCGCGCCCGGCTGAGGCAGCACTCCCGCCAGGGCCGCCCAGCCCAGCGCTGCCGGGGCGCCCAACCGCACGTCGATCACGGCGCAGCCCTGCTCCAGCCGCGGGCAGCGGAGGGTGGGCTACGTCGGGCGGAGCAGTCGTGTGCGGAGGGCATGCCTCGACGGTAGAGAAGGCGACGACGAGCGCGACAAGCCCGCGAGCTTTACGTGGATAAGTCGTTGTCGGGTCGGCCTGTGGAGACCGTGTCGGCGATTCTTAGAGCGCGTGCCCCTGCTCGTCGAGGTAGTCACGCCATGACCGAGTGGGATTCCAGCCGAGCAGTCGGCGGGCCTTGGCGATCGAAATACCGGAGGCGTCGACTCGGTCGAGGGGGCGCAGCTCGATCTGGTCTCCGTAGTGCTCGTGGAGAAGCGCAGCGAAGTCGTGCCCGCCCGCATTGTCGGGAGAGGCGATGTAGAACACCTCATGGCCGGGAAGATCGGACTCGGCCGACAGGACGAGGGCGTCGGCGAGGTCGTAGACGTCGATGTAGCTCCACAGATTCGCGCTGAGGTTCGAGGGGTCTCGCACCTGCTTGCCGAGGTTCTCCTCGTAATTGTCTTCGTTGTGCACCGTGCTCGGCCGGATCGAGATCGCGCGAATGTCGGAGCGGCGCACTGCAGCATCCATGAGCTGCTCACCGAACGACTTCGACAGAGCATAAGGATCCTGCGGGTACAGCGGGTGGTCTTCGTCGACGGGCGCATAGTCGGGCAAGAAGGGCCGCTCCGGAAAGAAGTTGCCGACGATGCTCTCGCTCGACACGTTGACGAAACGCGTGACACCGAAGCGGACGGCCGCCTCGATCAGGTTGAACGTCGACATGAGGTTGGTCTGGAAGACGACATGCGGCGGGTTGCCGGTCGGCTGCGGGATGGCCGCAACGTGGACGACCACATCGGCCCCGTCGACGACCGCGTACGCGGAGCCGGCGTCGGTGAGGTCGGCCATCATGTAGCGCCCCGGTACGGTGACGCCGGCGTCGAACACCGGACGCACCAGATCGACTCCGAGCACATCGTGACCGGCGGCGACGAACGCCTCGACCGCGGCCCGACCGACTTTGCCGCGGGATCCTGTGACGACGACCTTCATGGTGTTCTCCCTCGAACCGGTATCCGGCACTTCGATCGAATCCGAGCGACACGACACAGACGAACTTACTCAGGGTCGGGTGAAAGCGCCGTCACCGCACCACCACCCCGTCGCGAAGCTTCTCGAGTTTCTTCTCGCCGATGCCCGTGACGTCGAGGAGGTCGTCGACCGACTCGAAGCGGCCGTGCTCGTCACGCCACGCGATTATCGCGGCCGCGGTCGCTGGACCCACCCCGGTGAGGGTCTCCAGGGCGGCCTCATCGGCGGTATTCAGGTCGACGAGCGCGGTGCCGGTGCCCGAAGCCGGGCTGTCGGATCCTGCGGGAGGAAGAGGAGGCGGTGACTCGCCCACCCGCGGAACGACGATCTGCTCGCCGTCGGTGACGGTACGGGCGAGGTTCAGAGCGGCCTGGTCGGCGTCGTTCTGGAAGCCGCCGGCAGCGGCGACAACGTCGACGGCCCGTGCCGTGCTCGGTACCTCGTAGAGCCCGGGTTTGCGGACTCGGCCGAGGATGTGAACGAAGACGGTCGGCCCGGCCGGAGCAGAGGCAGAGGCGGTGGAGCGGCTCGTGGCGGCAGTCGAGCCGGATGTGAGGGGGACGTCGGAGACAGCTGCGCCGCCCGACCTCAACGCCGAGACTACGACGAGCACTCCGAAGAGGACGAGGGCTGCGACGACCGCCGCGCCGACGCCGATTCGCCAGCGCGGCGCGGAACCGGGCTCGCGGAAGTCGGGTGGGCGGGGCTCAGGTGTGCGGCGCTCAGTGGACATCCCCCGACGCTAGGGATGCAGGCCGCACGCGATACGCATGAGGGGCCGCCCTGTGGACAGGACGGCCCCGCGCCCG
Source organism: Frondihabitans sp. VKM Ac-2883 (assembly GCF_015350875.1). Lineage (NCBI taxonomy): Bacteria > Bacillati > Actinomycetota > Actinomycetes > Micrococcales > Microbacteriaceae > Frondihabitans > Frondihabitans sp. VKM Ac-2883. Next base: position 165,892 of record NZ_JADKSF010000004.1, on the reverse strand, counting down.
CTCTGGGGAGGCGTGGTTCGCGCGAACAGTCAGCGAACGGCGATATTCACCACGCGCGGCGCACGGACGATCACGTTCACGATCTCCTTGTCGCCGACGGCACGAATGACGGCCTCAGAGGCGCGGGCGAGCTTCTCGAGCTCGTCGGAGGCGATCTTCGGCGACACCTCGATGCGGTCGCGCACCTTGCCGTTGACCTGGATGATGGCCGTGATGCTCGTCTCGACGAGGAGGGTCGGGTCGGCCTTGCGCCAGCCGAAGGTGGCGACGTCGGAGTCATAGCCGAGCATCTCCCACATCTCAGATGCCACGAACGGCGAGAAGAGCGACAGGGCGAGCGCCACGGTCTCGGTGGCCTCGCGAACAGCCGGGTCGGCTGCCCCCGCGCCGGAGTCAACGACCTTGCGGATCGCGTTGACGAGCTCCATCAGGCGCGCGACGACGACGTTGAACTTGAAGGCCTCGACGAGACCGGGTGACTCCGAGAGGAAGCGGTGTGTCACCCGGCGGAGGTTCTGATCGCCCTCGGACCACACGGCGTCCGGGGCCGAGGTCACGTCTTTCGCGAGGCGGTAGGCGCGCGCAAGAAACTTCGCGGCACCGGCCGGCGACACGTCTTCCCAGTTGATGTCGTCTTCGGGCGGGCCGGCAAAGGCCATCGTCAGCCGGATCGCGTCGACGCCGTGGAGAGCGAGTTCGTCGGAGAGGTTGACCCCGCCCTTCGACTTCGACATCTTCGCGCCGCCCGACAGCACCATGCCCTGGTTCAGCAGGGCGCTGAAGGGCTCGGTGAATCCGACGTAGCCGAGGTCGAACAGGACCTTGGTGATGAAACGCGCGTAGAGCAGGTGCAGAATCGCGTGCTCGACTCCACCGACGTACTGGTCGACGGGGGCCCACTTGTCGGCCTCCTTCGGGTCGAACGCCTTGTCGGGGTCGTTCGGGTTGAGGTAGCGCAGGTAGTACCACGACGAGTCGACGAAGGTGTCCATCGTGTCGGGGTCTCGGAGGGCGTCGGAGCCGTCGCGGGGATCTTTCACGGAGACCCAGTCGGTGGCGGCGCCGAGGGGCGACTGGCCCTTCGGCTTCAGGTCGAGACCCTCGGTGGACGGCAGCTCGACAGGGAGCTGGTCGTACGGCACAGGAACCTCGGTGCCGTCGGCGCCGTGGATGATCGGGATGGGGGTGCCCCAGAAACGCTGGCGCGAGATGAGCCAGTCGCGCAGGCGGTACGTCTTCGCGGCGCGGCCGTCTCCCGACGTCTCGAGCGCCTCGATGATCTTCTTGATGCCGGTCGACTTCGACAAGCCGGTGAAGACACCCGAGTTGAGCAGGCGGCCCTCGCCGGTCAGCGCCTCGCCGGTCTCGGCGGGGTTGGACGGCTCGAGGTCGTCGGGCAGGATCGCCAGACCGTTCTCGTCGAGCTCGAGAGCCGGGATCACACCGGTGACGGGCGCGTTCACGTCAACGACCACCCGAACGGGCAGGTCGTACTTGAGCGCGAAGTCGAGGTCGCGCTGATCGTGCGCGGGCACGGCCATGACGGCGCCGTGACCGTAGTCGGGCAGCACGTAGTCGGCGGCCCAGACCGGGATCCGCTCCCCCGTGATCGGGTTCTTCGCGTACCGGCCGAGGAACACGCCGTTCTTCGGGCGGTCGGCCGTCATCCGCTCGATCTCGCTGGACTTCTGCACCTCGGTGAGGAAGTCCTGGAACACCGCGCGAATCTGCGCGTCGTCTTGCCCCGCGACGAGCTCGGCGGCGAGGTCGGACTCGGGGGCGACCACCATGAACGTCACGCCGAACAGGGTGTCGGGGCGCGTCGTGAAGACCGTGATCTTCTCGGAGCGACCCTCGACGACGAAGTCGACGTCGGCGCCGGTCGAGCGGCCGATCCAGTTGCGCTGCATGGCCAGCACCTTCGACGGCCAGCGGCCCTCGAGCTGGTTGAGGTCGTCGAGAAGCCGGTCGGCGTAGTCGGTGATCTTGAAGTACCACTGCGTGAGCTTCTTCTTGACCACGACGGCACCCGAGCGGTCGGAGGTGCCGTCGGCCAGCACCTGCTCGTTCGCGAGAACTGTCTGGTCGACCGGATCCCAGTTGACCCAGCTGTCTTTGCGGTACGCGAGGCCCTTCTCGTACATCTTCAGGAACAGCCACTGGTTCCACTTGTAGTACTCGGGGTCGGAGGTGTGGATCTCGCGGGTCCAGTCGACCGAGACACCGTACGCCTTCATCGCGGCACGCTGCTGGTCGATGTTCGCGTAGGTCCACTCGCGCGGGTCGGTGCCGCGCTTGATGGCGGCGTTCTCGGCGGGGAGGCCGAACGAATCCCAGCCGACGGGGTGCAGCACCTGGAAGCCCTGCTGCCACCAGTAGCGGGCGACCACGTCGCCGAACGCGAAGGCCTCGGCGTGACCCATGTGCAGGTCGCCGGAGGGGTACGAGAACATGTCCATCACGTACTTGCGCGGGCGCTTGTCGCCAGCGTCGCTGACCGTGAAGGGTTGGCGTTCCTCCCAGATGGCCTGCCACTTCGTCTGAAGGCTCGCGAAGTCGTAGCCGCCCACTCCGAACTGGTCGTCGTGGGGTGCGCTGTTCTGGTCGTGCTCGTGTGCCACTGAGGTTCTCGCTTCAGGTCTTGGGGGCAGGGCTGCAAGGCGGTTGCAGGCCCGACGATCTAGATTAGCGACTCGCCGCGCCGAGCACCTGCAGCAGCGGGGCGGCCTTGGCGTGCACCTCGGTCAGCTCGTCGGTCGGCACCGATCCCTCGGTGATGCCGGCACCGACGCCGACGCGCGCGGTGCCCGAGGCGAGATCGAGCGCGATCGAGCGGATCACGACGGCGAGATCGGTGGTGCCGTCGTAGCCGAATCGGCCGACGACGCCCGAATACACCCCGCGGGGATGCCCCTCGAACGACTGCAGCAGCGCCACCGAGCTGTGCTTCGGAGCGCCGGTCATCGATCCGGGCGGAAACGTCGCGCGCAGCACATCCACGCAGCTCAGCCCCCGACGCACGCGGCCCGTGACCGTGCTGACCAGTTGGTGCACGTGCTCGTACGAGCGCACCGCGAACAGCTCCGGCACCTCGACCGAACCCGGCTCGCACACCCGCCCGAGGTCGTTCCGCATCAGGTCGACGATCATGAGGTTCTCGGCGCGCTCCTTCGCGTTGCCACGGAGCTCTGCCGCGCTCTCGGCATCGACCTCGGGGTCGGAGTCGCGGATCCTCGTTCCTTTGATCGGTGACGTCGACACTCGCCCGTCAGTGTCGATTTGCAGGAACGACTCCGGGCTCGCCCCGATCAGCGCGAGTTCGCCGATGCGGACGAACGATGCTCGTGGTGCCGGTGAATGCCGCCGCAGAAGAGCGTAGAGATCGAGGTCGACCGCCACGGTCGGCACCGAGACGGCGGTCGTTAGGCAGAGCACGAACGCGTCACCCTCGTGAATTGTGGCCCGACACCTATCCACCAGCTCGACGTACCCGGCGTCGTCGTCGCGCCACACCGGGTCAGCGGGTCGAGCCGTGTCGGGAGACCCGAGCGCAGGATCCGGGGCTGCCGCCACCGGGTCACCATTCCACCAGCCGATCAGCGCTTCGACCCAGTCGGCGTGATCGCCCCGGGTCACCAGCTCGACGGTGCCCCGCACGTGGTCGAAGACGAGGGCCCGATCGATTTCGAGCAGCGCGAGATCGGGGTGGGCGTCGTCGGCGAGGGCCGCCGCCCACGCCGGGTCTCCCGGCGCCAGGAGCTCGGCCGCCACGCCGTAGCCGACGAGGCCCCACCAGCCGAGGGGCGCTTCCGCCATGCTGGTCCCCGCGGCGAGGGCGGTGTCGAGATCGCGGAGGGCGCCCGCGACGGCGCCGGGCTCGGAGGCGTGGGCGAGGATCCTGCGGTCTCCCCAGCCGACCAGAGTCGTCGTCGGATGTCCGGCCAGAGGCAGGCCACCCGCCGGGTCGCTCGCGGCTCCGGCGTCGAGCCACACGACCTCGCCGGAGTCGCCGAAGCGCCTGACCACCGTCTCGGCGGCGATCCAGCCGGGAAGCAACTGCCGCATAGGGTTGATTGTATGAAACCCGGCGCGGCGCGAACTCTGGTGGTCGACTCGTTCCTGGTTGACGGCGGGCGAATTCTCGCCGCGGCGGCCCACCGGTCGCGGTTCGTCACGTCGGTGGCCGAGCACGATGCCGATGTCGCCGAGGAGGGGGGTTCGTTCTGGGACGACTCGGTCGCCGCTGTGCCGTCGGACGGTCGCTGGTTTCCGCGCATCTCGTGGGGCCTGCCGGAGGGGAGCTCGGCGCCGACCTTCGAGGTGTCACCGCGCCCGGCGCCCACCGGGTCGGAGTCGCTCGTGCTTGCGACCGCGTCCGGCGACCCGCGCACGACGCCGCTCGTAAAGGGGCCCGACCTCGCACGCTTAGACGCCCTCCGGTCGGCAGCATCCCGCGCTGGAGCGGACGAGGCGGTGATCCTCTCCCCCGATGGGCTGGTCGTCGAGGGCAACTACTCGTCGATCGTCTGGTGGCGCGGCGATTCGCTCTGCATTGTCGACGAGTCGCTCGCACGCCTGCCGAGCATCACCGAGAGCGCCCTGGTGACCCTGGCGACAGCACTCGGGGTCGAGATCGTTCCCGAGCTGGTCGAGCCCTCCGACCTGGAGGGCCACGAGGTGTGGTCGCTTGCGTCGCTGCACGGGCCGCGGATCGCGACGAAGTGGGTGGGCGGCCCGGCGCTGGCCGCTCAGCCCGGGCGGCTGCGGGCGTGGCGTGCCCGGTTGGACGCGCTCAGGCGCCCGGTGGCCTAGCGGCCGCGCGACGCCGAGTGCCGCTGTATGCCGTGCGGCGCGCCCTCGGGCCGGCATTCGGCGACACTCGCGATAGGTGGCTCGCGGCCCCAGCTCAGGTTCAGGTGCCGAGTGCCGCCAAATGCCGCGCTGCACGCCCACGGGGCATCATTCGGCGACACTCGAAGCCCGCGGCCCTGCACTCCCGAACGGCGCAATTACGCCAAATGACCACCAGCCAACCGCACCCGCCGCGTCACGAGAGACGCTGCCACCGGCACGTGCGAGATCAGGATCACGGTGGTGCCGTCGGCAGCCGCGGCTGTCAGAAGGTCGCGCAGGAGCTCGTCGGCGACAGCGGGGTCGACCCCCGCCGCGGGCTCGTCGAGCACCAGGATCGGGAAACCGCGGAGCAGGGCCCTGGCCAGCGAGATCCGCTGGGCCTGACCGCCCGAGACCAGCTCGCCCCGTTCGCCGAGTCGCGCCGTCAACCCGCCGCGCTCTCGAAGCCATTCGCCGAGCCCCACCCGCTCGAGCACCGCGGTGAGCTCGTCGTCGGTTGCCGTGTCGCGCGCGAACAGGAGATTCTGCCGGACGTTCTCATCGAAGAGGTACGGCGTCTGCTCGATTAGCCCTACGGTCGCACGCACGTCAGCGGCGCGGAGTTCGGCGTCGGCCACTCCCCCGACCCGGTACGAGCCCGAGTGGTCGAGAAAGCGCACCAGCACCTGCGCGAGGGTCGTCTTGCCGGCACCGCTCGGCCCTTCGATGAGCACGCGATCACCGACCGCCACCTCGAGAGTGACGTCGGAGAGAGCCGGCGACGACGACGCACCGGGGTCGGGTTCAGGCCAGGACGCGACCACTCCTGCAAGCGTCAGCGCTGGCGATCCCACAGGCCCGAGCTCCACGGCCAGGCCGGCGGGAGCGTCGTCGGGCTCGTCGTCGATCACCACACCGACCGGGGAGCTCGACGGGGCGGCCTCGTCGACCCGGCGGGAGCTTGCGGCGACCTTCCGCCAGGCGAGCACGGCGACGGGCACGGCTCCAATGACCTCGAAGACGGCCAGCGGCACGAGCGCGACGAGAGCGAATTCGGGGCCGGTGAGACCATGGCCAAGCGAGGGCGCGGCGGCGAGGATCGAGAACAACACCGCGGCACCCGAGACGAGGGCGATCAGCCCGGCGACGATGCCAGCGCTCGAAGCCCGTCGCAACGACGCGCTGCGAAGATCGGCGTCCAGGGCGTCGACCCGATCGAGCTGACCGTCGATCGCCCCGAAGGCGATCAAGACATCGAGATTCTGGACGGTGTCGAGCACAGCCGCCGACAGGGCACCGCGACGCTCGGCCAGATCGACCTCCGACGTTCGCGCGAGCCAGGAGGCGAGAAGGCAACCCACGACGAACGCCACGAGGAGGCCGACGAGCAGCACGAGCCCCGCCCGGGGCGCGACGATGAACACCGCGACGACCGCCGCGAGCGCCGAGACACCCGAGATGACGAGAGGCTGCACGACCCGTAACGGCAGATCTTGTAGCGCGTCGACGTCGCTCACGACCCGGCTGAGCAGATCACCGCGATCCGTCCGGCCGAGGCCGGCGGGGGCGATCCGCACGAGCCGCCGGTAGAGGCCCGTCCGCACCACGGCGAGCTGGCGGAACGCGGCATCGTGGCTCGCAACGCGCTCGAGGTAGCGGAAGACCGCTCGAGTCAGCGCGAAGAGTCGCACCGACACGATGGCGATCGACAGGTAGAGGATCGGAGGCTGTTCGGCGGCGCGGGTGATGAGGTAGGCGCTCATCGCGAGGAGCGCAACACCGCTGAGGGCGCTCAGCACCCCCGCGGCGAGGCCCGGCCAGCTGCGGCGGAGCGACGGCTGTGCGGTTCGAAGGATCGAATTCGTCATGCCGTCACCTCTCGAACGGGAGCCTCAGCACGAGGAACCAGGCCCGAGGGCATCAGCGTCAAGGCGACATCGGCGGCCTCGGCGACCGCGGGGCGGTGTGTCACGACGAGCACGGCCACGCCGGTCGCGGCAATGACCCGCAGCCCGGTGACGAGCACGGCCTCGGACTCGGCGTCGAGAGCCGACGTCGGTTCGTCGACGAGCAGCAGCCGGCACCCGCGGCGGCGCACCCGATAGATGGCTCGAGCGAGCGCAACCCGCTGGGACTGGCCACCCGAGAGCCCTGTTCCGCCGGCCCCGAGGAGCGATTCGGCCTCGATGTCGCCCACTCCGGCGGTCTCAAGAGCCTCTCTGACCGCGAGAAGGTCGACACGGTCGCCGAGCGCGACGTTCGAGGCGATCGTGCCGGCCGACAGCGCCGGACGCTGACCCGACCAGGCGATGTCGGTCGCGAGCGGTGCACGGTCGGCCGTGTGCCAGCGCACCGTACCCTCGTGCGGCGCTGTTCCGAGGAGGGCGGCGAGCAGTGTCGACTTGCCGACCCCGCTGGATCCTGAGATCGACGTCACGAGACCGACCGGAAGGTCGAGATCGACCGGGTCGAAGACGCGCCGCCCATCGAAGGCCACGCTGAGCGCCCGTACCTTTAACACGTCGGCGTGCCCGACCGGTTCAGAAGACGAAGGATCCGCGGAGCCGCCCGAAGCTCTCGCCGGAGCCGCACCGACCTCCTGGTCGAGCACCCCGAACACCTCGTCGGCAGCGGCCACACCGTCGGCTGCCGCGTGGTAGTTCGCCCCGACCTGGCGCAGCGGCAGATAGGCCTCGGGGGTGAGGAGCAGCAGGAACAGGCCGACCGGCAGCTCGATCGACCCGGAGACGAGCCGGAGCCCGATGGCGACCGCGACCAGAGCGACCGAGAGCGAGGCGGCCATCTCGAGGGCGAACCCGGAGAGGAACGACACCCGCAAGACCTTCATCGTCTCGGTGCGGTACTCGTCGGTGAGGGCGCCGATCCGTCGCACCTGTCTCCGGTCGCGACCGAAGACCTTCAGTGTCGAGAGGCCCCCGACCGCGTCGAGGAACGCCGTGGCGAGGCCGGCCAGGCGCTCCCACTGGCGGGCCTGGGCGGAGCGGGTCGTCCAGCCGATCAAGATCATGAAGACCGGGATCAGCGGTAGAGTCACGACGACGATGATGCCGGTGAGGGCGTCCTGGGTGAAGAGGACGACTACGAGCAGCGGGGTCGCCAGCGCCGTCAAGATCAGCTGCGGCAGATATTTGGCGAAATACTCGTCGAGTGCGTCGAGACCCGGCCCCACCAGGGTGGCGAGTCGGGCCGATCCGTGAGCGGCCACCCACGCGCGACCCTGACCGGCGATTACCGCGACGAGTCGCGACCGCAGCTGGCTCTTGACGCGAACGGCCGTTCGCGCAGACAGGGCCTCCAGTCCCCACAGCAGCGCCGAACGAACGACTAGGGTCGCCCCGAGCCCGAAGAGAAGCGGCGGCAGCTCACCCGAACGCCCCGCAACGACCGCGACGACCGCCTGCGAGACGAACCAGGCGAAGGCGACGGTCGCGGCCGTCTGCACCACGCCGAGGGCCGCACCCGCCACCAGGAACGAGCGGACGGACGAGGTGTAGCGCAGCAGGCGCGGATCGAGGGGCTTCACGGCGCGACCGTCAGTGCGCCGACGCGGTGATGAGCGAACGGGTGACGCGCTTGCGGAAGATCCAATACGTGAACCCCTGGTAGCCGAGGATCAGCGGCACGAAGATCAACGAGATCCAGCTCATGATCGACAGGGTGTACTCGCCGCTCGACGAGTTCACGATCGTCATCGTGTTGGCCGGGTCGTTCGTCGCCACGAGCACGTTCGGAAAGAGGGCGGCGAACAGGCTCGCGACCGTCACAGCGATCGTCGCCGCCATGAAGGCGAACGAGACCCCCTCGCGGCCGCGGAGGTTCGCGACGAACGAGGTGACGAGGGTGACGACCGCGACACCGGAGAGGGCGATCGAAAGTGGGCGACCGTGAGCGAGGCTGGTGGCGAGGAGGAACCCGCCGGCCACGACGATGGTGGCGACACCGACGCGGGTGGCCAGGTGGCGCGCCCGGATCCTGATCTCACCATCGGTCTTGAGCGACACGAAGATGAGCCCGTGCGTGAAGAACAGCAGCAGGGTGGCCAGGCCGCCGACGACCGAGTACCAGTTAAAGAGGTCGGCGAAGGATCCGATGTAGTCGAAGTTCGCATCGAGCGCGAGGCCGCGGACGATGTTGGCGAAGACGACACCCCAGAGGAACGCTGGCACCACAGAACCGATGAAGATCATCCGGTCGAAGTTGCGCTTCCACTTGTGGTCGGGCCGCTGGTGCCGGTATTCGAACGAGACTCCGCGCAGGATCAGGGCGAGCAGGATCATGAGCATGATCAAGTAGAAGCCGCTGAACACGGTCGCGTACCACTCGGGGAACGCCGCGAAGAGGGCGGCGCCGGCGACGATCACCCAGGTCTCGTTGAGATCCCACACGGGGCCGATGGTGTTGATGAGCACGCGGCGGTCGGTGTCGTCGCGGCCGAGGAACGGCAGCGACATTCCGACGCCGAAGTCGAAGCCGTCGAGCACGAAGTACCCCGTGAAGAACAGGCCGATCAGCAGGAACCAGATGTCGGGGAGACTCATCAATAGACCGTCGCTTCGTGCATCAGCTTGCCGGTGGTCTCGTCGACCTTGGTCGGGGCGTCGGGCCCCTTCTGTGCCGCCTTCAGAATGAGGCGGAACTCGACGACCATGAGCGTCCCGTAGATCGCGGTGAAGGCGAGCAGCGAGATCAGCACCTCGACGCCGGTGGTGCCGGGCGAGACGCCGTCACTCGTCTTGAGCAACCCGAAGACGAGCCAGGGCTGTCGACCCATCTCGGTGAAGATCCAGCCGATCACCATGGCGGCGAGCGGGAGCGGGAAGCTCCAGGTCGCTGCGCGCCAAACCCACTTGTTCTGCGGCATGCAACCCTTGCGGGTGATCCAGAGGCCCACGGCCGCGATCATGATCGCGACGATGCCGAGGGCGATCATCCAGCGGAAGGCCCAGTAGGTCACCCAGATGATCGGCGTGTAGTCGCCCGGGCCGTAAGCCGAGACGTACTGCGCCTGGAGGTTGTTGATGCCCTCGACCGTACCGGTGAACGTGTGCGTCGACAGGAACGACAGCAGGTACGGGATGCGGATGCTGAAGAGCTCGCTCACACCGTCGGGAGTACCGAGAGTGAAGACCGAGAACGACGCATCGAAGCCGGTCGACGTCTTGTAGAGCGCCTCGGCCGCAGCCATCTTCATCGGCTGAGTCTCGACCATGGCGAGGCCGAGCTGATCGCCCGAGAGCACGGTGAGGGCGCCCGCGGCGAGCATCATCCACATGCCGAACCGTAGGGCCGGGCGCATGGTCTCGAGGTGCTGGTTGCGGTGCAGGTGCCAAGCGGCGACCGAAATGATGACGGCGGCCGAGACCATGAAGCAGGCGAAGAGCGTGTGCGGGAACGCCGCCAGGGCGACCTTGTTGGTCAGCACCTCCCAGAGGCTCGTGAGCTCGGCACGCCCCTTCTCTTCGTTGATGGCGTAGCCGACCGGGTGCTGCATGAACGAGTTGGCGCAGATGATGAAGTAGGCCGACGCGATGCTGCCGATGGTCGCACCCCAGATCGAGGTGAGGTGCAGGCCCTTGGGCACGCGGTCCCATCCGAAGATCCAGACGCCGAGGAACGTCGCCTCGAGGAAGAACGCGAGGAGGCCCTCGAGGGCGAGCGGAGCGCCGAACACGTCGCCGACGAAGCGGGAGTATTCCGACCAGTTCATGCCGAACTGGAACTCCTGCACGATTCCGGTCACGACGCCCATGGCGAAGTTGATCAAAAAGATGCGGCCGAAGAACTTCGTCAGCTGGAGGTAGTGGGCACGGCCCGTGCGGTACCAGGCGGTCTGGAAGACGGCGACGGTGAAGCCCATGCCGATCGTGAGAGGCACGAACAAGAAGTGGTAGATGGTCGTGAGGCCGAACTGCCATCTCGAAAGAAGGAGCGGATCGAGTAGCTCGTTCATGTGGTGCTCACCGGGTGGTTCACGGGTGCCTCTTGTCATTCCGAGGGGTGGTCGTCTCGTCGTTGCGACTTCCTGGGGACACTTAAACCCTAGGAGTCAGGCGGGCCCCAATCGGACCGTCTCACCTGCGAAAAGCCTGATCACGCCGGGGAACGCTCGATCCCGAGAGACTGCTGTCACGAGCGCGCATGGCATAAAAGAAGGGCCGCCGTTCGAGTGCCTCTGACTCGAACGACGGCTCTTCCGGGGTGCTGCGACTTTACTTGACGAGCCCGGAATCGCTCAGGAACTTCTTCGCGATGACGGCGGCCGACGACTTGTCGTCGACGCTCGTGGTGTTGAGGTCGATCAGCGTGGCCTGCGTGAGCTTCGCGTTGACGTCCTCGATGATGCCGGCAGCCTTCGAGTCGACCTTGTCGTCGACCACGGGAATCACGTGCTGCGGCAGGATCATGTTCTCGGGATCTTCGAGGCTGACGAAGTCGTTCGCCTTGATCGCCGGGCTGGCCGAGTAGATGTCGGCGAGCTGGACCTGACCGTTCTTCAGCGCGGCGACGGTGTTCGCTCCGCCGGAGTCGCTGATGGTCTTGAGGGTCGCCGTCGCGCCGTAGACCGACTTGAGGCCGGTGATGCCGTACGGACGGGTCTGGAACTCGGCGTTCGCTCCGACGACGAGCTTGCCCGAGTAGTCCTTCAGGTCGGCGAGGCTCGTGATCGAGTTGTCTTCCGAGAACTTCTTGGTGACGGTGTACGTGTCTTGGTCGGTCGCCTCGGCGGCCTTGAGGATCCGCAATCCGTCCGGCAGTGCATCCGGCAGAGCAGCGACGATGTCGTCCTCGCTCTTCGCGGTGGTCTTGGCGTCGTAGTACTGCAGCAGGCTTCCGCTGTAGTCGGCCATGACGTCGATCGTGCCCTTTTCGAGCTCGGGCAGGTAGACGTTGCGCTGACCGATGTTGAACTGGCGGTCGACCTTGAACCCGGCGTTCTCGAGCGCCTGGGCGTACGCCTCGGCGACGATCTCGTTCGAGTAGTACTGCTGCGAGCCGATCACGATCGTGTCACCGGACGCCGTGGCATCCGATCCCGACTTGAGCGGGTCGCTTGACGAGCACCCTGCCAGGGCGACCATAGCCCCGATCGCGACTGCGCCCACTAGGGCGAGCCGGCCTTTCTTCGCTGTGAACATCACTTGCTTCCTTCCTGGAGTGGGGATCCCACTACCGCGCGGGAACGGGTTGCTCCCGGGCGGTCGTTTTGAGTGCGTCCTGCGCGGACACCCGCGGGGACGACGAGGCGCTGGATGATCGAGAAGACGATCTCCAGGACGATGGCGAGCACGAGCACGAGGATCGCGCCGACGAGGATTGTGGAGAAGTCGTTGTTGCCGAGGCCGAGGAAAATGAAGACCCCGAGGCCGCCAGCACCGACATAGTTGGCGAGGGTGGCCGTCGCCACGATCTGCAGTGTTGCGGAGCGGAGGCCGCCGATGATGAGTGGGAGTCCGAGAGGCACCTCGACCTGTCGAAGGATCTGCCACTCGGTCATGCCCATCGCGCGCGCCGCGTCGATCGTCTTGCGGTCGACCGCTTCGAGGCCCGAGTAGGCCCCTGCGAGAATCGACGGGATAGCCAGGATCACAAACGAGATGAGCGGTGCGCGGAGACCGATGCCGAGAAGAACTGCCAGAAGCGTGATAACACCGAAGGTCGGTAGGGCACGCGCACCACCCGAGATGAGCACCGCGGCTGAGCGTCCGCGTCCGGTGTGACCGATGGCGAGACCGATCGGAATGGCGATGACCGCCGAGATGACGAGGGCCACGAGCGTGTACCAGAGGTGCTCGGCGAGGCGGTCGCCGATCGGGTTTGGCGCAACCTCCGACCAGTTGGCCGGATCGACGATGAACGAGAAGGCACTGCTGAAGAAGTTCATGCGGTGGCCATCATCCGTCGGGCGGCACGGCGAGTCGGAGCCGCGGCGGCACGCGACCACGGCATGAGGAGGCGTCCGAGGAGCACGAGCAGACTGTCGAGGATCAGTGCCAGGGCAACCGTCAAGACGATACCGGCGACGATTTCGGCAATGATGCCGCGCTGCAGCCCGTCAGTGAAGAGAAGGCCCAGCCCGTTGATGCCGAGCACTCCCCCGACGGTCACCAGACTGACGGTGCTCACGACGACCACGCGCATCCCGGCCAAGAGCACGGGGCCGGCGAGGGGAAATTCGACGGAGAAGAAGCGACCGAGGCCGCTGAATCCCATGGCTGTGGCCGACTGCCGAACATCGGGCTCGACCGCGTCGAGCGCATCGGCGGTCGAACGCACCATGAGCGCCATGCCGTAGAGGGTCAGAGCGATCACGACGTTGACCGGGCTGCGGAGCCCGAGGCCGACGACGACGCTGAGGACGATCAACAACGGCAGTGACGGGATGGCGTAGAGCAGACCGGCGACTGTGAGGAGCGGCCCGCGAAAGAGTCGGTAACGGTTCGCCAGCCACCCGAGCGGCACACTCAATACGAACGACAGGATGATGGGAGGGATGCTCAGCTGGAGGTGCGCCCACGCCGAGTCGGCGAGGTAAGGAAGGTTCTCGAGCACCCACTTCACGACAAAGGCCGATCCGCCACGGGAACTCGGCCGGTCAGCGTGCCCGCAGGGCGACCGTCGGCATCGACGACGATCGAGCCCGAGGCCGTCTCCTCGATGTGCAGCGCCCGCTTTCCGCGGTTCGCCCCGACGAAATCCGCCACGAAGTCGTCGGCCGGGTTCGCGAGGATCTCGGAGGGAGAGCCGACTTGAGCGATGTGGCCGCCCTTCTTGAGGATCACGACCTGGTCGCCCAGGTAGAAGGCCTCGTCGATGTCGTGGGTGACAAAGACGACCGTCTTGTCGAGGTCGCGCTGGAGGCGGATCAGTTCCTCCTGGAGGTCGGAGCGAACCAGAGGATCCACGGCGCCGAACGGCTCATCCATCAGCAGGATGTTCGGGTCGACGGCAAGACCCCGCGCGACGCCGACCCGCTGCTGCTGGCCGCCCGAGAGCTGGCTCGGGTAGCGGTCGGCAAACGCGCGATCGAGACCGACGGTGTCCATGAGCTCGAGTGCCCGGATCCTTGCTTCGGCCTTCTTGACGCCCTTGAGGAGCGGCACCGTTGCGATGTTGTCGACCACCTTGCGGTGCGGAAGCAGCCCGGAGTTCTGCATGACGTAGCCGATGCTGCGCCGGAGACCCACCGGCTCGAGGCCGCCGATGTCGTCGCCGTCGATCTGAATGGACCCCGAGGTGGGATCCACCATTCGGTTGATCATTCGGAGGATCGTGGTCTTACCGCACCCGCTGGAACCGACGAAGACCGTCGTCTTGCGGGAGGGGATCACGAGGCTGAAGTCTTCGACGGCACGAGTTCCGTCGGGATACTGCTTGGTTACCGAGCGGAACTCGATCATGGGCGACCCTTCTCGCTGGACATGGCATCGATGGACAGTTTCTTCGGGCACCTTCTTGGTGGGCACCACAAATCGACACACGCCAGGTCGTCACACTGAACCACAGTTGCGGTGGCAGTGTTACGAGGCCGTCATAAATCGCCTCAGACCGAAGCGATGCGCTCCAGATATGCCGCCACGACTTCCCGGCTCTCGTCGATGAAACGCGAGTCGCCCTGAGGATCGTGCAGAAACGCGCGGGCGACGAGCGACGTCGACAACTCGGTCGCCACCTCGATCGCGAACTCGAGGTCGGCGGTGCGTTCGAGAGAGAAGATCTCGACGAGGTGAGACGTCAGTTGATCGGAAAGCGATCGACGCGCGTCGGCATCGCCCGAGCGGTCGGCCGTCTCGGTCTCGCTGAAGCGGATCGCGCGGAAGCCCGGCTCACTGCGGTACATCTCGACCTGGGCCGTGATGGCGAGGTCGAGGGCGGAATGCCAGTCGGCCGAATCCGCCTCGCCGATCGCTGCCCCGAGCCGCTCGAGCAGGCGCGCGATGCTGCGCGCCGCCAGCGCCTCGACGACGGCGATACGGTCGGGAAAGTAGCGGTAGACCGTGCCGATGGAGGCTCCGGCCCGCTCGGCGACCATGGCCGTGGTCAGTCGCTCGAAGCCGATCTCGTCGATGATGCCGGCAGCGGCGTCGAGGAGCCCGGTGAGCCGTGCGGAGCTTCTCGCCTGCACGGGCTCGTTCCTGAGCAGTGATGATCCCCCGGGCAGTGCTTCATTGACATCGGTGACGAGCAATGGTTCTCCTTCTTACAAGCGTTGCGACGCCTCGATGTCGTCCACCTACGGTTGACTGGACGTCATGTGCGGAAGAATCGTGATGGCGCGCGCCTCGAGCGACCTAGTGGCGCTCTTCGACGTGGACGTGACGGGAGACACTCTTCCAGAGCCTTCCTGGAATATCGCCCCGACTGCGCAGGTGAGTCTTCTCGTCGACGCGGCACCCCGGGGCGACGATGCGGGAGGGCCGCCGATCCGTCGACTGGCCTCGGCGAAATGGGGCCTCATCCCCTCCTGGGCAGACGACCCTTCGGTAGGGTCACGAGCCTTCAACGCCCGCATCGAGACGGCGGCCGAGAAGCCCACCTTCCGCGACGCGGTCGTGTCAAGGCGCGCCGTGATCCCCGCCTCGGGCTACTACGAGTGGGTACCGCAGGCCGACGGATTGAAGCTCCCCGTGTACGTGAGCCTTCCCGACGACGAACTGATGCTCTTCGGTGCGCTCTACGAGTGGTGGCGCAATCCGGGCGCGGCAGCGAATGACGCCGGTCGCTGGATCCTGAGCACCACGATTTTGACCCGCGAGGCCGTCGGGCCGCTCGCCGAGATCCACGAGCGGATGCCCGTGCTGGTCGACGCCGAGATCATGGAGGACTGGCTCGATCCGCACACCGAGGGCGACGCCGACCTCCTCGAGGGCATCTCGGGCGAAGCCGAGCAGCACGCCTACCGGGTGACCGTGCGAGAGGTGCCGGGCGGGCAGGTCGGCGAGCCGCTGACGAGCGCCGCAGGCGACTGATCGTCGCGGACGGGCGAACCGGCCGGCGTGCCAGAATGATCGAATGCTGGGCTCCCGAAAGTCGCCACCCGCCCGAAAATCCGACTCGACGAGCCGATTCGCCAAGAACCTCGCGCAAACCTCCCTCGGGCAGAGCCCTCTCGGCCAGAGCCAGCTGGCCCAGAACGTCGTCTCGCAGGGCGTCGAGCCGATGCTGCACCGGGCTGCGCGCATGGAAGACACGATCCACGAGTTCCGCGAGCGGAATGCCCGGCGACGCGGCCTGATCCCGACGATCGTCCCGTTCGTCGGCTACGGGGGCGATGGCTGGTTCCGCGTGCTCGGCCGCGTGCTCCTGACGAAAGACGGCGAGAAACGCTCCACCGGGCACACGCACGTGCGCGGGTGGAGGAGCTTCACCAGCGTTCCGATCGACGAGGTCGTCGTCGACGTGGTGGTCGACGGCGTCACCCATCACGCGACCGCCGATCGCGGCGGAGTCGTCGACGCTCGAATCGAAGTGGGATTGCCGCCGGGGTGGAACACCATCACGCTCCGCACCGAGGGCTCCCTCGACGTCTCGGCGGAGATCTTCGTCATCGACCCGTCGGTGCGATTCGGCATGGTGTCCGACATCGACGACACCGTGATGGTAACGGCACTCCCCCGCCCGCTCCTGGCCGCCTGGAACACCTTCGTACTCGACGAGCACGCTCGACGGCCCGTGCCCGGCATGGCCGTCCTCTACGAGCGCCTCCGCGCGACACACGACGGCTGCCCGGTCATCTACCTCTCGACCGGCGCCTGGAACGTGGCTCCGACGCTCTACCGGTTCCTCAGCCGCAACTTCTACCCGCGCGGTCCGCTCCTCCTGACCGACTGGGGTCCGACCCACGACCGCTGGTTCCGATCGGGGCGCCAGCACAAGCAGCAGTCGCTGGCCCGCCTGGCACAGGAGTTCCCCGACATGGAATGGCTGCTCATCGGTGACGACGGGCAGCACGACGAAGATCTCTACGGCGGGTTCCTGCGCGATCATCCGAGCAACGTGGCCGGCGTGGCGATCCGCCAGCTGTCGTCGAGCGAGGCCGTGTTCGCCGGTGGCCGCTCCCGGAGTGAGGAGCGCGAGCGCGCCACCAACGTGCCCTGGATCTATGCGCCCGACGGCGCCGGCATCTGGGATCAGCTGGTCGAGAAGGGGCTCGTCGAGCCGAACTGAGCGCCTAGTGGCTGCCGGCCAGCATCTGCATCACCTGGTCGTAGTTGCCGTTGGCCTCGGAGTAGCGCAGCGGCTTCACGCGCTCGACCATGACCTGCTTCTCGTCCGGTCGCTCGGTGAGGATCGACATGACCTCGTCGAGAAACTCGTCGACCGGCATGGCGCGCCCGCTGTCGTCCTGATCCTGACCGAGCAGGGTCGTGGCAACCGCCGGCGGGACCAGCTCGAGCACCTCGACCGACGTGTCGGCGAGCTGCAGGCGCAGGATGTCGGTGAACGAGGCCACGGCGGCCTTGGTCGCGTTGTACGTCGGAGTGAGGGCGAGCGGCGTGTAGGCGAGGCCCGAGGTGACGGTCATGATCGTGGCGTCCGGTTTGGTCTGCAAGAACTCGGTGAACGCGGCGATCGTGCGGATCGTCCCGAGCAGGTTGGTCGTGATCGTCTTCTCGGCGGTCTCGAGGAACCCGGCCGAGTGCAGGTCTTCCGGCTGCATGATCCCGGCCATGGTGATCACCACATTGAGCTCAGGATCCGACGCGGTCACCTTCGTGAACGCCTCCGCGATCGATGTCGGATCGGCGACGTCGAGCTCGAGGCCGGTGATCCCCGGGTTGCTCGCCTCGATGTCGCGCAGCAGCTCGGCGCGGCGGCCGGCCACGATGACCTTGTTGCCCGCAGCGGCGAATCGCTGGGCGAGCCCCAGGCCGAGTCCCGAGGTGCCGCCGGTGATGAGAATGGTGTTTCCTGTCGTCTTCATGTCTTCACTCTGCTCGGGTCGGCGGGTCTCGGGTAGGGAGCGCTCAGCCGAGGACTCCCGGTCTCTGCTTCCACCACTGTTGCCACCGATGCGGTGGCGCGAATGTCGGTGGCGATTTCTAGAATTCGAACGTATCTTCGAATCAAACGAATGGGGCGCACATGAGAATCGACGAACGAGTACCGGTCGAGACGACCGATGAGGGGCTACCCCTCCGCTTCACCTGGCGCCGCGTCGTCTACGGGGTGGTTAGCTCGCCCGAGTACTGGATCACCCGGCAGGCATGGTGGGCATCGGCGAAACGAGCGCCCCGCGGGGCCGGCGCCGACCTGATCGAGATGCCGGTTTGGCGAGTCGACGCCCTTCCCCTCACCGATGGCGCGCAGAGGGTCGACGGCACGTTCGACCTAGCCCGAGATCCCGTCAGCCACGAGTGGCTGCTGCTTGGTGTCTTCGACGACGAGGTCGATCAGCAGCTGTTCGCCTGACGCCGCCCTGGTTCGACCGATTCGAAGCTCCCGAGTGATTTGATGAGCCCATGCCCCTAGCGATCGAAGACTATGCACTGATCGGCGACTGTCACACCGCCGCCCTGGTCGGCCGAAACGGCAGTATCGACTGGCTGTGCCTCCCCCGGTTCGATTCGGCGTCGATGTTCGCCGCGCTTCTCGGCGACGACGACAACGGTCGCTGGCTGGTAGCGCCGAGCGATGAGGCCGCTACAGCCACCCGCTCGTACGTCGACAGCACGTTCGTGTTGACCACGCGCTGGGTCACCGCGACCGGTGAAGTCGAGGTGACCGACCTGATGCCCTACGGCGACAGGCGCGCCGATGTCATCCGGCGAATCCGCGGCATCCGCGGCACGGTGACGATGCACGAAGACCTCCGCATCCGTTTCGCCTACACGACCGCTGTTCCCTGGATCAGGCAGATCCCCGACTCCGCCGACATCGCCGCTGGCCGGGGCGAGCCCGGCACGACCGCACTGATCGCGATCGCCGGGCCCGACGCCGTCGTCGTCCGCGGCCCCAAGCTCACCGCCTCCGACCACACCCACGAGGCCACCTTCGACGTCTCCGAGGGTGAGACCGTCGATCTGTCGCTGACCTGGTATCCGTCGCACCGCGAGCCGCCCGCTCCGATCGACGTCGGGGCGCGGATCCTCGACACGGTCTCGTGGTGGCAGGAATGGGCTTCCCACTCCGACGCCCCCGCCGTCTACTCCTCCGAGGTGCACCGCTCGCTCCTGCTGCTCCGAGCGCTCACCCACGAAGACACGAACGGTATCGTCGCGGCCGCCACCACGAGCCTGCCCGAGCAGTTCGGCGGGCAGCGCAACTGGGATTACCGCTACGTCTGGCTTCGCGATGCGTCGATGACTCTGCAGGCGCTCATTCTGCACGGCTTCGCCGACGAAGCCACCGGCTGGCGCGACTGGCTTCTGCGCGCTATCGCCGGCGACCCCGCCGACGTGCAGATCATGTACGGGCTGGCGGGCGAGCGCTATCTGGCCGAGACGACCATCGACGAACTGCCGGGCTACCAGGGGGCTGCGCCGGTGCGCATCGGCAACGGCGCCTTCACGCAATATCAGGGCGACGTCTTCGGTGAGGTGATGGTCGCTCTTCACGACGCCCGCGAGCTCGGCGTCGAAGAGG
Source organism: Frondihabitans sp. VKM Ac-2883 (assembly GCF_015350875.1). Lineage (NCBI taxonomy): Bacteria > Bacillati > Actinomycetota > Actinomycetes > Micrococcales > Microbacteriaceae > Frondihabitans > Frondihabitans sp. VKM Ac-2883. The sequence continues at coordinate 146,455 of NZ_JADKSF010000004.1, read as the reverse complement.
GGGCTGATTCGTGGTCGCTGCAGCGGGCCCTCATGTCGTACGTCGAAGACAACTGGTCGCGGCCCGACAACGGCATCTGGGAGATCCGCGGCGAGGCGCAGCACTTCACGCACTCCCGGGTGATGATCTGGGCGGCACTCGATCGGGCGATCCGCGGCGTGCAGCAGTTCCACCTCGAGGGCCCCGTCGACCGGTGGCTCGAACTCCGCGAGAAGGTGCGCGACGAGATCGAGGAGCACGGCTACGACGCCGAACGCAACTGCTATGTGCAGCACTACGGTTCGAAAGAGGTCGATGCGTCACTGCTGCAGCTCGCGCAGGTCGGTTACGTCGACGCCCACGACCCGCGAATGCTCGGCACGGTCAAGGCCATCGAAGAAGACCTCCTGCACGACGGACTGCTTCTCCGCTACCGCACCGAGTCGGGTGTCGATGGCCTGGCCGGCACCGAAAACCCGTTCCTCGCGTGCTCGTTTTGGCTCGCCGAGCAGTACGGTCGCAGCGGCCGCATCGACGATGCGACCCGGCTGATGGATCGCCTCGTCGGATTCGCCAACGACGTCGGAATGCTCTCCGAAGAGATCGAGGTGGCCACGGGGCGTCACGTCGGCAACACGCCGCAGGCGCTGTCTCACCTGGCCCTCGTGCGCGCGGCCGACGCCATCGACGCCGCGATCGAGCACTCGCGCGGAGGCGACGCCCGACGGCTCGCGAGTCAGGCCTGACCGACCGCGTCCGCAGACGCACGCGCTTGCAAACACGAATCGGCCGAAGCACCGTGGCACGCCACGTCGCTTCGGCCAATTCGCGTCACATCATCAGACGCGCGAGGGTCACGCCTCTTTCGAGGTGGTCCAGCCTTCCGGCCCGGACGAACCCGCGGGGTACTTCTCGAGCGGCACGTCGTCGGCCTGCCACGCGTCGATGACCGGCTGCACGATCGCCCAGCAGCGCTCGGCCACGTCGCCACGGATCGACAGCGTCGGGTCGTCGTGGAAGATGCCCGAGAGCACCTCACCGTAGGGGGTCAGCTCGGGCTTGCCGAGGTCGGTCTTGAAGACCGACTTCTCTAGCGAGAACGGGTTGCCCTGGCCGTTGGTGGTGACGCCGAGCTCGAGGGTCTCGGGGCTGATCTCGATGCGCAGCGTGTCGGGGCTGGAGGCGCCCTTGAGGCCTGCGGGAAGCACCGGCACGGGCTTGAACGTGATCAGCACCTCCTTGCGCACCTTGGTCATGCCCTTGCCGGAGCGCAGGATGAACGGCACGCCGGCCCAGCGACGCGTCTTGATCTCGAACTCGACCTCTGCGAGGGTTTCGGTCTGACGCTCGTTGTCGACTCCGTCTTCGTCGGAGTAGGCGGGAACGTCTTTGCCGTCGATGGTGCCGGCGGAGTACTGGCCACGGCGGCTGGAGGCGACGGGGTCGCCGTCTTTCACCCAGGTGGCGCGGAGGACGCGGGCGATCTCGCTTCGGAGCTCGATCGAGTCGATCGACGACGGGGCGTCCATGGCGATGATCGCCAGCACCTGCAGCAGGTGGCTCTGGATCATGTCGATCAGGGCGCCGGCCTTGTCGTAGTACTGCGCGCGACCCTCGAGGCCGAGGACCTCGTCGTAGAAGATCTCGACCTTCTCGATGTTGTCGCCGTTCCAGACCGGCTCGAAGAGGCGGTTCGCGAAGCGGAGGCCGATGATGTCGAGCACCGTCGAGCGACCGAGGAAGTGGTCGGTGCGGTGGATGCGCTCTTCGGGGATGACCTTGAGGAGCTCCTCGTTCAGGTCGCGGGCGCCCTGCTCATCGCTGCCGAAGGGCTTCTCGAGTGCCAGGCGGAGTCCGTCGGGAACATCGATCTCTTCTAGGGCCTTGATGACCTTGGTCGAGATGGCGGGCGGAAGCGCGAAGTACATGACCGGCGCGCCCTCGGAGGCCGCGAACAGCTTCTTGAGGTGCTCGGGATCGGTCGGGTCGCCCTGGATGTACTCGCTGGAGGCGAGGGTCCGCTTGGCGAGGTCGCTACCGGCGTCGCCGTTGAAGGCCGTCTTGACGACGTCGTCCCACTCCTCGGTCGAGCGCTCGGAGCGGCCCGTCCCGATCAGCTTGACGTCGACGCCGCGGTCGCTCTTGAGCAGGCTCGCGAGACCGGGGAGGAGGAGGCGCTCGGTGAGGTCACCGGAAGCGCCGAGGATGATGAGTGTGCTCGTCTCCGTCATCAGACGGTCTGCTCGGGGCGAGTCGCGGTGCGGGAATTCATGGACGTCCTTTCCGAAGTGAAGCCCGTAGAAACGGGCCATGTGTCTCAACGCGCTCGTCGGGCGAGAATTCCCGGCGGAGGTCGGGTGCGGTCACGGGCGCGAGAGGCCACGATGCCAGCGTCAACCGTACTGCTCCGCGCCTGATCGTGTCGGCATCGGTCGGGTAGTGCGTGTCACCCGGTCAGCGCGCCAGGGCGACGAGGATCCGCGACGCCGACAGCGCCACCGACGCTTCTTCCGCCACCCGGCGCGGCGAGGGCTTCGTGCCGGCGTCGAGAGCGGCCCAGGCGTCGTCGAGGGCGGCCTCGGCCTGAGAGATCGGCCGGGCGCGATCGTCATGGGCCCGGATGGCGTCGGCGAGGGCGGCGTACAACGCGGCGAGGGGTTCGGTGACCGCGGATCCTGGGCTCTCGACCCGCCGGTCGGGATCGGCGCCGCGTCGTGCCAGCTCGCCGGTCACTTCGGCGGCGTCGCGCAGGTGGAAGGCGATCCGCTCGGCGATGCGGAGCCGGTCGCGGTCGTCGCTGAGGTCGATCCGGCGTCGGCGGCGGGGGTTCCACCGTTGCGATTCGTCGCCGTAGTCGACGGCCGCGCGCACCCGGGCGAGTGTCACGGGCAGGGATTCGATGCGGCTCTCGAACTCGTCGCCGTCGAGCGGCCAGTCGGCGCGGAACACTCCGGCGAGGTCGTCGGCCCGGTCGGCCAGCTCGGAGTGGAGGCGCTGCAGTCGATCACGGGCGTCACTCGAGTAGAGCGGGGGCACGACCGTGAAGTTGATCACCACGCCCACGACGATGCCGACGAGCATCTGCACCGCATAGCCCCACGAGTAGTCCTCGCTGTCGGAGCCGCCGATGAGCAGCACGAACAGCCCGGCCATAGGTACCCAGTCGCGACCGGCCCCGAGCAGCGGCAGCCCGCCGAGCAGCACGCCGACGCCGATCACCAGGGCGACAGTCAGCACCGTCGGGTTGCCGAGGGCCACGACGACCGCCGCGAGGCCGATACCGAGCACTAGCCCGGCGAGTGTCTGAATGCCCTGCGTCAGCGACGCCTTCACCGTCGGGTACATGCTTACGACGGCCCCGAGCGGCGCGTAGTAGGGGTAGTCGGCAGCAGTGCCCGGCACGTGCGGCGCGATCCACCAGGCGAGCGCTGCAGCGAGAGCCGCCTTGACGGCGAGGAGGATCCGGGGGTGCGCCAGCAGTCTCAGGGCACGTCGATTTCCCGGTGAAGGCATCACGACAGACTGCCATACGGCGGCCTGTGAGCTCGTTGATCCGTGTCAGTCGCGTGACCTACACTGTTCGAACACACGTTCGAACGAGAGGGGTCGCATGGCATTCACGCACCTGCACGTGGCCTCCTCGTTCAGCGCTCATTTCGGCACGGCGACGCCGATGGATCTCGTCGCGCAAGCCGTAAACAGTGGGGCTGATGCGGCGGCGATCACCGACCGCGACGGTCTCTACGGAGCGATCCGGCACGTCGGCGCCTGCCGGGCCGCGGGCATCGATCCGATCGTCGGGGTCGAGCTCGGCGTCCTGTCCGATGCCGAGGGCGGGTCTGCACGCGGCCGGTCTGCGGCCGACACCGATCGCATCGTGGTGCTCGCCCACGGCTCCCCCGCCGGCGGTGTGGCGGCGGGGGCTGGGTGGGCCTCCCTCTGCCGGCTCATCAGCGCGGCGCACGGTCGAGCCACACGCAAGACGAGCGGCACCGCGAACAGCGTTGCGACGATCGCCCGCTCACGGCTCCGAGCCTTCCTGCTCGGCGACGACGGTCCGGCCGGCACCGTGCTGCTCGGTCCCGACTCCGATGTCGGTCGGGCGGTGTCTCGCGGTGATCACGCGAAGGCGATGGCGCTGCTCGACGACTGGAAGACCCTGTTGCCGGGCGGTGTAGTCGTCGAGGTCGTCTGCCACCTGACCGAACCCGGCGAGAGCCGTTCTCTGCGGCACGCGGCCCGCATGCTCGAACTGGCCGACGCCGCCCGCGTTCCGGCGATCCTCAGCAACGCGGTTCGCTACCTCGAACCCGATGGCGCCGTCACCGCCGACGTGCTTGATGCCGCGGGGCACCTTGCCGCCCTCGGGTCGTTCGAGCCGCAGCCCAACGCCCAGGCCTGGCTGAAAGGCCCCGGGGCGATGCGCGAGTTGGCACAGCAGATCGCGAGCGTCTCGTCACTCGATCGGCGCAGTGCCGAAGAGATGCTGGCCGCAACCGAAGAGCTCGCCGATCGCTGCCGCCTCGACCCCGACGCCGATCTCGGCTGGCGCCGCCCGAAGGTTCCCGAGCTGAGTGCGATCGGTGTCGAGGGCGACCCCGACCAGGTGCTCTGGCGTCGCTCCGAGGCGGGCATCACCGAGCGATTCGGCGACGTCTCGATGGCGAAGCGCGAGAAGCTCGAGCGACGCATGCGCGACGAGCTGAAGACCATCACCGGGTTCGGGTTCGCGAGCTACTTCCTCACGGTGGCCGACGTCTCGCAGCTGATGCGCGACATGCGGGTGCGGAATGCCGCCCGAGGGTCGGGCGCCGGCAGCCTCGTCACCTACCTGCTGCGCATCTCCAACGTCGACCCGCTCGAGCACGACCTCCTGTTCGAGCGGTTCCTCGGCAACAAGCGCGAGACGCTCCCCGATATCGACATCGACGTCGAGTCGGCGAGGCGACACGAGATCTACCGGGCCATCTTCGACCGCTACGGCAGCAACCGGGTCACCCTGATGTCGATGCAGTCGACCTACCGCGGGCGCGGGGCCGTCCGCGACGCAGGGCTCGCTCTCGGCCTCGACGACGAGCAGATCGACCTGGTGGCAAAGAACGTCTGGCGATCGAACGCCCGCGACTTCCGCACCGCCCTCGCCGAGAAGCCCGAGTTGCGCGAGATCGCCGATCTCGCTCGCGAGAACGACCAGATCGAGCTGCTCGTCGACTTGACCGAGCGACTCGACCGACTCCCCCGGCACATCTCGATGCATCCGTGCGGCGTGATCCTCGGCGACTCCGACCTGCTCAGCATGACCCCGGTGCAGCCGAGCGGCATGGGGCTTCCGATGAGCCAGTTCGACAAGCACGACATGAACGACGCGGGCCTGCTCAAACTCGACGTGCTCGGCGTGCGCATGCAGTCGTCGATGGCCTTCGCGCTCGACGAGATCGAGCGCATCAACGGCCCGCGCACGGCCCTCGCCGGTGCGCTCCCCCTCGATGTGCCCTACGTCAACCGGCAGGGCCGCATCGAACTCGACGCGATCCCCCACGACGACGAGCCCACCTACGAGGCGATCCGCACCACCCACACCCTCGGCATGTTCCAGATCGAGAGTCCCGGGCAGCGCGAGCTGATCGGCAAGATGCAGCCCGACCAGTACGAAGACCTCATCGCCGACATCTCGCTGTTCCGGCCCGGCCCGATGAAGGGCAACATGGTCGCGCCCTACCTCGACACCAAGCACGGTTTTCAGCAGCCCGATTATCTGCACCCCTCGTTCGCCGAGTTCCTCCAAGACAGCTACGGGGTGGTGATCTACCACGAGCACGTGCTTCGCATTTTGAACGCCACCATGGGCATCTCGCTCGCCGAGGCCGACGAGATGCGACGCGCCATGACGAAGCGCGACGACCTCGAAGACGAGTTCCGGCAGAAGACGCGAGACAACCGCGACGAGCAGGGCCGCTCGAAGTTCACCGAAAAAGAGATCGACCGCATCTGGGGTGTGCTCAAGGGCTTCGGGTCGTTCGGCTTCTGCAAGGCGCACGGCGCCGCCTTCGCCCTGCCCACTTACCAGAGCGCCTGGCTCAAGACCCACTACCCGGCCGAGTTCCTCGCCGGCATCCTCACCCACGATCCCGGCATGTACCCCAAGCGCCTGCTGCTGACCGAGGCGAAACGCATGGGCATCCCCGTCCTGCCGCTCGACGTCAATGCGTCGAGCGGCGTCTTCCACGTCGAGCGGGTGAAGCCCCCGCGCACTCCCGTCGCCCGCTCGTACCCCGGCGAGCTCGGCATTCGTCTCTCTCTGGTCGACGTGCAGGGCATCACGGAGGCCGAGGTGACCCGGATCCTCGAGAACCGCCCCTTCACCTCGATCGCCGACTTCTACCAGCGGGCGACCCCGTCGAGACGGCTCTTCGAGCGGCTCGGCCAGGTGGGCGCCCTCGACTCCCTCGGCGGTGAGGGGCGCACGCGGGGTGACGTTCTGGCGAGAATTCGGCAGCTGACCAGCAGGGCCTCCCGCCCGAAGGCCGCCGACGCCCTCAACCAGCTCGACTTCGACGTCGACGAATCGTCGTCGGTGCCGATCGGCACCCCCGACGTCTCCGTCCGTGAGCGGGTCAGCCGGGAGCTCGACATCCTTTCGCTCGAGGTCGGCGAGCACGTCATCGAGAGCTACCGGCCGATGCTCGACGACCTCGGGGTGATCCGAGCCGCCGACCTGCGGAACAACTGGAACGGCACGACCGTGCTCGTTGCCGGAATCCGCATCGCCACGCAGACGCCGCCGATGCGCAGCGGCAAGCGCGTCGTCTTCATCAGCCTCGACGACGGGTCGGGGTGCTCCGACTCGACCTTCTTCGAAGAGGCGCAGAATCGCGCCGGCTCCCTCCTGTTCGGCACGAAGCTGCTGCTGATCCAGGGCCGCACGAGACGAACCGGCGAACGCGGCATCTCGCTCGAGGCCGACAACGCGTGGGATTTAAAAACGCTCTGGCGAGACTGGCAGGCAGGGCGGGTTGCTGGCGGTTCGCTCGGCGAGGGGGTCGATGCCTCGGTCAGCGACGGTATCGACGCCGGCCTGGTCAGCCCGTGATCGCGCCCGACCCAGGTCAGCCCGTGATCGCGCCCGGCCGGGTCGGCGGGTGTTTCACGGAGTCGGCGGGTGCTGCAGCACCCGCCGACTCTCCACAACACCCGCCCACCCGCGGAGAGCACCCGCCGACCCCGCCCTCGGGCACCGTGCGTAGGCTGAACCACATGAGCGACAGCACGAACAGCACGAGCACCGACGAGGGCACCCCCGGCAGCTACGTCACCCCGGGCCAGGAGTACACCCGCGACACCAACTACATCGAGGATCGCATCACCCGCGACGCCGTCGACGGATGGCCGGTCGAGGCGGGCCGCTACCGGCTCGTAGCCGCCCGCGCCTGCCCCTGGGCAAACCGCTCGATCATCTCGCGGCGACTGCTCGGCCTCGAAGACGCCATCTCGCTCGGCCTGCCTGGGCCGACGCACGACGCTCGCTCCTGGACCTTCGACCTCGACGAGGGCGGTCGCGATCCGGTGCTCGGCATCGAACACCTCCAAGAGGCATTTTTCAAGCGCACCCCCGACTACCCGCGCGGAATCACAGTGCCGGCCATCGTCGACGTGCCGAGCGGAAAAGTGGTCACCAACAACTTCCCGCAGATCACCCTCGACTTCGCCACCGAGTGGGTCGGCTTTCACCGCGAGGGCGCTCCCGACCTCTACCCCGAGCACCTTCGCGACGAAATCGACGACGTCGCCGAGATCATCTTCCGCGACGTCAACAACGGCGTCTACCGTGCCGGATTCGCCGGATCCCAGGGCAGCTACGAGCGCGCCTACGCCCGCCTGTTCGACCGCCTCGACTGGCTCGAAGAGCGCCTCACCGACCAGCGCTACCTCGTCGGAGACACCATCACCGAGGCCGACATCCGCCTCTTCACGACCCTCGCCCGCTTCGACGCGGTCTATCACGGCCACTTCAAGTGCAACCGCAACAAGCTGATCGAGATGCCCGCGCTCTGGGCCTACGCGCGCGACCTCTTCCAGACCCCGGGTTTCGGCGACACGATCGACTTCGATCAGATCAAGAAGCACTACTACATCGTCCAGAGCGACATCAATCCGACGAAGATCGTGCCCCTCGGCCCGACCGAGAGCGGCTGGCTCGAGCCGCACGGGCGCGACGACCTCGGCGGCCGACCGTTCGGCACCGGAACCCCGCCCGAACCGCCCCGCCCGGGTGAAGAAGTGCCCGCGATCACGAAGGGCTGAGCGGCCCTCGTGACAGACCCTGTCGGCGACCACAAGGATCCTGCGATCCGTCATCGTCTCGACGCCATTCACGCCGACGCGCTCGCTCTGGCCGGCCGCCTGACGCTCGATATCTCCGCCGTCAGCGAGGCGCGCGAGTCGTCGAATGTCGACGACGAGCACGACCCCGAGGGGTCGACGATCGCCTACGAACGCTCGCAATTGGAGGCGATCCGTCGGTCGGCCGAGCAGCGGGCTGACGAGGCTGCGGCTGCTCTCGCTCGACTCGACGCCGGAACGTACGGCTTCTGCATCTCGTGTGGCCTGCCGATCCCGGCCGCCCGTCTGGGAGCCCGGCCGATGGCGGCGCTCTGTCTCGCCTGCGCCGCGTGACGTCGGTTCAGAAATCTGGCAGAACTGCTCTTTTCCCCTCGGGCTGAGCCGAATCCGCCCGGTTTTGCCAGTTCCCTGAACCGGCCCCCGGGGCGCCGAACGCGACGTAGGCTGATTCCATCACGACGGGACGCCCCGCGCGGCCCGAACAATCGACGACGATTGGTGCGGAATGGCTACAGGCCGCGGCGCAGCCGACTCCCCGGGGTCGAACCCTTGGCTCGCCCCTGTCCGAAGCGGACGCGGCGCAACTCCCAAGGCCCACGACTCCCGCGACACTCCCGACCATCACGACCCCCACGGGCGCCTCGTCGCCGAGTCGTGGGAGCGGGCGCGCCGCCGCCGCCTCGACCCCGAACGACTGCTGCCCTCCCTCGAGCTGCCCGCGTCTGATCTCGGCGACTACCGACGCGACCATCCTCTGGCCCTTCTGCTGCCGGTGGTGCGCACCCTGTTGCTCGCCGACATCGAGGGTTCGGGGCTGCTGGTGGCCCTCGGCGACGAACGGGGCCGCCTGCTGTGGGTGGAGGGGGATCGCTCGGCGAAGCGCCAGGCAGAGGGCATGCGCTTCGTCGAAGGGGCGGGCTGGGCCGAGAGCCGAGTAGGAACCTCGGCTCCCGGCACGGCTCTGGTGCTCGACCACGGCATGCAGATCCGCGGGTCGGAGCACTTCAATGTCTTCGTGCAGGAATGGAGCTGCACAGCGGTGCCCATTCACGACCCGGTGACGCGTCGGATCCTCGGCTTTCTCGACATCACGGGTGACGACCGCGCCGTCGCCGATCACACCCTGCCTCTGCTGCAGGCGACCGCCGCCGCCATGGAGTCGGAGATGCTCGTGTCGCGCCTTCGCGCATCACAGCGCACTAGTCCGCCTCACAGTCGCGCGGCCCGGTCAACGCCGAGCGCGTCGGCGACCCTGAGCACGCTCGGCCGCGACACCGCCATGATCTCGGACGGCCGACGCATCGTCACGCTCACGGCCCGCCACAGCGAGATCATCACGATCTTGTCGGCCCACCCTCCCGGAATCGGTGCTGAGGAGTTATCAGCGCTCGTCTACGGTGACGCCTCGGCGGTCACGACTCTCCGTGCCGAGATGGTGCGGCTCCGACACGCGCTCGAGGAGCTCGACCCGAGGCTCGCTCCGCTCTCTCGCCCGTACCGGCTGCCGAATCCGCTCGACACCGACATCGCCCGTGTCGACGCCCTGCTCGACCGCGGTGCGCACCGGCAGGCGGTCGACGCGTACTCGGGCCAGGTGCTCCCAGGATCCGCGGCCCCCGGCGTCGAAGTCATCCGCGACGGCCTGGCCACGCGCCTCCGTGATGCGCTCCTCACGGGAGCGTCGGTCGACGTACTCCTCACTTTCTCCGAGAGGTCGGGCGACGACTCCGATCGAGAGATCCTGATGGCCGCTCTCAGACTGCTGCCGCCTCGATCGCCACGCCGAGCCGGAATCGTCGCCCGGCTGGAACAGCTCGACCGGCTGTGACCGCAGCGATGCCTGCGGCGTGGAGCACGAGCACGAGCACCCGCCGCAACCGTCTGCAACCTTCGCCGTCGTAGAGTCCCGCCAGGCATCGAACCCACGGATGCCGCACGACAACGACGTCGAAAGGGATACGACAATGACCGTCACGACTCCTCCGAACACCTACGCCGCTCCGGGAACCCCCGACGCGAAGGTGCAGTTCAAGCCCCGCTACGACCATTTCATCGGCGGCGAGTACGTCGCCCCCGCGAGCGGGCAGTATTTCGAGAATCCCTCGCCGGTAAACGGCAAGGTCTTCACCGAGGTGGCACGCGGCAACGCGGCAGATATCGATCGCGCCGTCGAGGCGGCCTGGCGTGCGTTCGACTCGTGGAAGAAGACGACGATCGCGCAGCGTGCCTTGATTCTCAACAAGATCGCCGACCGCATGGAGGCGAACCTCGAAATGCTCGCGGTCGCCGAGACCTGGGACAACGGCAAGCCGATTCGCGAGACCCTGGCCGCCGACGTGCCGCTGGCTATCGACCACTTCCGCTACTTCGCGGGCGCGATTCGCGCGCAGGAGGGCTCGACCGGCGAGATCGACAACGACACGGTGGCGTATCACTTCCACGAGCCGCTCGGCGTGGTCGGCCAGATCATCCCCTGGAACTTCCCGCTGCTGATGGCCGTGTGGAAGCTCGCCCCGGCCCTTGCCGCCGGCAACTGCGTCGTGCTGAAGCCGGCCGAGCAAACGCCCGCGTCGATCCACGTCTTCATGGAGTTGATCGCCGACCTGCTCCCCGACGGCGTTCTCAACATCGTCAACGGCTTCGGCGTCGAGGCGGGGGCACCGCTCGCGTCGCACCCCAACATCCGCAAGATCGCGTTCACCGGCGAGACCACGACGGGCCGCCTCATCATGCAGATGGCCTCCGAGAACCTCATCCCGGTCACGCTCGAACTCGGAGGCAAGAGCCCCAACATCTTCTTCGCCGACGTCGCCGACGAGAAGGACGACTTCTACTCGAAGGCCCTCGAAGGCTTCACCTTCTTCAACCTCAACTCGGGTGAGGTCTGCACCTGTCCGTCACGGGCACTCGTACAGCAGTCGATCTACGACGGCTTCGTCGCCGACGGCCTCGAGCGCGTCAAGCAGGTGAAGCAGGGCAACCCGCTGTCGCTCGACACGATGATCGGCGCCCAGGCCTCGAACGACCAGCTCGAGAAGATCCTCAGCTACATGGATATCGGCAAGCAGGAGGGCGCGAAGCTTCTGCTGGGCGGCGATCGCGCTGATCTCGGCGGCGACCTGACGGAGGGGTACTACGTCAATCCGACCATCTTCGAGGGGAAGAACTCGATGCGAATCTTCCAGGAGGAGATCTTCGGGCCCGTGCTGTCACTGACGAGCTTCAACGACTACGACGATGCGATCAAGATCGCCAACGACACCCTGTACGGCCTCGGTGCCGGGGTCTGGTCGCGCAACGGCGCCCAGCTCTATCGCGCCGGTCGTGACATCCAGGCCGGCCGCGTCTGGTCGAACACCTATCACCAGTACCCGGCGGGAGCGGCATTCGGCGGCTACAAGCAGTCGGGCATCGGCCGGGAGAACCACAAGATGATGCTCGATCACTACCAGCAGACGAAGAACCTGCTGGTGTCGTACGCCGACGGGCCCATGGGGTTCTTTTGATCGACACCGAGCCCGAGGCGGCGTCTGATCAGGCGCCGCCTCCCGAGCGGGCGCTGTCGCGGGTCGACGTCTCACCCGCGGCAGCCGCCTTCCTCATCGAGTTGACGGCAAAGCACGGACCGCTCATGTTCCATCAGTCGGGCGGCTGCTGCGACGGATCCTCGCCCATGTGCTATCCCGTCGGGTTTTTTCGAGTGGGTGCCGTCGACGTCCATCTGGGTGATCTGCAGGTGGAGGGGCTCGACCCGATCGAGGTCTACATGTCGCGCAGCCAGTTCGAGTACTGGAAGTACACCCACCTCACGATCGACGTCGTCGCGGGGCGGGGAGCCGGCTTCAGTGTCGAGAGCCCGGAGGGCAAGCGGTTTCTGATCCGGTCGAGAATGCTCGATGACGCCGAGCTGACCGAGTTCGGCCTGGCTTAGACGGGCTCAACAGTCTCGTCGCCCTCTCGCGGCGGAAGCGCGTAGACGCCGTGGCCCACCCGGGTCACGGCGCCTTCGCGAGCCAGGATCGACAGCGTCGACAACACGCTCGACCGCCGATAGTCGGGCAGGGCCGCCACGATCGCCGTCGCCTTGACCGGGCCGGAGACGAGGATCCGGGGAATCCGGTCGGCAAGAGAGCCGTCTGCGGCCCTGTCGTCCGCTTCGAGCGAGGCCGCCGCGGGATCCTCGAGTGCATAGTCACGCCTCGCCGTCTCCAGCCCCTCCGCCGTCACCCGCGTTGTGGCGCCTATGGCCTTGGCATAGGGAGCCAGCGTCAGAGACTTACCGACGCGGTTGTACACGTTGGAGGCGCTCGTGCCCTCGTGCTCGGCGATGTCGGGGTACGACGACCCGCCGAGGAGTAGGACGGCCTCACCCTCGAGCCCGAGCCACTGGCCGAGACGGGCGATCTCCCACCCGGCGGTCGTGACCGCAGAGCCCCAGACCTCGATGTCAGAGCTGTACTCCGTCGTCAGCCGGGCGAGGTCGTCGAGAAACTCTCCGATGCGCTCGCGGGCGTCGGCCACGATGTCGGCCGTGAAGGCGGGCGGGGTGTGAAGTTTGATCGGTCGTGACATTTGTGAAAGACTATCGAAGTTGCCCGGCGATCCGGGCATCCTCATTCTTCTGCTCACGCAGATCTGTTTTTCTGGAGTACCCATGGCATTCGCAATCGTGCGCGCCGGTGGTCGTCAGGAGCGCGTCGAGGTCGGAACGATTCTGACCGTCGACCGTCTCAAGGCCGCCGAAGCCGACACTGTCTCGTTCGTCCCCGTCCTGCACGTCGACGGCGACACGATCCTGACCGGCGACGACCTCGCCAAGGTCACCGTCGAGGGCGAGGTCTTGAACGACCTCCGCGGCCCCAAGATCGTCATCCAGAACTACCGCAACAAGACCGGTTACAAGCGTCGCATGGGTTTCCGTGCCGACCTGACCCGCGTCAAGATCACCGCGATCACCACCAAGTAGAAGAAGGGGCTGACAACTCATGGCACATAAAAAGGGCGCATCATCCACCCGTAACGGCCGCGACTCGAACGCTCAGCGCCTCGGCGTGAAGCGCTTCGGCGGTCAGGTCGTCTCGGCCGGCGAGATCATCGTCCGCCAGCGCGGCACCCACTTCCACCCCGGCGTCAACGTCGGCCGTGGCGGCGACGACACCCTGTTCGCCCTCGCCGCGGGCAGCGTCGAGTTCGGTGCCAAGGGCGGCCGCAAGGTCATCAACATCGTCGGCGCCGACGCGTAAGTCTCGGTTCGCCAGTTCGAACAGCGGGTCACCTTCGGGTGGCCCGTTTTTCGTGTCCGCTTTTTGCCCAGACCCATTGAGTTGGGTAATAACTCGCCAACGACTCGAACGGGGGCCTCGCCCCGTCAAAGATGCCCGACTAGTGTCGAGCGGGTTCAAGACATGTTCAGGCACGGTTTACCGACTCGCGCGGTGACGTTCACCGTACGACCAGCCCACCGATGGTGAACTTGTCTCCGAACACATTGCACAAGCGTGAGCGTCAAGGTCGTCCACGTCAGCCTGCTACACAAGTTATTCGCGAATGTGAGAACCATGGGTCTCCGCACGGCCGAGCATGCTCGGCCCGACCACTTCCTCCTTCACCTCAGCGACACCCACCTCATCGAGGGTGACGGCGACCTCTACGGCGACGTCGACAGCGAATCGAGGCTCCGCCAGATCATGGCCGAGCTCGAAGACTCCGGTGCCCGGCCCGAGGCCATTGTCGTCACCGGAGATCTGGCCGACAAGGGCGAGGCGGGAGCGTACCGCAAGCTCCGTCAGCTCATCGAGCCGATCGCCTCCCGTCTGGGAGCGCAGATCATCTGGGCGATGGGCAACCACGACGATCGTGGTGCTTTCCGACAGGAGCTCTTCGGCCAGATCCCGAGTTCTCGACCGGTCGACCTCGTCTACGACGTCAATGGCCTCCGAGTCATCACCATCGACACCACCGTTCCCGGCAAGCACTACGGCGAGCTCAGCGGAGACCAGCTCGACTGGCTCGCCGAAGAACTCTCGACGAATGCTCCCGATGGCACGATCCTCGCCATGCACCACCCGCCCGTTCCCAGCATCAAAGACCTCACGGTCTTGGTCGAACTCCGCGATCAGGCGGCTCTCGCCGAGGTCATCGAGGGCAGCGACGTCCGCTCCATCATCGCGGGTCACCTGCACTTCTCGACCAACGCGATGTTCGCCGGGGTTCCGGTTTCGGTGGCGTCGGCTACGTGCTACACGGCTGATCTGAACATCCCGACCGATGCCACGCGTGGTCAAGACGGTGCTCAGTCGTACAACCTGATGCACGTCTACCCGGAGACGATCGTCAACTCGGTCGTGCCGATCGGCAGCTACCGCACGGTCGGCGAGTACGTCGGCCCGGAGCAGGTCGCCGCCAAGCTCGAAGCCGCCGGCATCCAAATTCCTGAGGCGCGTCCGCGTCACCGTGCTGAACAGACGGCCGAGATCGTCGTGCCGACGCGCGACCTGTCGCTGACCGGCCCGATCGGCACCCTGTAGAACGGGTGTAGCCGCCGAAACCGACCCTCAGGCCTCCCAGGGAGCCTTGAACGGGAAGTAGCGCTCCAAGAAGTCGGTGACGACGGCGGTGCGCTCTTCGTCGGTCACCTCGGGGAACGATCCGTCGTTGAGGCAGAAGAAGTCGTACGACCGTTTCTTTAGCAGCTCCGAGAGGAACGCAAGGCCCGACACCATCGTGGTGTCGACGTAGCTGACCTTGGCGTTCTCTTGCACGATCGCACGGCCCGTCATCAGGGCGTAGTAGTGGTACAGCGAGTTCGTCACCGAGATGTTCGAGGCGGCCCGGAACGGCGATGCCGCGGTTGCCCGGAACTCTTCGGCGAACTCGTGCTCCATCTCGGTCAGCACGCTCTTTCGAAGCGGCGCCGCCGTGTGCTCGAGGTGCCGGGTCGTGACCCGACCGAAGCGCTGCTGCAGAAGCGCGCGGTTGACACGCGCCGAGTTCTCGAAGCCGCTGCGCTCGGCGTTGTTGAGCCCGAGGCCGATTCGCGTCGCAGCCTCGATGAACTTTGTCACCGAGCCCGGCGAGAAGAACATTCCCGGTGAGACGGGACGCCCGAAGAACATGTCGTCGTTCGAGTAGAGGAAGTGCTCGCTGAGACCCTTGATGTGGTGCAGCTGCGACTCGACGCCCTGCGAATTGTGGGTCGGCAGCACGGAGGGGTCGGCGAAGAACTCCTCGCTTCGCACCACGCGCACGCGCGGGTGGTCGGCGAGCCACTCGGGTGCGGGTGAGTCAGTCGCGATGTAGATGTTCCGCACCCACGGCGCGAACATGTAGACCGATCGCAGGGCGTACTTGAGCTCGTCGATCTGGCGGAAGCGGGCCACGGAGTCGTCGCCCTCCCCCACCACGTGGCTCGTCGCCCGCGCGGCTCGCGCGCGCTGGTACTCGACGGAGTTGCCGTCGACCCAGGAGAAGACCATGTCGATCTCGAAAGTGATGTCGGTGGCGTGATCGTCGAACATGTGCTCGAGCGTCACCCAGTCCATGCCGTAGCGCTCGATCGGCGTTTCGACGGCTTCACCGCGGGGTAGCTCGCGGCGCATGAGCGAGTTCTCGACCGGAGCCAGCACCTCGGTCTCGGTCATGATCCAGAATTCGATCTGGATTGCGGATCCGGCACCGTAGCGGAGGCGACCGATGGGTTCGACCCGCGGGCGGTAGATGCGCAGGACGCGCTCGGACTCGGGGCCGAGGCCGTCGGTCGAGACGAGTTGGGCACGCTGCTTTCCGGGCTTCGAGTAGAACGGCTCGGTTCCGGCGGCGGCCGCAAGGGCCTCTTCAAACTCGGCACGACGAGTGATCTCGAGCGCAATCACCGGTCGGTCGTGGTTGCCGCGCACAAGGAGGTGCGGAATACGCGCCTCGTCGAGCACGCGTTTGACGAACGCCAGGTCTTCGAGCATGGACTGCTGCGGAGTCAGGTGCCCGTTGAGGAGCGTGTATTGCCCCTTGCGGATCACGAGGTCGTCTCGATGGAGAGTGAGCTCTCGACCGTCGGGTTTCGAGCGGGGGGTCAAGAGGGGACTCTCCGCTTGGTCGACGATCTCCGTGCCCATTCATACTCCAGTCTTGCGACGGCCCGGGTTGGCCGTTCGTGCAATCACACGATTTTACTCTGATTCGCACCTACTGATGCGAACGTGGTGCGCTCACCCCGAAAGGTGACGAGGATCCGGCTCAGCGAGGTTGCGGAGACCGAGAGCCCGGGCCCGTCGACGTCGCTTCGGGCGACGGCACCTTGATCCGGATGCCCGCCGCAATGAACACGGCCGCGGCGATGAACTGCAGGCCCTGCCACAGCTGGCCGGTGAGGGGAATGACCCACACCGGGTTCCAGACGACGGCGATGGCGGCCAGGAATGGCAGATAGAGATACGCTCGCCCACGCCAGGCAAAGACGAGCACGATCAACGCGAGGATCGACACCACGTATCGGAACCCGACGAAGGCCGGCGAATGGATCAGGGTAGCCCCGGCCACGAGCGCCACGGCGGCGAGAAGCCCCGGGGCGAGGGCAGGCCGCAAGAATGCAGCCTTCTGGGGTGTGGGCATGGGCCCAGCCTACCGGCGACTACGGCTGGCGGATGATCGTGATGGGGCGGCTCATCGGCGGCTCTTCGCGCAGTCGCTCGAGCCCTGGGCGGAGCTCGTCGAGCCAGGCGTCGTACCCGGCCTGCGTCAGGTGGAGGCCGTCGTCGGTGAAGTCGGGGTTCAGGATCCCGTCGGTCGCCAGAGCGGGCCAGAGGTCGAGGTACTGAGCGCGGACGGTTGCTGCGAACTGTCGCAGGTGTCGGTTGGCGTCGCGAATGCGGTCGCTGAACTCCGGTTGGCGCGGCGCGATGGACTGCAACAGGAGCCGGACGCCCGGCAGCATGCGACGCAGATCCACGAGGATCGTCTCGACGGCGCGCACGACCTGTTCGACCGACCGCTTGGAGGCGAAGTCGTTGGTGCCGATGAGGAGAACGATCGAGTCGGGGTCGGCTGCGACCACCGCGTCGAGTCGCGCCTGGACATCGGCGGTCGTGTCGCCCCCGACTCCGAGGTTGACGACATCGTCGCCCGGGAACCAGGCCTGCCAGTCACCGCCCTCGGTCAGACTATCTCCGAGGAATACCAGCTTCTCGCTCATCGTCATCAAATACCCTTCTGCGCGGCGACATCGGCCCGAGTGGCTTCGGTGCCATCGGCAACCGTGCCCTGCTCGGCCGTTGCGGCGATCCTATTCAGCATGCCCGAGAAGATGACCCCGTGGAAGGGCAGGATCGCGAACCAGTACAGTCTGCCGCTCAGCCCCTGTGGAAAGAACACGGCGCGCTGGCGGTAGTGAGAGCCGCCGGGGCGCTCCTCGACGAACATCTCGAGCCAGGCCTTGCCCGGCACCTTCATCTCGGCGCGGAGGCGGAGGAATCGGTCCCGGTCGATCTTCTCCACACGCCACCAGTCCAGGGCGTCGCCCGGGCGCAACGAGGTCGCGCTCCGCCGCCCGCGCCGCAGCCCCACTCCCCCGACCAGCCGGTCCATCCACCCTCTGGCGGCCCAGGCGAGCGGGAACGAGTACCACCCGTTCTCGCCACCGATGCTCTCGATGACCTTCCACAGTTCTTCCGGGCTGGCCACCGTGTCGCGCTCACGATCGTCGGTGTAGACGGTGTGCCCCGACCAGTCGGGGTCGCTCGGAAGCGGATCGCTCGGGGCCCCGTAGATCGACGAGTCCTGCCAGCTCGTCTCGACCTCGCCGTCTTGCATCTTGCCGAGCGCGAGGCGCACGGCACGACGGTAGCCGGTCAGTCCGCCCTCCGGGGCCGGAATAAGGGCCTCGATGTCGTTCTCGCGCACCACGCAGTCGTACTGGAGCGACTCGATGATCGGCACGGCAAGGGCGCGAGGAATGGGCGTGACGAGGTTGACCCACTGCGAGGCGAGCCACGGGGTCAGCACGGGAAGAGGGGCGATGGGCCGCTGCTTGAGACCCGCCTCGACCGCGTAGCCGTTCATCATCTGGCCGTACCGCAGCACGTCGGGGCCGCCGATGTCGAACGTGCGGTTGACGTCGGCCGGCGCGTCGGCCGAACCCAGCAGGTAGTGCAACACGTCGCGGACGGCGATCGGCTGGATGAAGTTGCGCACCCACTTGGGCGCCGGCATGTAGGGCAGCACGTCGGTCAGGTGACGGATCATCTCGAACGAGGCCGAGCCGGATCCGATCACCACTCCCGCCTGGAGGGCGACGGTCGGCACACCGCTCGCCAGAAGCGTGTCGCCCACCTTTTTGCGTGACTCCAGATGACGAGACAGGTCGCCCTCCGGGTGGAGCCCGCCGAGGTAGACGATCCGCTTCACACCTGCCGCGGCGGCTGCGGTGGCGACCGTCTGCGCGGCCTGGAGTTCGGCCTTCTCGAAGTCGCCGCGACCAGCCATGGCGTGCGCCAGGTAGTAGACCACGTCGACGTCCACCATCGCCGCACCGACCGACTCGCGCTCGGTCAGGTCACCCTGGGCGACCTCGACGGTGTCGGCCCACGGAACACCGATGAGCTTGTCCGGGTTGCGCACGAAGACGCGCACGTCGAAGCCCGCCTCGACGAGACGGGGGGCGAGGCGTCCGCCGATGTATCCGGTGGCTCCGGTGACCAGGGCGCGTCGACCCGTTCCGGTGACCGCGCTGGATCCTGAGTTCTGTGAGGGCATTCGCTCACGGTACGCCGTTGCGCTGCGGCTGGAGTCAGGCACGGGGCCTCGGAAGACGCCAGAATGACCTAGGGTCGGCCGCGAAGCGGCGGGGGTTACAACAGCAGGCCGCGAACCGTCTCGACGTCGTTGGCCATCTGAGCGATGAGGGCGGGCATGCCGTCGAAACGCAGATTGCCGCGCAGGTACCGCACGAACTCGACGGTGATCTCTGCTCCGTACAGGTCGGAGTCGAAGTCGAGCACGTACGCCTCGACCTGCTTCTCGGGCACACCGTCGAACGTCGGGTTGTTGCCGACCGAGACGGCCGCCGCGCGAACGGTTCCGTCGATGATCACCCGGGCCGCGTAGACCCCGTCGGCCGGCACGAACCCCTCGCTGCGGGGCTCGATGTTCGCCGTCGGGTAGCCGAGCTCGCGGCCGCGCTTTTCGCCGTGCACGACCACCCCGCGAACCGAGGGAGCACGTCCGAGCAGCACGGTGGCCTGGTCGATCTTGCCCTCGTCGAGGAGCTCACGGATCCACGTCGACGACACCCGCCGCTCGGGCCCGTCGGGATCGCCCGGGACGGTGAAAGCGGGGATGAGGACGTCGGGGATGAGTTCGACATCGAAGCCTCGACTCCGACCGAGCTCTCGAAGCACGTCGACCGTGCCGCTGCCCCGCACTCCGAATCGGAAGTCGGAGCCGACCAAGACGACCTCGGCTTGGAGCGCGCCGACGAGGATCCGGTCGACGAACTGCTCCGGGCTGAGCAGTCGGAGCTGCTCGTCGAAGGTCAGCAGGAGGGTAGCCTCGACACCGGTGCCGTCGAGCAGCTCGCGCTTCTGGCGGTTGCTCGTGAGGGCCGCGGGAACGGAGCCCGGGTGCAGCACGGCGAGAGGGTGCCGGTCGAATGTCACGACGGCCGAGACGAGATCTCTCGCTCGAGCGACGTCTTCGAGGGCATTGATCACCGCGCGGTGCCCCAGGTGCACCCCGTCGAACTTGCCGATCGTCACAGCCGAGGGCCCGAACCCCGGCGGGACTTGGTCGACGCCCGCGAAGAACTCCACGGCGCTCAGGCGTCCTGGACGGCCGGATCGTCGGCGGCGACCTCAGCGTTGTGGCCGGGGCGCGTGTGGCGCAGCCAGAGCATTCCGAGAATGGGGAGCACGAGAGGCACGAAGCCGTAGCCGATGCCGAAGTAGCTCCACACGGTGGCGTGATCGGAGTGCGCATACTGCGAGCTCGGAACGAACACCGACGGGTCGATGATCGACAGCAGGCCCACGAGCACGACGCCGACGAATTCGAAGGAGATCGTTGCCCACGCGATGGCGAACCAGCGACGCCCGGGCATGATCAGCGCGATGGTCGCCATGATGTAGATGACACCGGAGAGGGCGCTGAGCGAGTAGGCGAGCGGAGCTTGGTCGAACTGCGTGCTGATCTGGAACACCGACCGTGCGGTCGCCGCCAGAGCGAGGATCGCGTAGACGGCGATAAGGACGCGGCCGATGCCGACTGCTCGTGTTGAAGTCTTCTGAACCATCACGTCCTAGGATATGGCCCCGGCGGCATTCGGGGTGACCGGTGCGCTTTCGACTCAAGCGCGAGTCTTAATGGACGGGCGCGAGGCAGGGCCGCGACCTCGTCGCGCGGGACTACGCAGTCCAGATCTGGAGCATTCTCACGATCATCACGGCGACCGCGAACGCTCCCGCCCCCATGACGACGTTGCTCCAGCGCGATCGGTCGACGAGCGCCCACACGACCGCCAGAGGGGGAAGCAGCAGGGCGACCACGAGGTAGATGTAGAACTCGACGACGCTGCCGGTCGCCTGGTTGCCCGCGAACGGTGCGGCGATCGCGACCACCAGCTGCACCAGCAGGAGCACCTCGATCAGCGCCATGGCGCCGACGGTGTAGTCGTTGGGCTGGCGCTTGGCCAACCCCATGACGATGCAGAAGAGGGCGACGCCGGTGGCGATTCCCGCTTGCACCCAGGTGAACCAGTCGATCATGCGCGTACCTCGTCGGTGGGAAAGTTGATGATCGGCTTGGCGCGCCCCTGAGTCACTGAGACGAGCCCCAGAAGGCGGCCCTCGGGGGTGATCGCGGCGATGGGGCCAGGCGTGTCGTCGCGCTCGACCTCAAGCTTCTTGCCGTGGCCGAGGTCGATGGTCTGCTGGGCATCGAGCTGGAGGACGTCGAACAGGATCCTGGCCACGTCTGCGGGCTTTTGCAGGCGGGCATCCACGGCGTCGGCATCGAGGTCGTCGACGGCCACGCTTCCGTCGACGCCGAACGGGCCGATTCGCGTGCGCCGCAGGGCGGTCAGATGCCCACCGACTCCGAGAGCCGACCCGAGGTCGCGCGCCAGAGCCCTGATGTACGTTCCCGAGGTGCAATCCACCACGACGTCCAGGTCGATCACCGGTGTGCCCTCGTGGGTTGCGTCTCGCCGCTCAACGACGTCGAAGCGCGAGACGGTCACCGGTCGGGCCTTGAGCTCGACGTCGATGCCCTGCCTGGCGAGGTCGTAGGCACGTTTGCCGTCGACCTTGATGGCGCTGACGGTGGTGGGCACCTGCAGGATGTCGCCGGTCAACGGAGTCATGGCCTCAAGGATCCGATCGCTCGCCAGGTCGGCAGCCCCAGACACCGAGATCACCTCGCCATCGGCATCGTCACTCGTGGTCGACACACCGAGCCGGATCGTCGCCTCGTAGGTCTTGTCGAGGCCCACGACGAACGTCAGGAGCCGCGTCGAGGAGTTGATGCCGACGACCAACAGGCCTGTCGCCATCGGGTCGAGCGTGCCGGCATGGCCGACCTTGCGCGTATCGGCCGCCTTCCGCACCCGGGAGACGACGCCGTGGCTGGTGATGCCCTGCGGCTTGTCGACGAGAAGAATGCCGCTGTTCACGGGGCCCGAGTCTACCGGCTGCCCGAGGCGGTCAGCAGGCGTCGTCGAACAGGCGGCGCGGGTGCTCTGGATCGGTGTTGTCAATGACGGCCTGCGCGCGACGGCGACCCGCGGGGCTCCGGTCGGCGGTCTCGCCGCCCTCGACCCAAACGGAGTAGTTCCAGAGCACCGACAATTCATCGCGACCACGAAGAGCGTCGTCGACGATCAGGACGGCATCGTCGGGGCCCGTCACCCAGGTCGGTTCGAACTCCCGGTCGGCCGCCGCGTCGAACGCCGCGGGCACCCAGGATGTGCTCCCGCCGAGGCGGAACGGCTCGATCAACATGCGGCGGAGCTTGGAGACATCGACGGCGCGATCGTCTTGCAGGCGCTCCCGCTCGGCGCGCGGCAGCAGGAAGTCGCGCAGCGAGGCTCGGAACCCGGCGTGACCGGCCTCGGCCACTGCCTGGACCAGGTCGTCCGCAAACGCCGCCGCAGCCTCGCTGTCGGGCCCGTCGACCGCGATGAACGTGCGCCCCCGCCCGTAGTTGTGGAGGATCTCGTCCGCCAACGCGCGAACGGTGTCTTTTTTCTCGGGTGCCCAACGGATCATGCGGCAAAGCCTAGGCTCGTCGAGTGACAATCTCCCCCGCGATCGTGGCCTGGTTTCGTGAGAACGGCCGCGACCTGCCGTGGCGGCGGCCCGGCTTCTCTCCGTGGGGCACACTCGTCAGCGAATTCATGCTGCAGCAGACGCCCGTGGTCCGCGTCATCCCGAAGCTCGAAGCGTGGCTGGAGCGCTGGCCCACCCCGGCAGCACTGGCCTCCTCCCCCGCCTCGGAGGCGGTCCGCGCGTGGGACCGCCTCGGCTATCCCCGGCGCGCCCTTAACCTGCACGCCTGCGCCGTCGCCATCACCGATCAGCACGGCGGGGAGGTGCCCTCCGACGTCGACGCACTTCTCGCCCTGCCCGGCATCGGGGACTACACCGCTCGGGCAATCGCCACCTTCGCCTTCGGGCTGCGTGTTCCCGTCGTCGACACCAACGTTCGCCGCGTGCTCGCCCGAGCCGTCGAGGGTCGGGCCGAGCCGGCCTCGCCGAACGCCAAGCGCGATCTCCCCCTCATGGAGTCACAGCTCCCGGACGACCTGGCCCTGGCCCACGACACCAACGCCGGCGTCATGGAGCTCGGTGCCCTCGTCTGCGTGGCACGAAACCCGCGCTGCGATGACTGCCCGCTGCGCGATCAGTGCGCGTGGGTGCTGGCGGGCAAGCCGGCGCACGAGGGGCCCGCTCGACGCACACAGAAGAAGTACGAGGGATCGGATCGCCAGGTGCGCGGACGGATCCTCGGTGAACTGCGCGCCAGCGACATCCCTGTCACGGCCGCCGACGTCGATGCCGTCTGGCCCGACGAGGTGCAGCGGGCGCGAGCACTCGCGAGCCTGCTGCGCGACGGGCTCGTGGCGGGCTCAGCAGCGACCGGCTACACGCTGCCGGAATGAGAAAACCCGCACGAACGGCACAGCCACCCCGGCTAGGCGGAGGGTCTGTGCCGATCGTGCGGGTCTGTGCCCTAATCTCTCGGGCTAGCGCTCGTCGGGCTCGTCGTCGGCGATCTCGCGCGGCTTGACGTACGGATCTTCGTCGCCCGCGTACTTCGCCGACGACGCCAGCGACTGGGCCGCAGCGTCGCGCTCGCGTGCCTCGATCAGGAGCGCGTCGATCGCCGCTGCGTTCTCGGGGATGCCGTCGGGGATGAACTCGAGCGACGGCGTCAGTCGAGCCGTGATGTTCTTGCCGACCTCGGTGCGGAACATGCCCGTTGCCGACTTGAGAGCCGCAGCCGTGTCGGCCCGCTCCTCGTCATTGCCGTAGACCGTGTAGAAGATCGAGGCGTGCTGCAGATCGCCCGTGACCTTCACGTCGGTGATGGTGACGAAGCCGATGCGCGGATCTTTGATTCCGCGCTCGAGACGTCGGGCGACGATCTGCTGAATGCGATCGGCCATCTTGCTGGCGCGCTGTGCGTCGACCATGGTGTGCTTCTTTCTTCGTGCCGGGAACGGGCCCGCTGGATCGAAGGATCCGGCGGGCCCGCTCTATTGCTCTCGTGAGAGGCGCTGCCACCCGTTAGACGCGGGGCTTCTCGACCATCTCGGTGGTTTCGATCTCGTCGCCGATCTGGATGTCGTTGAACTTGCCGAGACCGATACCGGCCTCGAAGTCAGTCCGCACCTCGGTGACGTCGTCTTTGAAGCGACGCAGCGAGTCGATGGCCAGACCGTCGGCGATAACGACACCGTCGCGGATGACCCGCGCCTTGGCGTTGCGCGTGATCGTTCCGGACCGGACGATGACACCGGCGATGTTTCCGACCTTGGAGGAGCGGAAGATCTCGCGGATCTCGGCGACACCCGACTGGACCTCTTCGAACTCGGGCTTGAGCATGCCCTTGAGCGAGTTCTCGATGTCTTCGATCGCGGCGTAGATGACCGAGTAGAAGCGGATGTCCACTCCTTCTCGAGCAGCACGCTCGCGCGCCTTCGTGTCGGGCCGGACGTTGAACCCGATGATGACGGCGTTGTCGACCGTTGCGAGGTTGACGTCGCTCTCGGTGACGGCACCCACACCACGGTGGATGATGCGCAGCTGCACGCTGTCGTCCACCTCGATCTTGAGCAACGACTCTTCGAGTGCCTCGACGGCACCGGAGACGTCACCCTTGATGATGATGTTGAGCGCTTCGACCTTGCCCTCTTCGAGTGCGCGGGTGAAGTCTTCGAGCGAGATCCGCTTGCGGGCCTTGGCCAGCTGGGCGTTGCGCTCGACGGCTTCGCGCTTCTCGGCGATCTGACGGGCCGTGCGGTCTTCTTCGGTGACGAGGAAGGTGTCGCCGGCACGAGGAACGCTCGAAAGGCCCTGCACCTGAACCGGACGCGAGGGGTAGGCCTCGTCGACCGGGTCGCCGTTCTCGTCCATCATGGCGCGGACGCGGCCATAGGCCGTTCCGGCCACGATGGCGTCTCCGACCCGCAGGGTACCGGACTGGATGAGGACGGTTGCGACGGCACCGCGACCCTTGTCGAGTCGCGCCTCGATTGCGATACCACGAGCATCTTTATCGGGGTTCGCACGCAGGTCGAGACCGGCGTCGGCGGTGAGAAGAACCGCCTCGAGCAGCTTGTCGATGTTTTTGTGATCGCGAGCCGACACGTCGACGAACATCACGTCTCCGCCGTACTCCTCAGCGACCAGACCGTATTCGGTCAGCTGCTGACGGACCTTCGCCGGGTTGGCGCCGTCTTTATCGATCTTGTTGACCGCGACCACGATCGGCACGCCGGCCGCCTGGGCGTGGTTCAGGGCCTCGACCGTCTGCGGCATGATGCCGTCGTCGGCCGCCACCACGAGGATCGCGATGTCGGTGACCTGGGCACCACGAGCACGCATGGCGGTGAACGCCTCGTGACCCGGTGTGTCGATGAAAGTGATGGCGCGCTCGACGCCCTCGTGCGGAGCCCACACCTGGTAAGCACCGATGTGCTGCGTGATGCCACCGGCTTCGCCGGCGACCACGTTGGCATTGCGGATCGCATCGAGGAGGCGCGTCTTACCGTGGTCGACGTGACCCATGACCGTGACGACGGGTGGACGGATCTCGAGAACGGATTCGTCTTCGTCGTCGAGCTCCTGCTCGAGGTCGATGTCGAAGCCCTCGAGGAGCTCCTTGTCTTCGTCTTCGGGCGAGACGACCTGGATCGAGTAGCCGAGCTCTTCGCCCAGCACCTCGAACGTGGCCTCGTCGAGCGACTCAGTCGCCGTCGCCATCTCACCGAGGTGGAACAGCACGGTGACCAAGTTGCCGGGGCTGGCATCGATCTTGTCGGCGAAGTCGGAGATCGACGCACCGCGGCGCAGTCGGACTACCGTCTTGCCGTCACCGCGGGGAACACTGACGCCACCGAGCGACGGCGCCTGACGCATCTCGAATTCGGCCCTCTTCGTCCGCTTCGACTTGCGCGCCTTGCTCTTGCCGCCACCGCGACCGAATGCACCAGCGGTACCACCACCGGGGCCACGGCCACGACCGCCGCCACCGCCGCCGGCAGGGCGCGGAGCGCCGAAGCCGGGACGGAAACCACCGGGAGCACCAGCACCTGCGCCAGCACCGGCTGCACCGGGACGCTGGAAACCGCCGCCGCCGGGACGACCGCCGGCACCGGCCGGACGCTGGCCGAAGCCACCGGGTCGAGCGGGGCCGCCGGGACGAGGAGCACCTGGACGGGGAGCACCGGGGCGAGGTGCCTGCGGGCGCGGGCCCGCTGCTCCGCCGGGACGGGGCATGCCGGCCGCGGGAGCGCCGGTACCGCCCGGACGAGGAGCGCTCGGGCGCCCCATGCCCTGGTTGGACGAGTAGGGGTTGTTGCCGGGGCGCGGGGCGCCGGGGCGGGGCCCACCGGGAGTCGGGGCGCCCTTGGCCGCGGCCGGCGCATCGACGTCGGCCTTGGGGGCGTTACGAGCAGCCTCGGCCTGAGCTTGACGCTCGGCGACCGTGAGCGGGGCCGGGGTCACGACGGCGTCGGCCGCAGGGGCCTCGGCAACGGGAGCCTCGGCGGGGGCGACGGTCTCTTTGGGAGCCGCCGGGCCGGGGGTCGGCGCAGCCGGGCGAGGAGCACCCGGGCGAGGGCCGCTGGAAGCGGGAGCCTTGGTGGGCGTCGCCGCTGCGGCGGCCGGAGCCTTGGCGGCGGGGGCATCGGCCGGCTTGGCCTGCCCGGCGAACGCAGCGCGGAGCTTGCGTGCGACTGGGGGCTCGATGCTGGAAGACGGGCCCTTGACGAACTCGCCCATCTCTTTCAGCTTCTCGAGCGCGATCTTGCTTTCAATACCGAGCTCGCTTGCGATCTCGTGTACGCGTGGTTTAGCCACTGTTCTCCTGTCTCGGGCCTCCACCCGGATAGGAGGAAGCCATTAGTGCTGGACGCAACTCATTTCGAGGTGCTCATTAGTTGTCCATAAGCCGATCAGCCTGTTCTTTCGGCGGCCGGGCGAGGTGCCCGGACGCGTGGTCGTAAGGGTTCTTACGGGAGGGATGATTCGTTGGGGTTGTCGACGCTCTGCTCGTGCCGTTGCAGGTAGAGGAGCAAGTCGCCAGTGTCGGGTTCTGCGTCGAGCCGGAGCGCTCGGCGAAAAGCCTTGCGCCGGACGGCCGTCTCGTAGGCCTGCATCGTTGGCATCAACCAGGCGCCCCTGCCCGGTTCGGTGGCCGACGCATCTGCGATAACGCGGCCATCCCGGGCGACGACCCTCAAGAGAGAGGACCGTGGAGCGCGCGTTCGAGTACCGATGCACGTTCTGACGGAATCCATACTACTCCCCTGAGCCCGTGGCGCCAGGGACGCCACGGGCGAACGAACTCCATTATCTGCAGATCGAATCGGTCGACGGCCTTAGTCTTCGAGGATCGAGTCGGGCTGGATGTCGATGCGCGCACCCGTCAACTTCGCCGCCAGGCGGGCATTCTGCCCTTCCTTGCCGATGGCCAGCGACAGCTGATAGTCGGGCACGAGGGCCCGGACGGCCTTGGTGGCGGCGTCGATCACGAAAGCGCTCGACACCTTGGCGGGCGAAAGAGCGCTGGCGACGAACGTCGGCAGGTCGGGCGAGTAGTCGACGATGTCGATCTTCTCGTTGTTCAGCTCGGCCGTGACCGCGCGCACTCGCTGACCGAGCTCGCCGATGCAGGCACCCTTAGCGTTCACACCGGGCTCTGTCGCACGGACGGCCATCTTGGTGCGATGGCCCGCCTCGCGAGCGAGCGAGACAATCTCGACGACGCCCGACGCGATCTCAGGGACCTCGAGTGCGAAGAGCTTCCGCACCAGCGAGGGGTGGGTGCGAGAGACCGTCACTGACGGACCCTTCAGGCCTTTGGAGACGCTGGTCACGTACACGCGAATGCGGGTGCCGTGCGCGTAGTTCTCACCGGGCACCTGCTCTTCGGGAGGCAGGATCGCCTCGAACGAGCCGAGGTCGACGTGGATCATCCGCGGGTTCGGGCCCTGCTGGATGACGCCGGCGACGATCTCGCCCTCGCGCCCCTTGAACTGACCGAGCACCTTGTCGTCACCGATGTCGCGGAGACGCTGGTTGATGACCTGCTTCGCTGCGAAGGCAGCGATTCGGCCGAAATCGTCGGGCGTCTCGATCGCCTCTCCGACGACCTCGCCGTTCTCGTCGCGCTCGATCGAGAAGACGGAGACATGACCGGTCTTGCGGTCGAGCTCGACACGAGCGGAGGGCGTCGACGGGTGAGAGTCTGCGCCCTCGGACTGGTCTTCGTGTTTGAGGTAGGCCGTGAGGATGGCCTGCTCGATGATCTGCACCAGTTCATCGAAGGGAATCTCGCGTTCGCGCTCCATGAGTCGCAACACGCCAAGGTCGATATCCACTTGGAAAGCCTCCTTTTTTAATTGTCGCGAATATGGCGGTGGCCGATTCGCAGACCTCAGCCTACCGGGTTGGAGGGTGACGGCCGAACAGCGGGAGTAGAGGGCGGCGGGCACGGCAGATGGCCGGGTTCACGACGCTGAAGGGTCGCTCCGTTCCCTTCGGACTCCCCGTGGCGGAGAGGCTTAGGGCGAAAAGGGCGCTTCGCTGCCTTCGCCCGAACCTAGGCGCGGGGCGCAGTCAGCGCGGCGACGGCCTCGGCGATCGGCACCGGCGTCCGCTCACCCGTGCGGCGATCCCAGAGCTCGACGATGCCCTCACCGGCGCTCCGACCGACGACGACGATCTGCGGGACTCCCAGCAGCTCGGCGTCACCGAACTTGACTCCGGGCGACACCTTCGGACGGTCGTCGAAGAGCACGTCGAGTCGAGCGCCCTCGAGCGCCGACACCAGCTCTTCGGCGACCTCGTAGACCACCGCGTCTTTGCCGGTGGCGACGACGTGGACGTCGAACGGTGCGACGTTCTCGGGCCAGATCAGGCCCTTGGCGTCGTTGTTCGACTCGGCGATGATGGCGAGGATCCGCGTCACCCCGATGCCATACGACCCCATCGTGACGGTCACCTGCTTGCCGTTCTCGTCGAGCACCTTCAAGCCGAGCGCTTCGGCGTACTTGCGGCCCAACTGGAACACGTGGCCGATCTCCATGCCGCGAGCCGTCTCGATCGGGCCGGAGCCATCGGGAGCGGGGTCGCCCTCGCGCACCTGGGCGGCCTCGATGACGCCGTCGGCTGCGAAGTCGCGACCCATGACGAGGCCGGAGACGTGCACGCCCTCGGCGTTGGCTCCGGTGACCCAGGCGCTGCCCGTGACGATGCGGGGGTCGACGTAGTAGGGGATCTTGCTCTCGGATTCTGCCCCGAGCACCTGCGGCCCGATGTAGCCCTTGACCAGCAGGGGGTTCTTCGCGAAGTCAGCGTCGCCCGCCGCCTCGACCTCGGCGGGCTGGAAGGCGACCTCGAGGCGCTTCATGTCGACATCTCGGTCGCCGGGAAGCCCGACGGCGACGATCTCACGGGTGCCGTCGAGGTGGGTCAGGGCGACGATGACGTTTTTGAGGGTGTCGGATGCCGACCATTCCCCCGTCGCCCGGGGGTGGGCGGCGTTCATGTGGGCGACGAGCGTCGCGATCGTGGGAGTCTCGTGCGGATCGAGCTCGGTCGCGGGCGCGAGGCCCTCGATGGGGATGCTGTCGGGGACGATCGTCGTGAAGGCCTCGACGTTGGCCGCGTAGCCGCCCGCCGACCGGACGAACGTGTCTTCGCCGACAGGGGTGGGGTGCAGGAACTCCTCGCTGCGGGAACCGCCCATGGCACCGGCATCGGCCTTGACGATGACGTATTCGAGCCCGAGGCGCGCGAAGATCCGCTCGTAGGCGTCGCGCTGCTTCTGGTAGCTCGCGTCGAGCCCGGCATCCGACGCATCGAACGAGTAGGCGTCTTTCATCGTGAACTCGCGGCCGCGCAGGAGACCGGCGCGGGGGCGTGCCTCGTCGCGATACTTGTCTTGGATCTGGAACAACGTCAGGGGCAGGTCTTTGTACGACGAGTAGAGATCTTTGACGAGGAGCGTGAACGCCTCTTCGTGCGTCGGCGCCAGCAGGAGGTCGGCGTCTTTGCGGTCTTTCAGGCGGAACATGCCCTCGCCGTACTCCGACCACCGGCCGGTCGCTTCGTAGGGCTCACGGGGCAGGAGGGCGGGAAAGTGCACTTCTTGAGCGCCGGCGGCCTGCATCTCGTCGCGGATGATGGCCTCGATCTTCGCCTTCACCTTGAGACCGAGCGGCAGCCACGCGAAGATACCCGGGGCCTGCCGACGGATGTATCCGGCGCGCACGAGCAGGCGGTGGCTGGTCACCTCGGCGTCGGAGGGATCTTCACGAAGCGTGCGGACGAAGAGCTGAGAAAGACGAGTGGTCACGCGCCAAGCCTAGCGAGGCCGAGACCGGGCCACCGCGCCCGCTACCAGGGCTTGCCGGAGTAATCGCCGTCGTTCTGGTCGAACTGCCGGTTGCGATCGTTGTTCTCCTGCTGCTGCTTTTGGGCGTCGCCGTTCTGCTGCTGCAGCTGGTCAAGCGGGTCTTTGCCGGAGCTACCAGACGAGCCGTCGCCGTCTTGGCTGTCGCCCTGACCAGAACCGTTGGACCCTGACCCGGAGTCACCCTGGCTGTTCTGGTCGCCCTGCCCCTGGTCGCCCTGGTTCGAGCCGCCCTGCCCTTGGCCGCCGTCTTCTCCGCCGGAGCCCTGCTGCTTCTGTTGGAGGCGCGCCTTCTCATCGTCGAGCGGCTTCTTGGTGGGAGGGGTTCCGGCGCCGTCGGAGTTGTCGAAGCAGCCGTCGGGCGAAGCGTCGATGAGTGCGAGCGCCTCGGTGTAGAACTTCGTCGAGCTCGTCTGGTCGCCATCGAGGCGCGCGCTGTCACCCTGTTGCTCGACGACGAGCGCGAGGTTGGTGCGGATCTTGCAAACCGCCCGGACGTTCGCGACCGGCACCAGCTGCAGAGCCCGCTCGAACTCACCACGGGCATCGACGATCACGCCGACCCCGGCAAGCCCGGTACCGCGCTCGAAGTGGCGCACCCACGGCTCGATGACGTTGATGGGAGCGAGGCCGTCGCTGATTGTCGTGGTCTGCTCGTAGGCACCGCGATCGTACGTCGCCTGAGAGAGCGCGGCCAACGTGGGCAGGCTGAGCAGTTTGAGTGCCACCAGCACGATCAGAGCCACGGGAACGAGCGACCACCAGAGGAGTCGATGGCGATACCGCCGACGGTAGGCGGCGAGGTCGGCCGGAACCTCCGGCTCCGAGACGTCGTCGATGCCGTCGGGCGGCGGGGGCGGTGCGACCTGCGGCAGAAGTGTCGTGCTCATCGGCGAACACCTCCGGCCGGTTGCGTTCTCGAATCCGCGCTGGTGCCGACGCGGGCCGGGCGGATGTCGCCGAGAGCGCGGGCGACGACGGCGATCTCGATGAAAAGCAGCAGGAAGAGCGGAATGGCGAGGATCCAATACAGGTCGCGGGTGTTCTCCGTGCGTCCCGCAGAACTCACCACGTGGCCCTTCTTCTCGTCGTCGACGACGGAGGCGAGCGACGTACTCGACTCGCGGTGCAGATAAGGCACGCCGAGCTCGGAGGCGATGGCCTCGAGGTTGGGCTGGTCGATTTTCGAGATCGCATCGGGCGAACCGGCGGCGGTCCGGTCTTGGATGTACCCCTTCTGCGAGTACTGGTCTCCGTAGCCGTCGAAGACCTTCATGCGGCCGCCGGCCGCCGTGCCGTACCCGAGGACTCCCCCGCCGTCGGTGGCGTCGCGCGCCGAAGCGAACGAACCGGGTGCCGCCTCGACCGTCTGCTCGCCGTCGCCGAGGTAATAGACGACGTTCGCGCGTCGGGGGTCGCTCTTGTTAGCGGCCTCGAGCTTTTCGGTCAGCAGCGACGAGGCCACTGAGATGGTGCTCCCGTGGGAATAGGTCGTGATCTCCTGTCGCATCGACTTCACCGTCGAGACGACGGCGGACGAGTCGTCGGTGAGGGGCACGCGCTGTAGGGCGTCGGAGTCGAAGGTGATCAGCGAGAAACGGGCCCCCGCGAGCTCGCCCGTGAGAGCCTCGATGTCGCTCCGCATCCCGTCGAGGCGGGGCTTGGAGCCGTTCCAGTCTTCGGCAGCCGAACTCGACGTCGTGTCGACCACGAAAAACACGTTCAGCTCGGCCACCGAGGCCTGCGAGGTGCCGCCCGGGATCCCGGGGCGTGCGGCGATGACGATCAGGAGCGCCACGACCACCCCGCGACGGACCCAGGCGAGCGCCAGACGGCGACTTGACCGCTCGGCGACGATGCGCCAGGCAACGAAACCGAGGAGGACCACGGCAGCGATGACGAGCACTGGGAAGGGAAGCACGGGCTTGAAGACGAGGAAGCTCACAGGCGCACCCTCCAGAGCAACCCCAGCGCACCCATCAGGAGCAGAAGAGCGGAGATGGCGAAGGGCGCCGGGTGATCCGCGATGACGAGACGCTTGGCACCCGTGAAGAGCCCGGCCTCCTGCGCGTCGATCTTCTGGACGATCGACGGGACCGTGTCGCTCGATGACAGCCCGTAGAAGCCGCCCCCGGTGGAATCGACCGCCGTCTTGAGTTCTGTGGCGACTTTGTCGGGCGAGCCGTCGGCCGAGTAGTCGACCGGATCGATCGCGTAGACGCGCACGTCGCGCTTCTTGGCGAGGGCGGCGCCCTGCGTGAGCGTCAGGATCGGGTTTCCGTTGACGTAGTTGTCGGTGGCCAGCACGATCGACTTCGGGCGCTTGCCCGAGTCGTCGCCGTCGAACCCCAGTACGCACGACGCGAGACCGTCTCCGATCAGCGAGGCGCCCTGGCCGAGGTCGGTGCCCGTCCAGTAGCGAAGTCCGCTCTCGCCCTGCGACCGGAACGAGTCGCGGTAGCTCGTGAGCTGGCTGCGCACGTAGTCGTAGTCGTCGGTGAGCGGAAAGACCTGCACGGCCGAACTGTCGAAAACCGTCAGGCCGATCCGCTCGCCGTCGAGCCCCTTGGCCAGGCTAGCGAAGGTGTCGACGATGCGCGCGTCGACGTCGGTCATCGAGCCGGACACGTCGAGGCAGAGCATGATGTCGCGCTTGTACGACTGAGGCTCGACGACGTCGCGACTGGCCACGCGGGAGGAAAGCAGCACTCCCGCACCCGAGGCGACGACCACCACGACGAGCAGGGCTGACAGGAGCGCTCGGTAACGACGGAGGACGCGGCGGTACTCCGGCAGCTCGGTGAGCCGCTCGCTGTGGGCGACCGGAGTTCCGTCGCGGTGGAGCCGCTCCCGAGTGCGGCGGCGCCAGCGGACATAGACGAACGCGCCGACGAGGGCGGCACCGATGGCCGCGAGGGGCATCCACCAGAAGATCAGCTCCACGAGTGCACCACCTGACGCGCCTCGGCGATCGCGGCATCGGGATCTCCCGGGTGTTGCTTCTGGAAGGCGGGCGGGTAATTCCGCTCCACTGCGCGAGTCACCGACGGCAACGGCGTGCGACGGAGGTCGTCGAGCGTCATGACCTGCGCGTCAACCCCGGCCGCCTCGGAGGCGAAGAAGCGGAGCAGCAGGCTGAGGCGGCTGTGCACGGCACGCTCGTCGAGACGCCCTGCGGAGGACTCCGACCCGACCTCATCGATCATGGCGGAGTACTTCCGCTGGAGTTCACGGAGATCGACCCGGGGTGCCGGGCTTTCGACAACCGGCCGAGGGACTCTCGTCGCGGAGAAGCGCACGACGAAGACGTACCAGGCGGCGACGAGCGCCAGGA
The DNA here is from genome assembly GCF_015350875.1 of Frondihabitans sp. VKM Ac-2883. Lineage (NCBI taxonomy): Bacteria > Bacillati > Actinomycetota > Actinomycetes > Micrococcales > Microbacteriaceae > Frondihabitans > Frondihabitans sp. VKM Ac-2883. The sequence continues at coordinate 112,674 of NZ_JADKSF010000004.1, read as the reverse complement.
GGAGAACGCCGGCGACGAGATAGAGCACCCAGCGGTCGTACTGGGTGGGGCCGAAGAAGCCCCTATCGCCCAGCACGGCGCTGCTTCTCGAGAAGGGTGAACAGGCCGGCGACAACCTCGCCCTGTGATGCGACCCGGTGGCTCGTGACGCCCAGCTGACGCAACTCGTGCTCGGTCGCCTCGACGGTCGTGGCCGCCGTCTGCTCGAAGAGGACCTGGAGCGATCGGTTAGAGCGCACGTACGCCGGAAGCGCCGCCACCTCCTGCACGTCGTAGACCGGCGCGCCCGTGGTCGCGCGGCGCATGAGGTCGGCATCCCCGATCGTCAGCCAGAGGAGTTCGTGGCGGACGCGAAGCCGACGCAGTGCGGAAACGTGCTCGTCGGTGAGTCGCCCGTCGTCGGTGACGATGAGGACCATCGACCGGGTGGTCAGTCGGCGAGCAACGTGCTCGAGCAGCCCCAGGACGTCGCTGCGGGGAGCATCGAGAGTGATGCGCTCGTCGACGAAGCGCAGGAGACGCTCGAGATGCTCGTCTTTCTGGCCGGACGGAAAACTTTGGACGCCGCTCTCGTCGCCGACCACGAGCGAGACGACGTCGCCGTGACCGGTGGCGATCAACGCCAGAGCGCCCGCCGCCATGATGGCGATATCTTTTTTCGCTTCCCCGCTCTCGGCGGTGGCCGCCATATTGCGACCGGTGTCGACGACGAGCACGAGGCTGTGCCGACGCGACGCGATGTAGCGCTTGACAAGGGGCTCGCCGTGTCGCGCGGTCGCCTTCCAGTCGATGTCTTTGACCTCGTCGCCGGGGACGTAGGCGCGCAGATCGTCGAAGTCGTGGCTTCGACCCCGGTGCACCGACGCGTAGCCGCCCTCGAGCAAGTCGAGGGTTTTTCGAGTCGCGAAGAGGCTCATCTTCGTCTTCACCCGGAACAGGAGGCCCGCCATGAAGCTACGGCGTCTGAACGGCGCCGAAGATGGCGTCGATGATCGTCTCGGGGCGCACCTCGTCAGCTGCGGCTTCGTAGCCGAGGATCAACCGGTGCCGGAGAACGGAGTGCCGCAGGTGTTTGACGTCTTCGGGGATGACGTAGTCACGCCCATTCAGGATCGCAAGGGCACGGGCGGCCCGGGTGAACGCAATGCTGGCGCGGGGGCTCGCCCCGAACTGCACGTAGTCGGCCATCGTGCCGGGGATATAGCCGTGCGGATGCCGGGTGACGTAGATGACCTGGACGACGTAGTTGACGATCGACTGGTCGATATAGACGCGCTTGGCGACGTCTTGCAAGAACGTCACGTCGTCGAGGTGGACTCCCGTCGACTCGGCCGCCGAGGCGTCGTCGTACACGCCCGTCTCGATACGGCGGATGATCTCGGCCTCTTCGGCCGGCGACGGGTAGTCGAGGATCTCTTTTAGAAGGAACCGGTCGAGCTGTGCCTCGGGCAGCTGGTACGTGCCCTCCTGCTCGATGGGGTTCTGCGTCGCGAGCACCAGGAACGGCTTAGGGAGCTTGTAGACCGTGCCGCCGATCGACGTCTGCTGCTCTTGCATGGCCTCGAGCATGGCGCTCTGCGTCTTGGCGCTCGACCGGTTGATCTCGTCGAGCAGCACAAAGTTGGAGTGCACGGGGCCGAGCTGAGTCACGAACGTCGACGACTGGGCGTCGTAGATCTGCGTGCCCGTGATGTCGCTGGGGAGCAGGTCGGGGGTGCACTGGATTCGCCGGAAGCTCGCGTCGACCGCCTGCGCCAGTGTCTGGGCGGCGGTGGTCTTGGCAAGGCCGGGCACACTTTCGAGGAGGACGTGACCACCCGTGATCAACGCGATCATAAGCGACTCGCGAAGACCCTCCTGCCCGACGACCTTGGCCGCGAACGCCTTCGACACCCGGGCGACGACCGCTCCCGCGCGCTCGAGCTCGGCAGCGCTGACGGGGGCTGGATCGGCAGCCACGACAGGAGCAGCCGTGACAGGAGCAGCCTCGGCAGCAGTCACCCCGTCGGCCGGAGACGCGGGAGTGGTAGTCGCGGCGTCGGTCACGCGGTGATGACCTCCGGCGAGCCGAGCTCACCCGGGGGCATCTCGGCGGCGAGACGGTTGGCCTCGCGGATGAGCGTCTCGACGATCTGGTCTTCAGGGACCGTCGCGATGACCTCGCCCTTGACGAAGATCTGGCCCTTGCCGTTGCCCGAAGCCACACCGAGGTCGGCGTCGCGCGCCTCACCCGGACCGTTGACGACGCAGCCCATGACGGCGACGCGGAGCGGCACGGTCATGCCCTCGAGGCCGTCGGTGACGTCGTTGGCGAGCTTGTAGACGTCGACCTGAGCGCGACCGCAGCTGGGGCAGCTGACGATCTCGAGCTTGCGCTCGCGCAGGTTGAGCGACTGAAGGATCTGCAGACCGACCTTGACCTCTTCGGCGGGCGGAGCGCTGAGCGAGACGCGGATGGTGTCGCCGATGCCCTCCGAAAGAAGGATGCCGAAGGCGGTCGCACTCTTGATGGTGCCCTGGAACGACGGGCCGGCCTCGGTGACACCGAGGTGAAGCGGCCAGTCGCCTCGCTCGGCGAGCAGGCGGTAGGCCTTGACCATGACGATGGGGTCGTTGTGCTTGACCGAGATCTTGAAGTCGTGGAAGTCGTGCTCTTCGAAGAGACTTGCCTCCCACACAGCGCTCTCGACGAGCGCCTCGGGGGTCGCGCGACCGTATTTCTGCATGAGGCTCGGCTCGAGCGAACCAGCGTTGACGCCGATGCGGATCGAGACGCCAGCGGCCTTGGCGGCGGCGGCGATCTTGCCGACCTGGTCGTCGAACTTGCGGATGTTGCCCGGGTTGACGCGAACTGCGGCGCACCCGGCGTCGATCGCTGCGTAGACATAGTTGGGCTGGAAGTGGATATCGGCGATCACCGGGATGTTGCTCTTCTTCGCGATGATCGGCAGCGCTTCGGCGTCGTCACGGCTCGGCACGGCGACACGCACGATGTCGCACCCGGAGGCCGTCAGCTCGGCGATCTGCTGGAGCGTCGCGTTGATGTTCGTCGTCGGGGTCGTACACATCGACTGGACGCTGACGGGGGCGCCGCCACCGACGAGCACCTTGCCGACCTTGATCTGACGCGTCTTACGACGCGGGGCAAGGGTTTCGGGGATTTTGGGCATTCCGAGATTGACTGCAGGCACGTTCCACATCGTAAGCCCGGCGCCCGACAATCGGCTCGACGCCGAGGCCGGTCTCTCGAACCCTCAGCCGATCGAGATCGGGTTGACGATGTCGGCGTAGAAGAGCAGCAGGCTCATGGCACCGAGGATGGCGACCACGGCGAAGGTCAGGGGGATCACCTTGGCCGTATCGACAGGCCCCGGATCCTTGCGTCCGAAGAGCTTCGCGAAGAAGCGACGCACGCCCTCGATGATGGCCCCCGCGACATGGCCGCCGTCGAGCGGCATGAGCGGAATCAGGTTGAAGACGAAGAGCGCGACGTTCAACGAGGCGAGCAGACCCACCAGCACACTTGCGCGGTCGAGCACGGGCACCGAGTTGAGGCTCGCCACGTCGCCGGCCATACGGCCGACGCCCACGACGCTGACCGGGCCGTTGGGGTCGCGCTCTCCGCCGCCGAATGCCGCCTGCGCTACTCCGATCAGGCGCTGCGGCAGGTTCAGAATCAGGTGGCCGACAGTGGCGATGTTGCTGCCGACTGCCGGCAGCACGGCCGACACGGGCGACTGCTGCCGCTCGTAGACCGAGCCGATGCCGACGAATCCGACCTCCTCGGTCTCTTTCGCCCCCGACGAGTCGGTGACGTAGTTGCCGTTCGCGTCGGTCACGTAGCGCTTCGTCAACAGCGGGGTGATCTTCAGCGTCTCCCGCGCGCCATCGCGAAGCACGACCATGTCGACCGTCTTGCCGGACGACTTCTGGATGATCGACGTCGACTGATCCCAGCTCGAAACGGCCGTGCCGTCGATGCTCAGGATCCGGTCGCCCGCCCGGATGCCAGCTGCTGCCCCGGGCGACTGGGTGGCACCCGCGGGGCACGTCGTCTCGGTCGACCCCGCCGGCAGCACACACGCCGAGACCGACCCCACCGTGGTCGTCGGCTGCTGCGTGCCGATGCCGCAGAGCACGGCGGCGAACAGCACGATGGCGATGAGCAGGTTCATGACGGGCCCGCCGAGCATGATGACGATGCGCTTGGGCACTGCGAGCCGGTAGAAGGTGCGCTGCTCCTCCCCCTCGTCGACGGTCTCGGCGCTGGCAGTGCGGGCGTCTTGCACCAGAGTCTGGAAGACGCCGGTCGTGGCGGTGCGACCCGCCGCGACTCGGTGCTGCTCACCAGGTGCGCCGAGGGCGTCTTCCGCGACCTCGGCGGTCTTTTGCGGTGGGAACATGCCCGACATCGAGATGTAGCCGCCGAGAGGGATCGCCTTGACCCCGTACTCGGTCTCGCCCTTCCTGCGCGAGAAGATCGTCGGCCCGAAGCCGATCATGTACTGGCCCACCTTCACGCCGAACGCCTTCGCCGGAATGAGGTGGCCGATCTCGTGCAGGCCGATCGACACGATGAGGCCGACGACGACGATCAGGATGCCGACGATATAGAGCAGGACTGTTTCCACGTAGGGCACAGTACGGGACGGAAGGCATGAACGAGCCGCAAGGCCGCTGAGCCTCGCGGCGGGTCGGCGGATCCTTCGATCTCGCGACCCGAGTCAGCGGGAGCCGAGGATCCGATCCGCCGCCGCTCGAGCCCAGCGCTCGGCATCGAGCACACCCTCAAGCGTCAGCTCCGCCGGCTCGTGCAGGTCGACCACTGCCCGGATGGTGTCGAGGATGTCGAGATAGCCGATGCGGCCGGCATGGAAGGCGAGCACGGCCTGCTCGTTGGCGGCGTTGAAGACGGCCGGGAAAGTCGCCCCGGCACGGCCGACCTGTTTGGCCAGATCGACCGAGGGGAACGCGGCGGAGTCAAGGGGCGCAAAAGTCCACTCCGAGGCGGTCGTCCAGTCGAGGGGCCTGCCGACGCCCGGCACGCGGTTGGGCCACGCCATGCCGAGAGCGATCGGCAGGCGCATGTCGGGCGGCGACGCCTGGGCGATCGTGGAGCCGTCGACGAACTCGACCATCGAGTGGACGATCGACTGCGGATGCACCGTGACGTCGATCCGGTCGTAGTCGATGTCGAACAGCAGGTGCGCCTCAATCACCTCGAGACCCTTGTTGACGAGAGTGGACGAGTTGGTGGTGACGACGAGGCCCATGTCCCAGGTGGGGTGAGCGAGGGCTTCTCGCGGTGTGACGTCTTTCAGTTGGTCGCGGGTCCTTCCGCGGAACGGGCCGCCCGACGCCGTCAAGACCAGGCGGCGGACCTCCTGCTGCGTGCCCGAACGGAGCGCCTGCGCGATCGCGGAGTGCTCGGAGTCGACGGGAACGAGCTGACCGGGTGCCGCCTTCGCCTTGACGAGGTCGCCGCCGACGATGAGGCTCTCCTTGTTCGCCAGGGCGAGAGTCGCCCCCGATTCGAGAGCGGCCAGGGTCGGACCGAGCCCGACCGAGCCCGTGATGCCGTTCAGCACGACGTCGGTCTCGACGTCGTGGACTAGAGCCACCGACTCGGCCGTGCCCAGAGCCGTGTGCTCGACGCCGAACTTCGCCGCCTGCTCGGCCAGCAGCTCGGCGTTCGTGCCGGCGGAGAGACCGACGATCTCGAACAGGTGCGGGTTGGCTTCGATGACTTCGAGGGCCTGGACCCCGATGGAGCCGGTGGATCCGAGAACGGTGACGCGTCGCATGCAGTCAGCCTATTGCGGGCGGCTGGTCGGCCCCGTCTTTCGGTCTTGGCACCGTCTTTGGGTCTCGGCACCGTCTTTGGGCGGTGTTCGCGTCGAGACCCGGTGTCGAGAAATCCGCCAGCACCTCAGGTCGAGGTGATCAGCCCTGCGCGAGGATGTCGACCACGAAGACGAGCGTGTCGGTTCCCTTGATGCCCGCGGTCGTGTTTCCGGCCGAGCCGTAGCCCTCGCTCGGCGGCACGATCACGACGACCTGCGATCCGATCGTCTGACCGACGACAGCTTTCTTGAAACCGGCGACCACCTTGTCGGCCGAGAACGAGGTGGGCCCGCTCCCCCAGCTCTGGTCGAACACCTCGCCGGTGCGCCAGAGCGTGCCCTGGTACTGCACGGTGACCGTCGCGCCGCTCTTGACGATGGCGCCGTCGCCCTTCTTCAGCACCTCGAGCTTGAGCGACTTCGGCGCCGTGGTCTTGGGAATCGTGACGGTCGGCTTGCCGTCGGCTGCCAGTTTCACGGCCGGGAATCCGCTCTTCGGCGCCACGGTCGTGCCGGTCGCCTTCGTCGGCACCTTCGACAAGATGTCCATGACGATCACCATGTCGTCGCCGGCAGCGACGCCGAGCGACTCGTTGCCGGTCGTGCCGAACATGTCGGCCGAGTCGGCGACCGTCACAGTGCGGGAGCCAACCTGGGCGCAGTGCATGCCGTCGACGAGGCCTGCGAGGTAGAGGTCTTTCGAGACCGTGAACTGGGTGGCCGCGGAGCCCGAATAGCCGGCGGTGGAGATCTTCTTGCCGGTCTTGGCGTCGTAGATGGTGAAGGCGACGTCGAGGAGGGTGCCGGTAAGGGCCTTCTCGCCGAATCCTTCGATCACGGTCGACCGCTGGGTCGACGTGACCGACAGGCCCTTGTCGAACTTCACGGTGGGAGCGGCGTCGAGCTTGCCGGTGACCTTGACCGACTTCGAGGCAGTACCCGCGGAGGGCGCCGTGCACGACGACTGGGTCTCGGCGGCAGCGGTCGACGACGGGTTCGGGGTCGACGTCGAGGTGGCAGAGGTGCTCGGGGATCCTGAGCAGCCGGCCAGGGCGACGGCGACGGCGGGAACGAGAGCGAGAGCGGCGAAGGCGGAGAGTCTGGGCATCGCCAGCCAGTGTCGCTGAGCTTTCAGGCGGGAAGCTGAGCGTTCGCCACGACGACGGTGGGTTCGTGGCGCACCGGGAAGTTCATCGAGGAGGCGATGAAGCACTTCGCCGACGCCTCACGGTGCGCCTCTCGAGCCCGCTCGACCATCGACTCGTCGGCCACCGTAACTGTCGGGTGCAGCACGACCTCAGTGAAGTGCCCGCCCCCGTCGGACGTCTGCACCATCGTGCCGGTGGCGTCGTCGACGTAGCCTGTGACGACGACGTCGACCGTCGTGCACACCCACAGGTAGCTCAGCAGGTGGCACTGCGACAGGGCCGCGAGAAGCATCTCTTCGGGGTTCCAGCGATCGACGTCGCCGCGGAACGGCTTGTCGGCCGACCCGAGGATCTCGGGCTTGCCCGTGACGGTCAGCGTGTGATCGCGCCCGTACGAGCGGTAGTCGCGGGTTCCCCGGCCGCGATTGCCCGTCCAGACGGCGTGCAGCGCGTAGGTGTGGTCGATCATGCCGTCAAAGTTACACTCGGCCTCATGAGTCACGAGCACCAGGATCCGAAGCCCGCTACGTCGCGTCATCCGCTGGAGGTGTCGGGAAGCGTGGAGCTCGCGGTGCTCCAGCGCTCCGGCATGGCCGAGAGTCGCCACATCGGCGCCGCCGCCGTGGTCGACTCGTCTGGGCGGATCGTGCGAACGCTCGGTGATGCCGCCGCGTCGATCTATCCGCGCTCGTGCCTCAAGCCTTTTCAAGCTCTCGCCGTGCTGCGGTCGGGGGTGCGACTGGAGGGGCCGGAGGCGGTGCTTTCGACCGCCAGCCATGCCGGGACCCCGCGTCACCAGGCCGTCGTCGAGGGCATGCTGGCCCGGATCGGTGCCACCGAAGACGACCTGCTGTGCCCGCCCGACTGGCCGTACGATCGCGACACCGCGCGGACGGCGAGCGACAAGCGACGCATCTTCATGAACTGCAGTGGCAAGCACGCCGGCTTTCTCCTCGCCTGTGCTGAGAACGGCTGGGACCCGCGCTCGTACGACGACCTCGACCACCCGCTGCAGGTGGCTGCCAGCGAGACGGTCGCCGACTACCTCGGCGAGACGGTCGATCACGCCGGTGTCGACGGCTGCGGTGCACCCGTGTTCGCGGCGACGCTCACAGGGCTCGCGGGGGCCGTTGCTCGTCTGGTGCGGTCGGCCGACACCGACGACGACCCTTTGGCGGGCCATCTGGTTCGTGCCGTGTTCGACGACGCCTGGGCTCTCGACGGCGAAGGTCGCGCGAACACCGTCACGATTGACGAGACCGGTCTGTTCGCGAAGCTGGGTGCCGAGGGAGTCATGATCATGGGGAGCCGTGAGGGACTCGCCGTCGCCGTGAAGGTGCTCGACGGCAACCTCCGGGCCGGCACACTCGCAGGACTGACCCTGCTCGAAGCCGAAGGGGCCGTCGCATCGGACGCCGTCGATCGCGTGCTCGACCAGACGCTGGAGCGCGTGACCGGCGGCGGCGTCGTGGTCGGTGGTATCCGGGCCGGCGCGGCGCTGGTGGGGATGCGCGGCTGATTCGCGAGGCTGCGCGGTTGGCGCACGAGGCCGATTTGCGCGGCTGATCTGCCGAGCTGCTGAGCTGCCGGGCTGCTGAGCTGCGGGTCTGCGGGGCTGCGTCACGCGGTGCTCCCGAGACAGGACGGGTCGGGGCGAGCTGGTCGGTCGGCCCGGGGCTGTGCGACGGCCCCGAGCTCGAGGGCGGTCCAGGCGCCACCGCACTCCCCCGCTGCCCGCGCGCAGGCGATGCCGTCGGGCCCGACCCAGACATCCACCGTCTCCGGCGGCACGGCCAGACCGAGGGCTGCCGCCGGCGGTGAGACCTCGACGACAGTCTCGGCCCCGAGCCGCACCAGGGACGGCAGCAGCGCGCTGAGTGCCGGAGGCGCGAACAGGCGCACTCGTGTAGCTGGGGCACCGAGGGGGGCCTTCTCAAGGATCCGCGGAGCCGCCTCACCCCCGACCTGCACCGCGCTCACGACCGCTCCCGACCCCACGACTGCGCTCCTCGCCCGAGGAGGATCGCAGCCCCGAACGAGCCCGGCGAGCTCCTCGGCCATCGCCTCGTCAAGACGCCTCTCAAAGTCGAGCCGCGCTGCGGCACACCCGTCGCGTCGATGCCGCTCTCGCAGCGCCCCGCGAATGAGTACCTCCGCGACGGCGGCGAGTGCGACCACGCCCATGCCGACCGCGAGCATCGGCGTCGGAGGCGAGAGCGCCAGAGTGACTGCAAGCAGGAGGCCCAGGGCCGCGGAAGCGACGATGGGAAAGGACGGCGTCGGAGTGCCCGGCGGAGGCTGCGGTGCGGTGAGGTGGACGTGGCTCATACGTCGAGTCAAGCCGTCGCGACACCTCGGCAGGCGTGGATGCGGGGATCTGTGGTGAGACGGTCTCGGATCCTCGCCTGTGGAGACGAGGTGACGCCCCGCGACTCGTGACCGTGCCCAGAAAGTCGTGATCGTGACCAGCGAGTCGCGCTCGCAGCCCGTCTCAGCTGACGATGAAGAACTGCTCGCCGATTTCGACCCGCGCGCCCCGGGGCACGCGAACACGCTTGCCCGGCTCGGCCCGGCGGACCTCCTGCGACGGCGCCTTCACGATCGTGCCGTTGCCCGACCAGCGATCGGCGACCCACAGGTGGCCGTCGTCCTGGCCGAATTCGAGGTGCGTTTTCGAGACCGAGCGGCCGGGGTCGAGGATCCGGACGAGCAGCTCGATCGCCTCGCCCGGCTGCGGCGTCGGGGCTCGTCCGACGAGGCCGCTTCCCTGAACGGTGAAACTCTCGCCCGTCGAGAACTGGAGGATGAACGATTCCCCTACCTCGCGACGCGGCACGATGCGAGTGCTCTCGACGTCGTCGGCCGGCGCGCCGAGGGTCACGGCCCAGGGCGCGGCCGACGGCGAGGCCTGCGGAGCGGGGGCGACGGTCGGCACTGCCGATTCCGCCGGGCGGCTCGCCGCAGGGGCCTCGGGTTCGGCTGCTCGCACAGGCGGTTGCGGGGGGCTGACGGGCCGATCGACCAGGGCCTCGGGCACGTCGCCGACGCGGACAGGGGGTACCTCCGACGACGAGGCGGGCGGCATGTGGCGCGCGGCAGTCGGAGCAGAGTGCGTGGGAGTTCCCGCGTGCCGAATCGGCTCGACGGGGGCGGCAGTAGAAGCCGAAGGATCGGACGCGGATTGCGGGGGCGCAGCTGGCGGCGACGACCACAACTGCGGCGCTTCGCTCGCCTGTCGACGACCGAAGAGCCGTCGTCGCTTAGGCGCGGGAACCGGATCAGGCACGAAGGGCGGTGACACCTCGACCGGCGACGGCAGGGGTGTCGGGGTCAATGGGGCCGACCGGGGGGCCGGAGGGGCCTCGTGCGTCCTGCCCGGCTGAGGGCGTTCCGGCTGAGGGCGTTCTGGCAGGGGGCGTTGCGGAGGGGTACGTCCGCTCGATGGTGCCGCAGCAGCGCCGGTGATCGGCACGATGGGTCCGGTGAAGGAGGCGGCTACAGACTGCACCACGGCCCCGCACTCGCCACAGAAGATATCGCCCTGGTGCAGGGGTGCGCCGCAGTCCGAGCACACAGCGCCGGCCGATTCGCGCGCTGTTGTCGGCGCAACGAGCGGGGCGATCACGTTGGTATCGCCCTCGACGGCGACCACGTCAGGGCCGACCGGAGCGGCGAGGGGCTCAGGATCCGACGGCTCATCCTCCAGCACCGGCTCGACCGCCACCGCAGGTGCGACGTCGGCGACCTCGGCATCGTCGGCGGGCGGTTCCACGGCGGCCGCGTGATCGACCACCCCAGGAGTATCGTCGGTCGGCGCGGCAGCGGGGAGCGAAGCGGCGACGTCGGCTTCGTCGTTCGAGTCCTGTGTGGTCGGGGTGGGGCGGGCATCCCCCTTGATCGCGGGGTCAACCGCGATCGGAGTCACCGACGCCGTCCACAGCGGCACGGACGCCGGGCGCACCGCGCCCGTGTCAGACCGCTCCGCGCCTGCCGATGCGGCGGCACGAGGCCGGTCAGCCCCCGCCTCGCCAGCGAGAGGTTCGTTGTCTCGGTGACCCCGTGGGATCCTCGACCCGTTCTCGTCGGGGCGCCGGGGCGTCTCGTCGTCTCCGGACTCGCCGTCTTCGAGAGCGCTGTCTTCGGGCCCGCCGTCTTCGGGCCCGCCGTCTTCAGGAACGCCGTCCTTAGGCGCCCCGCCCGCGCGCTCGCTGTCGAGCCACCAGGGCGTGCCGGCCGGAACAGCGGTGGTCTGGGGCTCCTGCAACACCCACGGGCGGCGAGGCTGAGCCGCCACCGGCGCCTGCTCGACCGGGGCCTCGGCACGGAATGCAGCCCAGTCGGCCGCGGTGATGGCACGACCGCACTGGCCGCAGAACATGGCTCCGTCGGGCAGCGGGCTCGAGCAGGTGGGGCAACGCATGTGTGGTGAGTGATCCCTAACGCTTGAAAGGCTTCCGGCCATGGTATCCACGGAGCGACCTCGTCGAGACCGCGGCCCGGAATCGTTGCCAGCGAGTGAGGCCCGTATCGAGATGGGTGCGCATCTCACCGACCGCCTTCCAGACGCGATCCGCGTCGGGTGCGGACGGCGGCTCGGGAGCGAAGACGGCCCGGTCGACCACGCGAGCGAGAACACCGGCGCGGGTGCTGCCGACCGCCGCCGCGACCTCGCTTCGAGTGGCGGAGCTCGGGGTGGGGATGCCGTGGTCGACGACGGCGTCGTGGTACTCCTGCCATCCGTGAGTCATGCGGACGCCAGGGTCGCGGGCACGGCGCCGCCGCACCCGTCGACGCCCCTTGACCGCGACGATCGCGAGGAACGGCGACATCACCAGGCCGGCTATGAGGGCGGCCCAGCCAGCGATGCGGCCGGCTGAGAGCAGGAGGGCGATCCAGGCCGGTGGGTCGGTGGGGCTGTCCTGGCGGCTCTGCGGTTGGGTCTGATCGTTCGGCGGGTCAGCCTCTTGCTGGGGCGGCTGAATTACCGACTGGGGTCGCGAGACCTGGTTCGGATCGACTTGCTGGTCTTTCGGGATCTCGCGGGGTTCCGGGTTCGGGTCGAGCGAGACCCAGCCGTACTGGGCGGTGTCGACCTCGATACGAGCCGTGATGTCGGAACCTGTGAAGGTGGCCGTGCCGCCCGTCGATGACGAGCCGGCGAATCCCAGCACCACCCGCGCGGGGAACCCGAGTTCGTCGGCCATCAGCGCGGCCGCCGCGGCGTATTGTTCACCGTCGCCGATCATCAGGTTGTCTGTGAAGAGGCGGGTGAGTCGGTCGGCTCCGTGGCCGGAGAGGCTGGCGGGTTCGTCGGCCCCGACGCCGTGACTCACGTACCCGTTCTTCTTCAGGCCGTCGAGGGCCGCCTGCAGGCGTGGGCCCTGCCCCTGAACCCCGTCGACGTACGACTCGAGGGCGGCCGTGAGTGCCGAGGGCACCTTCGTCGGCGCAGGCACACTGGCGTCGCCGGGGGTCAACGACTGGAGCGCCGCTCGCGAGGGCTGTTGCGGCTCGACGGCAGTGAGCCGATACGAGTCATCTTGTGCGAGCCCGCCGAGGACGGCGGCGGTGCCCGTAGTGTCGTTGTAGAAGAACGCGTCTCGAAGAGCGGCACTTCTCGAGCCGCTGAAATCGATCGACTCCAGCTTGCCCACGGTCGGAACCCAGACACCCGTGTAGCCGTCGACGGCTACATCGATCGTGACGTGACGGCCCCTGACCTGAGCCTGATCGATCGACGTGGGCACGCGCGCGAAGGTGCCAGAAGCGGCCGAGACTTCGTCGCTGCCGACCGAGAACTGCACGCCGTCGTAGGTGTCGAGAGTGGCGATCCTGACGAAGCCGCCCGCTCCGAGACCGGTGACCGTGATCTGGGGTGTGTCGGCCTCGGCGGATTGCTCGTAGGCGCGGAATCCGCTGAGGGGGCTCACGTAGTCGCGCGGATCGAAAGGTGTCTGCACGGCGTCGCGGGCGACCCAGCGCGACGACTTCGGGCCTATTGCGCCGGTCACAGCCGCTCCCGCGGCGGTCGCGACGACGAGAGTCAGCAGCGTTCCGGCGACGGCACGGCGTGCCACGGCGCCGTGACCGGACCGACCGCGAGCCTCACCTCTGGATGGCCTCCGGCGGCCGGCAGTCGTTCCCCGTGTCAGCAGGTCGATGGCCAGGCGCCGCCGGCGGAGCCTCCACCAGACGATCCAGAGCACCGACACCGCGAGCAGCACCAGTCCGGTCATCAGAGGCAGGAGGGGCTCGCGCGGACCGAGGACGATGCCCACCAGATAGATCAGCACGGGCGGCACGAGCGCCAGCTCGGCGCGGCGGCTTCGGAACGCCGTGCTGAGCCCCACGGTCGTCCCGGCGAGCACGAGCACAAGAGCCGGGACCAGCAGGGCCTGGTAGTCACCCACGGGGAGCGTGATGGTCAGCAGCTGCTTCCAGCCGAGCGCAACGCCCCCGACCAGCTCACGCAGACCTTCGACGCTCGGGAGCACCCCGTAGAGCGCTTGGTTCGGCACCGCGAGTGCAACCCCGAAGACCCCGAACGCCACGATCAGAAGCGCGAGGATCCAGATGCTCGCCAACCGCAGAAAGAGACCGGCGAGAGCGATGGTCGCCCCGAGCGCGAAGCCGCCGACGAGCAGGATCAGGAAGGCGCTGCTGCGGTAGATGGGCCAGAGGGTGGCGCTAGCCGCCACCATGACAACGAAATAGAGGCCTGTCTGGGCCAGGGCGAAACCGGTGCGGATCTTCGGCCGGGTGGATCGCGGGCGAAGCCCCGGCCCGCGGGCCGCCGATCCACTCACCGGGGTTTCTCTCCGGTCGATGACGGTCATGACGCCACCGTCCGGGCGAGTGACTTCTGCAGGTCTTCGAGGTAGCCGACCGTCAACACGGTCATGTCGGCGACTCGGCGAAGGCCAGGAACCGTCTCGGGATCGCAGACGATCGCCACCGTCTCGACGCCCGCCGGGAACGCCGAAGCGGCTGCGCGCAACTCACCGATACCCGTCGTCGAGCCGACCACGAGGAAAGCGACCGAGATGCCGGCGACCTGCTCCCCCGTCACCCGAGCGACGTCTGAGATTCCGAGCGCGGCCTCGGAATAGGCCACCAGCGAGAGATCGTCGAGGAGACGGGTCGGGGTGAGGGTCGACAGCGGACGGACGGCAAGGGTCTTCCGCTTCGCGAACTCGGGGGTCCGCTCCGACACGACCACCGAGACCTCCCGGGCGTCGCGAATCGCGCGCACCCCGAGTGACGCCGCCACGCCGACGCCGAGCTCGAACTCCTCCTCGGTGGCGAAGTCGGCGTTGGCGAGGCTCAGGGCGATCACGATGTGGCTGCGACGTGTCTCTTCAAATTGCCGCACCATGTAGGTGCCTGCGCGGGCGCTGGACTTCCAATGGATGTGTCGGCGGTCGTCGCCCGGAAGGTATTCGCGAAGGGCATGGAACGAGATATCGCTCGGCGAGAGGTCGCGGGTCGGACTGCCCTCGAGGTCGCGGATCAGCCCGGTGCTCGTCGACGGAATGCCGATGGTGCGCGGGTGGACGAACAGCTCGACGACGTCGGTCCAGTCGAGCTCGCGGCGGACGAGGCCGATCGGATCTCCGCGAACCGTGCGAACCGGCCCCACGGGAATGACCCCGCGCTTGTTCGTCGGCACCTCGAAGGTCTCGTCGACCGATTCACCACCGCGCAGGCCCGGGAGGGTGAGCTCCACGAGACCGGCGCCGATCGGAATCTCGACGGTGATCCCGAGCACGCGGCGCCTCGTCGGATTGCTCACCGTCACGCGACCGGAAGCCTCATCGCCCACAGCCACCCGGCTGTGAGGCAGATCGAGAGCGATCGTGAAGACGCTGCGACCGATGGCCGTGACGACCGCCAGGATCAGGATGACGACGAGCGCGAATCCGACCGTGACGAGCTCGACCCAGCCGAGCGCATAGCCCGCCACTAGGCACGCGGGGGTGAGGATCAGCAGTGCCCAGCCGACCGGGGTGACCACGCTCGAGGCCACCTCGACTCCCCGGCTGAGGACGAGAGCGAGCCGGCGACCGAGCCGCACGATCAGCACGACGATGTCGGCGCTGAAACCCTGTCTGTCTCCTACGATCCGGGTGCGGGCGTTCGTAAGCCCCTGCGTGCTAGTTCCGTAGTGCGAGTCTGCGGTGGCGTTTCGCGTGCTCTCGCCGCGCGCTCGGTCAGGGCCCGGCCGCCCAGCGCGGGACCGCTGCGCCGGCGATCCCTGCACCCGCGAGCCCTCGGTTCGAGCGCGTTCTCCCGGCGGCGTCACGCGTACGCCGCCGCACAGGTCACGCGGAGACCCTCTCGGCGGGCGGCGCGATCTCGATCAGCAGCTGGCTGATGACGCTGCTGGCGGTGACTCCGTCGAACTCCGCTTCGGGATCGAGCACGATCCGGTGGGCGAGAACGGGCTCGGCGAGCAACTTGACGTCGTCGGGTGTCACGTAGTGCCGACCGGTCGACGCCGCGTACGTCTTGGCGACGCGCACGAGAGCCAGGGCGCCGCGGACGCTCACACCGAGACGCACTTCGGGAGCCGTTCGGGTGCCCTCGACGATCCGGGCGACGTAGTCGGCGACGACCGGATCGACGTGCACGGTTCGGGCGAGGCGAGACATTTCGCCGATGACTCCCGCTTCGACGATCGGCGACAGGCTGCCCTCGTGCACGCGAACCGCGGAGTCTTCGAGGATCCGCAGGGTTGCCGCATGGTCGGGATACCCGATGGAGGTCTTCATCAGGAACCGGTCGAGCTGCGCCTCGGGCAGGCGGTAGGTGCCCGCCTGCTCGATGGGGTTCTGGGTAGCGATCACCATGAACGGCGACCCCACCTCGTGCGTCACCCCGTCGACCGTGACGCGCGACTCCTCCATGACTTCGAGAAGCGCGGACTGGGTCTTCGGGCTCGCCCTGTTGATCTCATCGGCGAGCACGATGTTCGCGAAGATCGGTCCGCGGTGGAACTCGAACTCGCTCGTCTTCTGGTCGTAGATGCTCACGCCGGTAATGTCGCCGGGCAGGAGGTCGGGGGTGAACTGGATCCTGGAGCTCTCGCTCTGCACGGTCTGCGCGACGGCTCGGGCGAGTGACGTCTTGCCCGTGCCAGGGAAGTCTTCGAGCAGAAGATGGCCTTCGCTCAGAAGGGCCGTGAACGACAGCTTGATCACGAACGACTTGCCGAGCAGCACCTTGTCGACGTTGCCGACGAGGCGCGCGAAGATATCGGCGAACCAGGTGGCCTGCTCAGGCGTCATGCTCATGCTCGGGGGGTTCCTTCGGTGTGGGTGACGATCTTGGCGTGGGGGCTCAGGGCGTAGCCGGGTCGGAGAACGTGTGCTCGTAAGTCTGCCCGTTGGCGGTCACTCTGATATCGAGGCTCGGCGCAAGAAGACCCCCTCCGTCGACCGTGCAGGAGTTCGCACCGCTGACCGCATCCTGCCAGTCGCCGCCGACACAGCGGAATTCGAGCTTGCTATAGCCGGGGTTCGCAGCCGGGTCGTAGTTGAACGCGTAGCTGCCGGTGAGGGTGAGGTCTGTCGGCCCCGTGTAGGTCGCTCCGACATCGGTGCTGACGGGTGTGGCCGAATTGCTCGTTCCGGCGGGCCCGCACACTGTCGCAGCGGCATCGCGGCAGCCGCGAACGGTATAGGTCTGAGGCGACCCGTACACACTTCGATCTTGAGAGCTGGTCAGCTGGTCTCCGCGCTGCACGGTCGTCCAGACGCCCGAGCTCCGCACCTGGTAAAGCACGGCCGTGCCGCTGGCGACAGACAGATCGCCGACTGTGACATCGGAGAAGACCGAGGTCGTGCTGGGCGCTACGGCTATTGACGCCGAGGCCTGCCCCGGAGCCGCCAGGCTCTGCACGCCGTCCGACTTCGCCGCCGAGCAGAAGTAGCCGTTGTCGGCGTAGACGAAGTACGTGTACGACTTGCCGTCCGACGCGTTGGAGTCGACGTAGGACGTCGTCTGCAGAGCCCCCGAGATCGCGCCGGGCTTGCTGGTGGCACTGCAAGCGGGAGTCGAGGATCCGGCGGTATCGCGCCCCACCACATAGTTCACGGCGCTGCCCCCGTTGCTCCCCGCGGCCGTCCAGCTCACCGTGATCGCGCCGTTTCGGTCGCTCGATGCGGTGATGCCCGTGACCGGCGCCGGCGTGCCGACGGGTGAACCCGTGACCGCACCGCTACGAGCCCAGTCGTCGGAGCTGTCGACCTCCGCGGCGTTCTTGGCGTACACCCGCACCGAATACTGCGCACCCGGGGTGAGCCCGCCGATCGTGGTCGAGGTCGACGAAGCGGGTACGGTCTGCGATCCGGGGGCACCGTCGCCGGCGATCTCGACCACGTAGCTGGCGACAGACGTGCCTCGGGCCGGTTTCGGCACGGCATTCCACGCGATCACGAGCGCACCCGGAGTCGTCGATGACGGCGTGACTGTCACCCCGGTCGGGGCCGAAGGGACGAAGTCGGCGCTATACGCCGAGCTCAGGGCACTCGGTTGCGACGCTCCGACGGCGTTGATCGCCTGGACGGAGAACTGGTAGCGCACGCCGGGCTCGAGGTCGGTGAGCGTGCACAGGGTGGAGGTACCGCAGTCTTTGACGTACGTCGCGGAGCCGGAGGTGCTCGTGAGCCGGTACGACGTGATCGCGGAGTTGTTGGCCACCGACGCCTGGTAGGCGAGGGTCAGTTCGCCGCCCACGAAGGTACCCGAGCGCGTGGGTGCCGCCGGTGCGTCGGGGACGTCCTGCACCGAGATCGTCACGTTGCCCCAGACGTAGCGGGACGGATCGCCGGTGACGTCAGCGATCTGGTACTGCAGGTTCGAGTTCGTCGGCCTCGCTGACGCGGACACCGTGACGGTCAGGCGGCTCTTGTCGGCGGAAGGCTTTACCGACACCCCCTTCGGCAGGGAGTTGCCGCCGAGGCCGCGGATCGCGATCACGCGCAGCGCCTGACCCGGGAACGGGTTCGCGGCCCGATCGTTGGCGAGGACGTCGACGACCGTTGTCGAACCGCGCTTGACGATCGCGGTGTCGGCGGCGGCGATCGCCAACGGCCTCGTCGAACGGACGACGGTCATCGAGACGGATCCGGCCTGCGCAGCCGAGGTGCGGTCTCGAACGGTGACGCCGATCCGGCCCGTGTCGCCCGTGGCGGCGCTCGAGGTCGCCGAGACGGTGAGGTTCGAGCCGGTCAGCTCCACCCGGAAGCCGGGCACGCTCGACGTGGTGAGGGCGTAGCGGAGCTGCCCGAGGTCGTTCGGGTAGTTGTAGGTGGTGAGACGTCGGAGGTCGAGTGTCCGGGACTCCCCCGGCTCCAAATCGATCGACGAGGCCTGGAAGACCGGCGGCTGATTCTGCCTAGCAGTGACGGTGATGGGCAGCACGAGCGTCGCGACGTGGCCGTTCGGGTCGTCGGCCGAGGTGCCGTCGGTGACCTGGAACGAGATCGACGCCTGACCGAAGAACCCCGCTGCCGAGGTGAATCGAAGCCGACTCGGGCCGACCACGAGCTTCGCTCCGTCGGAGTGCGTCGCCCGAACGGTGCTGCTGTCGGTGACCCGGACCCCGTTGGATCCTGTCGCCACGACGTGGTCGTTGAGGTCGATGTCGAGGGTGGCGCCGCTGACCACGGAGAGCCCGGGCGCCGTCTCGTCGATCTGCGGGAGCGTCTCGTCGGAGCCCGGCACGCGGATGAAGGCGTAGGTCGTGATGCGCGAGTCGTCGGGATGAGAGACGGCGAAGGGGATTATCTGGCTGCGGGCGGTGACGGTGACCCGGATCCTTTTGTTGGAAAGAACCCTCGCTGTGTCTCCGTACCCGTCGACGAGGCGCAGGCCGAGGCTCGAGACGCTTCCGTCGGCGAAGAACACGTTCGCGAGCACGTCGACGTCGACTGTCGTACGACCCAGCACGTCTTTGAGCGTGAGCACGCTGTCGGCCGCTTCGGGGTAGTTGAGCTCGGCCCGGGGGTCGACCTTGACCGTGATGAAGTTCGAACTGCTGCCCCCGCTGGCATTCGCCACCGTGTAGACGAGCCCGTAGGTGTTCGTCTTGGCGGGTGGCGTGACCCGCACCACGCCGTCGGCGAGGATCGTCGCCTTCACGGACGTATCGTTCGGCCGAACCGCCGTGACCCGCAGCGCCTGCCCGTCGGGGTCGGAGTCGTTGGCCAGGACCCGCACCAGAATGCTTCCGCCCGGCCGCATGGTGACTGCGTCGGCCACCGCGATCGGGTCTTTCGATCCCTGGGCGCGCGGGGCGATGCCGATGCGCACGGTGCCGGTGGCCCGAGCGCCGAGCCCGTCGACGACCGTGTACGTGAAGGTGTCGGTGCCAGCCGAGTAGCTTCCCGCCTGATATTCGATGTCACCCGCTCCGACGCTCGACACGCTGCCCTTCTGGGGGTTCGAGTCGACGCCGAGCAGCTGAACCGAGTCGCCGTCGGGGTCGATGTTGTCGAGGGGCACCTGCACCCGGACGGTCTGCCCCGCCACAACCCGTGCCGTCACGGTCTGCGGAACCGGCGCCTGGTTGGTCGAGCGGTCGGATTCACGAACCGAGATGCTGACCTGAGCCGTCGCCCTCTGACCGTCGGGTCCGTCGACGGCATACTCGGCGGTGAAGTTTCCTGGTGTGGTGGGTGCGAGGTACCGCAGCTGCTCCCCCGACACGAACAGCAGCCCTCCTCCCGACGAGACGTTCGAGACGAGTTTCGGTTCGAGCACGATGTCTTCGCCGTCGGGCTGCTCGTCGTTGGCGAGGACGTCGATGTCGACCGCTTGGCCGGCGCGGGCGGTGACCTGGTCGTTGGTCGCGATCGGCGGTTGGAGTTGCGACGGCTTCGGGATCTCGACCACGGTGACCGTGCCCGTCGACGACGCGAGCCCGTTCGAGACCGTGTAGGTGAACGAGACGGGGGCCTCGATTGGCTGCGCCAGCGTGATCCGAAGGTAGCGCTGCTCCAGGGTCTGCACCTGGACCCCCGATGAAGACGCCGGAGCATCGACGGCCGTGACCATGAGCACGTTGCCCGCCGGGTCGATGTCGGTCGCCGTGATGTCGACCGACTGCGAGCTCAGCGTCTGCACGAAGACGGACTTCGGTGTCGTGATCGGAGCCGTGTTCGGGTCGGGAGGGCTGCGGACGTCGACCCGGATCGTGCCGGTGGCGGTCTTCTGACCGTCTGTCACCGTGTACTCGAGCTGGTGCGAGCCGACGTTGCCTGAGACGAAGGTGAACGTGCCCGTCGAATAGCTCGGCGTGATGGTCACGCCCGATTTTGCGGGGACGCTGTTCAGCTTGATCGTGCCGGAACCGCCGGAGGCATAGCGGAGCGGATTGATGGTGGTCGTTCGGTTCTCGTCGGCCTGGACGGAGAACGACTCGGCGCGGAGGGGTGTGGCGCCAGCGGCGTCGACGGTGATCTGCAGGGTGCCACGGCCCGTCGAGCGGCCGTCCGAGAGCGAGAGCACGATCTCTTGGGTCGACGGCCCGTCGCCGGCATCCTGGTAGACGACCTCGCCGGTCGGCTTGAACGTGACCGTGCCCCCGTCGCCACCCGATGCGCCGGTCAAGTAGAACGGATCGCCATCCGGGTCGACGAACGATCCCAAAGTGTCGACCGTCACCCGCCCCGACGACGAGACGACGTCGCGGAGAGCCCGCACCTGCTTGGGAGCGCCGTTGAGGGCATCGCCGTGGATTCCGACCGTCACCCGCGCCGTCGAGGTGCCACCGCGGCCGTCCGAGATCGTGTAGCCGAACGTCACCGATCCTGTCGCCCCCGCGGGGAGGGTCAGCATGATCTGCTGCCGGTTCGACACGACCTGCACTGTCGCGCCTGCCGACGTGGGGTCGGTCACCGAGTCGATCGAGATCGGATCGCCGTTGGGGTCGTAGTCGTTGAGAAGCACCGGAAGCAGGGTGGCCCGCCCAGCCCGGGCACCGAGGTCATCGGCAGTCGCCACGGGAGGCTTCTGCTGCACCTCGAGCTTCTCTTTGTCGTCGGTGACGGGTGTCTCGTCGTTCTGCTGGTCGCGCTGATCGTCGATCAGGTCGCCCCAGTTGTCGATGAGCTGGCCCTCCCGCTGAATCGCCCACGCCCGTCCCCCGGCCGTGTCGTTGAGCACGACCCGAGAACCCGTTACGGCGAAGGCCAGCGCCGCCGACGACGGCACCGAGGCCAGCTCGGTCACGCCCGTGCCCGCCGCCCCTGCGCCCGGGCAGTCGGTCCACGACGCGCCGTCGGTCCATGCGGCGTAGGAACAGCCGCCGACGACGACCGGTCGTGCCGGTGTTCCCGATCGATCGGCGACCCGGTTCGTCACCGTGCCGCCGAACGACACCGAGACGAGGCCCGACGAGCCCGCTACCAAGATCGAGGATCCGGCATCCGCCGATCGCTGCAGCGTCGCGCGGCCTGTTATCTCGCCCGAGAGCTCCACCGCGCGACCGTCGACCACGAGCGTCTTGGTGGTCCGGTCGAGAACCGCCCAGTGGGATCCGACGGTCGCGACCTGGAAGGCATCGCGCTTGGGCAGACTCAGGCGCGCACGGTCGGTGACCCCGAACCGGGTGACCGACGAGACGATAGAGAGCTCGCCGGTATCGGCCGAGTAGGCGGAGAGACGGCCGGCGGGGCTCATGCCCGTCGTCACGGTCGACCCGAGGCTGAGCTCGGCCTGGGTCTGCGCGTCGAACGAGGCCAGAGTGTCGACCGGCGTCGTCCAGAACTGCCCGGTCTTCTGCGAGAGAACGACTGCCGTGTCGCCCGCCAGCAGCACGTCGGGAGAGTCGGGCGGAAGGGGCACGGTCTGACCGAGTTCGGCCGTGGCCGTGTCGACCACGCCAACCGTGGCGTCGCTCCGGTTCACCAGCAGGACATGCTGGGGATCTTGCACCACGGAGATGTCGGAGCTACTCGAACGGACGGCCGAGTTCAGCTCGAGCACACCGGGATTGGCCCGCCCGACGGCCGAGAGCGATTGGTTCGTCACCCAGACGGTTCCGTCGTCGAGGTTGAGCTTTTGGGCCTGGTAGCCGGGGCTCGTCAGGCCGATGGTGGCCGCCACGGCCGCCAGAAGCACGACACCCAGACCGGTCGCGGTAAACGATCGGTGAGTCGACAGATATGAGAGGAGCCGCCTCACCCGGTCTCCTCCGGCGAAGCGCACTTCTCGGCGCTGACCTGCCCGGGTTTGCCCTCGCGGGTGACGGTGACCGTGATGCAGACCTGCTGACCGGAGTCGACGGGCGCGAGGAACGTCGAGGAGGTTTGGGTGCTCGAGTCGGTGCCCTGCGTCACGAGGTACGAGTCGCCGCTCCGGATGCCCGGATCCGCCCAGCTGAATTCGATCGATGATCCCTTGGTCGTCGCCTGGATGTCGCTGACCCGTGGAATGTCGGTCGACGTCGATCGCACGAGGAAGAGCGTGGCGACGCCCCCGAGGGCGATGAGCACGGCCGCCGCCGCGATGACACCCCACCACACGTACTGGCGACGCCGTACCGGCCCGGCCGGGCGCGTGCCCGTCGACCGGGGAATGGCGTTCGAGTTGCGCGCCCCGGTGTCGAGCGTGCGTGAAACAGGCGTCGACGAGGCAGCGGGTCGACGACGTCGCCGTCGATTCGACGAGCCCGAGGTCGGCGTCTCGGAGCCGCGCACCCGGGTGCGGTCTTCGAGATCGGCGACGGTGGCCAGCGCCCAATCGTCGACCGCCACCTCTATGGCGGTCTGGGCGACTCCGATCTCGGATTCGACCTGCTGGAACTCCCGGATCAGCTCCAGAATCGAACCCTGGCGGTTTTCGGGTCGGTGCGAGAGCGCTCGCGCGAGTGTCGCCTCCAGCCCGGACGGCACGTCTGTTCGGCCGATCGCCTGGAATCGACCCTTTTCGATTCGAGCCATGAGGTCGCTCGAGGTGTTTGATCCCCCCATCACCTCGAACGGGCTGCGACCTGCGAGAAGCGAGTACACCGTGGCGCCGAGCGACCAGACCTCCGAAGCGATCGTGCCCGAGCTGTCGTCACGCAAGACCTCCGGGGCCGACCACGGGATCGAAAGCCCCACGACTTCGCTCGGTTCGCTCTCACCGAGCGAGGCGGCGATGCCGAAGTCGGAGAGCACGGGATGGCCGTAGGCGGTCATCAGGATGTTCGACGGCTTCACATCGCGATGCAGAACACCCTGCCGATGGGCCGTCTCGAGGGCGCTGCCGATTTTAACGGCGATGCGGAGGACGTCGGCGACGGGAATGCGCTCGCGCCGATACCGCTCGCTCAACGACGACGAGCACAGCTCCATCACGAGATACGGACGCCCATCGGCCGACACACTCGCCTGGTAGACGGTGAGGATTGAGGGGTGAGCGCTCAGCTGCGCCATCAGATTGGCCTCGGCCTGGAACATCTGACGAACCTGGTCGTTGACGACCTCGCTCAGCATGACCTTGACAGCGACCTGACGCCTCGGCATGTTCTGCTCATACAGGAACACATCGGCGAAACCACCCGAGCCGAGCACGTGCATGTGCGAGAAACCCGGGAGGACCGGGGGTTGAGAAGGGAGGCGTCGTGCCATGTCGCCCCCTCCTCGAGTGCGTGCGGATCAGCATTCGCAGGGCGTTGGGTGTGCCCGTTTATCTCCGCCAGGGGCTGATGCTCTGCAAGCCCCGACGAATTGCCGATGTCCGTCATTGTAAGCGGAGCCGCCGATACCCCTCTCGTCTCGGGGGTGCATCTGGGGACAACCGGGGACACCCCATTTCGGGGGGGTGCCAGGCTCTGAGACCCGATGTGTGCCGCCGCGAATCAGTTGCGGGGCAGCTGTCCCGTGGGAACGGTCGCCTCGATGTCACCCGGATGCTCGGCACCGCGCACGTCGACGACCACGGCCGTCACGTTGTCGCGCCCGCCCGCCTCGACGGCCGCGGAGACGAGAGCCTGAGCAGCCGCGTTCGACTCGGGATTCGCATCGAGCAGCGTGGCGATCGCTCGCGGGTTCAACTCTTTGGTGAGACCGTCGGAGCAGACGAGGATCCGGAGCCCCGGCCGGGCAGGGACTCTCCAGTAGTCGGGGCTCGGCTCCGCCCCGAAGCCGATCGCCTTGGTGATCACATTGCTGTCGGGGTGATTCTCGGCGTCATCGGGGTGCAGCATGCCCGCCTGGACCATCTCCTGCACCACAGAGTGGTCGACGGTGACCTGGCGGAGTACACCGGAGTCGAGCATGTAGACGCGCGAGTCCCCGACGTTGAAGATGGTGAAGAACGCCCCCTCGCCCTCCCGCGTGAGAATCGCTCCCGTGACCGTGGTGCCCACGCCCAGCTCGGTGCCGATGGCGGCGATCTCGATGTCGTCGGTCGCTGTGCGAAGGGCTTCTTCGAGGGCCTCGGTGTCGAAGAAGTCACCGTCGGCGGCCTGGTCGAGACGGGTGACGACCGCGTCACTCGCAACGTCGCCGGCGCTGTGCCCGCCCATCCCGTCGGCGACCACGAAGAGCGGTGCCCGGGCGATGAAGCTGTCTTCGTTGTGGGCGCGACGCTTGCCGACGTTGGTAGCGCCCGCCCAGTCGAGCACGACGGTCGACCCCTCGTCGAAGCGAATGCTGTGGGCGGTCGTCGGGCGGCCGATCTCTGTCACGGAGTGAAGTCTTCCTGAGGAGTGATGCGCGTACTGGGCAGGATCTCGAGACGGTTACCGTCTCCGATGTCAATTGTGGTGCCGACGAGCACGACGATCGACTCGCCTTGCCGAAGAGCGACCGGATGCCGCCCCGGAATGGTCACACGCGTTCCATTGGTCGAGCGGAGGTCGGTGACCACGACGGCACTGCCCTCCTGCCTGATCTCGACGTGGGTGGACGAGACTTCGCGCCGGGGCGACGGAGTGGTCAGCAATATCGGCGTGACTCCTCGTACCACCCGGGGCGGAGAAGGACGACGACCCACTATTACCGGGGCGGTGAGCTCCACCGCCTCGGAGCCGATCCGAACGCGATGAAATCGCTGGGGGCTGAGCATCGCCACGGGCCCTCCTCGATCGACCGCCGGTCGGCGGATGGGATCACGCTACCAATCGTCGACAGTCCCGGTGCTCCCCGCTCTTTCGTCGCCCCCTGTTAGGCCTGTGGAAAGCGCCCCCGCGGTTGTTGCGCTTCCTTCTAGCGTCGCCCCATGCAGAAAACACGCCTCTTTCCCACCTCCTTCGTCCGCCACGACTCCCCCGTTGGGGCCTTGGGCATCCACACCCGATCCGGCAGCATCATCCGCGTCGACATCGCCCGAGGCGGCGTCCTCCCCGGAGAGGGTCTTGACGAGTGCCCCACCGCTCTCCACGACGAGGCGCGTCGGCAGTTCGACGACTACTTCGCCGGCAGGCGAGATCGATTCGACCTCCCGCTTCTGCAGATCGGCACTCCGTTTCAAGACGAGGTCTGGGGCGCACTCCTCCGCGTCGCGTGCGGTGAGACCATCAGCTACGGAGAGCTCGGGCACCGCGTGGGTCGTGAGAACGGCGCCCGTGCCGTCGGCGGCGCCATCAGCGCAAACCGCATCGCCATCCTGATCCCGTGCCACCGTGTCGTGGGTTCCGATGGTCGTATCACCGGCTACACACCCGGCGAGGGCATCGAGACGAAACGCTGGCTGCTCCGACACGAGCAGGAGGCATTCGCCTGACGCGTGCCCGGTCGCCGTGCCCACGCCGGCACGACCGTCACGGGTTTTGCGCCTTCTAAACGGGCCCCGAGGATCCCACTGGTCACCCGCGAAGGACGGACTCCGACACGATCTCGAGCTCAGCGCCCGAAGTGTCGACGACGATGCCGTCATCTCGTGCCCACCCCACGAAATCCTCGATCGACTCGAGCCTCGGGCGCGAAGCCAGGAGCCGTGCAACGAGCACGCCCTTGGTCTTTTTGTTGAAGTGGTTGAGCGCGCGCCGTCGACCGCCTTCGTCGGACACGATGCGAACGAAGGCACTGCCGGCGGGCGCCGGGCCGAGCTCGGCGTAGCCCTCACTTCGGAGGTCGATCACCGGTCTTGCGGCATCCACCAACACCCGGGCGACCGCGCGTGACCAGTGCGCCTTGAGCGCCACTCCCGGCAGGCGCGAGTCATGAGAGAGGCGGTACGCCGGAATGGGGTCCGTCGCCCCCACCAGGCCGAAGAGGGCGGAATGAATGGCGAGGTGCTCGCCAGCCCAGGCCCATGCCTCCGGCGGAAGCTCCGACGCACCAATGGGATCGTAGGCGACTCCGGTGTACCTCTCGAGGGCCCGCAGGGTGGGTGACTTCTTCACGAGACGGTTGCGCTCGACTTCGGTCGCGAGACGAGGGCCGATCTTCAGAGCTGCCATGGTTGCCTCGGGGTCGCGGCTCAGGCGATGCAGCGCAGCCGTGACCGAGCGCCGCTGCCGGTCGAGACCGGGAAAGGACAGCGCTGCGAAGTCGAGAACGGAGTCGGGTGATCCTCCGTCGCGCTTCGTCTCGGACGGCGGAAGAAGAAAAAGGAGGGGCATCAGCATCTCGAAAGCAAGCGACGACTCGTCGTCGCACATCACGTGGACATGGGTGAGGAGCCGGGGCGACCGACCCCGGACAGACGAAAGCCCGGGCGGGAAGTGCAGAGTGCACTACCCGCCCGGGCTTTTACGGCTGGGTTGGAACGATCAGACCAGCGAGGCGTTCCGGGCGACGATCGTGACCGTGTCGTTCTCCACAGAGAGGAACCCGTCTTCGGCCGTAGCCTCAACCGTGGCACCACTTGCCTGGCGGACGCGAACCTGCCCGGAAGCAAGGATCGCCAGAACTGGCTCGTGACCCGGAAGGATTCCGATCTCACCCTCGGTGGTGCGAGCCGTGACCTGCGCGGCTTCGCCCGTCCAGATCTGCTGATCCGCGGAAACGACGTTCACTGTGAGAGCGGCCATGATCAGCCGTTCTCCTTCTGGATCTGTGCCCACTTCTCTTCGACGTCAGAAATGGAACCGACGTTGAAGAATGCCTGCGTTGCGACGTGGTCGAACTCGCCGTTGGCGATAGCGGTGAACGACTCGATCGTGTCTTTCAACGGCACGGTCGAACCCTCGACACCGGTGAACTTCTTCGCCATGTAGGTGTTCTGCGAGAGGAACTGCTGAATGCGGCGCGCACGCGAAACGGTGATCTTGTCTTCCTCGGAGAGCTCGTCGACACCCAGGATCGCGATGATCTCCTGGAGCTCTTTGTTCTTCTGAAGGATCGCCTTGACGCGGATGGCCGTGTTGTAGTGGTCCTCGCCCAGGTACCGCGGGTCGAGAATACGGCTTGTCGAAGACAGCGGGTCGACGGCCGGGTAGAGACCCTGCGACGCGATTTCGCGCGACAGCTCGGTCGTTGCGTCGAGGTGGGCGAACGTCGTCGCGGGAGCCGGGTCGGTGTAGTCGTCGGCGGGAACGTAGATCGCCTGCAGAGAGGTGATCGAGTGACCGCGGGTCGAGGTGATGCGCTCCTGGAGCACACCCATCTCGTCGGCGAGGTTCGGCTGGTACCCAACGGCGGACGGCATACGGCCGAGCAGCGTGGAGACCTCGGAACCCGCCTGCGTGAAGCGGAAGATGTTGTCAATGAAGAGCAACACGTCTTGCTTCTGCACGTCGCGGAAGTACTCCGCCATCGTCAGTGCCGACAGGGCCACGCGCAGACGCGTTCCCGGCGGCTCGTCCATCTGGCCGAAGACGAGGGCGGTCTTGTCGAAGACGCCCGCCTCTTCCATTTCCATGATGAGGTCGTTGCCCTCACGGGTGCGCTCACCGACGCCGGCGAAGACCGAGACACCACCGTGATCCTGCGCAACGCGCTGGATCATCTCCTGGATGAGGACGGTCTTTCCGACGCCCGCACCGCCGAAGAGGCCGATCTTTCCACCCTGAACATAAGGCGTGAGGAGGTCGATGACCTTGATACCCGTCTCGAACAGCTGAGTCTTCGACTCGAGCTGGTCGAACGCCGGCGGCTGACGGTGGATCGGCCAGCGCTCGGTGATCTCCACCGTCTCGCCGGGGGCACCGTTGAGGATGTCGCCGGTGACGTTAAACACCTTGCCCTTGGTGACGTCTCCGACCGGGACCGAAATCGGCGCTCCGGTGTCGGTGACCTCCTGGCCGCGGACGAGTCCGTCGGTCGGCTTCAGGGCAATGGCGCGGACCAGGTCGTCGCCGAGGTGCTGTGCGACCTCGAGGACGAGGTCGACGTGCTGGTCACCAATGGTGATCGACGTCTTGAGCGCGTTGTAGACGCCGGGGATGGCATCGTGCGGGAACTCGATGTCGACGACAGGACCGGTGACGCGGGCGATACGCCCGACACCGGGAGCCTTGTCGGCCTCGACTGGCGCGGTGGCGATGTCAGTCATTTTTCTCTCTTCTCATTGCCTCTGTGGAAGGCAGGCTACTTGGCCGAGCTCAGGGCGTCTGCGCCGCCCACGATCTCGGAGATCTGCTGCGTGATCTCGCTCTGGCGCGCATTGTTGGCAAGACGCGTGTAGTCGCGGATCAGGGTGTCGGCGTTGTCGCTCGCGGACTTCATCGCCTTCTGGCGAGCGGCGTGCTCGGAAGCGGCCGACTGCAGCATCGCGTTGAACAGGCGACTCTCGATGTACACCGGGAGGAGCGCGTCGAGGACGTTCTCCGCATCGGGCTCGAACTCGTAGAGAGGCAGAATCGCGTTCTCTTCGGGCTCTTCGACACCCTCCACGACTTCAAGAGGCAGGAGTCGGACGACCTCGGGGGTCTGCGTCACCATGCTCACGAAGCGGTTGTAGACGACGTGGATCTCGTCGACGCCGCCCTCGGCCGAGTCGGTCAAGAACTTGGAAACGACGGCGTCGCCGATCTCCTTGGCTGTCGAGAACTGGGGCTGGTCGGTGTTGCCCGTCCATCCCTGCTCGGCGTCACGCTGGCGGAAGGCGAAGTAGCTGGCCGCCTTCCGACCCACGAGGTAGTAGACGACCTCCTTGCCCTGGCTCCGGAGCAACGTGGCCAACTCTTCGCCCGCCTTCAGCACGTTCGACGAGAAGGCCCCGTTGAGGCCCCGGTCGGAGGTGAAGAGGACGATGGCGGCTCGGTCGATGGACTCGGGCTCGGTGGTCAGCACGTGGTCGACGTTCGAGAACGTCGCCACGGCTGACACGGCGCGGGTGACCGCACGCGAATACGGACCGGACGCGACCATGCGCGCCTGGGCCTTCTGGATCCGCGAGGCCGAGATGAGCTCCATGGCCCGGGTGACCTTTTTGGTCGTCTGGGCAGAGCGAATGCGCTGTCGGTAGACCCGAAGTTGCGCTCCCATGTGTCTCCTGTTGGTGTCGTGTGAGGATAAGGTCGGTCAGCCGCTAGCGCGACTTGACGATCTTTTCCTGGTTGACGTCTTCGGCGTCTGTGGCCGTGAACTCTTCGCGTCCGACCGAGGCAAGAGGCTTGCCCTCGCCGGTCTGGAACTCCTTCTTGAAGGAGTCGATCGAGGAGTCGAGCTCGGCGACGATCTCGTCGGAGAGGACGTTCTTCTCGCGAAGGGTCGTCAGGACATCGCCGTTGCGGTCGAGGTAGTCGTGCAGCTCGGCCTCGAAGCGCAGGATGTCGGCGACGGGAACTTCGTCGAGCTTTCCGTTGGTACCAGCCCAGATCGAGACGACCTGCTTCTCGACGGGGAACGGCGAGTACTGGGGCTGCTTGAGCAGCTCGGTCAGGCGAGCACCACGAGCGAGCTGGCGGCGGCTGGCCTGGTCGAGGTCGGAAGCGAACATGGCGAAGGCTTCGAGCGAGCGGTACTGAGCGAGCTCGAGCTTCAGCGTGCCGGAAACCTTCTTGATCGACTTGACCTGCGCGTCACCGCCGACTCGCGAGACCGAGATTCCGACGTCGACAGCAGGGCGCTGGTTGGCGTTGAAGAGGTCGGACTGCAGGAAGATCTGGCCGTCGGTGATCGAGATCACGTTGGTCGGGATGTACGCCGAGACGTCGTTCGCCTTGGTCTCGATGATGGGAAGACCCGTCATCGAGCCGGCGCCGAGCTCGTCGGACAGCTTCGCGCAACGCTCGAGCAGACGAGAGTGCAGGTAGAAGACGTCACCCGGGTATGCCTCGCGTCCCGGCGGGCGGCGAAGAAGCAGCGAAACGGCGCGGTAGGCCTCCGCCTGCTTCGACAGGTCATCGAACACGATGAGGACGTGCTTGCCCTCGTACATCCACTGCTGACCGATGGCCGAGCCGGTGTACGGAGCGAGGTACTTGAAGCCGGCGGGGTCGGAAGCCGGGGACGCGACGATCGTCGTGTACTCCATGGCCCCGGCGTCTTCGAGGGCGCCCTTGACCGAAGCGATCGTGGAACCCTTCTGACCGATGGCGACGTACACGCAGCGAACCTGCTTGTTGGTGTCGCCGGACTCCCAGTTGGCCTTCTGGTTGATGATCGTGTCGATCGCGATGGCCGTCTTACCGGTCTGGCGGTCACCGATGATGAGCTGACGCTGGCCACGGCCGATCGGGATCATGGCGTCGATTGCCTTGATGCCGGTCTGCATGGGCTCGTGCACCGACTTGCGCTGCATGACACCGGGAGCCTGGAGCTCGAGGGCGCGACGGCCAGAGGTCTCGATCTCGCCGAGACCGTCGATCGGGTTTCCGAGCGGGTCGACGACGCGACCGAGGTAGCCCTCGCCCACGGGAACGGAGAGGACCTCACCCGTGCGGGTGACCTCCATGCCCTCTTCGATGCCGCTGAACTCGCCGAGGACGATGACACCGATCTCGTCTTCGTCGAGGTTCTGGGCGAGGCCCAGAACGCCGTTGTCGAAGCGGATGAGCTCGTTGGCCATGACGCCGGGGAGACCCTCGACGTGGGCGATACCGTCGGCGGCGTCGATGACGTGGCCGACCTCGGTTGTTGACGTCTGCGAGGGCTCGTACGCCGAGACGAAGTCTTTGAGGGCGTCGCGAATCTCATCAGGGCTGATCTTGATGTCTGCCATTGGGATTCCTTTGTCGTTATGTCTTGTCACAGTAACCGAGGCACTCGCCTCGAGTCGGTGGGTGAGCCCGCTGGTGTGTGCGGCGAGCCGTTGCGTCGGTGGTGCCTAGCCGGCCAGCTGCAGTCGGAGATCGCTGAGACGCGTCGAGACGGTCCCGTCGATGACCTCGTCGCCGACCTGCACCCGAAGACCGCCCAGAATGGACGGGTCGATGACCAGATTGACTCGAAGGCTACGACCGAACTGCCGGGCGAGACCGGCTTCGAGTCGGGCCACTTGCTCCTGAGCGATGGGTGCTGCGCTCGTGACGACTGCCACCAGTTCATCGGACTGGTCGGCCACGATGGCGCTTGCGTTGCGGATGAGCTCGCCGATCCGGCGGCCACGAGGCTGCTGGACGAGCTGCGAGACGATCGAGATCGTCTGCTGCGAGGCCTTGCCGGCGAGGAGCCGCTCGACGAGACCCGACTTCGCGGGCCCGTCGCTCAACTTGGTGCCGACAGCCAGTTCGAGCCCGGCGTCAGAGGCGACAACCTCGCCGAAGGCGAACAACTCACCCTCGATCGAAAGACCGACAGGAGCGCTCTTCGCGATCGTCCGGATGCCGATCTCTTCGATGCCGGCGAGCAGGTCGCCATGAGACGACCAGCGGCTGCCGACGATCGAGGTGAGAAGCGCGCGAGCCGACTGCGTGAACTCGCCGAACACTCGATCGAGGAACGCCTTCTTGCCGACCACGTCTTCAGCCGGATCGGCCAGGTAGGCGAGAAGCTTCGAGGAGCCGCCGATGATGCGACCCGCGTTGAGCAACTGCTCACCCGTGGTGAGGTCTGCCGCGTCGCCGAGGTCGGCGAGCACGCCTCGCGCGGACGCGAGTGCCTCTCTCGACATCGAACCCACGGTTACTTGCCTGCCTTCGACTGTTCGTCGGCCTCGAGATCGGCCAGGAAGCGGTCGACGATGGCCGAGGCCTTGGCGTCGTCGCTGAGGCTCTCGCCGATGACACCGGAGGCCAGGTCGATCGCGAGCGATCCGACCTCGCTCCGCAGCGAGACCAGAGCACTCTGACGCTCTGCCTCGATCTGAGCGGTCGCATTCGCCGTGATGCGGTCGGCATCGGTCTGCGCCTGAGCCTTCACATCGTTGGCGATGCGGGTCGCGTCGGTGCGCGCCTGCTCGCGGATCTTGGCAGCCTCGGAGCGGGCGTCGGCCAGCTGCTTGTTGTACTCCTCGAGGGCGGCAGCCGCTTCAGCCTGAGCGTTCTCGGCCTTCTTGATGCCGCCTTCGATGACCTCGGCACGCTCGTCGAGCGTCGCCTTCATGCGAGGAAGCACGAGGCGCCAGAAGATCAGGAGGATCGCGATGAAGCACACAGCACCCCAAACGAGGTCGGGTGTCGCGGGCAGCAACGGGTTGTGTTCCTCACCCGCCGCAACGATCATTTGTGCGCTGTTCATGCGTCTTCCTTAGTTGGTGAAGATGAAGTACGTAGCGATGCCGATGAACGCCAGCGCCTCGGTGAAGGCGATACCGATGTACATGAGCACCGTGAGGCGACCCTGCAGCTCGGGCTGGCGGGCGACCGACTCGATGGTCTTGCCGACGACGATACCGACGCCGATGGCGGGGCCGATTGCCGCGAGGCCATAACCGACCGTCGCGATGTTTCCGCTGATCTCAGCAAGAACGGTTGTTGCGTCCACGTGTGTTTCCTTCCGTGATGGCGGCTTGGGCGGATGCCCGGGCCGTTATTAGTGTTCGTCGTTCAGAGCGAGCTGAACGTAAACAGCGGTGAGCAGCGAGAAGACGTAGGCCTGAAGAACGGCCACGAGGATCTCGAACAGGGTGAAGACGAAGCCGAAGGCGATCGTGCCGATTCCGAAGAGGGCGAAGAGGTTGCCCGACTCGAAGAAGAAGAACGACGTCGCCGTGAAGAAGAGGACCAGAAGAAGGTGCCCGACGACCATGTTCATCAGCAGCCGGAGAGTCAGCGTGATCGGCCGGAGCACGAACGTCGAGACGAGCTCGATCGGGAACACGATGATGTAGAGCGGCCACGGCACACCGGGCGGGAACAGCGCATTGCGCAGGAACGTACCCGGATGCTTCTTGAGGCCCGCATAGATGAAGGCGACATACGCGACGACCGCGAGGATCAGCGGAATGCCGATGACGGACGTTCCGGCGATGTTGAACCCGGGAATGATGCCCGTGAGGTTCATGAACAGCACCATGAAGAAAATCGTCGTCAGCAACGGCAGGAAGCGACGGCCGTCTTTCTTGCCGAGCAGATCTTCGGCGACGTTGACTCGGACGAGGTCGAGACCCATCTCGACGACGCTCTGGAAGCGACCGGGCACGAGTTTCATGCGCCGGGTGCCGATCCAGAAGATCAGGAAGAGGACGATGACCACGAAGAATCGTGCCAGCGTGATGCGGGTGATCTCGAAAGGAGTGCCCTCGAAGAGAAGGACCGACGGGAAGAATTCGTCGATCGATGGGCCCTGGAAACCTCCGCTGCTATCACTCGCTGCGGCGAGAGGATGCAACAGGGTGATGGCGTTAGCTAACAGCGCTATCTCCTGATTCGGGACGCGGACACTCGGCGCCGAACGAAACCACGGCGCGACCGACGAGCCAATTAAGACAACGCCTGTCGTGCAACAGCCCCGCCCGCCACCGCGAGACGCGGCGATGATCTGTGGGGAAGCGACCCTTCGGCACTAAACAGGCCGGGGACACGAACAAGTTCAGCCTATCAACAGATTGGCCGCCGGACGAACCATTCCGGGCCGTCACGCCGCTTATTTGTCGGAATTTGCGTCTCGTGCACCGGGAAGCTGGATGTCACTCACGTACGGCAGCCTCGATCGCATCACGACGACGACATCGACGACGAGCGAGCCCACGACGCCTGCGACCAGGGCGAAGAACAGCACGTAGCGGTTGACCCACTCGACATCTTTCAACAGCACGACCAGAACGATGAAGATGATGAACTTGAGCAGCCATCCGCCGAGCACAATGCCGAAGAACGCTCCACTGATCATGTTGCCGCCCG
Organism: Frondihabitans sp. VKM Ac-2883; assembly: GCF_015350875.1. Lineage (NCBI taxonomy): Bacteria > Bacillati > Actinomycetota > Actinomycetes > Micrococcales > Microbacteriaceae > Frondihabitans > Frondihabitans sp. VKM Ac-2883. The sequence goes on along the minus strand of NZ_JADKSF010000004.1, from coordinate 78,577 downwards.
ACGCCTTGAATGCGAGCAAAATGCTTGCGGCCGTCATTCCGGTGAAGAGCAACGCCAGGCCGGTGCCGACCAGGGCGCCGGCCACACCGGTCGGACCCACGGTGAGGCCGCCGACGAGGCAGCCGATAACGGCGATGGCCAGAGCCAGCAACGCACCGTAGCGAAGGATCCTGGTGTAGATCCGGTTGTTCTCGGGGTTCATGCGTGCCGTTCTGTCTCGGTGGGGCGGGCTGGTTCTGCGGGCCGCGAGGCGGTGGATCCTGTGGGAGTCGAGGGCGAAGGCCCGGTCGCGCTCGAGTCGCGGGGCGCGTTCGCAGAGGGCTCTACGGCGCTCAGACCGAGGGCTGATCCCGGTTTGGGCGTCCGGTGCGACGACACGGTGCCGCGCAAGCCCTCGACTGCGGAGCGCTCTTCGGCGGCCGTCGGCTTCGGCGCGCCGACCACGGAGCGACCGGCCTGATCGAGGGCGTCGAAGCGCTCGACCCCGGCGTCGGCTGCGCTGGCGGAGGGGGCGCTCTGGACGGCGATCTCGACCCGCTTGCGGCGGCTGAGCGGCGACAGGGTGAGGGCCGCGCACACGACGAGCCCCACCACCAGGAAGATGATCACCCAGTTCGTCGGGATCGGGAAGTAGAACAGCAGGCAGCCGATCGAGACGACGGCCGTCCAGCCGTAGAGGATCAGCACGGCGTGGAAGTGCGAGTGCCCCATGTCGAGCAGGCGGTGGTGGAGGTGCTTGCGGTCGGCGCTGAACGGCGATTTGCCGGCACTGACCCGCCGAAGCACGGCGAGACCGAAGTCAAGCAGCGGCACGATGAGGATCGCGAACGGCAGGACGATGGGGATGAACGCCGGGAGGAGCGTGCTGCGGTCGGTCGTCGTCGGGTCGATGTTGCCCGTGACCGAGATCGCGCTGACGGCCATCAGAAGGCCGGTCAGGAGCGCGCCGGCATCGCCCATGAACATGCGTGCCGGGTGCCAGTTCAGCGGGAGGAAGCCCACGGCGGCCCCGATCAGCACCGCCGACACGAGAGCTGCCAGGTTGAAGTACTCCACGCCCTCGGTGCCGCTGGCGAGTACGAAGCTGTAGATGAAGAAGACGCCGTTGGCGATGATCGTGACACCCGCCACGAGGCCGTCGAGACCGTCGATAAAGTTGACGGCGTTCATCACCAGGACGACGGCCAGGACGGTCAGGATCAGCGACATGTAGCTCGACCCGACCGTGCGACCACCGATCGGCAGGGAGACGAGAGCCACGCCCTGCCAGGCCAGCACACCCGCCGCGATGATCTGGGCCGCGAGCTTGGTCATCCAGTCGAGGTCGTAGAGGTCGTCGATCACGCCGACTACAACGATGATGAACGCGGCAGCCAAGATGGCGAGGATGTGGCCGGGCTCCGAGAAGACGAGACGGAAGTAGTCGACTCCCGATATCAACGGGAAGATCAACCACGCCGACAGCAGGGCCACGACGACGCCGATGAACATCGCCACTCCCCCGAGCCGCGGCGTGGGGTTCGTGTGCACGTCGCGGTCGCGGATCTTGGGGGCCAGCTTGTACTTCGTGCCGAGGCGCCAGGCGAGCACCGAGAAGGCGAAGCTGACGACGGCCGAGACGGCCGCGGCCAGCAGGTAATACCTCATCGCGCGAGCCTCAGACGACCACGTCGTCGCCCACGACGCGACGGATCTCGTCGTCGGAGATGACCCCGTGACGGACGATGCGGAGCACCCCGTCGGCCGCGGCCGTCGCATCGACGATGGTCGACCCACTGTTCGCCCCGGGACGGGGCTCGTACGCCGTGCCCGCCGGGCCGCCGTCGAGATAGACCTCGACGCTGTCGCCGAGCATCTCGAGGGCATCCATCGCGCTCATGGCGGCGGGTTTGCCGGTCAGGTTCGCACTCGACACGGCCAGCGGGCCGGTCTCTTCGAGCAGTTCGAGCAGAAGCTTGTTGTCGGGCTGACGGAGGGCGACAGTGCCCCGTGTCTCGCCGAGATCCCACGCCAGCGATGGTTGAGCGCGCAGAATCACGGTCAGCCCACCGGGCCAGAACTCGTCGAGGAGCGGTCTGATCAGGTCGGGGACGCTCTCGGCGAGGGCGGCGAGGGTCTCTTGCGACTTCACGAGCACGGGTGGCGGCGACTGGCGCGTGCGTCCCTTCGCATCGAGCAGGCGCTGAACGGCCTCGGGGTCGAACGCGTCGCAGGCGATGCCGTACACGGTGTCGGTCGGCACGACGACGAGCTCACCGCGCCCGAGTGCGGCGCGCGCCAAGCGCATACCGGTGAGGAGTTCTGCGTCGCTCGCGCAGTCGTAGAGGGAGGCCATGACTCACCGATTGTAGTGCGACGCCCTGAGGGGTCTCGACGCCGCGCCCGCAGGATCCGACGGCTCAGCGAGTCGCGGTCGTCGCCCGGTCGCGACGCGTCAGGTCTTCATGCGTCGCGGGCCCGCGCCAGCCGTCGTGCGCGAGCAGCTCCCGGATCGCCGCCCCCTGCTCTTCGCCGTGCTCGATCACGAGCGTTCCGCCCGGTACGAGAAGTGCGAGTGCCCTCTGTGAGAGCGCCCGCACGAGGTCGAGGCCGTCTTCCCCTCCGTAGAGCGCGAGGGCCGGATCGAACAGGCGCACCTCGGGGTCGCGCGGGATCATCCCGGTCGGGATGTAGGGAGGGTTCGACACGACAACCGAGACGGTGCCGTCGAGCTCGGGGAGTGCATCGGTCATGTCGCCGATCACGAGAGTGACGTGTGCTCCGGTCAATTCGATGTTGCGGCGCGTCCAGAGGGCGGCTTCGGGCGACAGCTCGACGGCGTACACCCGCGACCCCTGCACCTCGGTGGCCAGGGCCAAAGCGAGAGCGCCGCTTCCGGTGCCGAGGTCAACTGCGATCGGCGACTCGTCGGCTCGGGCGTCGAGCGCGTCGATGGCTATCTGCGCCACGCCCTCGGTCTCGGGACGCGGGACGAACACCCCGGGGCCCACGTGCAACTCGAGTGAGCGGAACGGTGCGAGTCCGGTCAGGTGCTGGAGCGGCTCACGCTCGGCTCGGCGCGCGACGAGCTCGTCGAAGCGAACGCCGAGAGATTCGTCAAGGACTCCCCCGGTGATCGCCTTCACCGCGACCTCGCCGCGGCCGATGTCGAGCACGTGCGCAAGCAACAACTCGATATCGACGGCCGGGTCGGGTACGCCGCCGGCCACGAGGATCCTGCGCCCCTCGTCGAGAGCGTCAGCGATCGACCGCGTCACTCGCCCGTGTCACCGATGTCGGCGAGCCGCGCCTCTTCGTCGGCCTGGATGCACGACTCGATTACCGGCTCGAGGGCTCCGTCCATCACCGCGTCGAGGTTGTACGACTTGTACCCGGTGCGGTGGTCGGCGATGCGGTTCTCGGGGAAGTTGTACGTGCGGATCCGCTCGGAGCGGTCCATGCCGCGGATCTGGCTCTTGCGGGCGTCGGAGGCAACAGCAGCCTGCTCTTCGGCCTGACGAGCCAGGATGCGCGCACGAAGCACCCGCATTCCGGCCTCGCGGTTCTGCAACTGCGACTTTTCGTTCTGCATGGCCACGACGATGCCGGTCGGGAGGTGGGTGATGCGCACGGCGGAGTCAGTCGTGTTGACCGACTGGCCGCCCGGCCCTGACGAGCGGTACACGTCGATCTTGAGGTCGTTCTGATTGATCTCGACCTCTTCGGGCTCGTCGACCTCGGGGAACACCAGCACGCCGGTGGTCGAGGTGTGGATGCGCCCCTGCGACTCGGTGGCGGGCACCCGCTGAACCCGGTGCACGCCGCCCTCGTACTTCAGGTGTGCCCAGACGCCCTGTGCCGGGTCGGAGGAATTCGACTTGATCGCCACCTGGACGTTCTTGTAGCCGCCCAGGTCGGATTCGTCGCGGTCTAGCAGCTCGGTCTTCCAGCCCTTCGACTCGGCGTAGTGCGAGTACATGCGCAGGAGGTCGGCCGCGAAAAGCGCGCTCTCGGCTCCGCCCTCGCCGCCCTTGATCTCCATGATCACGTCGCGCCCGTCGTCGGGGTCGCGCGGGATCAGCAGACGGCGCAGCTTCTCTTGGGCGAGGTCGAGCGTCTCTTCGAGTGCGGGTACCTCGTCGGCGAACGCCGCGTCTTCACCCGCGAGTTCGCGCGCGGCCTCGAGGTCGTCTTCTCCCTGCTTCCACGCCGAGTAGGCAGCCACGATGCGGCTGAGCTCGGCGTAGCGGCGGTTGATCTTCTTCGCTCGGGCCGCATCCGCGTGGACTGCAGGGTCGGAGAGCTGAACCTGCAGTTCGTCGTGCTCAGCCAGCAGCACGCTTACCGACTCGAACATGATCAGTCTTCTTTGTGGCCGGTGGCCGGCACGGACTTCTGCACCTGCACCAGGAACTCGACGTTCGACTGCGTCTCTTTGAGGTTGCGCAGCACGATCTCGAGAGCCTGCTGCTGGTCGAGGCCCGCGAGGGCCCGACGCAGACGCCAGGTGATCTTGACCTCGTCGGGGCTGAGGAGCATCTCTTCGCGACGGGTGCCCGACGCGTTGACGTCGACCGCCGGGAAGATGCGCTTGTCGGCCAGGTGGCGCGACAGGCGGAGCTCCATGTTGCCGGTGCCCTTGAACTCCTCGAAGATCACTTCGTCCATCTTGGAGCCGGTCTCGACCAGGGCAGTGGCGAGGATCGTGAGCGATCCGCCGTTCTCGATATTGCGAGCGGCACCGAAGAAGCGCTTCGGCGGGTAGAGCGCCGACGAGTCGACACCACCGGAGAGGATCCGGCCCGACGCCGGGGTGGCCAGGTTGTAGGCGCGCCCGAGTCGTGTGATGGAGTCGAGCAGCACGACGACGTCGTGGCCCAGCTCGACCAGGCGCTTCGCGCGCTCGATGGCGAGCTCGGCGACCGTGGTGTGGTCTTCGGCGGGGCGGTCGAAGGTCGAGGCGATGACCTCGCCCTTCACCGTGCGCTGCATGTCAGTGACTTCTTCGGGGCGCTCGTCGACCAGCACGACCATGAGGTGGACCTCGGGGTTGTTCTGGGCAATGGCGTTGGCGATCGACTGCAGCACCATCGTCTTGCCGGCCTTCGGCGGCGACACGATCAGTCCGCGCTGGCCCTTGCCGATCGGCGACACGAGGTCGATGATGCGGGTCGAGAGCTTCGACGACTCGGTCTCGAGACGCAGGCGCTCCTGCGGGTACAACGGCGTGAGCTTGCTGAACTCGACACGCTTGGCCGCCTCGTCGATCGTCTGACCGTTGATCGAGTCGATCTTGACGATCGCGTTGTACTTCTGGCGACCCTGCTGGTTGTCGCCCTCACGCGGCTGACGGATGGCACCGACCACGGCGTCGCCCTTGCGCAGGTGGTACTTCTTGACCTGGCCGAGCGAGACGTAGACGTCGCTCGCACCGGGCAGGTAGCCGGTGGTGCGGACGAACGCGTAGTTGTCGAGGACGTCGAGGATCCCGGCAACCGGAATCAGCACGTCGTCTTCGGTGATCTCGGGCTCAAACTCGTCGTTCTGGTTGCCGCGCCCGCGCTTGCGGTCGCGCTGGCGGTTGCGCCCACGCCCGTTCTCGCTGTCGTCGCGCTGCTGCTGGGCCTGGCTGCCCTGCTGGCCACCGCCCTGCTTCTGACGGTCGTCGTCGAAGTCGCTCTGGCGGTCGGCCTCGTTGCGACGGTCGTTGCCGCCGGAGGGCTGGTTATTCGACTGCTGGGCGTTCGCCTGCTGGTTCTCGCGCTGCTGGGCGCTGCCGTTCTCAACGACGGTCGCCTGGCCGTCGCGCTGCTGGCCGTTGCCGTTTTGACCGTTGCCGTTTTGGCCGTTGCCGTTCTGCTCGCGGTTCTGGCGGTCGCCGCGGTTGCGGTTGCGACCACGACGGCCGCCGCCCTGCTGCTGCGACTGGTCGTTCTGGCCCTGCTCGTCTTTGCCGGAGTCGCCCTGCTCGGTCGGCTCGGCCGCGGAGGTGGGAGCCGCAGCGGCCTCGTCGGCGGCCGGTGCGGCGGCGTCGCGCTCGGCGCGCAGGCGGGCCTGCTCGGCACGGGTGCGGTCGGCACGCGACTGGCGCGGCGGGAGGTCGATGGTGAGCTCGGAGCGACCCGACTTCTCACCCTGCTTGTCAGCCTGCTTCTCGGCCGGCGCCTCGGTCGTGGTCTCGGGGGTGACGTCGGCGGGTGCGCCGCCCTTGTCACTCGCGCGACGGGATCCTCGGCGACGGCGGCTGCCACCCTCCCGAGGCTCCGACTGCTCCGTCGGGGTCTCGGTGGGTGCGGCAGCCTCGGTCGACGCTGCCTCAGTCGACGATGTCTCGGTCGATGCGACCTCGACCGGCGCGGCGGCGGCGGTCTCGGTCTTCGGCGTCTCGGTGGGGATCTCGAGGACGCCGGAGGCACCCTGGTTGGCGTGGGCGTCGGCGGCCTTCGGGGCGGCGGCTGCGGCGGAAGCGCGGCGCGGTGCGCGCTTGGCGCGGACCGGAGCTGCAGGCTCGGGCTCGAGGGCGAGTTCGGGCTGCACGGCCTCGGCGGTAGGCGCGTCGACGACAGCGGACTGGGCGTCGTCGGCGACGGGAGCCTCGGCAACCGGCGCGGCGGCAGCGGTCTCGGCCGGCGCTGCCGCCTGCGCGGAAGCAATAGCGGCGACGAGGTCGCCCTTGCGGAGCTTCGAGATGCCGGAGATTCCGAGCGAGGAGGCGAGAGCCTGGAGCGCCGGAAGACGCAGAGCCGAGAGGTCTGCGGAGGGATCGGAGGTGATGTCGGTCACGGGGATGGTTTCCTTTCGCTCCCCCGCACAGATAGGCGGGGGTGAGCTGGCCGTGCCTTGGGCAACGGCCTGCGCAGAGGACTCTCTCCGGACGTGTACGGATGCACAGCACGGAGGCGAGATGCGCGGGGTAAGAGCACTGATTGCAGAAGCACTGATGGGAACTACGTGCAACCCGGGAATCCGCTCCTGCCGTGACGAGGTCACTGCCGAAACAGGCAACCGCCTCTAAAGAAGCGGAGTTTCTACCGGGTGCGGCACCACTGTAGCACCCTTGAGATCGACGGCCAGCATGAGCGCGCGCCATGTCGTGACGGAATGCTCCCCGACGAGATCCGCGGCGAACAGCCTCTGGGCGGGGTCGCTTCCGAGAACGAGGAGCGACGGACCTGCACCCGAGACGACTGCGGCCAGCCCAGCGTCGCGGAGCATGCGGATCAGCGTGTCGGTCTCGGGCATGGCACTCGCGCGGTAGCTCTGGTGCAGACGATCCTCGGTCGCGGCGAGCAGGAGCTCGGGGCTCTGAATGAGCGCGGCGACCAGCAGGGCGGAGCGCGACACGTTGAACGTGGCGTCTTCGTGCGGCACGGAGGCCGGCTGGAGGCTCCGGGCGAGCTTCGTCGACAGGGTTGTCTCAGGCACGAAGACCACCGGTGACACACCCCGGTGCACCAGAAGCCGCTTGTGCGCCGGGCCGTCCTTCGTGGTCCAGGCGATCGTTAGACCACCGAACAGGGCCGGCGCGACGTTGTCGGGATGCCCCTCGAGCTCGGTGGCGAGTCGCAGCAGCGTCGGTGAATCGACCTCGACGACGCCGTCGAGCAGGCCCTTGGCGGCCATGATGCCCGAGACAATCGCGGCTGCGCTGGATCCTAATCCGCGCCCGTGGGGAATGACGTTCGTCGCCGACAGGGTCAGCCCGGGTAGGGGCTGCCCGAGTTGCTCGAAAGCGAACGCGATGGCTCGGACGACCAGATTGGTCTCGTCGGTCGGCACCTCACCGGCGCCGACACCGGTCACGTGGACCGAGACACCAGGATCCGCGCGCGCCGTGACGATCAACTCGTCGTACAGCGACAGCGCGATTCCCAGCGTGTCGAACCCTGGCCCGAGATTGGCGGAGGTGGCGGGCACCTTTACCAGCACGGAACGCCCCGCGAGCGAGGCGTGCTCTGCTGTCACGCCGACGCTCGCACCAGTCCGAGGACTCCGGCGACCTCGTCGGTGTCGACGCCGACCACCGTCGGGGTGACCTCGCCACCCTCGGGGGTCTTGAGGGCCCACTGCGGGTCTTTCAGACCGTGACCGGTGACCGTGAGCACGATCGTGGCGCCCTTCGGCACCTGACCGGCTTCGGCGCGCTCCAGGAGACCGGCGACGCTGATGGCCGACGCGGGCTCGACGAAGATGCCCACCTCGGCGGAGAGGATGCGCTGCGCCTCGAGGATCTTGGCGTCGTCGATGGCACCGAAGTAGCCGTCGGTGAGCTCGCGCGCCTCGAGGGCGAACTGCCACGAGGCCGGGTTGCCGATGCGGATCGCGCTGGCGATCGTCTCGGGGTGCTTGACGACCGAGCCGCCGACGATCGGGGCGCTGCCCGCGGCCTGGAACCCGAACATGCGCGGCAGCTTTGTCGTGCGGCCTACGACGAGGTCTTCACGGTAGCCGCGGGTGTACGCGGTGTAGTTGCCCGCGTTGCCGACCGGCAGGAAATGGAAGTCGGGGGCGTCGCCCAGCACGTCGACGACCTCGAAGGCGGCGGTCTTCTGGCCCTCGATGCGGTCGTTGTTGACTGAGTTGACCAAGTGCACCGGGTAGTTCTTGGCGAGGTCGCGTGCGATGTCGAGACAGTCGTCGAAGTTGCCCTGGATCTGCAGCAGCTGGCCGTTGTGGGCAACAGCCTGACTGAGCTTGCCCATGGCGATCTTGCCCTCGGGCACGAGCACCGCGGCGGTGATGCCGGCGTGAGCGGCGTAGGCGGCGGCCGACGCCGACGTGTTGCCGGTCGACGCGCAGATGACGGCCTTTGCGCCGTGCTCGACGGCTTTCGAGATCGCCATGGTCATGCCGCGGTCTTTGAACGAGCCGGTCGGGTTGATGCCCTCGTACTTCACGTAGACGTTGGCACCGGTGCGCTCGGAGAGAGCTCGCGCCGGGATCAGCGGTGTGCCGCCCTCACCTAGGGTGACGATCGGCGTCGCCTCCGTGACATCGAGACGGTCGGCGTATTCGCGCAGGACACCCTGCCACTGGTGGGCCATCAGGCTCCTTCGATTCTGAGCACGCTCGTGACGGAGTTCACGACTGCGGCGTTGGTGAGAGCGTCGACCGTGGCGGCGAGCGAAGACTCGCGGGCACGGTGCGTTCCGATGATCAGCGTAGCGGTGGCCGGCCCCTCGTCGCCGCGTGTGACGCCCGCGGTCTGCTGCACGGTCTCGACACTGACGCCGTGCTGGGCAAGGATCCCGGCGACCGTCGCGAGCACCCCGGGCTGATCGGCCACGTCGAGCGTGATCTGATAGCTCGTCGAGACACTGCCGAGGGGCAGCACGCGGAGGTCGGCGTGGTTCGACTCAGCGAGACCGGGCCCGCCGATCACGTGGCGCCGTGCCGCCGACACGAGGTCGCCGAGCACTGCGGACGCGGTCTCGACTCCCCCGGCACCGGCGCCGTAGAACATGAGATCGCCGGCGGCCTCGGCCTCGACGAAGACGGCGTTCTTGGCGCCGTGGACGGCAGCCAGAGGGTGACCGAGCGGCACGAGAGCGGGATGGACCCGCGCTGCCACCCCGAGCTTGCCGTCGTCGTCCGAGATCCGCTCGCAGATCGCCAGGAGTTTGACGACGTATCCGGCCTTCCGGGCGGCCTCGACCTGTTCGTGGCTCACCCCCGTGATGCCTTCGCGGTGCACCGCGACGAGCGGAACGCTGGTGTGGAAGGCGAGGCTCGCGAGGATCGCTGCCTTCTGCGCCGCGTCGTAGCCCTCAATGTCGGCGGTCGGGTCGGCCTCGGCGTAACCGAGATCGGTCGCGATAGACAGAGCATCGTCGAGTGACTCGCCGAGGGTGTCCATACGGTCGAGGATGAAGTTCGTCGTGCCGTTCACGATGCCCATCACCCGCACGATGGTGTCGCCCGCGAGGCTCTCGCGCAGGGGACGGATGATCGGGATCGCCCCGGCTACAGCGGCCTCGTAGTAGAGCTGAGCGCCGACCTGCTCGGCCGCCTCGAAGAGCTCTGGGCCGTGGCTCGCGAGCAGCGCCTTATTGCCCGTGATCACATCGGCCCCCGACGAGAGCGCCTGGAGGATCAGCGTCTTGGCGGGCTCGATGCCGCCGATGAGCTCGACGACGATGTCGGCGCCGAGAATGAGCGACTCGGCATCGGTGGTGAACAGCTCTTTCGGCAGGTCGACGTCGCGCTCGGCGTCGAGGTCGCGCACGGCGATGCCGACGAGTTCGAGGCCGGCCCCGGCCCGGCCGGCCAGCTCGTCAGCCTGCTCGAGCAGGAGCCTGGCCACCTGGCTTCCGACGGACCCGGCACCCAGAAGGGCGACGCGGACGTTGCGGTATTCGATCATGCGGTTCTCTCTGCTTCGTGTGGTCGAGCGTCGTGCTGCGGGTCGAACCCCGTGTCACGTGCCAGGAGGTCGTCGATGGTCTCGCCGTGGACGATCACGCGGGCGACACCGTCGCGCACCGCGACGACCGGCGGGCGGCCCACGTGGTTATAGTTGCTGGCGAGACTCCAGCAGTAGGCACCGGTCACGGGAACGGCGACGAGATCGTCGGGTGCCACGTCGCCCGGAAGGTAGTCGGCGAGAACGACGAGGTCGCCCGACTCGCAGTGCTTGCCCGCGAGGCGGACGAGACGAGGATCCGACGCGGAGACCCTCGAGGCGAGCCGGACCGAGTAGTCGGCCGCGTAGAGCGCTGTGCGCGCGTTGTCGCTCATCCCGCCGTCGACGCTCACGTAGCGGCGGACGGCGCTCGAGGGCCCGTCGGCGCTGGTATCTCCGCCGTCGAGCGACACCTCGACGTCTTTGATGGTGCCGACCGTGTAGAGAGTGACGCCGGCGGGCCCGGCGATCACCCGGCCGGGCTCGACCGCGAGTACCGGAATCGGGATGTCGAGTCGGGCGCACTCCGCCGCGACGACGTCGGCGATCCCCGCGGCGAGTTCGGTGATCGGCGCGGCGTCGTCGACCCGGGTGTAGTTGACGCCGAACCCGCCGCCGAGGTTCAACTCGGGCAGGTCGCCGCCCGCCAGGAGGCTCGCATGCACCTCGAGCAGTCGACGCGCAGCCTCGGCGAAGCCGTCGGTGCCGAAGATCTGCGAGCCGATGTGGCTGTGGAGGCCGAGCAGCCGGAGACCCGCATGCGAACGGATGGCTGCGACCGCGGCCGGGGTGTCGGCGAGGGGAATGCCGAACTTCTGGTCTTCTCTCGCGGTGGCGAGATAGTCGTGGGTCGAGGCGTGCACTCCGCTGTTGACTCGGATCCTGACGTTCTGAACCGTGCCGTGGCGCTCTGCCGCCTCGGCGACGCGGTCGATCTCGAGGAGGCTGTCGATCACGACTGCGCCCACGCCGAGCGAAACCGCCCGGTCGATCTCGGCCCGAGACTTGTTGTTGCCGTGGAAGCCCATCCGCTCGGGTGCGACGCCCGCGGCCAAGGCCACGGCGAGCTCGCCCCCGGTGCAGACGTCGACGAAGAGGCCCGCGTCGCTCACCCAGCGCGCGATCTCGACCGACAAGAAGGCCTTGCCCGCGTAGTAGACCTTGGCTCGGGTGCCGATGCGAGCGGCCTCGGCGGCGAAGGCGTCGTGGGCGCCGACGGCACGCGCGCGGAAGTCGGCCTCGTCGACGACGTAGAGGGGGGTGTCGAACCGAGCCGCGAGTTCGGTGGCCGACACGCCGCCGAAAGTCAGCGCGCCGTCATCGTCACGACCCGCCGAGGACGGCCAGATGCTTGCGACGAGGTCATTCGCATCGACGGGAACGTCGAGCCAGGCGGGTGCGAGCGGGTTGGCAGTGGTCGTCATGAGCAGCTCCCTGTTGCGGTGAGGCCGGTCTTCGTCAATGGCAGACCGGCCGAGCGCAAATCGATCGTGACGCCGGAGGGCTTGACCGTCAGCGAGGTCACCCGGGCATTCTTCGGAACGTAGCCAGCCAGGCAGACGGTCTGCGTCGCTGCTCGAAGGGCCGGCGCGAAGACGGCCGGCAGTGCGGCACCGTTGACCGAGGCGCTCTTCGGCACGACAGACAACTTCGAACCCCCCGCTGCCAGCTTCGGGGTCGCCGTGATCTGGGTCGCGATGGACTGGCCGAGAACCGTCAGCGTCTTGTCGAACGCGAAGTCGCCCGAACCGAGAGAGATCGAACCGCCCAGACCGTTGACAGCCTTGGTCTCGTTGACGGCTTTCTCGGTCACGTGGATCGACGCCTCGACCGGGCCCGTCGTGCCGCCCACCTTGAGGGGGACGTCACTGACATCGGCGGTGAAGGTGAGGGGGATCTTCTGCACCACGAGGTTCGACGACGAGAGAGTCACGTCGTCGAGCGAACCGCTGAGTGCCTGCAGGATCACCGAGAGACCGTGGATCTTGACATCGACCTGACCGGACGACCCGGCCGGCAGAGACGACTCGATCTCTTCTGCCGCACGACCTTCGGCGTAGTTGCGCGCAACGATGTCAGCGACCACAGCGAGGATCGCGCCGATCACCACTAGCGAGATCAGCACGATCATGAAGATCGTGAACCCGCGGCGCTTCTTGACGTTGTGGTTCGGCTCGAGGAAGGCGTCGAGATCGTCGGGTTTCGAGACGCTCATGCCCTACATCCTGTCAGGTGCGGACACGCCGAGGAGGCCGAGGCCGTTGCGAATCACCTGCCCAGCGGCATCGTTCAGCCAGAGGCGTGTGCGGTGGAGGTCGGTGACCTCTTCATCGCCGAGGGGCGTCACGCGGCACGCGTCGTACCAGCGGTGATAGGTGCCAGCGACCTCTTCGATATAGCGGGCGACGCGGTGCGGCTCGCGCAGCTCGGCCGCCTGCTGGACGACTCGCGGCAGTTCGGAGAGGGCTCCGAGCAGCGATGCCTCGGTCGTGTGGGTCAGCAGGGAGGCGTCGAACTCGCTGCGGTCGACGCCGGAGGCACTCGCGTTGCGGGCGACGGCCTGGGTGCGGGCGTGCGCGTACTGCACGTAGAAGACCGGGTTGTCGTTGCTCCGCTTGGTGAGGAGGTCGAGGTCGATGTCGATCATCGAGTCGGCGGAGAACCGCACGAGCGAGTAGCGCCCCGCGTCGACGCCGACCGCATCGACGAGGTCTTCCATGGAGACGACGGTGCCGTTGCGCTTCGACATGCGCACGGGCTCGCCGTCGCGCATGAGGTTGACCAGCTGGCCGATGAGGATCTCGAGGTTGACGCCCGGAGTGTCTCCGAACGCCGCACACATCGCCATCATGCGGCCGATGTAGCCGTGGTGGTCGGCGCCGAGCATGATGATGTTCCGCTCGAATCCGCGCTCGCGCTTGTCGAGGTAGTAGGCGAGGTCGCCCGCGATGTACGCGGCCTCGCCGTCGCTCTTGATGATCACGCGATCGCGGTCGTCGCCGAAGTCGGTCGTGCGCAGCCAGGTCGCGTTGTCGGCCTCGTAGACGTGTCCGAGCTCGCGCAGCCGGGCGATGGCGCGCTCGACGGCCTTTGACTCGTGCAAAGAGTTCTCGTGGAAGTAGACGTCGAAGTCGACGCCGAAGTCGTGCAGCGACTTCTTGATGTCGGCGAACATGAAGTCGACTCCGACCGCGCGGAAGAGCTCCTGCGCCTCGTCGCGCGGCAGGTCTCGGACGTCGCCGTCGAAGGTCTCGATGACGCGCGCCGCGATCTCGGAGATATAGACGCCGCCGTAGCCGTCTTCCGGTGTGGGCTCGCCGAGCGCCGAGGCGATCAGGCTGCGGGCGAAGCGGTCGATCTGCGCGCCGTGGTCGTTGAAGTAGTACTCCCGCGTCACGACACCGCCGACCGCCTGGAAGATGCGGGCGAGGCTATCGCCGACGGCAGCCCAGCGGACACCGCCGATGTGGATGGGGCCGGTCGGGTTCGCCGAGACGAACTCGAGATTGATGGTGACACCCGCGTAGTAGTCGCCGTTGCCGTAGGCCCCGCCGCTCTCGACGATGGCCTTCGCGAGGGCCCCGGCCGCAGCCGCTTCGAGTGTGATGTTGATGAAGCCCGGCCCAGCGATGTCGACGCTCGCGACGCCGTCGGTCTCGGTCAGCTCGCCCGCGATCTCGGTCGCGAGCTCGCGCGGGTTGGACCCGAGGCGCTTGGCGAACTTCATGGCGATGTTCGAGGCCCAGTCGCCGTGGTCGCGGTTGCGGGGGCGCTCGAGCACGGCGTCGGCGAGGGTGATCTCGACCGGTGCCGCTGCGGCTCCGTCGTCGGCGGTCGCGGTTGCTCGGCGTCGCTCGGCGATCCCCTGGACGATGGCGAGCAGAGAGGCGGAGAGTTCGGCGGGAGTCACGGTCGTCAAGCTTACCGGGCCGTCGCCCGCCTCTTCCGGGGCCGCCGACGGCGATCCGAATCTCCCACCAAGGTGAATGCCGCGAAGATGGAGACCATGCTCACGGCCCCGCGTCTCCTCGCTGCCCGCACCCTGCCCGCTGCCCTCGCGGTGCTCCTCCTCGCCGGCTGTACCGGCGCGGCGCCCGCCGCGTCGAGCTCCCCCACCGCGCCCCGCGCCTCGGCGACCCCGACGGGCGGAGCGGGAGCCCTCACGGCCACGCCGCTGACCGTCGACTGCCAGACGATCGCCCCCGACGCCACGGTCAGCGCCGCGTACCCCGGCATGACGCCCGAGGAGAAGCCCACTCCCCCGAAGGCCAGCGACGCCGCGGTCATCGGCGGCTACGACGGCACCGTCTGCGGCTGGACCAGCACGACCGGCAGCTCGATGACCCTTGCCGTCGGCCGATTCGACGACGACAGCCTCACCCGGCTCAAGAACAGCCTGATCACGTCGAGCAACGCCGTGCCCACGTACGACGGCGAAGGCTACTTCGACCTCATCGACGGGGTCGGCACGGCCGAGGCCTTCACCGGGTCGTACTGGATAGTCGCGACGTCTGACGACGCCGTGTTCGGCGAACCCGGCGGGGCCGAGCCGCTGGTCGACGCGGCAATTGCCGGGTTGAAGTAGGTCGGGCCGGATCCTCGGGTCTGGTCTTCGCCGTGGGATGTCTGCTGTGTGGTCTTGGCCGAGTGGTCTCTGCCGTCTCGGGAGACGGTGTCAGGCGGCGACGCGCTCCGGGCGTGCAGTGGGCGCAAGCCCGTCGAGCAGGCGCAGCAGCTGACCGGGCGGGGCCTTGCGGTCTTCGGGGTGCCACTGCACGCCGGTGATCGGTGCGTCGCGGTGCTCCACGGCTTCGATCACGCCGTCGACCGCTCGCCCCACGATGCCGAGGCCGTTCGCCAGCACGTCGATGGCCTGGTGGTGGGCGCTCTGCACGTCGACCGAATCGCCGAGGATCCGGGCCAACCCGCTCGACGACTCGAGCTCGACCCGGTGCGTCGTCATGAGCTCCTCGACCGGGGCTCCTGTGTTCAGGTGCGCCGAGTCGCCGTCGAGGTGCTGGATCAGCGTGCCGCCCAGCGCGACGTTGATCAGCTGGTGCCCGCGGCAGATGCCGAGCAGTGGAGTGCCACGATCGAGGGCGCGGTGCACGAGCGCGATCTGCGCGGCATCCGCCTCTTCGTAGTGGCGACCCTCGCGCCGGTAACCGCTCTCGCCGCCGTACCACTCGGGGGCGAGGTCTTCGCCGCCCATCAGCACGACGGCGTCGGCGCTGTCGGTCAGCTGCAGGAGCGTCGATTCGCCCAGGTCGGCGGCGCCGTAGCGCGTCGCCTCCCAGCCGGTGACCGCGGCGAGACCCTGCACGCGACCGTTCAGCGTGTCGACGTACGCGTGGTATTCCGGCGCGTGCGGCCGGAAGCGCGTGACCTCGATGACGGCGAGCGTGTTCATGGCTCCACTCTGCGACAGGGGCGGCGCTCGTGTCGCGGGTGTGTCGTCCTGTTACGCCTGGGGCGCTGGTGCGTCGCCCGCCAAGTTTGGGCGCCCACCGAATTTGAAGGAGAAAGTGCAGGCGTACCCGGCCGGATCCGCATGACTTCGTTGCCGCTCGCCCGTTTTTCCTTCAAATTCGGAACGGCCCTGGCTGGCAGAGGGGGCGGCTCAGGGCCAGAGGCGGCTGCGGGTCCAGGTCGTGGGCGCGGTCCGGTCGTAGCGCACTCGTACCTGGTCGCGTCCCGTCGTCGCCTGCCAGAACTCGATGCAGGTCGGCACCACCCGGAAGGCCGTCCAGTCGTCGGGGGCGAACTCGTCGTCGTCGGCGATGCGGGCCTTTGCGGCGTCGAGAGCCTGCTGGGCTTTGTCGTCGTCGTCGACGGGGGTGCTCTGCGGCATGGCAATGGCGACCGCGCGCGAGTCGGGGTGTCTCGCGGTGAAGTCGGCGACCGACGTCTCGCGAGGGCCGGGGCCGGCATCGCCCAGGATCCTGACCTGCCGCCCCTGCTCCCGCCAGTACAGAGTCAATGCGACCCGGGGGTTCTCGCGGATCTGCCGCCCCTTCGGGCTCAGCGATGAGCTGGCGAACCAGAACGCGTCGTCGACGTCTTTCAGCAGGAGGGTTCGGGCGCTGACCGTCCCGGCGTGGTCGACGGTCGAGAGCGTCATCGCCTGCGGTTCGGTCACGCCCCCCTCGACTGCCGTCTCGAGCCAGTCGACGAACAGGTCCATCGGCGATTCGGGAACGGATTCAGGATCCAGCCCGGCCACATCAGGGGAAGACTTCTTGGCCCTTTTGAGCAGCTGGCGAATGGAGGGGGTGTCGTCGGTGGTCATGCGTCGAGCCAACACCCTCGCGGTTGGCAAGCGCTGCGTGGAGGAACGACCCGCATGGCCTGGCTAGCGCCGCGTGGCGGAACGACACGCGCGAACAAGCACGCACCGCTTCGTCGCTGGGAGTGAGCGCCAGCGAACAAACACCGAGAACACGAGGTGGTGCCCCCAGCTGGATTCGAACCAGCGCCCCTGCCTCCGGAGGGCAGTGCTCTATCCCCTGAGCTATGGGGGCCAGGAGCGTGGACAACGTTAGCAGTTCCGGGGCGGGCACTCGCGCACCGGGCGCCGATTTGCGAGCGATCCGGGCTCCCAGCACCATCGGCCTCGGCGCGTCGAGGCGAATCGCTCGCAAATTGGCGCGGCCCGGGGTTAAACGACGAACGACCCGCCGCCGAAGCGAGGGCCGTTCGTGGGGTAGAGCGATTCAGATCAGCTGTACGTCAGAGCGATCACGGCGACGTCGAGGCTCCCGTAGGCACCCTCGGCTCGTGTCGCACTGCGAACTCGACCCCGAAGCACTTCGAAGCGACCATCGTTCTCCCGAATGAATCCGATGACTCCGGCTGTCGGCGTCGACACCCGGCTGTACCCCTCGCCGAGCGGAACTACCTCGGCGGATGATGTGCGTTCCAGAACAGCTCCCATGGTGTTCCCTTCAACAACGTTGTCCGTCCCGTGTTCTGCAGGACCGTCTATGGCTAAGGCTACTCCCGAGCCGGGGTACACAGCTCTACGGATCTCCACGGAAAACGCTGTGTATGGGCGGGATTCGGGTGACAATTCGCGCTGGGCACTCCGTCAAGGGCTGGTTGGGGGCGGGACCGGTGGCCCGACTCGCCTCACGGTGAGGGTGACGCCGACGCTGGCAATCGTCACGAGCGCGATCGCCACTATCTCACGCGGAGTGAGGGCCTGCCCGATGACGGCGAAACCGGCCAGGGCCGCCACTGCCGGGCCGAGGCTCGACAGCACGCCGAACACGCGAGTGGGCAGCGCCCGAAGGGCGATCATCTCGAGCGCGTAGGGCAGGGCCGAGGTGAGCACGGCGACCCCGATGAAGATCGGAACGAGACGAGGATCCGAGGCAATGGCCGTCGCGGCTCGACCCGCGCCGAAGGGAATGACGACGACTGCAGCCACGACGACCGCCACCACGAGTCCGTCGATTCCCGCGATAGCTTTGCCGGCGCGACTGTTGGCGACGATGTAGAGGGCCCAGAAGGCGGCGGCGCCGAAGGCCAGCACGACTCCCCCGAGAGCGACGCTGCCCGAGGAGCCGAGCCCCAGCAGCAGCACGCCGCAGAAGGCGATGAGCGCCCATGCGGCGTCGCGGATCCTGCGCGTCTGCACGAGGGCGAGCACGAGCGGCCCGGTGAACTCGAGCGTGACCGCGACTCCCAGCGGGATCCGGTCGAGGGCAAGGTAGATGAGCGAGTTCATGCCCGCGAGGGCGATCCCGAGCACGATCGCCGCCAGCCACTGCGTGCCCGACCAGTGCCGAACTCGAGGCCGGACGACGATCAAAAGGATGACCGCCGCGAAGCCCAGACGAAGGGCTGCCGCGCCGGTCGGGCCCACCTCGTCGAAGTGGGTGCGCGCCACCGCGCTGCCGAATTGGACGGAAAAAATCGCGGTCACCGCGAGCAGTGGAGCGGGTACGCGGGGCACCTGTCAATTAACGCATACCGGCGTCGGGGGGCGTCGCTAGACTCCGAAAAGCGGCATGTTTACAACGAAGTGACTGCCCGCGCACGGCTCTTTTCGTGTGCCGGGCGGTCTGACCCACGGGGAGTCACGTGTTCGGTACCACCAGCAGCAGCACCGGTCTTCGTCTCGGTCGGGGTCGTCGTACCGGCCGTTTAGTGCCCTTGGTCGCTGTCGGCCTCGTGCTCGGCGTGTTCGGTGTAGCACTGGGCCCGGCCCTCGCGGCTGAGGCGACCGCTCCGGTCGACTTCAACGGCGCCTACGTCGTCGACGAGGCCGGGGTGCTCAGCTCCGCCGATACCAGCGAGATCACGGCGGCCGTCGACAAGCTGCAGGCCGACACGGGCATCAACCTACTCGTCGCCTTCGTGCCCGAGTTCACCAGCCCCACCGACCGCGTCGAATGGGGGGCCGCAACAGCGCAGCAGAACTCCCTCGGAGAGAACGACATCCTGCTGTCGGTCGCGGTCGACGACAAGCTCTATGACGTCTCGAAAGACTCCAATTCGACCCTGACTGATGCAAAGCTCGGCGACATCGAGACCAATGACCTCGTGCCCCAGCTCCGAAGCGGCGAGTGGGCCGCAGCCGCCGTTGCGATGGCGAATGGCATCGACAAATCGGAAGGCCCAGCCGATCTCAGCTGGATCCCAATTGCGCTCCTCATCGTTGTGCTTGTTATCGCCGCCATCGTGGTCTTCGTGCTGATTCGTCGTCGACGGTCAGCCAAGGCCCTCGGCGCGAAGCAGCAGGCCGAGCAGACGGCCCTCGACCGGCGCGCCGGCGACCTGCTCGTCGGTATCGACGATCAGATCACCCAGGCGTCGCAGGAGGTCGGTTTCGCGGCGGCCCAGTTCGGCGACTCGGCGGCCCAGCCGTTCGCCGAGGCGGTGCAGTCGGCCAAGGCCAAGGCGGCGCAGGCGTTCGAGCTGCGACAGAAGCTCGACGACGAGGTGCCCGACACTCCGGAGCAGAAGCGCGAGTGGACCACACAGATCATCGAGCTCTGTGAAAGCGCCCACGCCGACATCGAGGCGCAGTCGGCGGCGTACGACAAGCTCCGTGCCTCGGAGGCGACCGTCACCGAAGACACCGCGCGACTCCGCACCGACGCCGCGGCACTCCGGGATCGTGCCCAGGCAGCCGAGACGACGCTGTCCGCGCTCTCGACGACGTACAGCGCCCGCGCCGTCTCGAGCATCGCCGGCAACCCCGATCAGGCCGACCGCCTGCTCGAGTTCGTCGCCGACACCGCAACCAAGGCCGAGGCATCCATCGCTGCCGGCAACCCCGGTGAGGCCGTCGGCTCGGTGCAGGCCGGCCGGCAGGCACTCGCCCAGATCGACCAGCTGCTCACAGCGATCGACACCGCCGGCGAGACGTTGCGAACGGCACAGTCGACCATTGATGCTGCCAGCGCCGACCTGCGATCCGACCTCCAGCTGGCCGCCACGGTGCCTAATGGCCCGACGAGCTCCGCTGTCGACCTGCCCGGAGCGGTCGCCGACGTCAAGGAGGCTCTCGGCTACGCCGAGGCGACTCGTGACGACCCTCTTGCCGTGCTCGATCGACTTACGACGGCGAACACCCGAATCGACGCGGCCATGGCGCAGATCCGTGAGACCGCGGTCGCGCAGCAGCGGGTGCAGGCCACTCTCGACCAGGCTCTCCTCGCCGCCCGCAGCCAGGTCAGCGCCGCCCGAGACTTCATCGAGACCCGGCGCGGTGCAATCAGCGCCGGGCCGCGAACCCGACTCTCGGAGGCCGAGCGTCACCTGTCGAGTGCGGTCTCGCAGGCACCCGCCAACCCACAGGCAGCCGTGGCGGAGGCGCAACAGGCCTCCGCGATGGCCGACGCGGCAGTGAGAGACGCCGACGCCGAGGTCGGCAGCTATCAGCAGGGCATGCTGGGCGGAGGCGGAGGCCTCCTCGGCGGTCGCGGCGGCGGCGGAGCCAACCTCGGCGGCATCCTCACGGGCGTGATCATCGGCGGGCTGCTGAACGGTGGCGGCGGCGGGTTCGGGGGCGGCGGGTTCGGCGGAGGCGGCGGCGGCTTTGGCGGGGGTGGTGGCGGCTTCGGCGGAGGCGGCGGCGGCGGCGGCCGCGAATCCAGCGGAGGTCGCTTCTGACCGGGCGCCCACACTCCCGGCACCGACAGACCACACACTCCCAGACCCAGCACTGCCAAAAGTAAAGCAAGCGACACTACAAACGGCCTCGCGATCGCGAGGCACCACGAAAGGGAACCAGGATGGCAAAGCAGTCGATCTTCGGGCGCATCGCGCAGCTCACGAAGGCCAACATCAACAACCTCATCGACCAGGCTGAAGATCCCAAGCTGATGCTTGACCAGCTCGTTCGCGACTACACGAACAGCATCGCCGACGCGAAGAGCGCCGTCGCCGAGACCATCGGCAACCTGCGTCTCCTCGAGCAGGATCACACCGAAGACGTCGAAGCGGCTGCCAACTGGGGCACGAAGGCCCTCGCCGCCAGCAAAAAGGGCGACGAGCTCCGCACCTCGGGCAACTCGACCGAAGCCGACAAGTTCGACAACCTCGCCAAGGTCGCCATCGGGCGCCAGATGTCGGCAGAGAGAGAGGCCAAAGACGCCGAGCCCACCATCGCGCAGCAGACGGAGGTCGTGGCCAAGCTCAAGACCGGCCTCACGCAGATGGAAGAGAAGCTCCGCGACCTGAGCAACAAGCGCAACGAGCTCGTGGCTCGCTCGAAGATGGCCGAAGCACAGGGCAAGGTCAACGACGCTATCGGCAGCATCAACGTGATGGATCCCACCAGCGACCTGGGGCGGTTCGAAGACAAGATCCGTCGCGAAGAGGCGAAGGTGATGGGCCAACAAGAGCTGCAGGCGTCGAGCCTCGACGCGCAGTTCGAGAGCCTCGACGACCTCGGCGCCGAGACTGAGGTGGAGGCGCGACTCGCGCAGCTCAAGCTCGGTGGTGGCGCCGCCCCGGTCGAGCACTGGGAGAGCAAGCCGCTCGGATCCTGAATTTCTCTGTGCCTCGGTCGAGCCGGACTCGGCTCGTCCGAGGGCACCGTGCCACACTGGCCGCATGAGGTTCGTCGCAGTTCCGCAATGGCAGGGTTCACCGTCGTCGCGAGCCATGAGGCTGGTCGATGGAGCGAACGCCATCCTCGGCGATCTGCCCGCCAAAGTCACGTCGGTGATCGAGGTACCGCCCGGTGCTGGCGACGGTGTGGGCACGAGCATCCACCGTCTCTCGGCCGTGTCCGCGGTCGCTCGGGCTCTCGCCGACGAGCTCTCCCGTAGCGACGACCCAGCGTTGGTCGTGGGCGGTGACTGCGGCATCGAATTCGCCGCGGTGCGCACCGTTCTCCGTGACGACACCGCGGTGGTCTGGTTCGACGCCCACCCCGACGTGCACTCGCCCGAGACGAGCGAAAGCGGAGCGTTCAGCGGGATGGTGCTCGGGGCACTACTCGGTCGCGCCGACATCGAGCTCGCCTCGATCGGGATCGATCCGCCGCGCGTGCAACTCTCGGCCGATCGAGTCGTGCTCGCGGGCGCCCGAAGCTTCGACGAGGCCGAAGACTCCTACGTCGAGGCCACCGGCATGCGTTCCGTCGGCGCGTTCGACCTGGTCCCCGAGGAGGTCGTCGAGGCTGTCGCTGCCACCGGTGCGACCTCCGTCTACATCCACGTCGACCTCGACGTGCTCGACCCCGCTGCCTTCGCCGGACTCCTCGACCCACAACCGTTCGGCCTCGAGCCAGCAACGCTGATCGCAACTATCCAGGCACTTCGGGCCCGATTCGACCTGGTGGGGGCGGGCATCTGCTCGTTCGCGCCGGCGAACGACGACGCTGCCGCCGACGACATGAGCACGATTCTGCGGGTGATCGGCGCGATCGCCCGCTGATCGGGCCCTCAGCCCACGAAACCGGCCGAACTGGGCCCAGAAGTGCCAGAAATGCCCGGATTCGTAGGCTGACGGATCGGTGATCCTACGATGAGGGCATGAGCCCCGCCTCCAAATCCAAGGCCGCCATCGCGGCCCTTCCCGACGATCGCCCGCGCGTCAGCGTCGAACGCGACGGTCACGTCCTCCTCATCGGCCTCGACCGCGAGGAGAAGCGCAACGCCGCCGACCTTCGCATGCTTCGCGAGCTGAGCCTCGCCTTCGGGCTGCTCGACCGCGATCCCGACCTCTGGTGCGGCCTGGTCTTCGCGCACGGGGAGCATTTCACCGCCGGTCTCGACCTCGGCGACGTCGCGCGAGCAGTCACGGCCGACGGGCTCGACATCGTTCCCGAAGGGGGCCTGCACCCGTGGCAGGTCGATGGCACGCAGCTCACGAAGCCGCTGGTGATGGCCGTTCAGGGCACCTGTCTGACGCTCGGCGTCGAGCTCGCCCTGGTGAGTGACATCGTGATCTCGGCGAAGAACGCGCGCTTCGGCCAGATGGAGGTGCGGCGCGGAATCCTGCCGTTCGGCGGCGCGACCACACGGTTTCCGGCGCGGGTCGGATGGGGCAACGCCATGCGCTGGATGCTCACCGGCGAGACCTTCGACGCGAAAGAGGCGCTCCGCATCGGCCTGGTGCAAGAGGTCGTGTTCAACGATCAGGTTTACAACCGCGCGATCGACATCGCTCACCGGGTCGCGGCCCAAGCACCCCTCGCCGTGCAGGCAACGCTCGCCAACGCCAAGCTCGCCGGCCGGGAAGGCGAGGAAGCAGCCCACGCCGCGCTGCAGGGTGAGCTCGTTCGGCTGATGGCGACCGACGACTCGAAGCTCGGGATGACGTCGTTCCAGAACCGGGGGGAAGCGGAGTTCACGGGGCGGTAGAGCAGAGGATCCGCGGATCCTCGTGGTCATTCGGCCGAGACGCACGAAAGCCCGCCGCCGCGCTTGGCGGGACGGGCTTTCGTGAGGGGGAGCTAGATGTCAGCTCTTGAAGACGTCTTTCACGTCTTCGCCGGTCTTCTTCACTGAAGCGGAGGCCTGGTCTTTGTGACCCTCAGCTTCGAGGTTCTCATTGTTGGTCTTGTCGCCGATGACCTCTTTGGCCTTGCCGGCGATGTCTTGTGCTGCGTTCTGGATCTTGTCTCCGAGTGCCATGAGTGCCTCCTCGTAGCGATGAATTGACACGGGTCCGCGTCTGAAATGGAAAGTACTCCCTGTCCCCCATGCCGCTCTCAGCGAATACTCCGGGATGACGCGCGCGGGGTCGACGGCGGGGCGATACGTTCGTGTCATGACCACTACCTACGACCTCATCGTGATCGGAGCCGGCGCGGTCGGCGAGAACGTGGCGGACTACGCCACGCGCAATGGCCTCAAGGTCGCCCTCGTCGAAGCCGAGCTCGTCGGCGGTGAGTGCTCCTACTGGGCGTGCATGCCGTCGAAGGCCCTGCTCATGAGCTCGACCGTGCTCGACGCCGCCAAGGCAGTCGGCGGCGCCCGCGAGGCCGTCACCGGCGAAGTCGACGTGCAGGCCGTCCTGAACCGCCGCAACTCGTTCACTAGCAACTGGGACGACTCGTCACAGGCCGACTGGGTGTCGGGAGCCGGCATCGATCTGATCCGCGGGCACGCGACCATCACGGGCGTGAAGGAGGTCACCGTCGACGGCACCGTTTACACGGCCACGCACGCCGTCGCCGCGGTCACCGGGTCGAGCGCCCTGCTCCCCGACATCGCCGGTCTCGCCGAGGCGAAGCCCTGGACGAGCCGCGAGGCGACCAGCCAGCAGAGCATTCCCCAGAGCCTGATGATCATCGGCGGCGGGGTCGTCGCTGTCGAGATGGCGACGGCGTACCAGCAGCTTGGAGCCAAGGTGACGATCGCCTCGCGCAGCGGCCTCCTGGGCGGCCAAGAGCCCTTCGCCGGCGAGTTCGTCGCCGAAGCGCTGACGGCTCTCGGCGCAAACGTCCGGTTGAACACATCGCCCACCGGCGTCGTGCGCACCGAGCACGGCCTGGTCGAGACCACCCTCGACTCGGGTGACGTCGTCATCACTGACGAGATCCTCGTCGCGACCGGCCGAGTCCCCCGCACCTCCGACCTCGGCCTCGAGAACGTCGGCCTGACACCGGGCGACTGGCTCGAGGTCGACGACACCCTTCTCGTGCACGGCACCGACTGGCTCTACGCGGTCGGCGACGTCAACCACCGCGCACTCCTCACCCACCAGGGCAAGTACCAGGCGCGCGCTGCCGGCGAGGTCATCGCGGCCCGCGCGAAAGGAACCGACCTGCACACCGAGCCGTGGGGTGCTCACGTGGCGACGGCCGACAATGCCGCCGTGCCGCAGGTCACTTTCACCAGCCCCGAGGTGGCGAGCGTCGGTCTGACCGCCGACGCCGCCGGCAAGCAGGGCATCGACGTCAAGGTGATCGACTACGACCTCGCGGGCGTCGCCGGCTCGGCATTGAAGTCGGACAGTTACAAGGGTCAGGCGCGCCTCGTTATCGACGAGTCGCGCGAGGTCATCGTCGGCGCCACCTTTGTCGGCCCCGAGGTCTCCGACCTGCTGCACGCCGCGACCATCGCCGTCGTCGGCGAGGTGCCGATCGACCGCCTCTGGCACGCCGTCCCCTCGTACCCGACGGTCAGTGAGGTCTGGCTCCGACTTCTCGACACGTACGGGCGCCCGTAGCCCGCGATGAAGAACCCTCTGCTCGACTCTTCGGTCTCTCGCGCGGGAGCTGCGTTCGCCACGGCGGTCGGGCTCGCCGTGGGCGTGCCGTTGAGCACCGGGCGGGTGCGGGTCGAGGGCGACCTCATCGTCTGCCGGGGCCTGCCCCGCTGGGCATTCCGGCGCGGGGGCACCTGCATCGGCCGGGTGTACCTGACCCGAGACAACGATGGCCCCGACGTGCTCGAGCACGAGGCCGTTCACGTCGCCCAGTGGCGTCGATACGGAATGCTCATGCCGCTCCTGTACGCGATCGCGGGACAGGATCCACGCAAGAACCGATTCGAGGTCGAAGCCGGTCTCGAGAAGGGCGGCTACCAATGACTTCAGGATCCGCGCACGACCCCCGCACCATCATCATCACCGGCGCCTCAAGCGGAATCGGCAAGATGGCCGCGGTCGCCCTCGCCGCGGGCGGTGCGACCGTTGCGGTCGTCGGCCGGAACCCCGAACGCACGCGGGCTGTCGCCGAGGAAGTCGGCGGCATCGCCTACGTCTGCGACTTCGACCGACTCGACGCCGTGCGCGAGCTTGCGCAGAAGCTGCTCGACGCTCACCCGCGCATCGACGCACTGGCGAACAACGCTGGCGGGCTGGTCAGCCAGAGGGCGGTGACCGCCGACGGCTTCGAGCGCACGCTGCAGTCGAACCATCTCGCGCCGTTCTTGCTGACTCGTCTGCTGCTGCCCCGGATCCTCGAGTCCGATGGTCGAGTGATCTCGACCTCCAGTGCCGCGAACATCTTCGGGCGCGTTCGACTCGACGACCTGAACTGGAGCAAACGCCCCTGGCTCGGCGGCTGGGGCGCCTACGGCACGAGCAAGCTGCTGACCAACATGTTCATCTCGCAGTTGGCTGCGCGATCGCGGGTGAAGGCGTTCGCGTTCCACCCCGGAATCGTGACGACGTCGTTCGGCATGAACTCGGCCACGATGCGCGTCGTCAGTTCGGTCACCAACGGTCATTACGGCATCTCGGCGGACGCCGGCGCCGTCCCGCTCATTCAGCTGGCCGGGCCGACGACGATCGGCGTTCCGAGCGGCACATACTTCGATCAGCTGAAGCCGTTCGGCCGTCAGGCGCCGCAGGCGAAGAACACGATGCTCGCCGAAGTGGTGTGGGAGCGGACGTCGGGCATGGTCGGCCTGCCGGCGTCGCTCAACTGAGCCGCGCTAGCCCTTCGTGGGCGCCGAGAGTACGCAAATGGCCCTTCCGCCGGTGGTGAGGGGCCATTTTCGTACTCTCGGCGATCGCGCCCGCTGATGCCGGCCCGGGATCGGCCGGGGCCGGCATGAACCGGACCGGCCCGGCCGGGGTCGACCTCTTCCCAAGCTTGATTGATTCCAGAGTCAAGCGTGAACAGCCGTCTAGGAACCTCGGGGCGCATTTGACTCTGGAGTCAATTAGGAAAAAGGAAACCCTCGCCGAGTCCATCCACCTTGGTGGCTCAACCCCTCGGAACCAACGATGCACGTCTCGTTGTGTGAATGGCTAATACGATACTTTGGTACGACCGATCGCCAATACGAAAGAGGCACATCGTGCTTTTGTCACCACCTGGCCGAGACGGTATATCGGGCTCATGAGCTGGACCAGCCGCCTCCGGCGCAATTTGATTCCAGCGCGCCAGAAGCCCGCCGGGGCTGGCCGAATAGCAATCAGTACTGACGCTGACGAGCTTCGACGACGAGGTCGAGACGAGCTCGGCGTTCCCGACCTTCCGACCCTCGAACAGACTGAGCGGTGGCTACGAAGCCTCGGGGCCCAGGACGTCGAAATCGACGTATCGGGATTCATGGACGAGCACGTCGACCGAGACCTCGTCGTGGCAACGCTGACGATTCTCGACGCCGACCTCATGCGCCGTCGGGCCCTGCCAGAAGAGATCGATCGCCTCGAATGGGACGAACCCTTTGATCCGCTGGAATACGGGCGAGAGAACGAAGCCGAAACCCGCTTCGCTCACGAACTCGCCTTTCCTCGTCTCCTCATCTTTCTGGAACGGATGCCCGACGACGCCACTCGTCTCGGCAACTACCGGGTCTACGGCCCGGGCCAGTGGCTCCGAGACTCCCTGTGGGCTGCGACCGGAGTCGTACCGAGAGATACCGCGAACAGCGAGAACGATCTTTTCGGAGACGCCTGCGTTCTCGAAGGCCGTGCACGGTTTGCATCGAAACCGATCCCGGGTTGGCAGCCCCTCTCCTGAAGGCGAGTACCCGCCAACCTCGCAAATCCCTCCAGATCGAGACAGGTCGTTCGGTTCCGTTAGGTAAGGCATGCCATAGTTAGGGTGTGCTTACCTCTGAGACGAACCGACCGGCCCCGGCTCGACCAGCCACTGCCCGACCGGCCCCGGCCCGCCCCGCACATCGGTCGTTCCGTGTCTCCGTCAAGCGGGTCAGGCGCCTCAGCCCGAGCTTCGTGCGCATCACGTTCACCGGTGACGAGCTCGGCGACTTCGGCGACGAGGGCCTCGACCAGCGCATCAAGATCGTGCTGCCTCTGCCCGAGTCGGGGTACGACACGTTCCCCAACGATGACGACTGGTACGGCGCCTGGCGACAACTGCCCGACGACGCCCGGCACCCGCTCCGCACCTACACGGCGCGCGCCATTCGCCCGGCCGAGCGCGAGGTCGACGTCGATTTCGTCTCCCACGGCGATACCGGGCCGGCCTCGGCGTGGGCGAATCATGCGAGCGTCGGCGACGACATGATGCTCATCGGCCCCGACGGGACAAGCGGATGGTCGGGATCCGGCATCGAGTGGAAGCCCGCCGGAGCCGCAACGACGCTTCTGGCCGGAGACGAAACCGCCGTGCCGGCCATCGCAGCGATCTTGAACCAGCTGCCGAGCGACGCCCAGGGGTGCGTGTTTCTCGAAGTGCCCACCACGGCCGACGCTCTCGACCTCGTCAAGCCCGACGGCGTCCACGTCGAGTGGCTCGATCGCGAGGCCGACCCGGCGGCGCACGGAACCAAGCTCATCGACGCCGTCCGCAACTGGACGAGCCGTTACCTCACGGCCACACACCACGGCAAAGCGATCGACCCGGCCACGCTCAAAGACGTCGACATCGACCACGACATCCTCTGGGAGGTGCCGGAGGGCCGCGACCTCTCCGGCCAGTTCTACGCGTGGCTTGCCGGTGAAGCCCAAGCGATCAAGACGCTCCGCCGCTTCCTGGTCAGCGAGGTCGGCATCGACCGCAGTCAGGTGGCCTTCATGGGGTACTGGCGCGTCGGCAAGTCGGAGAACTGATGCACCCGACAAGCACGACCCGTGGCTGAGGCCACGACCACCCCACGCACCGGCCTGAGCTCGCGAGAAACATCCGCACGTCGCCCGAGGCCGAGTGCTGCTCGTCTGGCACCGGGTCTCGCTCTCGCCGCCGGGATCCTCGCCCTCGTCCTTCTCCTCAGCGTCGCCGTGGGCACGTACTACGTGCCGCTCCCCCGCGTGTGGCAGGCGCTCGTCGACCCCGGCACGAGTTACGCCGACACGGTGGTGCAGTCGAGGATCCCGCGGACCGTCCTCGGCCTCCTCGCCGGAGCCGCACTCGCCGTCTCCGGGGTCATCGTTCAGGGCCTCACGCGCAACCCGCTCGGCGATCCGGGCCTCCTCGGCGTCAACGTGGGCGCCGCCGCGGCGATCGTCACCGGCATCGCTTTCTTCGATGTCGGCACCGGCTCCGAGCGGGTGTGGCTTGCTCTTCCCGGCGCCCTGGTCGCGGTGGTCGCCGTCTATGCGCTCGGCTCCAGCCGGCGAGGAACCACTCCGGTCAAGCTCGTCCTGGCCGGTGCCGTTATCACCGCGATCCTCAGCGCGTATATCCAGGCGATCACGCTCACCCACCCGAATGCCTTCAACAGTTACCGGTTCTGGGTGCTCGGCTCTCTGGCCGGGCGCGACGCCCAGTTGATCGGGCAGACGCTCCCCTACCTCGTCGCCGGGTTCGCGCTCGCAGCCCTGCTGCCGGGATCCTTGAATGCGCTCGCCCTCGGCGACGACACCGCGACGTCGCTCGGCGCGAAGGTCGGCCGCACCCGCATCCTCGGGGGTCTCGCAGCCGCCCTGCTGTGTGCCGGTGCAACCGCCGCCGTCGGCCCGATCGCGTTCATCGGGCTCGCTGTGCCGCACATCGTCCGCAGCTTCACGGGCGGCGACCACCGCTGGCTCCTCCCCTTCTCGGCGCTGCTCGGGCCCGCGATGCTGCTGCTGGCCGACATCGTCGGCCGCGTCATCGCGAGCCCGCAGGAACTCGAGGTCGGCGTCGTGACCGCGTTCCTCGGCGCTCCGGTGCTGCTGTGGGCCGTCCGCAGGATCCGAGGGCGCGAGTGAGCGCCGAGGGGTCGCGGCCGGGGATCACCTCGGACGCCGCTCTGAGCTCGACCGCGACGAGGCGACCGGTCGTCCGCGTCGGATCCTGGTTGAGCCTGACGTATCGGCGTCGGTCGCTCGTCGTGGGAGGAATCCTCGCCCTCGGCGTTCTGCTGCTCGCCCTCCTGACGCTCACCCTCGGCACCCTCGGCATTTCGCTGATCGAGCTTCCCGCCGCGATCGCGAGCCCTGAACCGGGCCGCACCGAGTTCGTCCTCAATATCCTCCGGGGCCCGCGTCTCGTGACCGCGATCGGCACCGGTGCGGCCCTCGGCGTCGCGGGGGCGCTGTTCCAGACAGTGACACGGAATCCGCTCGGGAGCCCGGACGTGATCGGGCTCGGTGCGGGAGCAAGCGCCGGTGCCGCCTTCTTCGGCTTGCTGCTGCCGGGGATCCTGCCCGTACCCGCCGGGGCACTCGCGGGAGCACTGGTCGCGATGGGCCTCGTGTGGCTCGGCACCGGGCGGGGCTTCTCGTCGCCCGGCCGGATGATCCTCGTCGGCATCGCCGTCTCGGCCATGGCCGTCGCCTTCGTGCAGTACGTCACCACGCGCGTCAATCAGCAGGAGGCGACGACCCTCGCCGCCTACATCAGCGGCACGCTCGCTGACCGCGACTGGGGCGATGCGACCGAGATCTGGGTCGCCGTCATCGTGCTCGTTCCCTTCGCACTGCTTCTCGGCCGTCGCCTCGACCTGGTCGAGATGGGAGACGACCTCGCCGATTCGCTCGGGGGCCGGTCATCGCTGACCCGCACGCTCGTCGTACTCGTGGCTATCGGTCTCGGCACGGCAGCCGTGGCCGCGACGGGTCCGATCTCGTTCGTCGCTCTGACCGCACCGCAGGTCGCCCGACGGCTCGCGAAGGCACCGGGGGCCGGGATCCTGCTCTCCGCGCTCTTCGGCGCTGTCATCCTCATGGCGGCCGATCTGCTCGTGCAGCAGTCGCCGTTCGGCGCGCAACTACCGGTCGGGCTCCTCACGGCGATGGTGGGCGGCGTCTATCTCGGATATCTACTGCTCCGCGAATGGAAGAAAGGGACCATCTGATGTCCGCTGCCCCCTCTGCTCCCGCTACCGGTGCCGCGCCGAGTTCGCTCACCGCCACCGGCCTCCGGCTCGCCTACGACGACCGGGTGATTGTCGACGGTCTTGACTTCGCCGTTCCGGCCGGGGAGCTCACCGTAATCATCGGCCCGAACGCGTGTGGCAAGTCGACGCTGCTCAAGGCCCTCGCCCGCACGCTGAAGCCCTCGGCCGGGCAGGTGTCGCTCGACGGCAAGCCGCTCTCGTCGTACCGCAGCAAAGACATCGCCAAGCGGCTCGGCATGTTGCCGCAGAGCCCGATCGCCCCCGAAGCGATCACCGTGCGCGACCTCGTCGGTCGAGGGCGGTTTCCGCACCAGGGGGTGTTCCGGCAGTGGTCGGTCTCAGACGAGGCGGCCTGTGACCGGGCGATGGAGTCGACCGGGGTGGCCGAGCTCGCCGACCGGCAGGTCGCCGAGCTGTCGGGAGGCCAGCGGCAGCGCGCCTGGATCGCAATGGCGCTGGCGCAAGAGACGGAGCTGCTGCTGCTCGACGAGCCGACCACCTTCCTCGACATCGCCCACCAGTACGAGGTGCTCGAGCTCGCTGCACGTCTGCACCGGGAGGGCCGCACGCTCGTGGTGGTGCTGCACGACCTCAACCAGGCCGCACGCTATGCGACCCACCTCGTCGTCATGAAGGAAGGGGCGATCGTCGCCCAGGGTGCTCCGGGCGAGATCGTGACGGCGCAGCTCGTCGACGAGGTGTTCGGATTGCCGTGCCAGATCATCGACGACCCTCAGTCGCACACGCCGATGGTGGTGCCACTGGCGGCTGCGGGGCGCTGACAGGGCCGCAAATTCGAGAGCGATCCCGGCAGCGAGAGGCATCTGGCCCGGCGTGTCGCCGCGGATCGCTCTCAAATTGCCCGCGGGCGGCTGAGCGAGGATCCGCGGCAGACGTTACAGAGCCGGCGCGGGGCTGGCGAACATCTCGCCGAGGTCGTGCCGGAGGTCGTAGGCGAACGAGGCGGGGCCGCCGATCCAGAACACGTAGTCGCTGGTGACGAGTGACTCGGAGTCGACGAAGAACTCCCCCACCCAAGCCCGAACGGCGCGGTCGAGGGCCATGCCGGATAGGCAGCGTTCGCCGGTGCCGGGCCGTCCGCTGCGACGCGACCGGTCGAGCCACGAGATCGCGACGCGACCGGGAGCGGTGATGGGCACGATCTCAGACGCGTCAGCGACCTCGATGAACACCTGGCCTCGCGCACAGATCGGGAGCACCTCGAGCATCGTCTGAATGTCGTCGATCGACGACGTGTCGCCGGCGAAGAGGACGCGCGTGGCCGACGGCTGGAGCTCGGGGGTGCGGTGTGCGAGGTACATGAGTCCTTCCAATATAGGTAAGGCTTGCCTATTCCGCCAGCGCACCCGCCGGGCAGTGGCCGCATTCTCTCGATGCCGTGGTAATTTCTCTTCTGGCCGACGGTTCAGCAGTGATCTTCGGCGGGGGCGATCTTCCGTTCAGCAGCGACGGAATGGTCCGCATCGACAACGTGTTCATTAGCAACAGGTGTCTCCCGGCGTCCACATCCGCTCCGAAAGGTCTGCCTCACTGATGAGCTCTGCTCGCATCCGTACCACCCGCGCCCGTCTTCTCGCCGCCACCGCCCTGGCGGCCACCTCCGCCCTCATCCTTGCGGGCTGCACCGCAGGATCCGCGCCGAACGGCACCGGCACCCCCGATACATCCGCCACCGTCACCGTCGGCCTCGTACTCGAGCCCACCGACCTCGACATCCGCACCACCGCCGGCATCGCCCTCGATCAGGTGCTGATCGACAACGTCTACCAGGGCCTCGTCGGGCGAACCTCGACCAACAAGATCGTCGACGTGCTCGCCAAGAGCCACACCGTCTCGTCCGACGGCCTCACCTACACGTTCCCCTTGCAGACTGGCGTGAGCTTCGGTGACGGGAAGGTCATGACCCCGGCCGACGTCGTCTGGTCGCTCGAGCAGGTCAAGAAGACGAAGACGTTCGTCAATTCGGCCGATCTCGCGAAGGTGAAAACCATCTCGGCGAGCGGCGACACGATCACACTGAAGCTCTCGCAGCCCGACTCGAACCTGCTCTGGGCCCTCTCCGGCCGCGCCGGGCTGGTGCTCGAGAAGGCCGCGACGAACGATCTCAAGACGACCGCGAACGGCACGGGCCCGTACAAGCTGACGACGTGGAAGCAGGGCGACAGCATCGCTCTCACCCGCAACGGCGAATACTGGGGCACCAAGGCCAAGGTCGCGGGCGTGACGTTCCGCTACTACACCAGCCCCTCGGCCGCCATCAACGCGGTCATCTCGGGCGACGTCGACGTGCAGACCGCAGTCGACGCGACACTCAAGTCGCAGCTCACCGGGGTCGAGGGCATCAGCCTCAAATCGGGCAAGACCACCGACAAATACACGCTGGCCTTCAACAACAGGGTCAAGCCGTTCACCGACATCCGGGTGCGCCAGGCGATCCGCGAGGCGATCGACAGCAAGGCGCTGATCGCTGCCCTCGGCGGCTCGGGTGTCACCCAGGGCGGTCCGATTCCCGCCCTCGACCCCGGCTACGAAGACCTCTCGAGCGTCGACGCCTACAACCCCGACAACGCCAAAAAGCTGCTCAAGGCGGCCGGCGCGGAGAACCTCACGCTCGACCTCACCTACGCCAACTTCTACCCCGCGGCTATCGGCGACGTGCTCACCTCCGATCTGAAGAAGGTCGGCATCACGCTGAACGTCAAGCAGACCGACTTCACCACCTGGATCAACAATGTGCTCGTCGACCACGACTACGAGCTGAGCATCGTCAACCACGCCGAGTCGCACGACTTCGGAAACTGGGCGAACCCCAAGTACTACTTCGGGTACGACAACAAGAAGGTGCAGCAGCTCTACTCCGAATCGCTCTCGGCGACCGACGAGGCCACCGCCGCAGACAAGCTGAAGCAGGCAGCGAAGATCGTTGCGAACGACGCACCCGCCGATTGGCTCTACACCGCGACGACCCTGACGGCCGTGCACGACGGCATCACGGGGTTCCCGACGTCGTCGACCTCCGCCCGCCTCGACCTGGCCGACCTGGCGAAGTCCGAGTGACCGGCCGGTGATCCGGTTCGTCCTGTCGCGACTGGTGCTGCTGGTCGTCGGCCTCGCCGCAGCCAGCGCGCTGATCTTCTTCACGCTGCGGCTGCTGACGGGCGACGTCGCGCAGGTGATCGCCGGCACGCAGGGCACTGCCGAACAGATCGCCGCTATCCGGTCGTCCCTCGGGCTCGACCGGCCGCTGCCTGTTCAGTACGCCGACTGGATCCTCGGCCTGCTGCACGGCGACCTCGGACGCTCAATCGTGACCGGCTCGTCGGTGGCGTCGCAGCTCGGCCAGAAGCTCGCCGTCACGCTGCCTCTCGCCGGGCTCTCGCTGGTGATCGGACTCGTCGTGGGCATCCCCCTCGGCGTCGTGTCGGCGATCCGGCACCGGCGCCCGAGCGGCACGGCGATCTCGGTCGTCGCTCAGGCCATCGCGGCGATCCCCGCGGTCTGGGGCGGCATGATCCTGATCGCCGTGTTCGCGGTCACGCTGAAGCTGCTTCCGACGCAGGGGTTTCCGAGCGACGGCTGGCAGGATCCGGCCCGCGCCCTGCGCAGCCTCCTCCTGCCGGCCCTCACGATCGGGCTGATCGAGGGCGCCGTCCTGCTCCGCTTCACCCGATCGGCCACTCTCGGTGCCCTCGACGAGGACTACGTCCGAACGGCCGCGTCGAAGGGTATGACCCGGACGCAGGCCGTCGTGCGGCACGGTCTGCCCAACGTGCTGCTCAGCGTCGTGTCGGTGCTCGGCGTCCAGCTGGCAGCGCTGCTCGTCGGCGCCGTGCTCGTCGAACAGCTCTTCGCGCTCCCGGGGGTCGGCCGGATGCTCGTCTCCGACGTCGGCGTGCGCGACCTCCCGAAGGTCCAGGGCGAGCTGCTCGCGCTGACGGGCCTCGTGCTGATTCTCGGGTTCGTCGTCGACCTGGTGCACCGCGCCGTCGATCCGCGACTGCGGGAGCCGGGCGAGTGAGCGGCGTGGAGACTGTGGAAGAGGCCCGCTCAACCGGGCGCCGCACGCGCCGGGCGCCGTGGTTGGCCAAACTGCTGCGCCGGCCCGCCGGTGTCGCGGCGGGAGCCTGGATCCTCGTGCTCGTCGTCTCGGCGGTCGTCTCGTCGTTCTGGACTCCGCACGACCCGTTCGAGGCCGACCCAGCGTCGATGTGGCAGACCCCGTCGGGGGCGCACCTGTTCGGGACCGACGGCATCGGCCGCGACATCTTCAGCTACGTCTTCGCCGCGAGTCGCACGACAGTGCTCGTCGCGGTCTCGGCCGGGCTCCTCGCCACGGTCGTCGGCGTCGGGTTGTCGGCCCTCGGCTCGCTCACGGCCCGGTGGGTACGAGAGTCGATGGCCGTCGTGATCGACATCCTGATCGCCTTCCCGACGATCCTCATCGCGATGCTGCTCTCGTCGATCCTCGGCGGGTCGCTCCTCGTCGTCGTCACCGCCGTCGGGATCGGCTACGGCGTAAATATCGCGCGGGTGTCGCGCGCCGAGATCCGTCGCGTGGGGCGCACCGACTACGTGCTCGCCGCGCGGGCGAGCGGAGTCGGACCGGCCGGGATCCTCGGCCGCCACATCCTGCCGAACGTCGCTCCGGTGTTCATCGTGCAGTTGTCGCTCGCCATGGCGACGTCGATTCTGGCGGAGGCCGGGCTGTCGTATCTCGGTTACGGCGCCTCCGCGTCGACCGCCTCGTGGGGCCGCCTGCTGAACGACCTGCAGGTGTACATCGCGATCCACCCGGGCAGCGTCGTCTGGCCGGGGCTCGCGATCACCCTCACCGTACTGGCGTTCAATCTGCTCGGCGACGCGATCCGCGAGGTCGGCGATCCGCGACTCCGCACCGCCTCGAACCGTGCCGACCGGCGGAGGAACCACTCATGAGCCTCATCGTCACCGGCCTCACCGTCACCATCGGCGGTCGCACCGTCGTCGACGACCTCTCGTTCACGGTCGCCGACGGGGAGCGCTTCGGTCTCATCGGCGAATCAGGATCCGGCAAATCGCTCACCATCCTCTCGCTGCTGGGCCTCGCCCCCGAGGCCGCCCACGTCACCGGAAGCGCCGTTCTCGACGGCACCGAGTTGATCGGCCTCCCCGAGAAGGAGCTCGCGACCATCCGCGGCGACCGGGTCGGCATGGTGTTCCAAGATCCGCAGTCGGCGCTCAACCCGCTCCACCGTATCGGGCGACAGATCGTCGAGCCGCTGCGTCTGCACGCGGGTATGAACGAGCGGCTGTCAAAGGCCGAGCTGCGCGAGCGGGCCATCGAGGCGGTGCGCGAGGTCGGGCTGCCGGATCCTGAATCCCTCGTCGATGCGTACCCGCACCAGCTCTCGGGTGGGCAACGACAGCGAGTCGGAATCGCGATCGCGCTGGCCTGCCGACCGGGTCTGCTGCTCGCCGACGAGCCGACCACCGCACTCGACGTGACGACGCAGGCCGAGATTCTCGCCCTGTTCGAGCGACTCGTCTCGTCGCGAGGCACGTCGCTCGTCTTCGTCACGCACGACCTCGCAGTCCTGTCGCAGATTGCCGGCGACGTGGCGGTGCTCTCGGCCGGGCACGTGGTCGAACGGGGCCCGGTCGCCACGCTGCTCGAAGCTCCGACGCACCCGGTGACCAAGGGTCTCGTCGCCGCCGCCCGCGCTACGACCTGGAGCGCCTCGTGACCGCGCCGTCGCCGGGCCTCGGCGGCGCGTCGCCCCTGCTCGTCGGCTCAAAGATCGGCCGGGACTTCACGCTGCCCCGCCAGTCGCTCTTCACGCCGGGCGCCACCCGGCACGCCGTCGTCGACGCGTCGCTCTCCGTCGGCGCGTCGGAGAGCGTCGGGCTGATTGGCGAATCGGGGTCGGGTAAATCGACGCTGGTGCGGATCCTTCTGGCCCTCGCCCCCGCATCCGCGGGAACCGTCAGCTTCGACGGATGCCCCGTCACACCGGGGCGGGCTGCCTCGCTGCGGTGGTTCCGCAGGCAGACGGGTGTCGTGCTCCAGGATCCGTATGCGTCGCTCGACCCCCGCATGACCGTCGAGGCCATCGTCGGCGAACCCCTCCGCGCCCTCGACATCGCCGGATCGCATCGCTCGCTCATCACGGCCATGCTCGACCGGGTCGGGTTGTCAGCGTCGATGCTCGACCGCTACCCGCACGAGTTCTCCGGAGGTCAACGGCAGCGGATCGCCCTCGCCCGCGCCCTCGTCCACTCGCCTCGGCTGCTGGTCGGCGACGAGCCGCTCAGCGCCCTCGACGTGACGGTTCGCGCGCAGATCCTCGAACTTCTGGCGACCCTCCGCGACGAGATGGGTCTGTCGCTGCTGATCGTGTCGCACGACATCGGACTCGTCGACCACCTGTGCGACCGAGTAGCGGTGATGCAGGCGGGGCGGATTGTCGAACAGGGCGCGACGTCGGCTGTGCTGCGCTCGCCCGAGCACGCCTACACGCGGCGCTTGATCGCGTCGGTGCCGACGCTGCCCTGAGCCGCCAAGGCCGCGCGGGCTGCGCTGGCTGCGGGGTCGCGCTGCCTGCGGGGTCGCACGAATCGGCCAAGGTCACAGCGCCGCGGCACGCGATGACGGCCGATTCGCGCGAGGTTGCGTGCTGCGGTTGTTGCTCGTGTGGCGGCTGCTGCGAGGTGTCGCTCGGCGGTCCGCCGGATGGCGGCCTGGGAGCGGCCTCTCTTTTTTCCTCACTGACTCCAGGGTCAAATGCACCCCGAGGGCAACCAGCTGGCCGACCCCGCTCACTTGACTCCAGAATCAATCAAGGAAAAAGAAAGTCCCCTCCCCCGTGGATGAGGGATACAACTCCGCGCAAGCCCGCCAGCCTCCCCCGCGCCGACCCCACCGTTGCAGGGCCACGCACATCACCACTGCGGCGGGTGCCGCCTCTGCCACTTCAACCGCCGCTCGAGCTGCGCCCCGATCGCGAGCAACACGTCTTCGCGGCCCGGCCGCCCGATCAATTGCACGCCCACCGGAAGACCGTCGACCTCGTGCACCGGAAGCGAGATGGCCGGCAGCCCGGCGACGTTGACGAACGACGTGAACGGCGCGTACTGGCACTGCTGCTCGAAGTTCCGTTCGGCGTCGACCGCGTCGTACCAGCCGTTCGGGCGCGGCGGCAGAGCGAGTGTCGGAGTCAGCACCGCATCGAACCCCGAGAAGGCGTCGATAACCGTGCGCTCGTAGGCCGTCAGACCTGCCAGAGCCGAGGCGAGGTCGAACGCCGACAGGGCACGCCCCTGCAGCACCAGCCAGCGCGTGATCGGCTCGAGCAGGTCGAGGTCGTCGCCGAATGCCGGGATTGTCGACGCACCGGCCTTCCACAAGACTGTGAAGAGCCGCCCGTAATCGGCCACCGGAACGCGCACACCATCGGGCTCGACCTCGTGACCGACTGCGGCGAGGTGCTCCATCGTGAGGCTCATCGCGGCGAGCACCGACGGGTCGAGACCGATGTCGAAGGTGTCGTCCCAAGGGCTCGTGGTGGTGGTCGCGATCCGGAACCGTCCTTCGCCGCGCACCGCCGCGGCGAGGTAGGAGAACTCCTCGCTCGGCGCAGCCCGCACCGCGTAGAGGTCACGCGGGGGCCTCGAGTCCGGCGACACCATGGCGTCGAGCAGCATTCCGGCATCGGCGACCGTGCGGGCCAGTGGGCCTCCCACGGCGAGACCGCCGAGGCTCGTGAGTCCGGACTGCGTGGGCACCCGTCCGCGCGAGGGTTTCAGCCCGACCAGGCCCGTGGCCGACGCCGGGATGCGGATGGAACCTCCGCCGTCGGATCCTGGTGCAAACGGAACAAGGCCGGCAGCAACCGCGGCAGCCGACCCTCCGCTCGACCCACCGGCGTTGAGCGACAGGTCGTAGGGGGTGCTCGTCGACCGGCCGATTAGCGACTCGGTGTACGCCGTCAGCCCGAACTCCGGGGTGGCCGTCTTGCCGAGACCGACCGTTCCGGCCGTGTCGAGAGCATCGACGATCGGTGATGACGTCTCGGCCACTCGACCCCTCGAGAGCCGCGAGCCTGCCCACGTCGGAACGCCGCGGCGGTCGACAAGGTCTTTATCGGCGAGCGGCAGACCCCAGAGCGGAGCCGCCGTGCTTCCTTCTCGGTCGAGTGCGTCGGCCCGGGCGCGTGCGAGGTCGGCCGTGACAGTGACGAAGGATCCGACCGAGGCGTCGATCCGCTCGACGCGCTCCAGGTAGTGATCCGTGAGCTCGCGCACGCTGACGTCGCCGCGCCGCAGCCAGTCGTACTGCTCGTGCGCGCTGAGATGGTGGAGTTCGAACATCGATCACGAGCCTAGAGGCCCCGGGTCACTTGCAATGTTCTGCGAACTCCCAGGTACGAATCGACCGAGCCGGGCGTACTCTGAAGTCACTTTCGGGGTCAACCACCCTGAACGCAGCCCAGCTGCACCAAGAGAGCCAACCACTCTCACTCGATCGACCATGAAGGTGATCGCCCGTGGATCAGACGGTGCGGTGCTCGTCAGAGCACTCGACGGACGGAGTCGCGGCCAGCGGAATCAACCGCTCGGCCCGCACCCCGGTCGCCGTCGTGCGCCTTCTGCTTCTTTCCGGCCTCGTCGGTCTCGCCCTCGTGGTCATCTCCTTCTTCCTGGGGTCAGGTCAGGCTCATGCCGCCGCCCCCGCCGCTCCCGCATCGCAGCCCGGCTCGGATTCCAGCCTTGTCGGATCCCTCTCGAAGACCGTCGAGAAGGTCGCGGCACCTGTGTCGACCACGGTCAGCGGAACGGCCAAGACCGCCGGCAGCACCGTCGGTGGCGTGACGAAGACCGTCGAGAAGGCCACCGCCCCGGTTGCGCCGGTGCACAAGGTGGTTTCCGCAGTTGTTCCGGTCGTGCCGAAGGCCGTCGCTCAGGTGGCCGCCACCAAGCCGGTCGCCCACGTCGTGGCCCCAGTAGCCACTACCGCCGACAAGGTCGTCGACACAGTGACGCAGGTGGCGCCCCCTGTTGCTGCGGTGACAGGAAAATCCCCGGTCAGCACGGTCACGAAGCCGGTCGCCGACACCGTCGACTCAGCCGTCTCCGACCTCTCCGACGGTGTCTCACACCCGACGACGCCGATCATCCCGCCGGGCGTCACGTCACCTCCCGTTCCCCACGTCCCGCCCGTCGTGACCTCGAATCCGACCCACGCCGTCCTCGGCGGCG
Source organism: Frondihabitans sp. VKM Ac-2883 (assembly GCF_015350875.1). Taxonomy (NCBI): domain Bacteria; kingdom Bacillati; phylum Actinomycetota; class Actinomycetes; order Micrococcales; family Microbacteriaceae; genus Frondihabitans; species Frondihabitans sp. VKM Ac-2883. The sequence continues at coordinate 38,791 of NZ_JADKSF010000004.1, read as the reverse complement.
ACCCGGTCGCGAGTGTCTCCGAGTCGGCTTCCGCATCTGCGACCACTAACGCCGAAAAGGCTCATTCCGCCGCGACTACCATCGAGGTGACCTGGGGCACAGCCGCTCCTCGCAGCGCCTCTCTCCTCCCGGTGGCAGCCACCTCGGTGACGGGCGTCTCGATTACTGGATCGACCATGTCGGATCCTGCCGTTCCGACCCCGGCGCACTCTCCCGCCGACCAGCCCGCTCCCGGGCCGGTACCGGCTGCCCCTGCGGGCATGAATGGATCGGCATCGTCGGGCGGCTCCGGATCCGCCGGCGCGATCGCGTTGACCGCCGACTTCGGCTACTTCCCTAAGCTTTCCCTGCTCTCCTCCGGCACGAGTGAACGCGACGCCGTTCCGCTCTCGCCCACCTACGACTCCGACACGACACCCGACTGACGGGCTGCTCGCCCCGCGCTGTGCTCACCGCACGCGCGCCGGGCACACGCATCCCTCCAGCGCCGCGCACTCGCGCTCCGCTCAGTCGAACCATTCGTTACAGGAGTCATCATCATGAACAAGTACGTCTTCCGCGGGCTCATCGGAGCCTGCTTCGTCGGAGGCCTCTGGGCCGTCGGCGCCACGGGGGCCAACGCGGCCACCACGTCAGGATCCGACGGGCTGCTCTCCGGCACCCAGCTCGACGCCGTCGTATCGGCACCCGTCCAGGCCGCCGGTAACGCGGTCAGTGTGGTCGGAGATTCTGTGTCGGGCTCGGCTCCGGCAGCTGCGGCGCCCGTTGCTGCTGCTCCGGCTCCGGCTGCTGCGGCTGCTCCTGCTGCTCCGGCTGCGTCGGCCCCGGCGCCTGCTGCTCCTGCAGCTTCGGCACCCACCACAACGGGCGCCTCGGGAATCCTGTCCGGCACCCAGGGCATCGTCTCCGTTCCCGTTCCTGTCGCAGTGACGGGCAACGCGATCTCGGTGGTCGGCGACTCGCACTCGGCCCCTGCAGCACCCGCCGCTCCCGCCTCCGCGGCTCCTGCCGCTCCGGCCCCGGCAGCTCCCGCCGCCCCCACCACATCCGGCTCCGACGCCATCGCTTCCGGAACCCAGGCCGTGATCGACGCTGCGGCTCCCGTGACAGTCTCCGGCAACAGCATCTCGGTGCTCGGTGACTCGCAGAGCGCAGGATCCGACGCCTCGGCCCCGGCCACCACGCCGACCTCGCCCGCGACTTCCGGTTCGGGCAGCTCGACGAGCGGATCCGACGGCCTCGCGTCCGGCACCCAGATCGTGCCTGTCGTCGGAGTGCCCGTCACGGTCGGTGGCAACGCCATCTCCGTGATCGGTGACAGTTCGACCGGCGACAGCACGACCGGTACCGCGCCGAGCACCGGCACGGGCACCGGCAGCACCACCGGAACCGGCAGCACCACCACCGGCAACGACAGCACCCTCGGCGGCACGCAGATCGTCCCCTCCGTCGGATTGCCCGTCACGGTCGGCGGGAACGCCGTCTCGGTGATCGGCGACAGCTCGACCGGCGGCAGCAGCACCGGCACCACGCCCACCACCGGCACGGGCACCGGCAGCACCACCGGAACAGGCAGCACCACCACCGGTAACGACAGCACCCTCGGCGGCACGCAGATCGCGCCCGTCATTGGACTGCCCGTCACGGTCGGCGGCAACGCCGTCTCCGTGATCGGCGACACCAGCACCACCGGCACGACGACCGACCCGGTGACGCCAACTACACCGACCACGCCGACCGACCCCACGACGCCGACCACACCGACGTCGCCCGCGGAGCCCGGAACCCCGACGCTCCCGACCGACCCGACCGACCCCGTCTCGCCTGCCGAGCCGTCGGATCCTTCGGTTCCTTCGGTTCCCTCCACCGTGCTCGCCACGACGAACGAGGCTGCGACGACAGGTGACTCCGCGAACGGCGGCAGCATCGCCCCAGCGGGACTCGGCGGAACGACGGCCCTGGCCGCAACCACCGCTGTCGCCGCTGACGGATCGCTCGCCTTCACCGGCAGCGATTCCACCCTGGCGGGCCTGCTCGCGGCAGCGTTCCTGCTGCTGGGAGGCTTGGCCCTCGCGCTGCGGGCTCGACTCCGCCGCTGATCGGTCAGGCGGGAGCGGCTGCGCGACCTCATCGGGTCGCGTGGCCGCTCCGGCCTGCCCGGGAGGTGTTCAGAACTCTGGCACAAGTGGCCCGAACCGGCTCGATTTACCGGGTGATGGCCACTTTTGCCAGTGTTGTGAACGGTGCCGGCCCCGACGCGTCCCTCTTAGCCCCGGCCGCGCACCGCACGCCGCGATCGACGCGGCAGGTTCTTCTGCATCGTCACCGTGCCGAGCCACCGGTCGAACTTGAAGCCGACCCGACCCATCCGGCCGATCTCGGTGAAACCGAACGAGGCGTGCAACCGAATCGACGCGTCGGCACCCTGGTCGCCGATGATCGCGATGATCTGACGCACACCCGCCGCATCGCAGGCTTCGAGCAGCGCGCCGAGCAACGCACGGCCGAGGCCCTTGCCGGTGGACGCCGGACCGAGGTAGATAGACGTCTCGACGATCGCGCGATTTGCGGCACGGGTCTGCCACGGCACCACGTGGGCGTAGCCGAGCAGGGTTCCGCCGGGCGACACCGCCACGAGAAACGGCAGTTCGAGCTTCTCCGCCTTGGCGAACACTCCGCGCCACTCGGCGAGCTGCTTCGGCGCGGTGTCGAACGTCACGGTCGAGTTCGCCACGTAGAGGTTGTAGACATCTCGGACCGCCGGCAAGTCGGTCGCGACAGCCGGGCGGATCTCGAACGAGAACGGGGCCTCCGCCGCCGGCGGCTTGCGCAAATGGCGCGGGAGCACACGCCGCGGCTGGTATTCCTCTTCGAGCACGCGCTCAGCCTTCCATGTCGGGGGCCTATCCGTGGGCAGAACCGCAGGTCCGGGCCAAGGATCCGCGAGCCGTCACCCGCATACCCGCCGCAGGCGCTTTCCCCCCAACCCCGCGCTCCCCCGCCCCACGACATCGGCACAGACCCGCCCGCACGGCGTAGACCCGCTCGCGCGCCCGTGTGTCTACGCCAGCCCTGCCGGTAGTTGCCGTTGAGGCGTGTCTACGCCGGCCGTACTGCTTCCGGCAAGCGCCAATCGACCGGCTCGGCGCCCTGCTCGGTCAACAGCTCGTTGATCCGGCTGAACGGCTTCGAGCCGAAGAAGCCGCGCGAGGCCGAGAGTGGCGACGGGTGCACCGATTCGACGGTCGGCGTCGAGCCGAGCAGCGGCTTCAGCTTCTGGGCGTCTTTGCCCCAGAGCACCGCGACGAGTGGCTTGTCGCGAGCGACCAACGCCTCGATCGCCCGATCGGTGACGGCCTCCCAGCCTTTACGGCGGTGCGATCCGGCGTCGCCCGGACGAACCGTGAGCACCCGGTTGAGGAGGAGCACGCCGTGCTCCGACCACGAGGTGAGGTCGCCGTGAGCCACAGGCACGATGCCGAGGTCGTCGTTCAGTTCGCGGTAGATGTTGGCGAGGCTGCGCGGAACGGGCCGGACGTGCGGGTCGACGGCGAACGACAGGCCGATCGGGTGACCGGGCGTCGGGTACGGATCCTGCCCGACGATCACGACCTTCACCTCGTCGAACGGAGTAGTGAAGGCCCTTAGAACGGCGTCGCCAGCGGGCAGGTACCCGTGCCCCGCCGCTGTCTCGGCACGGAGGAAATCGCTTAGGTCGTGGATGCGGTCTTCGACGGGGGCGAGGGCCCGAGCCCAGCCCGGGTCGAGCAGCTCGACGAGAGAGTGCGTCGTCATCGAGCGGTCAGACGGCCACGCCGACCGTGCCGACGGACACCCCGACGATCTCGCCGTCGTCGTCGAGCTGGGGTTCGACCCGCCAGACACTGCCCGTGCCGATGACTCCGAGCGCGCCTTCACCGACCACGAGTGCGGTGTTCTCGTCGATGGCGACGCCGCCCGTGACCAATCCCGCCTCGGTTGCCGCGATGAGTCGACTCAGAGTGCCCCATTGGACGGCGTGCACGTCGATAGCGAGGTCGACGAGCCCGAGACCCTGCGCCAGGGTCACCTCGTCGAGGCCTTCGGCCGCGTCGGGAGGGCAGACCTCGACTCCGCCGATCGTGTAGCCGCCGAGAATGGCGGTGTCGGCAGCGATCATCGCCCCGGCCGAGAAGCCGAGATACGGCAGGCCGTCAGCGACGAGGAGTCGCACTTGGTCGATGAGGGGCACGACTGCCTCGAAGTAGGCGGGGGTCGAACCACCGGCGATCACGAGGCCGTCGATGTCGGAGAGCACTCGCGTGTCGAACACGTCGCTCGACACGACCTCGGTGACCAGCGGTTCGCAGGGGCCAATCGAAGCCAGCATCGCCGGGAACCCCGAACGGAACTCGGGCGACGGGACGTCGTCTTCGACGACGACGAGTACGGCGATCCGGGGAACGTCGCGCCCGAGACGCTTGCCGCGGGCCGCTGCCTCGACGACGAACGGTTCGAAGACGGCGGTCGACTCGGACCAGCCGCCACCCACCAGGTGAATGCTCATGTGCTCACCGTCACCGGGGGCAGTGCGCTCCACGGGAACGTGATCCAGTCGCTGGTGTGACGCCAGACGTGGTCGGGTTCGAGAATCGTGCGCGGCTTGGAGTAGAGGCAGACGGTGTGCACGTCGGCACCGTGACCGCGCAGGATGTCGCGGACCAGCTCGAGGGTGCGGCCGGAGTCGGAGACGTCGTCGACGAGGAGCACCCTCTTGCCCGACAGTGCCGGGGCATCGAGCGCGGGCGGCAGAATGACGGGCTTCTCGAGCACGGAGTTGACGCCGGTGTAGAACTCGACGTTGATCGAGCCGCACATCTTGGTGTCGAGGGCGTACGAGATGGCTCCGGCGAGAAGCAGACCGCCTCGGGCGATCGCGACGACGACATCGGGGCGGAAACCGCTCGCGAGAACGTCTTGCGCCAGGTCGCGGGAGGCTTCGCCGAATTCGAGCCAGCCCAGGATCTCGCGGGTGGAGTCTCGGGAGGACGTCACGGGGCGGGACGACTGTTCGTCGAAGGAGACCGGCTCGAGGTCGTCGGCACGCACGCCGGGCACGGCGTCATCGGGGAGGGAAACCATGGAGTCAACCGTAGTGGGCGGCGGGGCCGCAGTCATCACGCCGATCGCGACCACACGGGCCGAAATTGGATGCTGATGCGCGGCCCGATCGCGCGCTTCGTCTTGGCGATCGAGTGCTCGTGCGTGCGCTGGCACGAGCCGCCCATCACGACGAGATCACCGTGCCCGACGGGGAAGCGCCGCACCTCGCCACCCGACCGTGAGCGCAGCGCCAGAGTGCGGGCAGCGCCGACCGAGACGATGCCGACCATCGTGTCGCGATCGATGGCGTCGCCGACCTTGTCGCCGTGCCACGCGATGCTGTCGTCTCCGGTTCGGTAGAAGCAGAGCCCTGCCGTCTCGAACACCTGCTGCGGCGGTCGCCCGTAATGGTCGTTGAGAGCGGCCTGGGCCTCGGTGAGCACGGGATCGGGAAAGACGTGGTCGGGACCGAACCACGAAACGAGTCGGGGAACGTCGACGACTCGGTCGTACATCTCGCGCCGGTCGGCCTTCCAGTCGACCCCGCCCGCGAGACGCTCGAACAGTGCGTCGGAATTCTGCACCCAGCCCGGCCGGACGTCGAGCCAGGCCCCCTCGCCGAGGTCGATTCGCTCGACCGAACTGCCGAGTGTCTCGAGGGTGGGATCGGCGTCGAGGTCGTCGAAGAGCGAGGTCTGGAACGCGAGTGACATACCTCGATCGTACTGCAGAATTCGAACGTATGTTCGATTCCCTGCCTCAGGCTCGCTCTGCCATTTAGGCTTCGTGCATGCAGCGGAACGCGTTCTCCCGGATGGTCCTGTCGTCGACCGAGCCCGCCGAGCTGGTGCTCTCGGTGGCAGCTGCTGAGGGGCAGCGAATCACCGAGACACTGTCGGTCACCCAGGGTGGCAGAGAGGTGCCGATTCGCGAGGTCATCGACGATCGCGGCACTCGCCTTCACGTAGCTCAGATGGCTCCCGGTCGACTCGAGATGGACTACCGCGTCGAAGTCACCGGACAGCAGGATCCGATCGCTCTCGGTGCACTCGACAGCATCCAGTACCTGCGACCCAGCCGCTACTGCGAATCCGACACGCTGTTCCCGACGGCGCGCAGCGAGTTCGCGGGGCTGAGCGGTCTCGACCTGCTGGACTCCGTCGGATCCTGGGTCAACGGGCACCTCTCGTATGTGCCGGGCTCGAGCGCGCCGACCGATGGCGCCGTCCGCACCTTTCTCGACCGGCGCGGCGTCTGCCGCGACTACGCCCACCTCGTCGTTGCACTGCTGCGAGCGCTCGACGTTCCGGCGCGGCTCGTGTCGGTCTACGCGCCGGGCCTGTATCCGATGGACTTCCACGCGGTCGCCGAGGCTCTCGTCGATGGTCGGTGGTACGTGATCGACGCGACGCACCTGGCTCCGCGTCAGAGTCTCGTGCGCATCGCGACCGGGCGCGATGCTTCCGACACGGCCTTCCTGTCGTCGTCGGGCGGCTGGGTCAAGCTGCTCGAGCTGGAGGTCGGTGCTGTCGCCGACGTCTTGCCGCGCGACGATGTGGCGGAGTTCGTGTCCATCGGCTGATCCCAGCCACGCGTCAGTCGCGCGTCGTCAGCTCGCCGCGCGTCAGCTTGTACGGCTGCGCCTGCGCTACCGGCTTGATCGTCACGAGGTCGAGGTTGACGTGGGCCGGCAGCTCGACCGAATGCACGATCGACTCGGCGATGTCGTCAGCCGTGAGCGGTGCGACGACTCCATCGTAGACGGCGTCGGCGCGTGCCTGGTCGCCGTCGAACCGCACCAGCGAGAAGTCGGTCTTGACCATGCCGGGGGCGATCTCGATCACTCGCAGCGGCTCGCCGTTGAGCTCGAGCCGGAGGGCCGCGACGAGCGCGTGTTCCGCGAATTTGGCGGCGTTGTAGCCGCCCCCGTTCTCGTACGCGATGTGGCCGGCGATAGAGGTGACGGTGACGATGTCGCCGGATCCTGCGTCTTTCGCCCCGGCTCGGAGCGACGGCAGGAGTCCGCTGATCGCGCGCTTGGTACCGAGCACGTTGACGTCAAACATGCGTTGCCAGTCGTCGATCGAGCCCGCCTCGACGCTGTCGAGCCCAAAGGCACCGCCCGCGTTGTTGACCAGGGCGTGGATTGGGCCGGTCTCTTCGACGTGGGCGCGGAGGGCAACCATGTCAGCGTCGCTCGTCACGTCGGCCCGGAACCAGGTCGCGCCCGTCTCGACGGCGATCTGTCGCAGGCGATCTTCGCGCCGAGCCACCGCCAGTACTTGCCAGCCGCGTTGGCGGAACAGCCGAACCGTGGCCTCTCCGATACCCGAGCTCGCTCCCGTGACCACTGCGCGTCGTGCCATGCGTCCATCCCTCTTTCGTCGGTGCGTCCACGCTAGCGACTTCGGCGGCGCACCTGTTTCGCCAGAAGGCTCGCCTGTAGATTTTGAGGTCTCGAAGGGAGCACGCCATGAACCCCACCCGGATCGACTCGATCGACTCGGCCCGCCGCAGCACGACTGTTGAGCGTGTCCGGCAGTCTTCGCAGCTCGCGGGCGGGCGAAGCAGCCGCCAAGCACGAGCACTCCAGCGGCGGTGGGTCGACGGCGAACTCACCTAGGCCGAGTTCGGTGCCGAGCTCGACCTGCTGAGGCCGACGGTCGATCGCCGCCGATAGCGACCCGACGCACTTCGGCCATTCCGACCCGGCGCGCCACGTCAGTTTGGCCGAATCGCGTCGCCATACCGGCGACCGGACCGCCTTTACCTCAGCGCACGCAGATACCGACGCCGCGCAACCACCTGCGCCACCCGCAGCAGCGGGTAGAGCCCCCGCCAGGGCTGCTGCGGAGCGGGGCGCGTCAGCGAGCGGATGGTGAGCACGACGTCGTCGCCTGAGCGGTGCACCACGAAGGACTCTTCGCCGTCGACCGGATGGCCGGGAAGCGTCCGGTACGAGAACCCGACGCGAGACGGACCGTCGACCACCTCGACCACCTGAACCGGCTCGACCACTCGCACACCCGCGACCTTCGCCGTCACCGTCACGCGTCGCCCCGCGACCACGGGGCGTCCGTCGTCGACCCGGAACCCGCTGCGGGTCTTCACCTCCCACCGAAGCACACCCGCCGACGCCCGTGTCCACGCGGCGTCGCCCCGCCCGATCACGGCGGAGACCTCCGACCGACGATGACTCGCCGAGGTGGCGGGCCAGGAGGGGAGGGAGGGCGCGGTCGAGTGCATGGGCCGATTGTGGCAAACGTGCTCGCGGATCCTCGTCGTACCCCGTTACGCCGCGTGTCGCCGCCGTGGCGCGCACCGGACGCCGGGCCTACGCTCGCCCCAGAGAGAACGACCGTCCGTTCACCGAGGATCGGCCGGCACCGGAACCCCGAGGAGACTTCAATGCCCGATCCGACGAACGCCTGGAAGTTCGAGACGCAGCAGATCCACGCCGGCGCTCAACCCGACCCGACGACCCACGCGCGTGCCACGCCGATATACAAGACGACGTCGTACGTGTTCGACAGTTCGCAGCACGCGAAGAACCTGTTCGCGCTCGCGGAGTTCGGCAACATCTACTCGCGGATCATGAACCCCACCCACGACGTCGTGGAGCAGCGCATCGCCGCTCTCGAGGGCGGCTCGGGGGCTCTGCTCGTCGCGTCGGGACAGGCGGCCGAGACCCTCGCCGTCCTGAACATCGCGCAGGCGGGCGATCACATCGTCTCGTCGTCGTCGATCTACGGCGGCACCTACAACCTGTTCAAGTACACGCTCGCGAAGCTCGGCATCGAGACCACCTTCGTCGAGAACCAGGACGACGCCGACGAGTGGCACCGCGCCGTGCGCCCCAACACCAAGCTCTTCTTCGCCGAGACGATCGGCAACCCGAAGATCAACATCCTCGACATCTCGCTCGTCTCATCGATCGCGCACGAGGCCGGCGTGCCGCTCATCGTCGACAACACGATCGCTACGCCCTACCTGATCCGCCCGTTCGAGCACGGGGCCGACATCGTCGTGCACTCCGCGACGAAGTTCCTCGGCGGTCACGGCACCGTCATCGGCGGGCTCATCGTCGACGGCGGAAAGTTCGAATGGTCGAAGAACGTCGAAAAATTCCCCGAGCTCACCGAACCGGACCCGTCGTATCACGGTGCCAGCTACACCGGCGCGGTCGGCGACCCCCTCGCGTACATCATCAAGGCGCGGGTGCAGCTGCTCCGCGACCTCGGCTCGTCGAACTCGGCCGACACCGCCTTCTCGCTCATCCAGGGCATCGAGACGCTGTCGCTGCGCATCGAACGGCACGTGCAGAACGCCCAGGAGATCGCCGAGTGGCTCGACGCCCGAGACGACGTAGCCAATGTCTTCTACGCCGGCCTGCCGACGAGCCCCTGGTACGCGGCCGCGAACAAGTACGCACCCAAGGGCGTCGGGGCTGTGCTCTCGTTCGAGCTCAAGGGCGGCGTCGACGCCGGAGCGGCCCTCGTCGACAACCTCCACCTCTTCAGCCACCTCGCCAACATCGGCGACGTCCGCTCGCTGGTGATCCACCCCGCCTCGACCACGCACTCGCAGCTCACCCCCGAGCAGCAGCTGACGACGGGCGTCACCCCCGGCCTCGTGCGACTGTCGGTGGGCCTCGAGAACATCGACGATCTGAAGGCCGACCTCGACGCCGGGTTCGCCGCCGCGAGGCAGGTGACGACCGGGCTGCTCAAGAACAGCTGACGCTGGCCGAGGATCCCACGGGGCGGCGACCATCGGGCGTAACAGTCCGGCGGTCGCCGCCTTTTGTTGTCATGCTTGACCCAAATGGACTGGCAGACGACCCCCGAAGACACGGTGCCCTCGCGGGTCATCACGGAGCGCACCCGCCGGACCATGCTCGGCAAGCCACCCGCGACGGGTGCCTGGCGAGACGGCGATCCGGTCGGCGATCGGCTCTTCGTCACTCTCGACGACCTCGAGCTGGAGAGCGGCGAGACGCTCCCCCGACCTCGCATCTCGTACGAGACGTTCGGCACCCGGGCGACCGACGACTCGAACGTCGTGCTGGTGCTGCACGCTCTCACCGGTGATAGCCACCTGGCCGGCCCGGCGGGCGAGGGCCACGCCACCGCCGGTTGGTGGCACGGCATCGTCGGCCCGGGGCTCGCGATCGACACCGACCGCTGGTTCGTCGTGGCACCCAACATGCTCGGGGGCTGCCAAGGATCCACCGGCCCGGCTTCTCTTGACCCCGAGGGTCACGAATGGGGCAGCCGTTTTCCGAGACTCACCGTCAGAGACCAGGTCGAGGCGCAGGTGCGCTTCGCCGACGAGCTCGGCATAGATCGCTGGCACGCCGTGATCGGCGGCTCGATGGGAGGCATGCACGCCCTCGAATGGGCCGTCGGCCAGCCGGAGAGAGTGGCGCGCCTCGGTGTGCTGTCGACGACCGCCTCGACGAGTGCCGACCAGATCGCCCTCAACACGGTGCAGATCGAAGCCGTCCACATGGATCCCGGCTTTCTCGGCGGCGACTACTACGAGGCCGCCGATGGCGAGGGGCCTTACCGCGGCCTCGCGCTGGCCCGACGAATGGCGCTGCTCAATTACCGTTCGCCCGACGAGCTCAACGCCCGATTCGGCCGAGGATGGCAGAGCGAGCTCTCTCCCATGACCGGCAGCGGTCGGTTCTCGGTGGCGAGCTACCTCGATTTCCACGGCAATAAGTTCACTCGCCGCTTCGACGCAAACAGCTACGTGAGCCTCGCGCGGGCGATGAACAGCCACGACATCGGACGGGATCGCGGTGGCGTGACCGGAGCCCTGTCGAGGATCACCGCCCGGTCTCTCGTCATCGGCATCGACTCCGATCGGCTGTTCCCACCCCGCGACCAGGTGCTGATCGCGGAGGGCCTCCGCGGCGCGGCCGCCAGCGAGGCGGTGATCCTTCCGAGCGAATTCGGCCACGACGGATTTCTGATCGAAAACGAGGCGGTGGGGAACCACCTTCGAGCCCTACTTGAAGGATGAGCGCGCTTTCCGCCAGAATGAGTCTCGCTCGACACCTTTTTCATCAGCGCGCCGATCCCCTCGTACCGTCCCCCGGCGCGACATCTGTGGAACGATGTGTCTAGGCGCCCTCTCGGGCGGCCCTCTCTTCTGACTGTTGGACTCGAATGGATCTCTTCGCCCAGGAGCGCGATCGTCTTCTCCGGACGACGACCCGCTTTCTCGGGATCTCGGCAACCGTTGTCTCGTTGGTGGCCCTGAGCTACCCGGGCGTGACCGACCTGAGACGGCAAGCTGCCATCGTCTTCTTCAGCCTCGTGATGATCGCTTTCTTCATCATGATCGGCCGAAGCGGCAAAATGCTGTGGGTCGTCTTGGGAATGGCTGCGGGTTTGATCGCCGGGGGCATCGCGTTGGTGCCGGGCGGCATCGACGGGCCTCTCGCGACTGCCGTCATCCCCTTGGTCGGCGGCGCAATCGCCTCCTTCGCTCTCCTGCTCTCCTCGAGCACCAAGCGCGTGCTCCTCGCGGCCGCGGCTGCCGTGGTCGTCGTCGCCGAGGTCGTCATCGGTACGCAGTCGATCATCTCCGTGCAGGTCGCCGCCGTCCTCCTCGGCTGGGTGCTCTGCTTCGTCGCCGGATTCTGGATCGGCAATAGCGTTCCCCGCGCAGCCCGCCGCATCTACTCGATCGGAAACGCCCACCGGGCCGAGCGCCAGGCAAGCGAGACCGAGGCCCAGCGCCGCCAGGGCGCACGACTCCTGCACGACACCGTGCTCGCGACCCTGACCCTTCTCGCCCACTCGGGTTTCGGAGTCACCCCCGATGCACTCCGCGCTCAGGCCGCCGAAGACGCCCGCCTGCTTCGCCACCTCCGCCTGGGCTCGACACCGCAGCCGCAGGCTTCCGGCGACTACAACCTCGACACCGTCGAAGAGAGCCCCCTCGGACAGACGCTCGAGTCGGTCAAGCAGCGTTTCGGGCGAATGGGCCTGGAAGTCAGCTGGCACGGCACCGGTCAGGTGCTCCTCCCGACGAACGTGCTCGACGCGTTCCTCCTCGCACTCGCCGAGTGCCTCGAGAACGTCCGGCGTCACGCGGGCGTCGTCGAGGCGCACGTCACGATCATCCACGACGACAAGATGGTCCGGGCGATGGTGACCGACGCCGGCGTCGGATTCGAGCTTGAGGGCGTCTCCGAGGAGCGACTCGGCTTCAAAGAGAGTGTCGTCAACCGGCTGCGAGAGGTCGGCGGCAGTGCCCGTCTCTTCTCCGCTCCCGGAGCCGGCACAACCGTCGTCTTGGAGGCACCGCGATGAGCACTAGCGACCGGAGGCTCCCCGCGTGAGCATCGATGAGAACACCCTCGGCGTCCCCCGACACCGGAGGGCGCCCAGGGGTCTTCCGACCTCCTCCACCGGTGCTCGCTCCATGCGCCAGGCCCAGCAGGCGGGCGCGACCCTCGGCACCGGCTATCTCGGAATGGGCGCCGCCGCCGTCGCAGCCCTGCAGGCCATCTACGGCCTGATCTTCTTCCTGGTGCACCTCTCCTCGTATCCAGTGGCCGCGCCCGCCATCGTCGCCTGGCTCGTCTACCTCGCCGCATTCATCGGAGTGGTCACCCTCGTCGCCATCCAGGGCGAGCGCTTGACCGGCCCAGTGATGATCGGCCTCTGCGCAGCCCTCGCCCTCGTGGTCGTCCTCGACTTCATCGCCATCTGGCCCCTCCACAACGTCGGGGCCTACGCCACCGCCAGCATCTCGGTCGGCTTCGGTCTCCTCCCCCTCATCACCCTCCGGCCGGCCCGCGAGCTCATCATCGCCACGGCAGCCCTGTTCGTCCTCCTCGTCGGCGCTGTGATCCTCACCACGCCGATCGACCGGGTGACGTTCCCTCAGCAGGTCGCCACGATCGCCCTGGCCGTCCTGCCGCCCGCCATCGCCACCTATGCCGTGCAGCGCTTCCGCGGCATGATCCAGATCGAGCTCGACCGCGTCCTCGTGCAGTCGACCGTCACCCAGCCGCGGTTTGCCGTGGGAATGCTCGCGAGCGACGAGTTGGCCCGTCTCGACCTCGCAGCCGAGAAGCTGCTCGACGGAGTCGCGGTGGGAGACATTCCCCTTCCTCTCGAACCGCAGGTCGCCTCCACCGCTGCCTCGCTCGCGACAGAGCTGCGCCTCCACCTCATCGAAGGCCGACGCGAGACCTGGCTGTATCACGCCGTCACCGAATCGGAATACCTGGGCCGAGCCGTCAAACTCGCCGATCCGTCGTCTCTCGCCGGCCTGCTGACCCCCGAGCAGCGCGACGGGCTCCTCCAAGCCGTATGGCTCCTCCTGGGCGATCGCCGCACGCGAGCCGCCGGCACGAGCATCACTCTCACCCTGGGCCCCATCGGCACGTCGAACTCGATCGCGTCCCTTGCGGGACGCACCATCGACGTCCCGATCGACGTCACCTCGACGGGCATCCGCCGCAACCGGGTCACCCCCGCCACCTGGAACGCCCTGAACCGCGTCGGTGACTTTCAGACCTCAACCCACCAGGGCAGTCTGCGGCTCGCCATCAGGTGTTCCGTCGAGAACCCGGCAGACGCCTAACATGAGCGCACCGGGTGTTCCCTGTGCGCGTCACTACGCCTCGCGGCTTTCCGAAGCCACCCATCGAAAGAGAGAAACCAGTGCCTGACTCCGAAGGACGAATTCGTCTCGCCCTCGTCGACGATCACAAGATGCTGCTCGGGGCCCTGAGCGAATGGATTCGCGGCGCCGCAAGCGACATCTCCATGGTCGCCGCGGTCGCCTCCTGGCCCGAGCTGCTCACGCACCCCGAGTTTCCGGTCGACGTCGTCCTCCTCGACCTCGACCTCAAGGACAACCTCCCGATCTCTCTCAAGATCTCGACTCTCAAGACGGCCGGCGTCAAGACCGTCCTGATGAGCACCTACTCCGAGCCGAATGTGGTCCGCGAGGCACTCGCCGCCGGTGCCCTCGGCTACCTCGTCAAGAGCGAAGACGCCGAAATGATCGTCGAGGCGATCCGCACGGCCTCGATCGGCGAATCGTACATCTCGGCCGAGCTCGACCTCGCCCTGAATGCCTCCGAGGTCGGCGGTGTGCCGAAGCTCTCCGCCCAGGAGCGCCGCGTCATGGCCCTCTACGGCGGTGGCGAACCCGTCAAGGCGGTCGCGTACCAGCTCGGCATCTCCGAAGAGACCGCGAAGTCGTACCTTAAGCGGATCCGCGAGAAGTACCGCGTCGCCGGCTTCGACGTGGGCACCAAAGTCGCCCTGCGGAAGCGCGCCATCCAAGACGGCATCCTGCTGCAGACCGACGACGCTGGGCCCAGTTCCTTCTAGGCGTGACGCCCGTCGCGGCGCCGGACCTCCGACAAGCTCCGGTCACCCGGCGCTGTGACCGCCGTCCCGCGCCGGTCACCCGGCGCTGCGACCGCCGTCCCGCCGTTCCTTCTGAGCGAAATGCCGGTTCAGACTTCTGGCAGAAGCCGCTTGAAACTGGACGACCAGTGCCGGATCGGCCCATTTTGCCAACGTTCTGAACGTGGCGTGAGGGTTAAAGGCCGGCGACGGGCGCAGGCTGAGTTTGGGGCGAAGGATTCGCGGAGCCGATCGACGAATCGCCGGATCCTGCGCCGCCCGACCCCGAGTTGCCCCGACCCCGCCGATCGACCGCGAAGCTGATCGTCACGAGCACGACTCCGGCCGAGGCCAGAATCGCCCCGACCCACGCGGGTGAACCCACACCGAGGCCTGCTGCGAGGACGACCCCACCGAGGTAGGCGCCGAGGCTGTTGCCGAGGTTGAACGACGAGTGGTTGAGCGCTGCACCGATCACTTGCGCGTCGCCCGAGACCTCCATGAGGCGCGACTGGATGGCCGGGTTGATCACCGAACTGAAGAAGCCGAGCAGGAAGGCGAAGACGAAGATGCCGATCAGCATCTCGCTGGTCAGCGCGTAGCCGATCAACGCCACGAGGAGCCCGCCGAAGCCGAAGTAGATCGTGCGGCGGAGGTTGGTGTCGGCACCCCAGCCGCCGAGCAGGTTGCCGATGGTCATGCCGACGCCCACGGCGACGAGCACGAACGGCACCCACCCCTCGGGCATACCGGCACCCTCGGTGACGGCGGTCGACACGTAGCTGTAGACGGCGAAGAAACCGCCGAACCCAATCGCGCCGACGCCCATCACGAGCCAGACCTGCGGCCGGCGGAATGCGCTGAGCTCACGCCGGATCGACGCCCCCTCGGCGGCCGGCTGATGCGGCAGCGCCAGAGCCACGGCGAAGAAGGTGAGAGCGAAGATGAGGGCTACCGCGCCGTAGGCCACCCGCCAGCCGGCTGCCTGGCCGAGCGCGGTGATGAGCGGGACGCCGACGATGTTGGAGATGGTGAGACCCGCCATGACAAACGCGACGCCCTTGCCGCGATTGCCCGGGCCCATCAGATTGGCCGCCGCCAGCGACGCGATACCGAAGTACGCCCCGTGCGGAAGCCCGGCGACGAACCGTGCGAGCACGACGAGCCCGAACGACGGCAGAATCGCACTCGCGATCGTCCCGACCAGGAACGCGGCGAGCAGAATCAGCAGCAGCTTCTTGCGCGGCAGGTGCGACGTCGTCGCCGCGATGGTCGGGGCACCGACAACTACCCCGAGCGCGTAGGCGCTGATCATGATGCCGGCGTGCGCGGTGGCGTCTTCCACCGAGCCGGCGTAGAGGCCGGGGAGGAGGTCGCGAGCAATGTTCGGCAGGAGCCCCATGGCGACGAACTCGGTGGCACCGATGCCGAAGCCGCCCATCGCGAGGGAGAGGAGCGCGAAGCGCCTCCGGCGGGGTGAGATCTGAGGCACGGGAAGACAGCCATTTCGTCGTCGGAAAGGGGATCGACAACTCGCCTTCGAGTCGTGCGGGAGCGGATGTTCTCCCAGTCGATTCTAAGCCTCGCCGAGAGCCCGTTCGAGTCGCTCGATCTTGCCGTCGAGCTCGCCGGTGTGCCCCGGACGGATGTCGGCCTTCAGCACGAGAGAGACGCGACGCCCGAACGGCGCCACGGCCTCCGTTGCGGCCTTGACGACGGCCATCACCTCATCCCACTCCCCCTCGATCTCGGTGAACATCGACGAGGTGCGGTTCGGCAGGCCGGAGTCACGCACGACCTTGACGGCGGCGGCCACTGCGTCGTGCACGGAATCGGGCTCGGAGCCTGCGGGCGGCCCACCGGAGGGAGAAACGCTGAATGCGACGATCATGGCTCCATCCTCGCATTCGTCGCCCCGACCCCGCCGAAGTTCTCCCCAGGGCGGCCAGCGACGACGATCGCCCGCGCGGCGACGACGAGGAGAGCCACGAGAAGCACGTTGCGGAGGGTTGCGACGACGACCATCCACGGCAGGGCCACCACCAGAGCGTCGTACTGCCAGGGGTAGATGACCTGGGTGAGGCCGGCGATCAGCACGGTGAGAATGCTCGGCGCTGTGAAGCGACGGCCGAGAGTCGCGAGTCCGAGCACCACCGGTGCCGCCAACCACGCCTCGTACTGAGGCGACCCCACCTTGTTGGTGACGATGAACGCCGTGGCCAGGGCAAGGGCGAGCGGGGGCAGCAGAATCACGGCCGGTGCCCCGCGGCGAGTGGCGACGATGCCGAGGGCGACGAGCAGCAGCAGCACCAGCACCATGATCGGCGTCGTGGCGGCGGCAGCCAACGCTGAGCCGGGCCCCGTGACCTGGTATGTGAGCAGCGTCTGATCGAACGTGGTCGAGACTCCCGGGGCTCCGAGCGCCTCAGCCCACAGCCAGAACGTGGTGATCGGTGCCTCCAGCTGCAGCCCGCGCCCGGTCTGCTTGCCGACGAACCCCGCGATGCCGGCCAGGTTGCCCCCGCCGAGCACAGCGGCGAGCACGATCGCAAGGCTCGTCGTGGCGGCGGCGGCGAGCACTCGGATCCTTCGCTTCTCGGCGATCACGACCGCCAGAATCAGGGCGAACGGCCAGACCTTGATCCAGGTGGCCAGAGCGAGGAGAACGCCCACCACCCCCGGGCGCCGGGCCGCGACGAGCAGGCCCGCGATCGCGAGCGGCACCGTGATGCTGTCGATCCGACCGACGGCGATCGGGCCGAGCGCCAGCAGGTAGGCGAGCCACCAAAAGCCGGCGACGAGGTGTCGCCGAGACCGGCCGCTGACGATGACCCCGAGAGCAATGGCGTCGAGCAGTGCCACCAGCACGAGCCACGCCTCCGAGTAGTGGTCGAAGCCGGCAGCCGCTGCGGCGAGCATGGGCACGAGCGCGGCCGTCGGGTAGACCCAGGCGAGGTCGACACCGACCCAGCCGTCGCCGAGGGAACCCCGAAGGATCCAGTCGCGATACACGGTCGACACGTCGTTCAATGGCGTGTGCGGGCCGTTCCACACGGCGACCGACAGCCACGAGTGCACCACCAAAAACGTGACCCAGAGCAGCACCATCGGCAGGAGGGCTCGAATGCGGGTCACCCCCGAAGGCTAGCGAACCCGACACGTGCCGCTAAGCCTGCACGGCCTGCACGCTTTCAGGACTCGGCAAGGGTGACGCGTCATCGTTTTCGCATGAAGAGACGAAGCAAGGTCCTCATCGGTGTGGCAGCGGGAGTCATCGTAGTCGGCGGAGTCGTCACCATCGCCGGTCCCGCCTTCTACCGCGATGTCATCGTCGGCGAGCCCGAGGCCGCGCCCACCGTGTCCGTCACGCCGGGCGACTCCACACTCGCCGGGTCCGACCTCACCGGGTCGTGGAGCGTCGGATCGGGCAGCACCGCGGGCTACCGGGTCGACGAAGTGTTGAGGGGCACCGACGTGACCGTGGTGGGCAAGACCTCCGACGTCACCGGCACGGTCGACTTCGACTCCGACTCGATCACCAAGGCCGACATCACGGTCGACGTCGCGTCGATCGCCACCGACAGCACGAGTCGCGACGAGTACTTCCGCACCTCGGCGCTCGAGACCGACATCCACCCCGACGCGACATTCACGCTCACCTCACCCCTCGACACCGGCGATCTCTCGGACGGCGACGTGACGAAGTTCACGGCCACCGGCAAACTCACCATGCACGGCGTCACGAAGACGGTCTCAGTGCCCATGCAGGCGGCGCTGTCGGGCGACGGCGCCGAAGTGAGCGGGTCCATTCCCGTCACGTTCGCCGACTACAAGGTCGCAGCGCCCAGCCTCGGCTTCGTCAAGGTCGAAGACTCCGGTTCGGTCGAGTTCTTGCTGAAGGCGTCGCCCGCAGCCTGATCTCCGCCCACCCGCCGGTGTGAGAGTGATCCGCCACCCGCCGCCGCCGCAGCGGACTGGCGGGAGCGGATCGCTCTCACATTCGCGGCCGCTTCAGCAGCACTCCGGATCAGCCTCGGAGCAGATCGGCAATGGTCGCCGGCAGTGCGTCGATGAGCCCGAGCACCGTGAGCGGCCCCCCGCCTGACGCACGCTCGGCGGCGAGGCCGTGCACGACGCTCGCGGTCGCCGCCAATCGCGCGAGCGCATTCGAGTCGCTCGCGATGTCGTCGGCGTGCGTGGCGACGAGAGCCCCGAGGATCCCGCCCAGCGCATCCCCCGCCCCGGCCGTCGCGAGCCAGGACGGCGCACTCGAGGCCACGAGTCGCAACCCACCGGGCGCGGCGAGGTACGTCCGGTGCCCCTTGAGCAACACCGTCGCGCCCCACTCGTCGGCCACCCGCGCCGCAGCGGTCGCGGGGTCGTCGGCGATCTCGGAGACCTCCTGCCCGGTGGCTCGGGCGAGCTCGCGGAAGTGGGGCGTGACGACGATCGGCCCGGTCGCCTGCTCGCGAAGCTGCAGGGCGCCCGCGTCGAGCACCATCGGGTTGCCGGTCGCGACCGCCTCGGCGAAGCGGTTCGTCGTGACGCCGTCGAGGGTCGCCGGGTCGATCCCCGAGCCGAGCAACCAGGCCTGCACCCGACCCGGGCTCGTCACGGCCTCCGGTCGGCGGTGGAGCACGAAGTCGGATGCCCGGGAGGGCCCCAGGTAGCGGAGCATGCCGAGGCCCGTGTGCAGAGCGGCCTCGACACCGAGCACGGCCGCGCCCGGATACTGGTCTGAGCCGGTGACGACGCCGAGCACGCCGCGGCTGTACTTGTCGTCGTCCTCGCGGGGAACGGCGATCGAGCCGGCCGCGTCGGAGGGCGTCCAAGGGGTGTAGGTGGGTTCGGTCGATACAGTCACTCCCCCACGGTAGGCCTGTCGCGTGTTCAGCGGGCTCCGCTAGCGTCACTGGCATGTCTTTGTCGATTCCGGGCCGCACGATCGTTTTCGACTACGGCGAGGTGATCAGCGTGTCGCCTCCGGCTTCGGCTCGCTCCGAGGTGGAGCGCCTGGCCGGGGTTGCCGCTGAGGGGCTGTGGCGCAGCTACGACGCGCACCGCGACGCACTCGACTCGGGCGATCTGTCGATCGTCGAGTACTGGCGCCTGATCGCCGCCGAGAACGACACCGAATTCACCCTCGGGCGCATCCACGAGCTTTGGGCGGTCGACTTCGCCGGGTGGCTCCACCCCGAGCCCGGCACGGTGGCGATCCTCGAAGAACTGCACGACGGGGGAACGCCGCTGGCCCTCCTCTCGAACGCCGGCTTCGACTTCGGCTCGCCCTTCCGCTTCGGTCCCGTGGGCACCCTGTTCGACCGGCACTTCGTCAGCGCCGAGATGCACGACTTGAAGCCGAGCGCCTCCATCTACGAGACCGTTCTGCGCGAGCTCGCGATCACGCCCGGTGAGATGGTCTTCGTCGACAACAAGCGCGTGAATGTGGAGGCGGCCGAAGCCCTCGGCATCACCGGGCACGTGTTCACGTCGCCTGCCTCGCTCCGGGACTTCCTCACCGGGCTGGCCGCGTCGGATCCTGCGCTCCCCCTCGACCTGCCGGAATGATCCGCGGCCGACGTCGTTGAAACAGATATGACTTCGCTCTTCGACCCCATCACGCTGCGCGGAACGACCTTCCGCAACCGCCTCTGGGTACCGGCCATGTGCCAGTACTCGGCCGAGAACTTCGACGGAACGCCCGGCACCTGGCACCTCGTGCACCTGGGCTCGTTCGCCCGGGGCGGCGCCGGCGCCATCATCACCGAGGCGACGGCAGTTGTGCCCGAGGGTCGCATCTCGCCGCAAGACCTCGGCATCTGGAACGACGCCCAGCGCGACGCGTTCCGCCCGATCGTCAACTTCGTTCACTCGCAGGGTTCCGCCATCGGCGTCCAGCTCGCCCATGCCGGGCGGAAAGCCTCGACCCCTCGCACGTGGGACGACCAGGTCGGCACGCTGAACGAGTCGCAGCACGGCTGGAAGACGGTCGGCCCGTCTCCGATCGCGTTCGACGGCTACGACGTTCCCCGCGAGCTGACGACCGAGGAGGTCCGGGGGGTCGTGCAGGCGTTCGTCGACGGGGCCGTCCGATCGCAGCGGGCAGGGTTCGACTTCGTCGAGCTCCACGCCGCCCACGGGTACCTCATGCACGAGTTCCTCTCGCCGCTCAGCAACCAGCGCACCGACAAGTTCGGCGGATCGCTCGAGAACCGTGCCCGCATCGTGGTCGACTCCGTTCGCGGCATCCGTGCCGCCACGGGCGACGACTTCCCGATCCTGGTCCGCTTCTCGGCCACCGACTGGACCGAGGGCGGCTGGGACGAAGCCTCGACCGCGATCGTGTCGGGCTGGGCGCGCGACGCCGGTGCCGACCTGTTCGACATCTCCTCCGGCGGAAACGTCGCGAAAGCGGAGATTCCTGTTGGGCTCGGCTACCAGGTGCCGCTCGCCGCGTCGGTCCGCGCCGACGCTGAGGTCGAGACGGGTGCGGTCGGCCTCATCATCGGCGCCGAGCAGGCCCAGGCGATCGTCGCCGACGGTGAGTCGGACGTCGTCTTCGTCGGCCGCGAGTTCCTTCGCGACCCGCACTTTGCCCTCCGGGTCGCGGCCGAGTTGGGCGTCGACCTGCCGTACTACCCGCAGCAGTACCACCGCGCGCCGTTCCACGTGTCGCAGCCGGCGTAGCCTGCCGGCCGGCGTAGCCCGCCGCGCCGAGTGCACAGAAAACGCCCCACGACTTCGGTCGTGGGGCGTCTTTCGTGCATTCGGTGAACGTCTACCGACGTCTGGTGGCGTCCTGCACCTCGCCGATGAGCTCCTCGATGATGTCTTCGAGGAACAGCACCCCGCGGGTCGTGCCCTGCTCGTCGAACGACCGCGCGACGTGCACTCCGGCACGGCGCATGGTCGCGAGGGCGTCTTCGAGTTCGGTGCCCTCATAGATCGAGATCAACTGGCGGATCCGCTTCGGGGGCACAGGATCCGAATACTCGTCATCGGCGAGATCGATCACGTCTTTGAGGTGGAGATACCCGGTCGGTTCGGACTGCTCGTTGACGAGCACGTACCGCGAGAATCCGCTCTGCGCCACGGCCCGCTCGACCTCGGCCGGAGTCGCCGCCTCATCGAGCGTCACCAGCGACGGCAGGGCAACCGCGACGTCGGAGACCTTCTTCTCGGTGAACTCGAACGCGGCGGTGAGCGCACCCGTCGTATCGCGGAGCACACCCTCCCGCTGTGACTGAGCGACGATCGTCTGCACCTCTTCGACGGTGAACGCGCTGGTGGCCTCGTCTTTCGGCTCGACGCCGAAAGCCTTGATGATGCAGTTCGTCACCCAGTTAAGCGACCGGATCACGACGCTGAAGATGCGTCCGACGAACACCAGCGGCGGGGCGAGCAGGAGTGCCGCGCGGTCGGGCACCGAGAACGAGAGGTTCTTCGGCACCATCTCGCCGAAGACGACGTGGAGGAACGACACCAGAAGCAGCGTGATGATGAATCCGACGGTGTCGACCAACTCGGTCGAGAGGCCGGTCAAGTGCAATGGCCCTTCGAGCAGGTGGTGGATCGAGGGCTCCGAGACGTTCAGGATCAGCAGCGAGCACACGGTGATGCCGAGCTGGCTGGTCGCGAGCATGAGCGTCGCGTGCTCCATCGCCCAGAGCGTGGTCTTGGCAGCACGGTTGCCGGCCTCCGCCTTGGGCTCGATCGACGACCTCCGCGCCGAGATGACGGCGAATTCGGCGCCGACGAAGAAGGCGTTGCCGAGCAGCAGCACGACCAGCCAGACGATTCCCCACCAGTCGCTGCTCATCGGGTCACCTGCCCTTCGCGCGAAGCCGCGGCAGTGGCGGCATCGATGTGCTCTCGGGCGATGCTGTCGTCGACCGCCGGCGTGAACCGGATCCGGTCGATACGGCGACCGTCGAGGCGCTCGACGCGGAAGGTGCCCGCCTCGACGTCGACGGCGTCGCCGACCACCGGGAGGCGCCCAAGCTCGCTCATCACCCAGCCACCCACGGTCTCGTAGGGGCCGTCTTCCGGCACCTTGACGGAGGCTCGTTCGAGAAGCTCGTCGGGGCGGAGAAGGCCCGGAAAGGTGAGCCAGTCGCGCGACCGTACGACGTCGACACGGGAGCGATCGTGCTCATCGGACACCTCGCCCACCAGCTCTTCGATCAGGTCTTCGAGGGTGACGACCCCCGCTGTTCCGCCGTACTCGTCGACGACGACCGCCATCTGGTACCCCTTGCCGCGCACCTCTTCGAGGAGGTTGTCGAGCGTCATCGTCTCGGGCACGCGAATCGCCTCGGTCTGCAGAGCCGACACGGGCACCTCGCCGCGCTTCTCGCGCGGCACGGCGACCGCCTGTTTGACGTGCACGAGCCCGACGATGTCGTCGATGTCGTCGTCGGTGACCGGAAAGCGCGAGTAGCCCGTGCGGCGGGCTTCGGCGAGCACGGTCTCGGCCGTGTCGGTGCGCGAGACGCTGGTGACGCGCGGCCGGGGTGTCATGACGTCGGAGGCGTCGTGGTCGCTGAAGACGAGCGTGCGCGCCAGCAGTGTCGCCGTGTCGAGGTCGAGGCTTCCCTCGAACGCCGACCGGCGCACGAGCGATGAGAGCTCTTCGGCGGTTCGCGCCCCCGAGAGCTCCTCTTTCGGCTCGATGCCCATGCCGCGGAGGATCGCGTTGGCGGTGCCGTTCAGCACCGCGACGGCGGGCCGGAAGACGGCGGTGAAGGCAACCTGAAACGGGATCACGAGTTTTGCCGTGGCGAGGGGCAGCGCCAGCGCGAAGTTCTTCGGCACGAGCTCGCCGATGATCATCGAGAGCAGGGTCGCCAAGACGATCGAGACGATCGGGGCAACGACCTCGACCACCTCGATCGGCCCGCCGAACTGGCGGAACGGATCGGCAAGCAAGGTCGAGATCGCCGGCTCCATCGTGTAACCGGTGAGGAGGGTGGTCAGAGTGATGCCGAGTTGCGCACTCGAGAGGTGAGTCGAGGTGACCTTGAGAGCCCCGATGGTCGAGCCGAGGCGTTTCTCCCCTTTGGCCTGTCGCGCCTCGAGATCAGCGCGGTCGAGATTGACGAGCGAGAACTCGCTCGCCACGAAGAGGCCCGTACCCACTGTGAGGACGAGACCGATGCCGAGCAGAAGCCACTCGTTCACGAAGCGGACCCTCCCGGCTGGAAGAAGGGCGGATAGGGCGAATGTCTATGGTGATGGTCGTCCATTATCCGATCAGTTTATCGGCGTACACCAACGCGCGGGTGCCCGGAAACCGAGAATCCGCCAGATTCGTCACAGCCCAGGATCCGGCGGGCCGGATCCTGCGATTTTCGCCGGGGGCGCGCTACCAGCTGACCGGCAGCGCCTTGCCCTCCTCGTACCCTGCAGCCGACTGGATGCCGACCAGCGCTCGCTCCGAGAACTCGGCGAGAGTGCGCGCCCCCGCGTAGGTGAGCGACGACCTGACTCCCGACGTGATCATGTCGAGCAGGTCTTCTACGGAAGGGCGCAAGGGATCGAGGTAGATCCGCGACGACGAGATGCCCTCGGCGAAGAGGGTGCGGCGGGCGAGCTCGTACGGGTCGAGGCGCTCGAAGCGCGATCGCACGGCCTTCGTCGACGCCATGCCCCAGCTCTCTTTGTAGACGCGGCCGTCGGCATCGGTGTCGAGTTCACCGGGAGCCTCGATCGTGCCGGCGAACCACGAGCCGATCATCACGCTGGAGGCACCGGCGGCCAGTGCCAGAGCGACATCGCGGGGATACCGCACGCCGCCGTCGGCCCAGACATGGGCGCCGAGTGCGCGGGCCGCCTCCGCGGTCTCGAGCACCGCCGAGAACTGAGGACGCCCGACCGCCGTCATCATTCGGGTGGTGCACATGGCGCCCGGGCCGACGCCGACCTTGACGATGTCGGCGCCCGCTCCGACGAGCTGACGGACCGCCTCCGCAGTGACGACGTTGCCTGCCACGAGGGGAACGCCCAGCTCGAGCGCGGCCACTGCCTTGAGCGCGCGCAGCATTCCGTCTTGGTGGCCGTGCGCCGTGTCGAGCACGAGGACGTCGACGCCGGCCGCGACCAGGGCCTTCGCCTTATCGGCGACGTCACCGTTGATGCCCACCGCGGCGGCGACCCGCAGACGACCATCCGCATCCACGGCGGGACGATAGATGGTCGAGCGCAACGCCGTCTTGCGACTGAGGGTGCCGATCACGTGCCCCTGATGAAGCACCGGGGCGAAATCGAGGTCGGCGGCCACGAGGAGGTCGAAGGCGGCGCGCGGACCGTCGATGTCGTCGGCGTCGAGCGAGGCGAGCCGGCCGTGGAGAAGATCGCCGAGCACCGCGTCGTCGGAGGCTTTCGCCAAACGCGTCGCCGGGATGCAGCCGAGGTACGAACCGTCGGAGTCGTGCAGAACGATGCCCTGTCCCTCGGCTGCCGGCAGCGCTCGACGGGCCGTCTCGACGGAATCGGCCGGAGACATGACGTAGGGGGTGTCGAAGGCGACCGGCTGCTCTTTCACCCAGCGGATCGCCGCATCGAGATCTTGGGGGTGCATGTCTTGCGGAAGCACTCCGAGACCGCCCCGGCGGGCCAGCGTCGCCGCCAGCCGGTGCCCGGTCACCGAGTTCATGTTCGCCGAGACGATCGGGATGGTCTGACCTGTTCGATCACCGGTATCGAGCGAGACATCGAGCCTCGACGAGACGCTCGATCGGCTCGGGACGAGGAACACGTCGGAGTACGTCAGGTCGTGCGTCGGAGTGGTCTCGTAGAACCTCATGGCATTCAACCTATTCCCTGTGAGTGCCTCCCACCCAGGACAACGTCGACCGATTAGTCTTGATCTGCACGGGCGACGAGGGCCCTGCGAACGATCAACAATCAACGGAGAGTGGGCGATCGGCTGTGTCTAGCCACGTGACCGGAACGACCGACGACGGCGCCGCAGAGCAGTTCGGCGCCAACGAGTGGCTCGTCGACGAGCTCTACGAGCAGTACGTCGTCGATAAGAATTCGGTCGACAAGACGTGGTGGCCCATCCTCGAGAGCTACAAGCCCGGCGAAGGCGCCTCGACGCCCGATTCACCTGACGCAGCGTCGGCAGCAGACGATGCCGCGCCCCAGCCGGTCTCCGCTCCGCAGACGGTCTCCGATCCCGACTCCGCTCTCGACCCGTCGCGCCTGTCCGATCCCGTCCGACCGGCGCCGAGCACCTCGACTCCGCCCGCGTCGACGACCTCCGGCCGCAGCGTCCCGGCCCGCACCACCTCCGTCGCTCCCAAAGAGAAGCCCGTGCCCGCCGAGGCGCCGACTGCCCCGTCGAAGAAGCCCTCTGCCTCCGAGCAGCCGACGCCCGAGCCCGAGAACGTCGTGCAGCCGCTTCGCGGAATGTCGAAGAGTCTCGCGACGAACATGGACGCCAGTCTCACGGTGCCGACGGCGACCAGCGTCCGCACGATCCCGGCCAAGCTGATGATCGACAACCGCATCGTGATCAACAACCACCTCAAGCGCGCTCGCGGTGGCAAGATCTCCTTCACCCACCTCATCGGCTGGGCCCTCGTCCAGGCCCTGAAAGAGTTCCCGAGCCAGAACGTCTTCTACGACGTAGTCGACGGCAAGCCCTCGGTGGTCACCCCGGCTCACATCAATCTCGGTCTCGCCATCGACATCCCGAAGCCCGACGGCACACGTGCCCTTCTCGTACCCGGCATCAAGAAGGCCGAGACCCTCACCTTCGCCCAGTTCCTCTCCGCGTACGAAGACATCGTCAAGAAGGCCCGCGCCAACAAGCTCACCGCCGACGACTTCGCCGGCAACACCATCTCGCTGACCAACCCGGGCGGAATCGGCACAGTTCACAGCGTGCCCCGCCTCATGAAGGGCGCGGGCGCGATCATCGGCGCCGGCGCTCTCGAATACCCCGCCGAATTTCAGGGATCCGCCTCGAAGACGCTCGTCGAGCTCGGCATCGGCAAGACAATCACGCTCACTTCGACCTACGACCACCGGGTGATCCAGGGCGCCGGCTCGGGCGAGTTCCTCAAGATCGTCCACGAGATGCTCATCGGCGGTCGACAGTTCTACGAAGGCATCTTCTCGGCCCTGCGCATTCCGTACGCGCCGATCCACTGGAACTCCGACATCAACGTCAACCTCGCTGAGCGCGTCGGCAAGACCGCCCGAGTGCAGGAGCTCATCAACAGCTACCGCGTGCGCGGCCATCTGATGGCCGACATCGACCCGCTCGAATACCGCCAGCGCACGCACCCCGACCTCGAGATCGAACGTCACGGCCTCACCTTCTGGGATCTCGATCGCGAATTCGTTACCGGCGGTTTCGGCGGCAAGGCCGGAATGCTGCTGCGCGACATCCTCGGCGTCCTCCGCGATTCGTACTGCCGCACGATCGGCATCGAGTACATGCACATCCAAGATCCGGCGCAGCGTCGCTGGGTGCAGGAGCACATCGAGGTGCCCTACGCGAAGCCGAGCCACGACGAGCAGATGCGCATTCTCGGCAAGCTCAACGAGGCCGAGGCCTTCGAGACCTTCCTCCAGACCAAGTACGTCGGTCAGAAGCGCTTCAGCCTGGAGGGCGGCGAATCGGCCATCTCACTGCTCGACACCGTGATCCAGGAGGCCGCCGCCGCAGGGCTCCAGGAGGTCGCGATCGGCATGGCCCACCGCGGTCGTCTCAACGTCCTGACAAACATCGCGGGCAAGACCTACGGTCAGATCTTCCGCGAGTTCGAAGGCACGCAAGATCCGCGCACCGTGCAGGGCTCGGGCGACGTCAAATACCACCTGGGCACCGAGGGCGAGTTCACGAGTGCCGCCGGCAAGACGATCCCGGTCTACATCGCGGCCAACCCGTCGCACCTCGAGGCGGGCGATGGAGTGCTTGAGGGCATCGTGCGCGCCAAGCAGGATCGCGGTGTGCCGCTGGCGTTCGCTGTTCTGCCGATCCTCGTCCACGGCGATGCGGCCATGGCCGGCCAGGGCATCGTCGTCGAGACCATGCAGATGTCGCAGCTCCGCGGCTACCGCGTGGGTGGCACGATCCACATCGTCATCAACAACCAGGTCGGGTTCACCACCTCGCCGTCCGAGGGTCGCTCGTCGATCTACTCGACCGACGTCGCGAAGACCATCCAGGCGCCGATCTTCCACGTCAACGGCGACGACCCCGAGGCGGTGGCCCGGGTGGCCGAGCTCGCGTTCGCGTACCGCCAGGAGTTCAAGCGGGATGTCGTCATCGACCTCGTCTGCTACCGCCGCCGTGGTCACAACGAGGGCGACGACCCCTCGATGACCCAGCCGCTCATGTACAGCCTCATCGAAAACAAGCGGAGCGTCCGCACCCTCTACACAGAGGCGCTGGTCGGTCGCGGCGATATCACGCAGGAGGAGTACGAGGGCGCCCACCGCGACTTCCAGGATCGCCTGGAGCGGGCCTTCGGCGAGACCCATGCCGCGCAGACGGGTTCGATTCCCGTCGTCAGTTCTGACGGCGGCGCAGTCGCCGACCTCGAGCGCCCGGTCGCGCAGCAGGCCGAAGACTCCACGGCCGGCGATGGCTCCCCCGCCGACAAGTTCGAGACGTCGATCCCCCTCGACCTCGTCCACGCCATCGGCGATTCCTTCGACAACCCGCCGAGCGGCTTCAGCGTGCACCCGAAGCTCCAGCAGCTGCTGAAGAAGCGGGTCGAGATGACCCGCAGCGGCCAGATCGACTGGGCTTTCGGCGAACTCCTGGCACTCGGGTCGGTTCTCACCGAGGGCACGCCCGTTCGCATGGCCGGCCAAGACACGCGCCGCGGCACCTTCGTGCAGCGCCACGCCGTGCTCCACGACCGCGAGAACGGCCAGGAGTGGATCCCGCTCCAGAACGTCACCGACAACCAGGCGAAGCTCTGGATCTACGACTCTCTGCTCAGCGAGTTCGCGGCGATGGGCTTCGAGTACGGCTACTCGGTCGAGCGTGCCGACGCGCTCGTTCTCTGGGAGGCCCAGTTCGGCGACTTCGCGAACGGCGCTCAGACGATCGTCGATGAGTTCATCTCCAGTGCCGAGCAGAAGTGGGGCCAGCGCTCGAGCGTCGTGCTGCTGCTGCCGCACGGCTACGAGGGTCAGGGGCCCGACCACTCGTCGGCCCGGATCGAGCGCTACCTCCAGCTCTGCGCCGAAAACAACATGACGATCGCCCGGCCCTCGACGCCGGCATCGCACTTCCACCTCCTGCGCCGCCAGGCCTACGCTCGCCCCCGCCGCCCGCTCGTCGTCTTCACCCCGAAGGCGATGTTGCGACTGCGCGGTGCTACGAGCGATGTCGATGCGTTCACCAGCGGCCGCTTCGAGCCGGTGCTCGACTGCACCCGGGTCGAAGATCCTAGTGCGACCAAGCGAATCGTGCTGCATTCGGGCAAGATCCACTACGACCTCCAGGCCGAGCTCGACAAGCGTCAGGTGCCGCGCGACGACATTGCTCTGATCCGACTGGAGCAGCTCTACCCGCTGCCTCTCGCCGAGATCACGGCCGTGCTCGAGCGCTACCCCTCCGCCGAGATCGTCTTCGCGCAAGAGGAGCCCGAAAACCAGGGCGCGTGGCCGTTCATTGCCCTCGAGCTCGCGCCGAAGCTCGGTCGGCCTATCACTGTGGCCTCGCGTCCGGCGTCGGCCGCCCCCGCGACGGGTTCGCCCAAGCGGAGCGCTGCCGAGCTGTCGGCGCTGGTCGATCGGGCGCTTAGCCTCTAGCCCGACCGGCCACCGGCCGAATTTGAAGGAGATTTCGCGTCGCGACCCCGTCGGATCCTGATGTCCGCGTCGGGGCCGAGCGAAATCTCCTTCGAATTCGGAGACAGGCCGCGGCGTCAGACAAGCCGCACCCGGGAGGCAGCAGCCCGGGCGTCAGCCGAGCTTGGTGTACCGCGTGCCCGACTCGTGATAGCCGCGCTTCTGATAGAAGCGGTGCGCCGAATCGGTAGCAGCGGCCGAGACCGCCGAGAGCTGCGAGGCCGAGTGCGATCCGGCCCAGGTCTCGAAGTGCGTGAGCAGCTGTGACCCCAGTCCGTCGCGGCGCACATCAGGCCGGACGACCAGCAGCAAGAGCTGCGCGGTCGGTGCATCGGAGTTGTAGGCCCACATGACGTGCGCCCCAGCGACGGCGCTGATCCGGCCAGCACCATCGCGAACCACCCACGTCTCATGGCCCGCCTCGAGCGAAAGATGCGTGAGCCTCGCCGAGAGGTCGGTCGTTTCGAGCGAGTAACCGAGCGAACGGATGAGTGCGACGAGGTCGTCGAGGTCGTCAGTGCTGGGAGTGCCGAGCGTCTCCACGGTGGCGTTCATGACCCGAAACTACAGGATCCGGCACCACCGTTACGCCACCCGAACGACTAGTGCGCCTGGAGGTCTCTGATCTTCGCCAGCACCATCAACCGGAGGTCTTCGGGCGCCGTCTCTTTGCAGGCTCGCTGCACGGCCTCCGTCATGACCACGTTGACGTGGAATTCACTGGAGCAGTCGGCACAGCCGGCCATGTGCTCTCGGATGTCGTGTGCGTCGTCGCGCGCGAGCTCGTTGTGCAGGTACTCCTCGAGCTCCGCCTTGGCTTTGTCGCAGCCGCAGTCGGTCATTTCGTGCTGCCTTTCGATGGGGTCTTCGAGGTGGAGGGGGGAACGACGATGCCACGCTCGCGGGCGTAGTCGCCCAGGAGCTCGCGCAGCAGGCGTCGACCGCGGTGCAGACGGCTCATGACGGTGCCGACCGGGGTCTTCATGATGTCGGCGATCTCTTGGTACGAGAATCCTTCGACATCAGCCAGGTAGACCGCGAGTCGGAAGTCTTCGGGAACCTTCTGCAGCGCGTCTTTCACGGCACTGTCGGGAAGGTGGTCGATGGCCTCTGCTTCGGCGGAGCGTGACGTCGAGCTGAGTGTGGCGCTGGTCGCGCCGCCCATCTGCCAGTCTTCGAGTTCGTCGATCGTGCCCTGGTAGGGGTCTCGCTGCTTCTTGCGGTACGTGTTGATGAAGGTGTTCGTGAGGATCCGGTACAGCCACGCCTTCAAATTTGTGCCCTGCGTGAACTGCCCGAACGCGGCGAACGCCTTCACGTAGGTCTCTTGCACGAGGTCGGCGGCGTCAGACGGGTTGCGCGTCATTCGCATGCCTGCCGCATAGAGCTGGTCCATGAACGGGAGCGCCTGCTCTTCGAACAGGGCGCGAACGTCGACGGTCTGGTCGGGGGTGTCGCTCGGCGAGGTGCTGGTGTCGGCGGTGCCGTCGGGGGTGCTCATCAGAGCCAATTCTAGTTCGGCGACCCGGGGGGCATCGAGAGTGCTCGTAGCTGCCATGGGTCCTCCTTCATCACGGTGCATTACCCTTGACAACCGATGCAGGTATTCAGGTATTCCGAGCCCGATTTCAACCCGTACGGCGACAGCGATCGCGAGTCGAAAGACAAGCCGCTGCTCGACGAGGGATTCTGGGTCGCGCCGTCGGCGACCGGCCCCGTGACCTCGATACTGAGCCTGCCTGGCTCGAAGTCACTCACGAATCGCGAGCTCGTGCTGTCGGCGCTCGCGTCGGATCCTTCGCTTCTGCGCCTGCCCCTCCACTCCCGCGACTCGGCCCTCATGATCGACGCCCTTCGAGCACTCGGCGTGACCATCGAGGAGCGCGACAACGGCGAACCATACGGCCCCGACCTTCTGGTCACGCCGGGCGAGCTGACCGGCGGCACGTCGATCGAGTGCGGACTCGCGGGCACTGTGATGCGGTTCCTTCCGCCCGTCGCAGCCCTCGCCACCGGGCCGGTCACCTTCGACGGCGACGAAGCCGCCCGACGCCGCCCCATGCGCACCACGATCGAGTCGCTGCGGGCCCTCGGGGTGGACGTCAGCGACGACGGCCGTGGCACTCTGCCCTTCAGCCTCTACGGCACCGGTCGAATCGACCGGTCGGAGGTGTCCATTGACGCGTCCGCCTCCAGTCAGTTCGTGTCGGGCCTTCTTCTGTCGGCCCCGCGCTTCGACGCGGGTCTCACGCTACGGCACACCGGCGAGAAGCTGCCAAGCCTTCCCCACATCGAGATGACCATCGACGCACTCGCGTTGCGGGGCGTTGCCGTCGAATCGCCCGAACCCGGAGTCTGGGTCGTGCCGGCGACGCCGATCAGCGGCCGCGACATCACGATCGAGCCCGACCTGTCGAACGCGGCGCCGTTCCTCGTGGCCGCGCTCGTCGCCGGTGGTCATGTGTCGATTCGGCACTGGCCGACCGAGACCACCCAGGTCGGAGCCGACCTCGAAGAGCTCTTGCCGCTCTGGGGTGCCACAATCACCCGCGACGGCGACACGCTGACCGTCGACGGCGGTTCCGGTCTCATCGGCGGCGGCTCGCTGCCGGGCGTCGACCTCGACCTGTCGCGCGGTGGCGAATTGGCCCCCGCCCTCGTCGCTCTTGCCGCCCTCGCCTCGGGCCCCAGCACGATCACCGGTATCGGCCACCTGCGAGGGCACGAGACGGATCGCCTCGCGGCCCTCGTCACCGAGATCAACGGGCTGGGAGGCAACGCGACCGAGCTCGACGATGGCGTCCACCTCGAGCCCTCCCCGCTGCACGCCGGCCAGTGGAAGACCTACGGCGACCACCGCATGGCCCACGCCGCCGCGATCATCGGTCTCGCCGTGCCGAACGTGGAGGTCGACGACGTGCGCGTCGTCTCGAAGACGCTTCCGCAGTTCGTCGATCTCTGGGTCGAGCTGCTCGGCCGGAAGGTCGACGTGACCCCGGCCGACACGAGTCTGCTCGGGTTCTTATGATGGGCTGCAGCCTGTGAGCTGGTGGTCGGACGGCGACGAGCCCGTCGATGAGGAGTACTCCGAGTACGACGAGTCGTCGATCCGGATCCGCCCCAACCCCAAAGCCAACCGCCCCCGCACGAAGCAGCGCCCGGCCTACGACCAGGCCGTACCGGGAGTCGTCTGGACGGTCGATCGCGGTCGCTACGGCGTGCTGATGGACGCCGGCACCCCGGACGAGCGCGAGATCACCACCGCCCGGGCCCGCGAGCTCGGCAAGAAGGCCGTAGTGACGGGCGACCGGGTCGACGTCGTCGGCGACACGAGCGGGGCCGAGGGTTCTCTCGCACGCATCGTCCGGGTGCAGGAGCGGACGACACTGCTCCGCCGCAGTGCCGACGACACCGACGCCGTCGAGCGTGTGATCGTGGCCAACGCCGACCAGATGCTCATCGTCGTGGCCGCCGCCGACCCGGAGCCGCGCCCCCGTCTCGTCGACCGCTACCTCGTGGCGGCATTCGATGCGGGTGTCGAACCGATCCTGGTGATCACGAAAACCGACCTTGCGGATCCGGAGCCGTTCGCCGCGCACTTCTCTTGCCTGGATCTCAGGATCCTGACGACGTCGTCGACCCAGTTCTCGGGATCCGAGCTTGACACGCTCCGCTCCGTCCTCGACGATCACGTGACGGTCACCGTGGGGCACTCCGGTGTCGGCAAATCGACCCTGGTCAACGCGCTCACCGGCTCGAAGCGCGCGGTCGGCGTCGTGAACACCGTGACCGGCCGCGGGCGCCACACGTCGTCGTCGACCGTGTCGTTCAAGGTGCCCTCGGGTGGCTGGATCGTCGACACACCCGGTGTGCGATCGTTCGGGCTCGGCCACGTGAACCCCGAGAACATCCTCCGATCGTTCGCCTCGCACGCGGTGTTCCCCGAGGGATACGAGCCCCCGGGCGGCATTCCGCTGACCGAGGCCCACGACTGGGAGATCATTGACCGCGTCGAGGCCGGCGAGCTCGGCGACATCGGCCGGGAGCGACTGGAATCGCTGCAAACGCTGCTCGGCAACCGCGGGGCGTAGTAGCCCCGCGGGTCAGTTCTGTCGGAGTCGGCGGGTGTTCTCGAGAGTCGGCGGGTGCTGCAGCACCCGCCCACACCTCACAACACCCGCCCACTGCAACCGGGCCCGCCGCACGCAGACCGCGACCGATACGCTGATCGAGTGGCCCACGAAGACGACACCGCCCCCGATCACGCAGCCGACCTCGCCCTCGCGCTCCTCCTTGCAGACGAGGCCGACGCCATTGCGCTCGCCCGCTACCGGGCGGCCGACCTCGACGTCTCGCTGAAGGCCGACCACACTCACGTCACCGACGCCGACAAGGCTGTCGAGCGCGCAATTCGGGCTCGACTCGAGGCCGAGCGGCCCTACGACGCCTTCTACGGCGAGGAGTCCGGCCGAGCCGGCGAGAGCACGAGGCAGTGGATCGTCGATCCAATCGACGGCACCGCCAACTTCCTCCGCGGCGTGCCGATCTGGGCCACGCTGATCTCGCTCGTGACCGACGGCGAGCCCGTGGTCGGGGTGGTCAGTGCGCCGGCGCTCGGCAGACGGTGGTGGGGGTCGGCGGGAGCCGGATCCTTTGGTTCTGACAACGGCAAGGCCGCCACTCCCCTGCGAGTGTCGGCGATTGATTCTCTCGCCGACGCGTCGCTCAGCTACAACGGCCTGCAGTACTGGATGAAGGCGGGGCGGGTCGACAACCTTCTCGCGCTGGCCGACCAGGTGTGGCGCACGCGTGCCTACGGCGATTTCTGGTCGTACATGCTCGTCGCCGAGGGCGCTATCGACATCTCGGGTGAATTCGACCTGCAGCCGTACGACATGGCGGCCCTCTACCCGATCGTGACCGAGGCCGGCGGGCGCTTCGGCGGCATCGACGGCGGCGACGGAATCTGGCACGGAAGCGCCCTGGCCACGAACGGCCGGCTGCACGATGCGGTGGTCGCCGCAGTGGCGCCGGTCTCGACCTCACCGAGTGACTCCGTGTGACCCTCACGTCGACCACGGTCGCGGTCGCCGTTCTCGTAGCGCTGACCGCGGCCATCGTCTTCTCCCTTCGCCTCGAAAAGCCGTGGCTGCAGCCGTGGGCGATCGTTCGCGCGACCGTGCAGCTCGGGCTTCTGAGCGTGATCTTGCTCGGAGTGATCAGTGATCCGCTCTGGGTCGCCGTCTTCCTCGTCGCGATGGTCGCGGCCGCCGCCTGGACCGTCCGTTCTCGACTTCGGCTCAGCGGTCGCCAGCTCGTCTTCGTGCTCGGCACCGTCGCACTGGCCGCGGCGACTCCCCTCGCCATCGTGTTCGCACTCGGAGCCGTGGATCCGTCGCCGAGATACGTCCTCGCCCTCGGCGGCATCGTCGTCGGCAATGTAATGAGCGTGGCGACTCTGATGGGACGTCTGCTCGGAGACGACCTCGTGTCGGGGCGCGATCAGGTCGAGGGCTGGCTCGCGCTCGGAGCCACCCCGCGGATCGCTGCCCAGAGCACCGTTCGCCGCGCCGCCTCCGCCGCCATCATCCCGTCGACCGACCAGGCCCGCACGACAGGGATCGTCACTCTTCCCGGCGCGTTCGTCGGCGCCATCTTCGGCGGGGCGTCGCCGCTCGAGGCCGCGCAGTTTCAGATCATCGTGCTCGCCGCGATTCTTGCCGCCGGCGCCGTGACCATCGCGCTGATGAGCTGGAGGTTCGGAGCGCCCAGCACACTGCCCACCGGTCCTGCTCCGCTCACCTGAGCTGTGCGCAGCGGTGACGCACCCCCTCCTGGCCAGATCGGGCCTGGCATCCGGGGGTTATCTGGCCAACCCGGGGTGCCTCGCCCACTCGCACCCCCGGCCGGGCTAGACCTCGGGGCGCGACTGCACCGACGGGCCGTCCGAGGACGGGGCGGCACCAGGACCCGCACCCGTCCCCGCACCTGCACCCGCACCCGCACCCGCACCCGCTCCACCGACCCGCCTCGCCCGACGCCGCTCGATCAGCGCGTGCACCACGATCGGGCCGACCGAGATCACCACGATCACGATGGCGAGAATGTCGATGTGCTCCGTGATGAACGGGAACCCGCTCAGCAGCGAGCCGATCACAGTGAGGCCGACCGCCCAGAGGAACGCGCCGATCACATTGAAGAGCAAGAATTTAGGGTACTTGTACCGGCTTGTTCCGGCAGCGAGGGGCACATAGGTGCGCACGATCGGCACGAACCGCCCGAGGATCAGCGCCGGCCCGCCGTAGCGAGCGAAGAAGACTTCGGCACGCTCCAGATATTCGGTCTTCAGGATCCGGGCGTTGGGCTTGAAGAGACGCCTCCCGAATCGACTCCCCAGGAAG
Source organism: Frondihabitans sp. VKM Ac-2883 (assembly GCF_015350875.1). Lineage (NCBI taxonomy): Bacteria > Bacillati > Actinomycetota > Actinomycetes > Micrococcales > Microbacteriaceae > Frondihabitans > Frondihabitans sp. VKM Ac-2883. Next base: position 3,102 of record NZ_JADKSF010000004.1, on the reverse strand, counting down.
TAGCCCACCTGATCGCCGAGGAACGCGGCGACGAATGCACAGATCGCGATCGTCGCGACGGCGAGGCCGAGTTTGTCGTGCAGGAGGCCGGCTGTGACGAGAAGGCTGTCGCCCGGCAGAAAGGGGAACAGAACACCCGACTCGATGAAGATGATGAGAGAAAGGCCGGCGAGGGCCCAGGGGCCGAGGTTTTCGAGCAGGGCCTGAGGGTCGAGGAGCATGCCGCAATCCTTACAGCACTCGATCAGAAATCCCGCAGAACCTGCGTAGAGCGCACAAAGAAAGGGCGCCCGTGCGGGACGCCCTTCTCGGAACCGGAGACATTCACGGAGCACGACAGAAACCGATGGTGGAGATGGGGGGAATTGAACCCCCGTCCATCGCTGAGATTGAACGCCTTCTACGGGTGTAGCCGGATAAGTCGTTCTACTTGGCCCCCACCTTTGCTACCGGCATCTAGGTGGACGAGCCCAGCCCGAGTTTAAGTCCCGTGTCACCCTCTGGCGTAGTGACACAGCAAGCCCTCTAGATGACGTCAGGGTCCGGATAGAAGGCGGTCTCCGGTCTGACGGACTTATGTGGCTCTACTGCTTACGCAGCGAGAGCGAAGTCAGTGCGCGATTTATTGGCACTTATTGTTTTCCAGAGATCGTTTACGAGATAACCCTGGATCCTCGACCCGCTTCTCGTTCGCATACAGGCGATGTCGAAACCGATCATCCCCTCGAGTGGGTCTCTGTCGTGCTCTGTGGAGTTGTCGCGGTTCGTCTTGCCAGGTGGCAATCTGCCGATGATCGGTGGATCACCCGGTCTTCGGCAGGGAGATCAGTCTACGTCAGTCGCCCATGTTCCGTCGAGCCGACATGGCCCGGTCGGCCTCGCGGCGGTCGGTCCGCTCGCGCAGGGTCTGGCGCTTGTCGTACTCACGCTTACCCTTGGCGACCGCGATCTCGACCTTGGCCCGGCCATCGGCGAAGTAGATCCGAAGAGGAACGATCGTGTAACCGCCCTCTTTCGTCTTGTGGCTGATCTTGATGATCTGCTGCTTGTGCATCAGCAGCTTTCGCTTGCGCCGGGGCGCGTGGTTGTTCCAGGTGCCCTCGGTGTATTCGGGGATGTGCACGGCATCGAGCCAGATCTCGCCCCCCTCGATGAAGGCATAGCCATCGATCAGCGAGGCGCGGCCCTGACGCAGCGCCTTGACCTCGGTGCCCCAGAGCACGATGCCGGCCTCGTAGGTGTCGTCGATGAGGTAGTCGTGGCGGGCACGGCGGTTACTCGCGACCACCTTCTCGCCGCGATCGCGATCGGACACGCCTTTTTTCGAGATGGGCCTGGAAGAAGAGTCGGTTGCCATGGTCGTCTCCTTCAAGATACGTCGGGCAGGATCCTGCACCCGGCTTTCGAGCGCAGCCTTACAGTATATGCACCCACCGACGTTCTCCTCGACCGGCCGGGCCCGTGCAAATTCGAAGGAGAAACCCGGCAGCGACCCCGCCCGATCCGCAGAAAGTCGTCGCGGCCGGGCAGGATCACCTTCAAATTCGAAAAGCGGGCAGCTACACCTTGAGGTAGCGGCGGATCGCGACGCCCGCCGACAGAGCTGCCAGTGCAGCACCGATCACGATCAGCAGCGGCACGACCACGTAGGTGTCGCCCATCGTGACGAATGGCGTCGACGCGAAGTTCTCGGCGAGGTACCCGCGCACGAACACCTTCACGATCAGGATCATGGCCCCGCCCGCCAACACCGAGCCCACGAGCGCCGCGATCACGCCCTCGAGGATGAACGGCGTCTGAATGAACCGGTTCGACGCCCCCACCAGCCGCATGATGCCGAGCTCTCGTCGCCTGCTGAACGCCGACAGGCGAATCGTCGTCGCAATGAGCAAGACGGCCGCAATAAGCATCAGGACGGCTATGCCGATCGCCGTGTACGACGCGGCGTTCAACACCGAGAAGATCGGCTGAAGATAACCGCGCTGATCGACGACGCTCTGCACACCCGCCTGATTGGAGAGGCTCTCAATCAGGATGTCGGACTGCGAGGGATCCTTGAGGTTCACCCAGAAGGTCTCGTTGAGGTACGACGGCTGCACGAACTCGGTTGCGGGGCTGTCGGCGAACTGCTTTTTGAAGCGGTCGTAAGCATCCTGTTGCGTCTCGAAGTACGACTTCTGGATGTACGGCTTCAGCGTCGACGACTGCAGCTGGGCTTCGACCTGGTCTTTCTGCGCGGTCGTCGCTTTGGCGCCCGTGCAGTTTCCGGTGGTGTCGGTGTCGGTGCAGAGGTACACGGCGACCTGCGCCTTGTCGTACCAATAGCCCTTCATCTGGTTGATCTGCAACTGCAGCAGAGCCGCCGTGCCGACGAACGTGAGCGAGATGAACGTCACGAGCACGACCGAGATGACCATCGAGAGGTTGCGCTTGAGGCCGGATCCGACCTCGCTGAGCACAAGACGAAGCCTCATTTGTCGGCTCCCCACTCGGGAACGGACTGCTGAGCAACGGATTCAGGATCCAGGCGCGGCGCCGGCACGGTCTGCGTCGGAACGCCCTGCACGCGCGGCTGCGCCCCCTCCTGGCCGACCTGCTGAATGGGAACCGCCTGCGTCTGATACCCGCCGGAGCGCTCGTCGCGGATGATGTTACCGCCGGACAGCTCGATCACTCGCCGCTGCATCTGATCGACGATTCCGGCGTCGTGGGTGGCCATGAGCACGGTCGTGCCCGAGGCGTTGATTCGGTCGAGGAGAGTCATGATCCCGGCGCTGGTCGAGGGGTCGAGGTTTCCAGTCGGCTCGTCGGCGAGGAGGATCGCGGGGCGGTTGACGATCGCGCGAGCGATCGCGACGCGCTGCTGTTCGCCGCCCGAGAGCTCGTGCGGAAGGCGCTGCGCCTTGCCGGCAAGACCGACCATCTTGAGCACGTCGGGGACGGCCTCCTGGATGTAGCCGCGGCTCTTGCCGATCACCTGAAGCGTGAACGCGACGTTGTCGAAGACGGACTTCTGCGGAAGCAGGCGGAAGTCTTGGAAGACGACCCCGAGGTTGCGGCGGAAGTACGGCACCTTGCGGCTCGAGAGGGTGCCTAGGCGCT
>NZ_JADKSF010000003.1:257613-509780 GCF_015350875.1 Frondihabitans sp. VKM Ac-2883 | reverse complement strand
CTCGTGGGAGAACGTCCAGGCCCGCTACACCGCCGCGACCACCAAAACCGACGGCCTCCTCGTCTTCTAAGACCCGCTGTGCTGTGCGCCCATCGCCCTCGTGGCGGTGGGCGTTCCTTTTTCGTCGTCGCCGACTTGACTTACGGCGCGATAGTGAGGACTTTTGATTGACAGTCGGCAGAAGTCCCGGTTAGATCGACTCGAGACCGTTCAACGAATGAAGGATTTCCATGGCTCCCTCCTCTCTGCGCGTCGCCATCGTCGGCACGGGCATGATCGGCGCGGTCCACCGCCGTGCCGCCCGAGATGCCGGTGCCGAAGTGATCGGGGTCCTCGGGTCGAGTGCGGCTCGCTCGGCCGAGTTCGCCGCAGAATGGGGCGTCGCCAGCGGTTACGCCACCTTTGATGAGCTTCTCGCCGACTCACCCGACGTCGTGCAGATCTGCACTCCCAACGGCTCGCACTTCGACTACGCCCTCCAAGCCATCGACGCCGGCGTCAATGTCGTCTGCGAGAAGCCGCTGGCGATGACTGCCGAGGAGGCCGCAGTGCTCGCCGAAGCCGCTACTGCCGCGGGGGTTGTCGCCACCGTTCCGTTTGCCTACCGCTATCACCCCATGGTGCGAGAGCTTCGCGCGCGACGAATCGCGGGCGAGCTGGGCGAAGTGCATCTCGTTCACGGTTCCTATCTCCAAGACTGGCTGCTCGATCCTGAATCGTCGTCGTGGCGGGTGGACGCCGCGGTCGGTGGTCGATCTCGTGCATTTGCCGACATCGGATCGCACTGGTGCGATCTCGCCGAGTTCATCTCGGGCGAGCGGTTCGTGGCGGTGTCGGCGACCACGACGGTCGTCTACGCCGAGCGACCTGTTCCGAGCGGCCCCTCCTTCGGCGCCGAGCGGTCGTCGTCGTCCGAGGTGATGCCGGTCACGACCGAAGATGCGGCCATCGTGACTTTCAAGACAGCCTCCGGAGGAGTGGCCAACACGGTCATTTCGCAGGTCTCTGCCGGCCGTAAGAACCGGCTCTGGGTCGAGGTCGACGGATCGAAGGCCTCCGCGGTTTTCGATCAGGAGAACCCCGAGACGGTGTGGTTGGGGACGGAATCGGGCACCATGCTCCTGCACCGTGCAGAGGGTGTGCCGGATCCTGATCAGGCTCGTCTCAATCGAGTGCCATCGGGTCACCCGCAGGGCTATCCCGACGCGTTCTCGGCGTTCCTGGCCGACACGTATGCCGCTGTTAGGGGCGAGGCTTCCGACGGGCTTCCGACATTCACGGATGGTCTGCGCGCCGCACGCATCATCGACGCCGTCCTGGAGAGCGCCGAGTCGTCGTCGTGGACGTCGATCGCTGAGGCATCCCCGGTGCTCACCGAAGGCTGAACCCTCGGGCGCAGGCAGCCTGCAGCTGTCATTGCACCCTGCCACGTCGTCAGCGGCACCCGTCGATCGTGGCAGCCACACCCAGCCGACCCCGGTCGGCACACCTGAATTGGAGAATGCGTGAAACTCGGAATGCTGACCGCCTGCTTGCCGGACTGGTCTCTCGACAAGATCGCCACGTTTGCTCGAGACACCGGATACGAGCGACTCGAGGTCGCAGTCTGGCCCAAGGTCGGAGGTCGCGAATTCGAGGCGTCTCATCTGCCGGTCGCGACTTTCACCGACGATGATGCGGCTCAGACCCGCGAGACCCTCGATCGCACCGGTCTCGAGATCAGCGCCCTTGCGTACTACGAGAACAATCTGCACCAGGATCTCGACACTCGCGACGCCGTGCGTACGCACTTGAAGCACTCGATCGACGCCGCTGCCAAACTCGGCGTGCCCTACGTCGGCACGTTCATCGGCCGCGACAACTCGAAGAGCGTCAAAGAGAACATGGTCGAGGGCTCTCGGGTGCTGCCGGAACTCGTCGACTACGCCGGAGAGCGCGGGGTCAAGCTCATCATCGAGAACTGCGTGATGGAAGGATGGCACCCCGACGGTTACCCGGGCAACATCGCCTACAGCCCGGAGCTCTGGGACTGGGTGACGGGGCTCGGCTTCGGCCTCAACTGGGATCCTTCGCACCTCACCTGGATCGGGATCGACCCCCTAGAAACGATCCTCCCGTTCGCCGAGCACATTGTTCACGCGCAGGCGAAAGACCTGGAGCTGTTTCCGGAGAAGCGCAACCAGTATGGCTTCTTCGGCAAGGTAGACAAGGGCGACAACCCTTGGGAGATGGGCTGGTGGCGCTTCAGGGTGCCCGGTCGCGGCACCGTCGACTGGCCCCACGTGGTCGACCGTCTCTACGAGGCAGGCTTCGACGGAACCCTCTCGGTCGAGCACGAAGACCCGCTGTGGGGTGGCTCGGACGCCAAGATCACCGAGGGGCTCCGTATCGCTCAGAAGACACTTCGCCCTCTCATCGCTCACGAGTGAGACTCGGCACTCGCAAGGTCCGAGGCGGGTGTCCGATCGAGCGTGGCGACGGCCTCGCGTTCGCTCGATGTGAGGCCACGTTGCGGTGGAGCGAATTGATCGCTCCTGAGATCGTCTATGCCCAAGCGTCGGCATCTCCATCGCCGGCGGCGTGGTGCGAGACGAGGTGATGGAGACCGAGATGCCTGACGCCGAGGGGGCGGCAGGCTCGGAATGTGCCGGGCAATGGCCTCGCGAGCGGCTACCGTGACGCGGTGCCAGGCTCGCCGAATGAGTGCAGAGCTCAAACGCATCGGGACGCGGCCCTCACACGTGATGGCGAGGTCTTTGGAGCGATCGGCTTCGAACGAGTCGGCGTGAAAGGCGTAGCCGTCGATCTCGACACCCAGGACCCCATCGACGACGAGGTCGATCGAACGGCCGCCCTCCACACCGACCTGCGTCTGCACGTCGTGCCCGTCGGCGACGAAGCGAACCCGGCCGACGCTCTCGAGGAAGCTCTGCGACTCTGCATCCGACCAGGTGACGATGCCGCGGGCGTCGGCAGGCAGGGCGCGCGCGACCTCGTGGAGCGCGGCAGGTGTGAAGTGGGGTGAACGGCGTGCCCAATCCCACAGGGCGACCGCCTCTTCGAACTCGGCCTCTACGACGGCTCGCGCTAGCGCGTCTCGAGGGTCGACGGCCCAGGCAGGGCCGCGTGCGACGACCGAGGGGCGGTCGTGAACGACGCGCACTCCTCGTCGCCGATGAAGCCTCGCCGCATTTCGAGCGACGGAGACCACGGGCGGCGGATCGGCCGCCCACATCCAGCCACCGAGCAGCTTCACGGCCGCAGCGCCGGTGAGGCGGCCGCCCACGCTCATTGCGACGAAGCGGGGGTCGTCCGGTTCGAAGGTGGAGTACCAGCCGCGCCTCGGGCGTCGCACGATGCCGTCGCGGACAGCGCGGGTGAGTTCGCGGGGGCGGATGCCGTGACGGAGGAGATCTCGGCGGTGAAGGGCGCCGCCGGCTGCTGTGACAAGTTCTTGAATGGAATTCATGCCACCAGCGTGGGGCTGTGTCAATGGGCGCGGAGTCGCCGACGGCGATCTGTGGAGAAGTGAGTCCGGGGTGCACCCTGTGGAGACGAGGACGTCGGGGTGGAGGCACGCGCACGTATCAGGAGTTGAGGCTGGGGTGGGACGCGGGGAGTGGGATCCTGGGTTTGGTGGGGCCCGGGTTCCTGACGGACGAACCGGTGCGAGCCCGGCGAGCCTGCCAGGGGCTCCGGGTGAGTGGGCGGGTTCGCAATCGCGGCGGAGGAGGCGGGCTGCGCGCAGGGATCAGGACTAGGAGCGCGCCCGCTGCGAAGAGTCGCGAAAGGCAGCCACCCGCGAGGCGAGATGCCTGAATAGCGCCCCCGAACAGGAGACGACCCCACAGCACGACCCACGCCCGACCCGCGCGCGAGCCCTAATCGTGCCCGGGGTGCTCGTGCTGCTGGTGCGTCACCGGTTCGAGCTGGAACGTAGAGTGCTCGATCGGAACGCTGAAGTGGTCGAGCACGCAGGTCTGGAGGTCGTCGAGAATGCGCGGTGCATGGCCGTCTTCGAAGCAGCCCTGCTCGACCACCACGTGGGCGCTCAGGACCGGCAGCCCGGTCGCGATCTGAGAGGCGTGCAGGTCGTGGACGCCCTTCACGTGCGGCAACTCGAGCATGTGAACGCGCACGGCGTCGAGGTCGAGGCCCCGTGGTGTCGACTCCAAGAGAACGCTGGTGGTTTCGCGCAGGAGCGCGATGGTGCGCGGGACGATCAAGACAGCGATGAGCATGCCGGCGACGACGTCGGCTCGTGCCCAGCCCGTGAAGGTGATCACGAGCGCGGCGACGATGACCGCAACGGAACCGAGTGCATCGTTCAGGACTTCCAGGAAGGCGGCGCGGAAGTTGAGGTTGGTGCCACGCTCAGAACTCAGGACGGCCAGCGAAGCAGCGTTTCCGACAAGGCCGATGATTCCGAAGACAAGGAGCGAGGAGGAGGGCACCGACGGCGGCTCGAAGAGACGCTGGACTCCCTCGACAAGCGCGTAGATACCGACCGCGAGCAACACGGCTGCCTGCCCGAGAGCTGCGAGAACCTCGGCCCGACGGTAGCCCCAGGTGAGGCTCGCGGTCGCGGGCCGTGCCATCAGCGAGGCGGCGACGAGTGCCGCGGTGAGCCCCGCGGCATCGGTCAGCATGTGGCCGGCGTCGACGAGCAACGCCAGGCTGTCGGTGACGATGGCTCCCACGACCTCGGCGACGAGGATGGTGAGCGTGATTGCCAGCGCGATCGCCAGGCGGATGCGCGACGAGGGGCCGGATCCTGAAGTGTGACCGTGGTCGTGAGCCATCAGATGCTCTCGTGGTGGTGGCGGATCGTGCCTCCGACGGAGTGCTCTGCCTGATGGATGGCATCCTGCACCAGCTTCGAGGCGTGGTCGTTGGCGAGGCGGTAGAAGACCCTGTTGCCGTCCTGACGGGTGGACACCATCCGAGCCATCCGCAGCTTGGCGAGATGCTGCGAAACCGCGGTCGGTGATTTGGAGACGCGTTCGGCGAGACTGTTCACCGACTGCTCGCCTCCGCCCAGGGCCAGAACGAGTCGCACACGTGTCGCGTCGGCGAGCATGGAGAAGACCTCGACGGCGAGTTCGACATAGGTCTCATCGGTGTCGACCGGGTCGACGGGGGCAACCTGCGTATCTTCGAGCATGCGTAGATAGTTGCACGCGAAGATGGCTGGCGCAAGGGAGCCGGTCGCGAATCAGGAGATGAGGCGCCGGTCACACCAGAACACAAGGATCCGACGGGGAGACAGGCCAGATCTCCTGAACGACGCTCGCGGGTCACAAGCTCTGCGACAACCAGCGCCCGCCAGCGCCCGCCAGCGCCCGTCGCGCGCACTACCCCTGAGCCGCGTGCACCGCCACGAGCGCACGCCGCACGTCGCGCGCGGAAAGCTGCCCCGGCGCGCTCGCGGCGCTCACCGAGCCGAACGTCGCCGAGGATCCGAACACCTCGCCGGCAAGACGGCTCACGACGCCGAGTGGCCCCATCGCCATGGTGATCGCGGGTCGGACGGCCTTCGTCGTCGTGAACTCGGTGGTCGCCTGCATCAGCGTCAGCACGTCGCTCGGCGTCTTCGGCATCACCGCGATCTTCACGACGTCGGCGCCGAGATCCTGCTGGAGTGACAGCCGGGCGAGAATCTGCTCGATCGTCGGGGTGCGCTCGAACTCGTGCGACGACATCACGACGGAGGCGCCGGCCGCGTGGGCGCCGTTCACGATGCGCTCGAGCGAGCCGAGTTCGGTGAACATCTCGACGTCGACGGCTTCCACCAGCCCGGACGCGAGAGACAGGAGGGCCTCGTACGAGCCCGCGTCGATGTCGCGGTGCCCGCCCTCCGGCTTCGAGCGGAAGGTGAAGAGGATGGGCACACCGTGCCGGAGCTCGTCGCGCACGGTCTCGATCGCTCGTTGTACCTCGTCGAGGTCGTCGACAGCCTCGAAGTGGTCGATGCGGAGTTCGACGAGGTCGAGGTCGTCGTAGTCGAGTGCGGCGATCTCATCGATCAAGGCTTCGCGGGTCGAGCCGAGGAGGGGCACGATCACCGCCGGCATTCCCGGTCCGAGCACGACAGTGCCGATGTGGGCGGGGCGAATATGGTCGCTCATGCGGAGGCCTCCGCGGGGAGCCCGACGGAGACACGCATGGCCGCCCTAATGTCGTCTTCGCTCGGGAGGGGGGAGTCTTGCCGGAGCCCTGCGAAGAGGCGTACCTGGCCGATCGCCTGTTCGACGAGCATGTCGAGGCCGCTGACCGCGACCGCTCCGGCGACTTGCCAGGAGGTGGCGAGTGGGCTCGGCCACGGGTCGTAGGCCACGTCGAGCAGAACGGATTCTGCGGAGGCCGGCGCGATCCGGGGTATGTCGACACCACCGGGGAGCGTGCTGATGACGAAGTCGAGGGTGCGGACGGCGTCGTCGGGGGTGAGTGGCTCGACGGTCAGATCGAGGTCGAGTCTCTCGGCGAGGTCGCGCGCGTCGTCGGCCCTCGACGTGTCGCGAAGGAGGAGGGTGATGCGACTGGCCCCGAGTTCGGCTGCGGCGGCCAGTGCCGAAAGGGCGGTGGCCCCTCCGCCGAGGATCGTGCACGATTCGTGCCGCGCCGACGTGGCTCGGCCGACAGCGCGTGTGATGCCGTCGACATCGGTATTGAAGCCAGCGAGAGTCGCGCGGCCCTGATCGTGTTTCAGGATGACAGTGTTCGCCACGCCAAGGGCCTGAACCAGCGGGGAAGCGTCGTTCAAAAGGGGGATGACCTCACGCTTCAGGGGCATGGTGAGGCTGAGGCCGAGCCAGCTGTCGTCGAGCCCGCCCACGAACGCCTCGAGCTCGCCCGAGGCGACCTCGGCGCGACCGTAGTCCATGTCGAGGCCGAGGCGCGCGAACGCGGTCGACTGCAGAAGGGGGGAGAGGGAATGCTCGATGGGTGACCCGAGCACGGCGAGACGGCGCATTCTGCGATCTTAACGAGGCTCGCGGAGGACCGAGGCCATCTCGTCGAGAGCCGTTCGCGCCTCAGGAACCCAGGGGGCACCCGGAAAGTCGTGGAAGCCGCCGTGGACGACGTGCAGGTCGACGAGCCCACCCGCGCGAGCGATTCTCCGCGCGAGTTCCTCCGCGTCGGCGAACAGAACGTCGTGATTGCCCTGCTGAATGTGAACCGGCGGCAGCGAGGCCAGGTCGCCGAGAAGCGGACTGACGAGTGGATCGGTCGGCGCCAGCTCGCCAGCCCACATCCGGCCGGCCTCGGCGAGCCCGCGCGGAGCCAGCATATGGTCGAGAGGCGCGAGGGCATCGACTCTGGGATTCGTCATGGTGGCCTCGACCCAGGGGGAGATCAGCAGGATGCTCGCGGGCTGGATGCCGCCTCGGTCTCGGTACTGCTGCGCCTGCGCCAGAGCGAGCCCGCCGCCCGCCGAATCGCCCCCGAGGTGGACGGCCGTGCCGAACTCGGCCGTCGCCTGATCGAAGACTTCCTCGAGAAAGGGCAGGGCGTCCGACACGGTGTACTCAGGCGCCAGACCGTAGAGGGGAACGTCGATGCTGGCGCCGCTCCGCGCAACGAGCCGCGCCAGGATTCCCCACTGGGCCGCGCCGATCGGGAACACGTAGCGGCCGCCGTGCGTGTAGATCAGGTGTGTGCCGCTGGGCGAGCGCCGGGGAGTCAGCCGGATGACCCGCCGCCCGTCGACAGTGCGCTCGGTGACGTGCGCCACGCGTTTCACCAGCGGTGTCGGCTCGGCAGCATCGCCGCGCGATTCGATCGCGTGGCGGAGCGTGACGGCGTCGGTCGTCGTGCGCTTGCGCAGAACGAGGAGCCTGCGGGTGGCGGTGAGCAGCGTCGACATGAGCCGAGGGTAGCGGCAGGGAGAGCGAGGGGTGCCGAGCGGCGCAGGCCGGATCCTTGGTCGGCACTAGGTCAAACTGACCTTAAGGGTTAGAGTCAACTCGACCTTAACCCTGCGCACCGACCGACGAGGCATCCTGATGAGCGAACCAGCACCGCACGACGTCGCAGGCGCGTCGCCCGCGCTCGCCGTCTCGACGGTGATCTTCTCCCTCCTGCCCTCCGAATCGACCGGGCGCATGGCGCTTCACATTCCTCTTGTCCGCCGCATTCGTGAGCCGTACCGAGGCCTGTGGGCGCTGCCGGGAGGGCCGCTCGGTGCCGACGAAGACCTTTCCGACGCCGCCCGACGACACTTGCTCGACACCACCGCGCTTTCGCCGACCTATCTGGAGCAGTTGTACGCATTCGGGGCACGAGGCCGTTCACTCGCCGAGCGCGTCGTGTCGATCGTCTATTGGGCGCTCGTGGCCCGGCAGGCCGATGATCAGAGCTCAGGATCCGGCACGGCCGACCCCGTGCCACTCGTCCAGGGCGACCCGAACGTCTGCTGGTTCGACGCCGACGACCTGCCGTCCCTGGCCTTCGATCACGGCACCATCGTCGACTACGCCCTCTGGCGGCTCCGCACCAAGATGGAGTACAGCCGTATCGCGGGGGCATTCATCGGCGACACGTTCACGCTCGCCCAGCTGCGCGAGGTGCACGAGGCCGTGCTCGGGCGCGAACTCGACCCCGCCAACTTCCGCCGGATGATCGAGGCGAGCGATGCGGTCGTTCCGACGGGCGAGTTCTTGACCGGCACGAAACACCGGCCGCCGCGTCTCTATCGCTACAACCACGCGTCCGCTCCGAGCGGCGACAACCCTCTGAGCACTCGAGAAAGCCGAACCGCATGACCAGCGTCGACACCACCATCCGTCGCATCACGAACGGCGAGAGCCCAGGGAAGGTGTGCGCCACCGACCTGCGCGAGGCGCCCTGGGCATTCGACACCGGCGTACCGTCGTACGGTCCGGGCTCGTCGATGTTCGACCCGATTCCTGCCCGGTCGCCCCTTCAGGGGGAGATCCCCGCGGAATACCGCGAGGCATCAGCTGACGAACTGCACCGCCGGATCCTTGCCGCGAAAGCGATCCTCGGCGACCGCGTCCTGGTACTCGGGCACTTCTACCAGCGCGACGAAGTCGTGCAGTACGCCGACTACGTGGGCGACTCGTTCCAGCTCGCGGTCAAGGCGAAGGCGTCGCCCGAGGCTGAGGCGATCGTGTTCTGCGGGGTGCACTTCATGGCCGAGACGGCCGACCTCCTGTCGACGCCGTCACAGGCCGTAATTTTGCCCAACCTCGCAGCCGGATGCTCGATGGCCGACATGGCCGATATCGACAGTGTGGAGGCTGCGTGGGAGCAGCTCGAAGGCGTCTACGGCGACCTCACCGCACTCGACGGCGAGGGCAAAGTGCCGGTGATCCCCGTCACCTACATGAACTCGGCCGCCGACCTCAAGGGATTTTGCGGTCGCCACGGCGGCATCGTCTGCACCTCGTCGAACGCCGAGACAGTGCTCGAATGGGCCTTCGCGCGAGGTCAGCGCGTGCTCTTCTTTCCCGACCAGCACCTCGGGCGCAACACCGCGAAGGCCATGGGCGTGCCGCTCGAGGAGATGCCGATGTGGAACCCGCGTCGCCCCCTCGGCGGCTCGACAGCCGAGCAGCTCGACGACGCCAAGGTGATTCTCTGGAACGGCTTCTGCTCGGTGCACAAGCGCTTCACCGTTGCTCAGATCGAGGCGGCGCGCGCTGAGCACCCCGGTATCCAGGTGATCGTCCACCCCGAATGCCCGATGCCCGTCGTCGACGCGGCCGACTCCTACGGATCGACCGACTTCATCGTCAAGGCGATCGCCGCGGCGCCCACCGGATCGACGTTCGCCATCGGCACCGAGATCAACCTCGTGCAGAGACTCGCGCAGGAGTATCCGCAGCACACGATCTTCTGCCTCGACTCCGTCGTTTGCCCCTGCTCGACGATGTACCGCATCCACCCCGGCTACATCGCGTGGGCCCTCGAGGCACTCATCGGCACGGCCGACCGCCCCGCCGAGGTGCTGAACCGCATTACGGTGCCGACCGACGTCGCCGAACCGGCCCGGGTCGCACTCGAGCGGATGCTCCAGGCCAAGCCGAATCACACGGTCTCGGTCTGACATGGCGCTCATGAATCAGGAACAACGCGAGGTCGTGGTCGTAGGATCCGGTCTCGCCGGTCTCACCGCGGCCCTCCGCGCCGAGTCGCTCGGGCACAGCGTCACGCTCGTCACGAAAGGGGCTCTCGACGAGAGCAACTCGCGCTGGGCGCAGGGGGGTATCGCCGCCGCTGTCTTCGACGACGACTCGGTCGCCCTGCACGTGACCGACACGCTCGCAGCGGGCGCGGGGCTCTCGATCCGCCGGGCGGTCGAAGTGCTCTGCGCCGACGGGGCGGTTCGCATCGACGACCTCGTCCGCTGGGGAGTCGACTTCGATCGAGACGGGGCGGACTGGTCTCGCGGGCTCGAAGCAGCCCACAGTCGGCCGCGGGTGCTGCACGCCGGCGGAGACGCGACCGGTAAGGCCATCGTTCTTGCCCTCATCGAGCGCCTCGGCCACACCACCGTCCGCGTGATCGAGAATGCGTTCGTTCTCGACCTGGTGATTGCGCGGGTGCAGCCGGCCGGAGCTTGCAGTGCCGCTGGCACGCGCGTCGTCGGCGTCGACCTGCTGGTCGCCGGTTCAGAGCTCAGGATCCGAGGCGACGCCGTGGTGCTCGCGACCGGAGGTGCCGGTCAGCTCTACGAATTCACTACCAATCCGGGCGGAGCCACCGGAGACGGCCTCGCCGCGGCCTGGCGTGCCGGTGCCCGGGTCGACGACCTCGAGTTCTACCAGTTCCACCCCACGGCACTGGCGGTGCCCGGTAGCTTCCTGATTTCTGAAGCGGTCCGCGGTGAGGGGGCCGTTCTGCTGGACGCAGGCGGACGCCGATTCATGGCCGGGGTCGACCCTCGCGCCGAACTCGCACCACGCGACATCGTCGCGCGCGGGATAGCCGCACAGATGGCGGCGCAGGCGGGGCTGCCCGTGCATCTCGACGCCACCGCCCTCGGCCGAACCACGCTGGAGCGCCGGTTCCCGACGATCACCGCCGCTACTCGCGCGGCCGGGCTCGACTGGTCTGTCGACCCGATCCCGGTCACACCCGCGGCCCACTACTTCATGGGCGGAGTGACCACCGATATCGACGGCCGCACGTCCCTTCCGGGTCTCTACGCAGTTGGCGAAGTCGCGTCGACCGGCGTCCACGGAGCGAACCGTCTGGCCTCGAACTCATTGCTCGAAGCCGCCGTATTCGGGTGGCGGGCGATCGAGGCGATCGGTGGCGACGATCTCGGCGACGCGAGCGCTCTCGAAGGCGCTCGCCCCGAGCCCGTCGCGCGAGACGGGGCGACCGGGGCGAGCCGTGGGATCCTGCGTTCTGATCTGCAGCGGGTCATGTGGGAGCACGTCGGAGTGACCCGGTCGGAACAGGGGCTCCTCGAGGCCGAGGAGTGGCTGGCCGAGGCGACCGTCGAGGTGCCACGGGACCGCGTCGGCGGCGGAGACAGCGTCGATCGCAACGACCGCTCCGACCGCACGGACCGCACCGACCGCACCGACCGCACGGACCGCACGGACCGCACGGACCGCACCGACCGCTTCGACCTGGAGACCGCCAACCTGCTCGATGTCGCTCGTCTGGTCGTCGCCGGGGCGCTTGCTCGCGAGGAGTCGCGCGGGGCACATTTCAGGATCGACTTTCCGCATCCATCCACCGAGTTCGCCCACCCGCTGTCGTGGGCACGAGAGGTACCGCAGCATGCTCACCAATGACGCGATCGAGCAGGTCGTCCGACTGGCCCTTCGGGAGGACGCCCCCTGGGGCGACGTGACGAGCGAGGCGCTCATCCCCGTCGATGCCACCGCGACCGCCTCCGTCGTGGCCCGCGAGGCCGGAGTGCTGAGCGGGGTCCGAGTGCTGAGAGAGACCGCGCGGCAGGTCGATCCGTTGATCGAGGTCGAGACCCGTGCTGCCGACGGCGGTCGGTTCGAGGCCGGAGACACGGTGGCTGTCGTGCGTGGATCGGCACGATCCATCCTGAGAGCCGAACGCGTCGCGCTCAACCTGCTGCAGAGGCTGTCGGGCATCGCGACGCTGACCTCCGAGTACGTGGCTCTCACCGCGGGCACGTCAGCCCAGATCGTCGACACGCGCAAGACGACTCCGGGGCTCCGCGCGCTCGAACGTGACGCGGTCGTGGCGGGTGGCGGACGAAACCATCGCTTTTCGCTCTCGGACGCGGTGCTCGTGAAAGACAATCACCTGGCCGTGCTCCTGGCCTCCGGATTGACGGTGACCGAGGCTCTTCTGACCATGAAGGCGAAGCTGTCGCATACGACTCACGTGGAGGTCGAGGTCGATCGCCTCGACCAGATCGAAGACGTTCTGGCCGCCGGAGTCGACACGATCATGCTCGACAACTTCTCGCCCGCCGACCTCGTCGCCGGGGTTGGCGCCGTCGCCGGACGAGCTCTCGTGGAGGCGAGCGGAGGCGTCAATCTCGATACGGTCGCCGCCATCGCCCGATCCGGGGTCGATCTCATCTCGGTGGGCGCTCTTACGCACAGTGTCCGGGCGCTCGACCTCGGTCTCGACATCTCGATCGACTCCCGCGCGGGTTCGTCGGGCCGAGCACCCGCCGGATTCGCCGTCCTGTGATCGGTCGCTGACCGTGCTCTATCTCGACACCGCAGCCACGTCGCCCGTTCGTCGCGAGGCGCTGGAGGCGATGTGGCCGTATCTCACGGGTGATTTCGGCAACCCGTCGAGTCGGCACACCGTCGGTGAGTCGGCCGCGCGTGCACTTGAGGGTGCGCGCTCCGCCGTCGCATCCTGGCTCGGATGCCGCCCGGGCGAGGTCGTCTTCACGGCGGGGGGAACAGAGGCCGACAACCTGGCCATCAAGGGCATAGCCCTCGGCAACCCGCGCGGCCGCCACCTGGTGACCACTGAGATCGAGCACGAAGGGGTGCTCGAGTCGGTGTCGTTTCTCGCCCGATTCCTCGATTTCGAGGTCTCGTTCGTGCCGCTAACTCCGACCGGAATTGTCACGCCCGACGCCCTCCGATCCGTCCTGAGAACTGACACGACGCTCGTCTCGATCGCCCACGCCAACAACGAGATCGGCACCGTCCAAGACATCCCGGCGCTGAGTGCCATCACCAGGGCTGCGGGCATTCCGTTCCACACCGATGCCGTTCAGTCCGCAGGATGGCTCGACACGCGAGTCGACCACCTCGGTGTTCAGGCTCTGACGATCTCGGGCCACAAGCTCGGCGCCCCTAAAGGGGTCGGCGCCCTCTTCGTGGCCGGCCGTTTGCCGATCGAACCGGTTCTGCACGGCGGCGGACAGGAGCGCGGTCGCCGTTCAGGAACAGAGAACGTCGCAGGATCCGTGGCGCTGGCCGTGGCCGCTCAACTCGCCGAATCCGAGCGTGTCGCGCGAGTGGACTCGGCGCGCACTGCCCGCGACGCCTTCATCACCGACGTCCTGGCGCGCGTTCCCGACGCTCGGCTCACCGGCCCGGCAGGTGCTTCGCGCCTGCCGGCAAACGCCTCGTTCGTATTCCCGGGCACGAGTGGCGAATCGGTGCTGCTCGAACTGGAGCGCCGGGGCGTCGTGTCGTCGAGCGGCTCCGCGTGCGCGGCCGGGAGCGACGAGCCGTCACACGTGCTGACGGCGCTGGGCGTGCCGGCGGACGTGGCGCAGACGTCGGTGCGATTCACCTGGGGCGGCGAGGTGACGGCCGCGGCGCTGACCGAGGTGGCCGCTGCGGTGGAGGCGGCGGTGGCTGTGGTGCGCGGGTTGGGCGCGCGGCGCTGACGGCGCGCGTTTCAGGAGTGTGAGCGCGGGTGGGCCGCGCGTGCGGGGCTGGAGTGCCGCGTCGCGCCTGGTTGCCTGAGTTGCGCGCAGGGGAAGGCCGCGCGGAGCGCTCGCTCGTGAGGGTTGGGCGCGCGGCGCTGCGGGTGCGCGTTTCAGGATTCTGGGCGCGCACGGGCGCGTTTGCAAGGGTGTGCCGCAGGGTGGCGCCTGGTTGCCTGAGTTGCGCGCGTGGAATGACCGCGCGAAGCGCTCGCTCGCGTGGGCGGAACGTGCAGGGGTGACGGCGCGCGTTTCAGGAGTGTGGGCGCGGGTGGGTCGCGCGTGCGGGGCTGAAGCGCCGCGTCGCGCCTGGATGCCTGAGTTGCGCGCAGGGGAGGGCCGAGCGGAGCGCTCGTTTGCGAGGCGGGTGCGTGTGGGGGTGGTGGCGTGTGTGGGTGCGCGTTTCAGGATTCTGGGCGCGGGCAAGCGAGTTTGCAGCGATGTGGCGCCGCGTCGCGCCTGGACGCCTGAGTTGCGCGCGAGAGACACCCCGCCGCACGCACAAGGGCGCCACCCCGCACGAAGCAGGATGGCGCCCAGGAGCAGCAAGCAGCAAGCAGCCCAGCTACACGGCCACGGGTTCGCGCTGGTCCACGACCGCAGCGGCGGAGGCAGCCTCTTTCTCGTCCGCACCCACGGGGCGGCGGCGCACGAAGCGCTTGAGCGCGACGAGCACGACCGCGGTTACGACGGTGCCGGAGAGGATCGCCACGATCCACATGAGCAGGTTGCCGATCGCGAAGAACACGAAGATGCCACCGTGCGGCGCCTGAGATGTGACCCCGGCCGCCATCGAGATGGCACCGGTCACGGCACCACCGACCATGCTGGCGGGGATGACGCGCAGCGGGTCGGCCGCGGCGAACGGAATTGCACCCTCCGAGATGAAGGAGGCGCCGAGTAGCCATGCCGCGCCGCCGTTGGTGCGCTCGACCTGCGAGAAGCCCTTGCGGTAGAGCACGGTCGAGGCGAGCGCCATCGCGAGCGGGGGCACCATTCCGGCACCCATCACGGCGGCCATGATCATCCACGGGGCGGGGTTGTCGACCGAGCCGGCCGAGAGGCCGGCGACCGCGAACGCGTAGGCCACCTTGTTGACGGGGCCACCGAGGTCGAAGCACATCATGAGGCCGAGGATGACGCCGAGCAGGATCGCGCCGGAGCCGGAGAGGCCGTTGAGGAAGTCGGTCAGAGCCTTCATCAGGGAGGCGATCGGCCCGCCCAAGAACAGAAGCATCAGGCCGGAGGCGAAGATGGACGCGAAGAGCGGGATGATCACGACGGGCATCAGGCCGCGGACGAAGCGGGGCACGTTGAGCTTGCCGATGTAGTACGCGGCAGCACCGGCGAGCAGACCTCCGACGAGCCCACCGAGGAACCCGGCGTTCATGAACACGGCGATCGCACCGGCGACGAAACCGGGCGCGATACCCGGGCGGTCGGCGATCGCGTAGGCGATGTAGCCGGCGAGAGCTGCGACCAGGAAGCCCATCGAGGCGCCACCGATCTGGAATGCGGCGGCACCGAGGTAATACCCGAGGCCCTCAGGCGGCAGGTTCGCGAGTGAGTAGTTCTGCAGTGCGTAGACCGCGTTGTTCACGGTGTGGCCGTCGGCGGTGAGCGCGATGCCGAAGCCCGAGAGCAAGAAGCCGAGGGCGATCAGCAGACCTCCGCCGGCGACGAACGGGATCATGTACGAGACGCCGGTGAGCAGCCACGTCTTGAGCGACGAGCCGAAGCCGCGACGGCCCTGCGCCATGGCGGGGCCCGAGGCGACACTTCCTGTCACACGAGCGGCACGCGGGTCGGTCGAGGCTGCGATGGCCTCCTCGACCATGGCGGTCGGCTCGTCGACTCCGCGCTTGACGGGGCCCTGCACGAGCGGCTTGCCGGCGAAGCGGCCACGGTCGCGGACGTCCACGTCGACGGCGAAGATGACGGCGTCGGCGGCCTCGATGACCGCAGGATCCAACGGGGTCACCCGTCCGGAACCCTGCGTCTCGATCTGGAGGTCGGCGCCGAGTCGCTTTGCTGCCGCGACGAGTGCGTCGGCGGCCATGTACGTGTGGGCGATTCCGGTGGGGCAGGCGGTGACGCCGACCAATTTCACGCGGTGACCCGAGTCGGATCCTGAATTCTGACCCGCGGAGCCGGCGGCGGGAGCGGTAGTGCCGGTGACTCCGCGAGCGGCGTCGACCTCGCCGCCGACCTCCGCATCGACGAGGGCGACCACGTCGGCGGGTGTGGCCGCAGCGCGCAGGGCAGCCGTGAAGTCGTCGCGGATGAGCGCTCGGGCGAGCGTCGAGAGCACGGTCATGT
The DNA here is from genome assembly GCF_015350875.1 of Frondihabitans sp. VKM Ac-2883. Taxonomy (NCBI): domain Bacteria; kingdom Bacillati; phylum Actinomycetota; class Actinomycetes; order Micrococcales; family Microbacteriaceae; genus Frondihabitans; species Frondihabitans sp. VKM Ac-2883. Next base: position 493,597 of record NZ_JADKSF010000003.1, on the reverse strand, counting down.
GGTCGGCGTCGGCGCCTTCGGGCACGGCGATCATGAAGACGATGTCGGCGTCGCCGTCCGGAGCGCCGAACGGCACCTTGCGAGCCAGGCGCGACATCGCGAGTGTCGGCTCAGAGACCGACGACGAGCGGGCGTGCGGAATGGCGATACCGCCGGGCACTCCGGTGCCGACGGAGGCCTCGCGCTTGATGGCGTCGTCGGCGAGTGACTCGGCCGATCCGGCGCGACCGTCGGCGGCGACACGCGCCGCGAGGGCGCGGATCACGTCGGACGAGGTCTCGCCGAGATTCTCGTCGAGACCGACGAGCTTCGTGTTGATGAGGGTGGACATGGGCTGGAGCTCCTTTGCTGCGGCTGCTGCTGTGGTGCGTTGAGGTGAGATGAAACGGCTAGGGGAGGAGGATCAGGCGCGAGTTGCGGACGCCTGCGAGAGAGACACGACGTCGATCACGTCGGGGAAGGTCTGCCCGAGAGTCGGCACGAGGCTTCCCGGCAGGGAGGCCGCGGCGGCGCCCGAGGCGACGGCCTGTGCGAGTCGGGCCGCGGGGGAGGCCCCCGCCGTCTCGGCGAGCAGGTAGCCCGCGAGAGACGAGTCGCCCGCTCCGACGGTCGACAGGGCCACGATGGTCGGGGCTGCGGCGAACCAGGCGCCGGTGCCGTCGACGAGCACGGCACCCGCGCTTCCGAGAGTGAGCAGAACAGCGCCGACTCCGCGGGAGAGAAGGATCCGGGCACCCGCGACGGCCGCATCGCGGTCGGTCTCGTAGACGGCCGGGTCTCCTCCGACGATCTCGGCGAGCTCTTCGGCGTTGGGCTTGACGAGGTCGACCCCGACGCCGGACTCGATGAGGGCCCGGAACGGGGTTCCTGAGGAGTCGACAGCGATGCGAGGTGCGTCGGCACCGAATGCGAGTCGCACCGAGTGGACGACCCCCGCGAGGAAGTCGTCGGGCAATCCGGGAGGGAGTGAACCGGCGATAACCAACCATTCGGTGGATGCGGCGTGCTCGACGACCAGGTCGACGAGGGCAACGGCCTGGGTCGAGAGGTCGGGACCGGGTTCGTTGATCTTGGTGGTCGTGCCATCGGGGTCGGTGATCGTGATGTTCTGGCGAACGTGGCCGTCGATCGGCAGGTTCACCGTCGGAACGCCACGGGCTCGGAGTGCGACCAGCATGGGGTCGTCGAGGGCTCCGGGCAGGATCGCGACGGTGTCGGCGCCCGATGCGGCTAGGCCGCGCGAGACGTTGACCCCCTTGCCACCGGGCTCGTCGGTCGTGCGGAGCGATCGCTGCACCGCACCGTGCACGAGAGGCGCAGACAGCTCGATCGTGCGGTCGAGCGAGGGATTGGGTGTGAGCGTGAGGATCATGCGACGAGCACCTCCACGTTGGCGTCGCGAAGGGCTCCGGCCAGGTCGGCTGCGGGCTCCAGGTCGGTGATGACGGTGTCGAGCTCATCGAGCCGGGCGAAGCGGCTGAGCGCCTCGACGCCGTGCTTGGTCGAGTCGACGACGGCGACGGCGCGGCGCGCGGCCCGGATGTACGCCGTCTTGACAGCCCCCTCCAACTCGTCGGGGGTGGAGAGGCCGAATCCGGCGCTGATGCCGTTGGCGCCGACGAACGCGATGTCGGGTCGGAGGGCGGTCAGCTGTTCGACCGTGGCGCTGCCGACGGCGGCGCTCGTAAGGCCGCGGACGCGACCACCGAGCAGACGAAGGTCGATGTGCTCGCTGTGCTGGAGCAGTGCGGCGATCGGCACGGCGTTCGTGATGACGGTGAGGAGAACGCCCGGAGTGGCGGGTGTCCAGCCGGTGAGCTCGGCGGCGACGGCAGCGGTGGTCGTGCCGGCGTCGAGGGCGATGGAACCGACGAAGGTCGGGGGCACGAGGTGTGCGGCGAGACGCGCGATCGTCGACTTGGCGGGCGTCTGCTGGTCTTCACGCTCGGCCAGGCTCAGCTCGGTGACGCTGGTGTGACCCGCGGCGACGGCTCCACCGTGCACCCGCTGGAGGGCTCCGGCCTGCTCGAGGCTGTCGAGATCGCGGCGGATCGTCTCGGTCGTGACGGCGAAGCGCTCGGCCAGATCAGAGGCGACGACGCGGCCCTCGACGCGGAGGAGCTCGGCGATCGAGTCGTGGCGTTCGACTGCATACATGGGGTGACCTCCTCGTCGCCTGGTTTTGTCTGTGCTTTCGACAGACCATAGGCCCGTTTCGCAGACAAAGCAAGATGATCGCAGAAAAAGCCACATGCGGACCAGTGCAGGCAGAGGTGACGGGGGCGCGTTCGTCAGGAAGCGAGTCGCGCGACGGGCTCCAGCGCGCGGATCTATTGGGGGTGCGAGCCTGGAATCCTGAATCGCGACCACGCCACCCGCGCGTAGGCTCCGCCCATGACTCGCACCCGCCCCGACGACCATTTCGTCGGACGCATCGCCGGCGTGGGGACGACCTCCGGCACGCGCATCGTCGTCGGCATGTGGCAGAGCTCGCCACTCGGGCGTTTCGTCGACGTGATGATCGAGACCAAGGCGGGGCGCAGGATCCTGCTGGCCCCTTCTCAGGAAGTCGCGGACTACGTGAGCGCGACCTACACGTTCGACGAGGTCCGCGTGCAGACGGTCACCTGGGCGAAGATCGACGGCGGCCTGCGCGTCGACGCCGAGGGAGAGCTGGCGCTGACGCTCGGCGTGGGGCAGATCTCAGGCCTCGGAATGCTGCTTCGCGCCGTGCCGAGGCAGATCGCGACACGGCCCGGGTGGCTTCGGTTGATCGACCCGGTGGCCCGGATCCTCGTGCCCGGATCGGCGACAGCAGGCACTGCCGGAAGTGGAAGGCGTGAGTTCTACGGGGTCACCCTTGCGCGCCACATCACGGCGCTCTCGGGGTCGTTCGGGGGCAACGACTTGGGCACGCTCGCACCCCTCACCCCGGCCGTGCGGTTCGGGTTCGCCTCGTCACCGGCCACTCCAACGCTCGTCGACGTCACAACGACAATTCGGCACGGCTAGAGCGACGCTGTCATCGCTGCGCCGTCTTAGCCACACGGCCATCGCGGCACGGGGAGTGGCACGGGTAGCGGGCACGCGCGAAGGCGAGTAGACAAGCCGCATGACAGTGCGGTGGGAAAGCGTCGTCGTGGACTGCCGCGACCCGAGAGCGCAGGCGGCCTGGTGGGGCGAGACGCTCGGCTGGCCGGTCGTCTACGACGAAGAAGACGAGGCGGGTATCGCGCCGCCCTTTTTCGCTGAGCACACGCGCGAGACTCCGCCGATCGAGCGCTGGCCGGAGATGACGTTCGTGCCTGTTCCTGATGGCAAGACCATCAAGAATCGCCTGCACATCGACCTCGCGCCGGGTATCGACGACTCTCAGGAGGCGGAGGTCGCAGCGCTCGTGGCCCGGGGCGCCCGCCTGGCCGACGTCGGGCAGGGCGACGACGTGACCTGGGTCGTGCTGGAAGACCCGGAGGGCAACGAGTTCTGCGTGCTGTCGCCGCGGGTGTGAGGCGCGCACTTCTCAGGCGATCAGGCGAGCTTGCGCCGTCTGTGCAGGGCGGGGTCGCACCCTTGCGCCTCGTTTCCTGATCCGTGAACGCAGGATCCCACGGGGCCGCAACGAGTGCGGCTCGCGTCCGCGCTCACCCCCGCGCACGCATCAGGAACCCAGTCGCGCATCCACCGCGGGCGAGGGCCGCGCCCGCACCTCCGCGCTCAGCCTCCTGAGAACTGCGCCCCCGGCCGTGGCCCCAACTGCGCCCCCGGCCTCGGGCCCACCGTGAAGGCGAACTCCGCGACGCCGTCCACGCCGCCCGTCACGACGTCGCCCGGAACGAGCGGCCCGACCCCGGCCGGCGTTCCGGTGAAGATCAGGTCGCCCGGTGCCAACTCCCACGCCCGCGAGGCCGCCGCGATCACGTGGGCGACCGGCCAGATCATGTCGGCCAGATCGCCCTCCTGAGCGGTGTGCCCGTTCACAGCGAGCCAGATGCGCCCGGCACTCGGCACAGCGCCGTCGACACGGCTCGCCGGGACGATCTCCGACATCGGCGCCGATGCGTCGAAGCCTTTCGCGACATCCCACGGCCGGCGGGCGTCTTTCGCCTGCTGCTGCAGATCGCGGCGCGTGAGATCCACTCCGACGGCGTACCCGAAGACGTGGTCGAGCGCATCGACCGATCGGATATCGCTTCCGCCACATTTGAGCGCGACCACCAGCTCCACCTCGAATTCGAGTCGGTCAGTCTGCGTCGGGTAGGGGACCACTCCGTCGGCGGCAACCGCGGCATGCCCGGGCTTGGCGAAGAAGAAGGGAGGTTCGCGTGTTGGGTCGCTCCCCATCTCACGGGCGTGGTCGGCATAGTTGCGACCGACGCAGAGGATGTGACGGACTGGCAGGAGGTCGTCGGATCCTGAAATCCGAACGGACGGCTGGGCGGCCGGATCGAAAACGTAGGTCGGCATGAGGGAGCCTTTGCTACGACAGAGTCCTGATCGGCGAACCCGCCACGAACGCCAGTACGTCGTCGACGGCCTCCGAGTAGAACACCTCGTACACCTCGCGGGTGACATAGCCGATGTGAGGCAGCAGCAAGACGTTCGACAGCTTGCGGAGCGGGTCTTTGAGGGGGAGCGGCTCGACGTCGAACACGTCGAGCGCGGCGCCTTGGAGCGTATCGACCATGAGCGCCATCATGAGGGCCTCGGCGTCGACGATCGGCCCGCGCGACGTGTTGATCAGGAACGCGGTCTCTTTCATCTCGGCGAGCTGGTCGGCCGAGACGAGGCCTCGGGTCTCGTCGGTGAGGGGAACGTGCACCGAGAGGAAGTCGGAATCGGTGAACAGCTTCTCGAAGGTGACGGCGGATGCACCGCCCTCGGCGGCGCGCTCGTCGGTGAGGGTCGGGCTCCAGGCGATGATCGTCATGCGGAAGGCGGTGGCGAGTTCGGCCACCCATCGGGCCTGTTTGCCGAAGCCGAGGAGCCCGAGTGTCTTGCCCTCGAGTCGCGTGCCGATGGTGTGCTGCCATCCGTCGGCGTGCAGCGCGGCGTCTTCGGCGACGATGTTGCGGGCCAGGGCGATCATCATGCCGATGGTGAGTTCGGCGACCTCGCGCCCCGATCCACCGGTGCCGGAGACCACGATGCCCTGGGCCTTCGCCGCTTCGACGTCGATCGCGGCGTTCGCCATGCCCGTGGTCACCAGTAGGCGTAACTGCGGCAGCTGCTCGAGGGTCTCTCGCGAGAGGGCGGTGCGCTCGCGCATTGCCACCACGACCACGCTGGATCGCAGGCGCTCGATGAGCTCGTCACCCTCGAGATGCTCCGTCACCACGTCGATGTCGAAGTGGTCACGGACCGCGCTCCAGTCGGCCGACTCGAGAGCAACCCCCTGGTAGTCGTCGAGGATCGTCAGGGTCTCGGGCATGACTCCACGATATCGGCTGATCCCTCGTGCGCCGATGCCGACAATTACCTGACTTCAGGATCCGCGGGAACGTTCTGCCCCTCCCGCGCGTTATCTCCCGCATGACTCCTCGCCTGTCCATCCTCGACCTCGCTCCCATCGCCCCGGGTGAAACCGTGGCGGAAAGCTTTGCCAACAGTGTCGCTCTGGCGCAGGCCGCCGAAGCGAACGGCTACGAGCGCGTCTGGTACGCCGAGCACCACAACATGCCCACGATCGCCTCCAGCGCGACATCGGTGCTGATCGGCCACGTTGCAGGAAAGACCTCGACGATCCGACTCGGCTCGGGCGGCATCATGCTGCCGAACCACGCGCCGTTGAGCATCGCCGAGCAGTTCGGCACCCTCGCGTCGCTTTACCCGGGCCGCATCGACCTTGGTCTCGGTCGCGCGCCGGGCAGCGATCAGGCCACCATGCGTGCCATGCGGCGCGACCCGATGTCGGCGGAGTCCTTTCCGCAGGACGTCCTTGAACTGCAGGCGTACCTGAGTGGCGAGTCGCGTATTGCCGGAGTCTCAGCGACCCCCGGCGCCGGGACGAATGTGCCGCTGTACATCCTCGGATCCTCGCTCTTCGGAGCGCAGCTGGCTGCCGCCTACGGGCTGCCCTATGCAAACGCCTCCCACTTCGCACCTGACTCGCTGCACGAGGCCGTGGCGTTCTACCGCCGCGAATTCACGCCGTCGGCCCAGCTCGCCGAGCCCTACGTGATCGCCGGAGTCAACGTCGTCGCGGCCGAATCGCACGACGAGGCGCAGGCGCAGTTCGACTCGACTCGTCGCACCCGCGTGCGGGGAATGATCTCGCGCGGCGCCGCATCGCCGGAGTACACCGACGAGCAGATCGACATCTTCTTGACCACGCCGAACGGTCGGCAGATCGCGAACATGATGAAGTACGCCGCGGTGGGAACGCCCACGGAGGTCGGAGATTACCTCCGCAACTTCGCGGAGGAGGCTCAGGCCGACGAGCTCATCATCGCGCACCAGTCGCCGCAGATCGCCGACCGGCTGGCATCCGTGGAGCTCACTGCGGGAGCGATGCAGGCGGTCTCCGTCTAAGCCGGGCGGTCGCGCGCACATCAGGAAGGTGAGCGCGGCGTGGGCGCGGATCCTGGGGTCCGGGGTCCCGCCGCGCCTGCATGCCTGAGTTGTGAGCGCCCGCGGCGCCGTGCCTGGCAGGACGCCGGGCAGGGCAGGCGCGCGCGATTCAGGTATTTGGGCGCGGCGTGAGCGCGGATCCTTGGGCTTGACCCCCGGGCGCGCCTAGATGCCTGAGTTGCGACCGCCTGCAGCCGCTCAGGCCAGCGCCCGAGCCTCCGCACCCCAGCCGAGCTCGAGCCCGATGGCCCGCACCCCTTCGAGAAGGCGCGCGTTGAAGTCCACGCCCAACTGGTTGGGCACAGTCACGAGCACGGTGTCTGCGGCGGCGACCGCGGCGTCGGAAGCCAGCGAGGCCACGAGATCCTCGGGCTCGCCGATGTAGGAGCGCCCAAAGCGAGCGAGCGTGGTCGCGTCGAGGTGGCCGACCTGATCCTGTGCATCGACCTGGGCGCGCAGCCCGAAGTAGTGGCGCGACTCGTCGTCGATCAGGGGCACGATGCTGCGGGACACCGAGACGCAGGGTTCGCGTTGCCAGCCCGCTGCCGCCCAGGCCGTCCGGTAGAGGGCGATCTGTTCGGCCTGGAGTTTGTCGAAGGGCACTCCGGTGTCTTCGGTGAGCAGCGTCGAACTCTGCAGGTTCACTCCCTGCGCGGCTGCCCACTCGGCGGTTGCACGGGTGCCCGAGCCCCACCAGATGCGGTCGCGCAAGCCGGGAGACTGCGGCATGATCGGCAGGTATCCCGTCGATCCGGTCATTGCCGGATTCGCCGGTGCGACTCCGGCGCCGTCGATCGCCTCGAGAAAGTCGGAGAGGTGCTCGCGGGCCATATCGGCGTCGGTGTGAGCGTCACCGGGCGTGTGGCCGAACGATTCGTAGCCGGCCAGAGAGGTCTCGGGTGATCCGCGGCTCACCCCGAGCTGCAGACGGCCTCCTGAAATGAGGTCGGTCGTCGCCGCCTCTTCGGCCATGTACAGCGGGTTCTCGTAGCGCATGTCGATCACGCCGGTGCCGAGTTCGATGCGGGAGGTGCGAGCGGCCATGGCGGCGAGCAACGGGAACGGCGCCGCGAGCTGGCGGGCGAAGTGGTGCACGCGGACGGAGGCGTTGTCGATGCCGATCTCTTCGGCGGCGACGGCGAGCTCGATCGTCTGTGTCAGCACATCGGACGCGGTGCGCACTCGCGACCCGGGCACGTCCTGATAGTGCCCGAACGACAGGAATCCGATTCGCTTCATACCGCTGCAACTCGCGCCGGCACAGGAGCATTCCCTATGCGTACGTATCGAGGCGGGTGACGGTGGGCGGATCCTGACGAAAGGGCAGGGGGACCGCAGCCTCCAAAGCCAACGGAGGCGCTCCCGCGGGCCCTCGCCCCGCACTGCACGGCCCCTGGCTGCGCGCCGCTCAGGAACCTAGGCGCCGCGGGCCCCAGCGCCGCGGCCGCTCGGCGCGAGCCCTGCAGTAGTCCTGACGGGCGAGCGGCCGCGGTGGTGGGGCGGCGCCAGGGCCCGCGCGAGCGCCCGGCCGTGCTCGCGCCGTCGTGGGGCGGATCCTGCGCGTCTATCAGGAATCTAGCCCCGCCACCCGCAAAGTGGCCTGCTCACTCCTGCGGCCGGGCCTGCACGCCTGAAAAGTGCCCCCGGCGCCGCGAACCCGCCCACGGAGCCCCGCCCCTATCGCGCCTCCACCGCCTCGTACGCCTGCCACATCGCCGCGTACCGGCCGCCGGCGGCGATGAGCTCGTCGTGCGGACCCACCTCCGCTAGGCGTCCGCCCGACAGCACCCCGATGCGATCCGCGGCCCGGGCCGTCTGCAACCGGTGCGCGATCACGATCGTCGTGCGCCCCGACGCCACCCGCTGCATGGCCCGCGTCACGTGCGCCTCCGTCAGCAGATCGAGGTTCGATGTCGCCTCGTCGAGCAGCAGCACCGCCGGGTCAACCAGCTCGGCCCGCGCCAGGGCGATCAGCTGCTTGTGGCCCGCCGCCAATGATCGTCCACGCTCGGTCAGGCGGTGGTCGTAGCCGCCGGGAAGGTCGCGCACGAACTCGTCCGCTCCGACCGCGGTCGCCGCCGCGATCACTTCGTCGCGCGTGGCGTCGACCCGGCCGAACGCGATGTTGTCGTGCACCGTTCCACTGAACAGGAACGCCTCCTGCGGCACGTAGCCGAGCTGGGTGCGGAAGGCGTGCAGGTCGAGATCGCGCAGATCGTGCCCGTCGATCGTGACGGCCCCCTCGTCGGGGTCGTAGAAGCGAGCGAGCAGCTTCATGATCGTCGACTTGCCGGCGCCCGTCTCGCCGACCAGCGCGACGGTTTCACCTGCTGCGATGTCGAGCGTGATGCCGTGGATCGCCTCGGGCGGCTTGACCCGGATCGGGCCGGTCGCCATCAGAGAACGAGGATCCGCGGGCCCCCGCCGCTCGACCACCCGCTCCGCCGCCTGCGGGTACGAGAACCGCACTCCGTCCAGCCGGAGGGCTCCCGTGAGGCGGCCCGGCGTCACGGCGGCCTCACGCTCCGGGGTCAGCGTGTCGAGTGCCATCAGGTCGCCGATGCGCGCGACCGACACACGCGTCTGCTGCCAGGCGTCGAAGACCTGCGACAGCTGCTGGATTGGCGAGAAGAACATCGTGATGTAGAGCAGGAACGCGATCAGGTCGCCGGGGGTCAATTGGCCGTCGGCGATCAGCACAGCCCCCACACCGAGCACGATCACGTCAGCGACGCCCGATAAGAACTGCACGAAGGGGAAATAGAGGGCGACCAGGCGCTGCGCGGCCATCCTCGACTCCAAGAACCTCCGCCCGAGCGCATGGAAGCGCGTGACAGTGGCGGCCTCGTGCACGAACGCCTGCGACTCACGAATGCCCGACAGGCTCTCCTGGAAGTCGGCGTTGACGATGGCGATGCGCTCGCGGGCCACGTCGTAGAGCTTCGTCGACCGCGAACGGAACACCACCGTCGCGGCGGCCAGCGGAACGACGACGCTGAGGGTAACGAGGCCGAGCTCGGCGTCGATCAGCACGAGCGCGACGCCGACGCCGACGAAGGTGACGATCGAGACCAGGGCGGAGAGCAGTCCGTTCTGAATGAGCCCTTCGAACTGATCGACGTCGGTCGTCATCCGCGTCATCACGCGACCGGCCATCTCGCGTTCGTAGAAGTCGAGAGACAGCCGCTGCAGCTGCGCGAAGATGCGCACGCGCAGGCTGAGCATGATGCGCTGCGCGGCGCGACCACTGACCAGCGTCTGGGCCATCCCGTTGGCGAGATCGGCGAGAGTCACGACGAGGAACGCGCCGGCTGCGACGAACAGCACCGTCTCGGATCCTTGCTGAACCCCCGAGTCGATCCCGGTCTTGACCAGGTACGGCCCGATCAGCCCAGCAATCGCGTCGAGAATGACGAAGACGAGCGCCAGCAGCAGCGGCTTGCGGAATTCCCGCAGCAGCGTGCCGAGCGAGAACGATCGATCTTGGAGGGTCTCGCGTTCGAGGTCGAGGGTCGGCACGTCGCGGACCGGGCCTAGGGCCTTCACCTTGGCGAGCAGCTCCGGTGTGGCCTGGCCGAACGTGTTCAAATCGGCGCCTGACGCCGCGCGAGACGCCGGTTTGGGCACGCTCGCGGCCGAGACGCCTGCGGCAGCAGTAGCGCCAGCAGCAGCAGCACCTGCCCCGGCCCCGGCCGCAACGCCAGCGAGCGCGTCGATCTCGTCGTCGTCATCCCCGAGCCCGCTGATCAAGGCTCGGTACAGCGCGCTCGACTCCTGCAGCTCGTCGTGGGTGCCCTCCGCCGCGACCCGCCCGTGCTCGAGCACGACGATCCGGTCGGCCAGATGCAGCGTCGACTCGCGGTGGGCGATCAGCAACACCGTTCGCCCGGTGAGCTCATCGCGCAGAGCGTCGTGGATTGACTGCTCGGTGGTCGCGTCGATCGCGCTGGTTGCGTCGTCGAGAATCAGAATCCGAGGATCCGCCACCACCGCCCTCGCCAACGCGATCCTCTGGCGCTGACCGCCCGAGAGGCTCAGCCCGCGCTCGCCGACGACGGTGTCGAATCCGCGCGGTAACTCGTCGATGAATCCTGCGGCGTGAGCGACCTCCGCCGCATGACGGATCTCGGCGTCGCTCGCCTCCGGCCTCCCGTAGGCGATGTTCGCCCGGATCGTGTCAGAAAACAGGAAGCTCTCTTCGAAGACCATGCCGATCGACGATCGCAGTGACGCCAGTGAGACGGTGCGGACGTCGTAGCCGTCGACGCTCACGGCGCCGGACTCGGGATCATGGAACCGAGCGACGAGCGACGCCACCGTCGACTTGCCGCTGCCACTCGGGCCGACGAGCGCGACGCGTTCGCCGGCACGGAGGTGCAGCGAGAAGTCGTCGAGGGCGGGGCGCCCGGACTGGTACGAGAACGTGACACCGCTGAAGGCGATGTCGCCGGTGACGGGGGTGAGGTCTGTCGGATCCTCGGGGTCGGTGATCGTCGGCTCGCGGTCGAGGAGCTGGAAGATGCGCTCGATGCCCACCTGCGCCTGCTGGCCGATCGCCAGCACTCCGGCGAGCTGCCTCGCGGGTGCCATGAGCGCGGCGATGTACGAGGTGAAGGCGAGGAACGTGCCGATCGTCAGCTGGCCCTGAAGGGCGAGCCAGCCGCCGAGCGCCAGGATCGCGACCTGGGCGAGCGTCGGAATCGCCTCGAGCACCGGCTGGAACCGGGACTGTATGCGCACCGACCGCATCTGCGCCCCGTAGACACCCGTCGCGACGCGCGACATCGTCTCGACCTCGTGCTTCTCGCGACCGAACGCCTTGACGACCCGCACCCCGCCGACCGCCTCGTCGACGATTTGGGCGACTTCGCCCTCGCGCTGCTGGGCGTCCCAGGTGGCGGGGAGCACCTTGGCGCGCATGCGGTAGCCGACGATCACGAGCGCCGGAAGCATCACCAGGCTGATCACGGCCAGCAGCGGCGACAGCGTGAACATCACGACGAGCGACAGCACCATCAACATGACGTTGCCGCTCATGATCGGCAGCATCATCAGGAGGCTCTGCACGAGGGCAGCGTCTCCATTGGCGCGGCTGACGAGCTGACCCGTCGACATGCGGTCGAGCGAGGCCTGGTCAAGACGCTGCAGGTGATCGTGCATATCGTTGCGCAGGTCGTTCTGCACCTCGAGTGCGACCTTGCCACCCCGATAGCGCCGCAGATACGTGAAGAAGAACGTTGCGAGCGCGAGCGCGAGCATCAGCGCGAGCCACGGGCCGAGCGGCGAGGTCTTCTCGACGATGACGTCGTCGACGATCTCGCGGGCGACGAGAGGCACCAGCACCTGGCAGAGGCTTCCGAGCACAGCGGCTGCCAGCGAGATGACGAGGCTCCTGCGGTGACGGAGGAGGTAACGCCAGAGACGGTGGATCCAGCCCTCCGGGGGCTGGGTGGTTGCGGCGGGCGGGGTCGTCGGGGCGCTTGAGTTGGCCGGGGCGCTTGAGTTCGCTGGGGTGCTCACGCGTTCTCTTTCGTGCGTCGCTCTTCGATGGCCAGATCGACGGCGTCGCCCAGGGAGGCCAGGGCGGCAATTAGGGCTTCGGGTGCGTCGGCCCGGTCGGCCAGCAGTTCGAGCTGGCGCGCCATCCGCCCCTCCATCCGCTCGAACACATCGCGGCCGTCGTCGGTCAGCGCCAGCGAGCTCGCGCGGGCGTCGCCCACCACGGCGTCTCTGCGGATCAGGCCCCGCCGGTGCAGCGAGTCGACCGTTGCGCTGATCGCGGGTTTGCCGATCTCGAGGCGTTGCGACAGGCGGGACGCACGCTCCTCACCGCCGTCGATCGTGGCGAGCACGCGGTAGTCGGCGAAGCTGAGGTCGTCGCTTGCGCGCTCCACGATGCGGGAGGCCCGGGCCAGAGCGCGAACGGCCCGGACGAGATCGGTGGGCGCGCCCGGGGTGGAGGCTGCGGGGGAGGTCGTGGGGGGAAGCACGCGCTCACTCTACGCCGATGGTTCGAGTGGCGAACTATCTAGGTGTGGGTGGGATGGGGCGCTGAGCGCTCATCAGGAGATGGGGTGCGTTGCCGCGGCGCTTGGGCGTGATTGCGGCGTGGGGGGCCCTGCATTCCTGTTCTGTGCATGGGTACGGGCGGCGCGGGTGGGGCGCATGCGGGTGCGTCACGGGCGCGGTGCGCGTGCGGTGGGCTAGCCATGCTCGCGAATCAGGAGACGTGGCGCGGTACTGCGGGAGATTGGCGTGAATGCGGCCTGGAGTGCCCTGCATTCCTGTTCTGTGCACGGGTACGGGCGGCGCGGGTGGGGTGCATGCGGGTGCGGGTGCGGGTGAGGGCGCATGCGGGTGCGGCAGGTGCGAGTTCAGGGCAGTGGTGGCCTTGCGGCGCTCGCGAATCAGGAGATGGGCGCGTTGCCGCGGCGGATCGGCGTCTGCGCGGCGCGGCGAGGCCTGCATTCCTGTTTTGCGAGCGCAGACGAGCGCAGCCACCACCCACGACGCCACCACCCACGACACCACCCCTCACGACACAACCCCTCACGCGACGAGGCGTGCCACCGTCTTCACGATGACGACACCCAGCAGTGCGAACCCCGTGAACGCCTGGACACCCGTCAGGATCCGCGCCCGAAGCGTCCGCGACCTCGGCCCGGAGGCGGTGACGGCGAATGCCGTCCGCAGCGACAGCACGAGGTAGTCGCCGAAAGAAGGGGCCCACGACGGGTCGATGTAGCGTCCCGGCCCGGTGAAGTCGAAGTCGGCGGTGGGCAGCTCCTCGATCGGGCGATACCGCCGAACGAACGGCCCGCCGCGGTCAACCAACCAGAAGACGAGCGCGAAAGCCAAGATCTGAGCGACACCGACCTGGGCTGCGGCGATCAGGAGACGGATGAGCCCCGAGGATCCCGGCTCACCGAACACGATCATGACGTCGACGCCGGCTCCGACGTTTGCCGACACCAGCAGCGCCGCGATGATCTGGGCCACGACGCCTGACCACCGCGCCGGGCGTTCGATCTGCATCCAGTGCGCGATCGCGACCGACAGTGTGCCGACCACGAGCAGCCCGGCGATCGGCAGGCGGTGATCCACAGGGAACGTCTCGGGCACGGCCAGGTAGAGGAGCACCGCGACGCCGAGGGCCACCAGGGGCGGAGCCGTCGGCTCCGCTGGGGATCGGCGTCGATTGGGGCTCACGACGAGTCAGTGTAGGTGGCGGACGGCGTCGGGCTCGGGAAGCCGCCCCGCCCGAGCGGTGCCCGTCAGGGGGCGGGAACGAAGACGAGGCTGCCGTTGTGGCCGCCGAACCCGAAGCTGTTCGAGAGGACGGGCCCCGGCTGCCACGGTCGAGCCTCGACGGGGATGTCAAGGTCGATCTCGGGATCCTGGTGCTCGAGGTTCGCTGTCGGGGGGATGGTCTTCGTGGCGATCGTCAGCGCGACGGCGACCGCCTCGACGGCGCCCGCGGCTCCGAACGAGTGGCCCGTCACGCCTTTGATGCTTGTGACGACGGGTCGGGTGGTGCCGAAGACGCGGCTGACGGCCTCGCTTTCGGCCTTGTCGTTGAGACCGGTCGACGTGCCGTGGGCGTTGATGTGCGCGACCTGCTCGGGCGCGATGCCGGCGTCGTCGAGGGCGAGGCGCATGGTGCGCTCGGCGCCGGTGCCGCCGGGTGCGGGAGCGGTCACGTGATACGCGTCGGCGGTCGATGCGGCACCGTCGATCGTCATGTAGATGCGGGCACCGCGCGCGACGGCGTCGTCGTAGGGCTCGAGGACGAGCATGCCGGCCGCCTCCGACGCGGCAAGCCCGTCGCGATCGCGGTCGAAGGGGCGCGCGATTCCGGTCTTTGAGAGGGCGCGCATGTTGGCGAACCCGGCGATGCAGACGGGAGTGAGGCTGGAGTCGGACCCGCCGGCGACGACGAGGTCGGCGGTGCCCTGGGCGATCATCCGCGCTCCGGCCGCGATGCCGTCGGTGCCGGCGGCGCAGGCGGTCGTGATGGTCGTGGCGACACCGCGAAGGCCGTAGCGGATGCTGATGGCACCGGCCGGCGCATTCGGCATGACCATCGGTACGGTGTGCGGCGAGACGAGACGCTCGCCTTTCTTGTCGAGGAGCAGAATCTGCTCGGCCAGCGTCTGAACGCCGCCCATGCCGGTGCCCAGAGAGACGGCGGCCCGATCGTGATCGATGGTGTCGATGAGCTCAGCAGTGTCGGTGGTGGAGGGATTCGACGCCTCCGGGTCGACCTTGACGAGGCCGGCATCGCGGAGGGCCTCATCGGCCGCGACGACCGCCATGCGCGTGACGATGTCGGAGTTCTTCGCGTTTTTGTGACTCATGAGACGGCGGGCATCGAGCTCCGTCTCGTCGACGCGACGCACGGCCAACGGAGCCACCGGTTCGAACAGGCTCTTCCAGAACGCATCGACGCCGATGCCGCCGGGGGTGACGACACCGATTCCGGTAACGGCGACTCTTCGATTCTGGACCGGCTTCATGCGTGTGGCTCTCCTTCACTGGTGACTGCGATCTCGTCGGGTCGCTCACTATTCAACACGGTCGGCCTCCGTCGCCGAGAGCGGAGTCGTCCAAGATTCGGCGCAGGGATTTGTATCGTCGGCGAGTGGTCAGGTGCCCTCGAAGCGCGATGACAGGCCCTGGGGGTGCAAGATGTTTCTATGCACGTGTCACTCTCCGGTCTGCGAACCCGCTGATGGTCGCCTCGTTCGTCAAAGCGGTCGGCGCCCTCGTCGTCGGGGCACCCGTCGCGGTGCTGCTGGGGCTGACGGCCCGATCGGTCGCAAAACAGGAAGACGCCGCCGTGCCGGTGGTCGTCGCCTCCGAATCGCCGATCGTGATCACCGTGTTCAGCAACTGGCTCGACAAGCGCAGCCATGAGCACCTCGCGCCGACCTCCTTCAAACCCGGCTACTCGGCCTACGACCTCCGCGTCGAGAACCGCAGCGGCCAGCCCGTCAGGGGAGTGCACGTCGAACTCGTCGAGACGGACGGCTCCGTGATCGGAGCTTCCAAGATCGGCGAAGTCGCAGCGAAGGGCAGCTCCGTGTTCACCGCGAGCAAGCCCTGGAAGCGCGCCCTCGACGCCGATCGCTCGCAGCCCACCCCGACCCTGCGCGCCGTCGTGACCTGGCGCGGGCCGAGTGGCCGCCTCCGCGCCGCCCTGCCTCTTCCCATGCGTCGCGTGCTCGGTGAGAAGCCCGCCGACATCCGCCGCCGCCACCGCGAGAAGGCGATCATTACCGGGCATGTGATGAGCTGATTTCTGCCTCACCGTGCTCGGCATGGCAGTTCCAGCGGGCCTCAGGCATTGTTCTATTGCCACATCAGGCTGCGCCTCTGCCTCACCGTGCTCGGCATGGCAGTTCCAGCGGGCCTCAGGCGTTGTTCTATTGCCTCGCCCGGCTGCGCCTCTGCCTCGCCGGGCTCGGCATAAGGGTTCCAGGGGGCCTCAGGCGTTGTTCTATTGCCACATCAGGCTGCGCCGCCGAGGGACGGCTACTTCCGGCGCAGCGAGGCCAACCAGGTCAAGCTCAGAATGAGGATTACAGCGACCCCGACCAGCCACGGCGCCGCAGCACCGGTCAGCAGATCTATGGCCGCGCCTGCCGCCAAGACGCCGGCCGCGACGATGGCGAGAGCGATCGGGACGATGAACGCCGGCCGACGAGAACGTCTCCGTGAATCTGACACATGCTCATTGTGGCGGGGTCACAGGAGTGTCGGTAGACGGCAGAAGAGAGGACATGCGGCGCGGTCGGGCGGGTGCTAGCGCCAGGCTGAGGATCCGAGGTGGGCGGGGTGGGAGGGCGCCGGTTCCTGCGCCGTGGAGGCCCCGCGGGAGCGCGGCGCTGAGGTTCGCGCGTCAGGAACCCTGCTTTGAATCGTCCCAAGGGTGGCCAGGTCTCGTGAGGTCGCGAGCACATTTCCTGACTCATGAGCACCAGGCGACACCGACGGGCCAAGCCTCACCCGCACATGTCAGCGCAGGCGCGCCCCAAGAGACCGGATCAGCTCGACGGCCCTGACCCGCACGACGTCGGCGGGCTCGGGCGCACCGTTGTCGACCCACTCGTGGATCGCCGAGCGCACCGCTCCGCTGCAGGTCGTAAGCAGCACTTCCGCCTCTGCCCGCGATACGGCAGCACCCGCACTGCCCATCTCGAGAATGGTCGTGGTCGCGTTGACGAGCCCGTCGATCATTCGCGTCATCTGGATCATGTGCCTCGAGAACAGCTGCGGGTACCGCCGAAGCACCTCAAGGCGCTGATCGTGCAAGGCCTGCCCCTGGATCGACGGTCGAATCAGACCGATCAACAGCATCACGGTCGACTCGATCGGGTCGGCTCCGTCGGTGGCGCGGACGTGCTCGGCGATGTCGTCGGGGGTGAGTTCGGCATCGTGGATGCCGAGGATCGCGTCCTCTTTGGTGTCGAAGTAGTTGAAGAATGTGCGCGACGACACGTCGGCCAATGCGCTGATCTCGTCGACGGTCGCTCGTTCTAGCCCGTTACGGAGCACGAGGTCGACGGCAGCCGTCTCGAGTCGGCGTCGCGTCTCTTCACGTTTGCGATCGCGCAGGCCCGGTTTCACCGAAATCATGCCCACCATCTTGCCGTGTCTGCATTTTTTCGCAACTGAAAGACTGCAGTCGTGCAGACGAGCCGGGAACGGCTTCAGGATCCGGCGCCCACCCCGCTCGGAACAGCGTCGGGCGCGGTGCGAGCCCTGCGCGCGGCCCGCGCCCACCGAGCAGCCGTCGGCCAGTGCCTACCGAGCAGCCGCCGACCCGCGCCCACCGAGCAGCCGTCGGCCAGTGCCTACCGGGCAGCCGCTGTCGGCGCAAACGCCGCAGCCGACGCGACGTTCAGCTCGCCGAGCCCGGTGACCGCGTCGTAGCCCGTGCGCGTGACGAGGCTCGTGTCTTTGTCGAGGGTGACGGCGTAGGTGGCGTTCCAGCTGGAGTAGGCGAGGGTCGTGGCCCGGCCGCGCGGGGCGATGTCGCGGAAGGCCGCGGGCGTCGTCTTCGCAACCGAGTAGAGCGTCGGGTTGGCGAAGCCGATCTGCGCGCCTGTCCGCTGCTGGATAACCGCCATCTGCGCCGCGACGAGGGGAGCTGCCAACGAGGTGCCGCCCGAGACGCCCATGTCGAACGCGCCGGTCGAGAGGGTCCGCTCGTTCGTGATCGAGCGGTAGCCGATCAGGAACCCGGTGAAAGGATCCGCGAGCGCGGCCACGTCGGGCGAGGTGCGCTGGCCGTGCGCCACCGACGACGGGACGCTCGACGCCTGGTAGCTCGGCTGGGTGAACGACGCGATCCGGCTCGGGCCGCCGCCGGCTCCACCGACGAAGAGCGTGCCGGGCAGCTTCTTCTTGTAGTAGAGGGTGCCGTTCTTCTTCGAGACGGCGTTCAACCGGTTGCCCCAGCCGACGGAGAAGATGCGCGAGCTCGTCTTCGACAGGCCGATGCTGGTGCCGCCCACGGCGGTGACCCAGGGTGAGGAGGCCGGGAAGTCGGGGGCGGTGTAGGTGAGGTTCGCCTTCTCGTCTCCGTCGTCACCCGACGAGAAGTAGAGGCCGATGCCCTGGCCCGCGGCCTGCAGCTGCAGGTTCACCTCGCCGTTGATGTAGGCGGTCGATCCTGCACCGGTGGGCTCGCCGACGTTGCCGTAGCTGTTGCTCACGATGGTCGCGAGGCCGCGGTCGAGCACCTTCGACAGTGCGAGGTCGAGGCCGCCGGCGCAGTTGAAACCGCCCGCGTAGGCGATGTTCGCCTTCGGTGCCAGCGCATGGACCGCCAGGACGTCGAGCGTTTGCTCGCCCTGCCAGCCGCTCGGCAGCCCGCACGCGGTCTTGTCGCTGAACGAGGCCTTCGGAGCCGAGTAGTCGGTGTACTGGCCGGAGGTGAAGGCCGCCTCGCCCGTCTTCTTCGCGTAGCTGGCGACGTCGGTCTTGATGGTCGGCGAGGCGTAGGCGTCGATGATCGCGACGGTCTGGCCCGCGCCGTCGGAGGAGCCGGTGCCGTAGGCCCTGCGGATCTGCTTCGGCGAATAGCCGCAGTTCGCAGTGGCGACGCCGGTCTTGCCGTAGGTCGTCGGGAACTTCACGTAGCGCTGCCCGATGTAGGAGGAGCAGGGGGTCGTGACGGTAACCGCTTTGGGCGTCGCGAGGGTCTCGCGGAGCGACGACAGGGTCTCGGTCGGGGCGATCCCGGTGCCGGTTTTGGTGCCGGCGCCCGTTTCGGTGCCGGCGGCGCCCGTGCGGTTGACGCTCGAGGGTCGGGTGCGCAGGCGCCCCTGATCGAGGCTGAGTCCGGCGATGCCGCTCGCCTCGGGGGCGCTGAGCGTCGGGGTGGTCGAGGGGGCGAGCAGGTTGACGCCATCCACCCGGTAGGTCGCCAAAGTCGTGTTGAAGGCCTTGTTGATCGCGGTGACCGATCCGCGGAACACGATGTACTGCCGGCTCTTCGGCGATCCCGTGATCGTCAGCTTCTTCGCCTTGAGGGCCTTCACCTTCGCGTCGAAGACGGTCTGCGTGGGCGCGTAGCTGTCGATCCACTGCTGCGGAGTGACGTACTGGCGGTACGAAGGGCTCCGAGGATCCGAGACTGCCGCGGCCAGCGCCTTCGCCCCGGCCCGGTCGCGGAGTGCGAGGTAGAGCTGCCCCTCGACGATGGTGGTCTTCGACGCGGTGCCGGCGAGGTTCGCCTTCTTCGCCCAGGTCGGCACGGCCGACGAGAACGGCACGGACGTGGCGGCCGAAGCCGAGCCGGCGAGACCGAGACCGGCGACAGTCGCGACGGCCGCGGTGATGGCGACGGCGGTGCGGAATGCGCGATGCCGCGACGAGTTGGTGATCACAGACGGGTCCTTCCCCCAGAACAGGCGGAGCGGAGCCCCGAGGTCAATCTAGGGGCAGTCCGGGCGAACCACACGACCCCCGCTCGGGGAAGAGGGCGCGCTCTCCTCCCCGTGGATGAAAAAGGCGCCGCCGGGCGGTGGGGCACGCCGTGCGGCTCTACCGTCGAACAATGCAGACACCCAGCCGCGTTCTCGGACGCACGACGACTCGGATCCTCGTGGTCGTCCGGCAGCTCGTCGCGCCGCTCGCGGGAGCGCTCTTCTTCGTCCTGTGGTTCGTGGCGGAGTACAACCGCCACGGCGACCACCCGTCGCCCGAGCTCTTCGCCCTCCTCGCCGTCGTGATCGCGCTATCGGTGTGGATGCCGGTCGTCGCGATGGGGTTTGCCGTCGTGGTCGGCGTGCTCCAACTGGTGGGCCTCGTCGCCGCGCCGAATGAGAACACCTGGCCCGCCGAAGCTGCCGTCGCCTTCGCGGTCTTCTTCATCGCCGTGTTTCACCGGGGCCTGACGCGCTCGCTGGCGCTGCCGGCGCTCGCCGTCTGCAGCATTCTGTTCGGAGTGGTCACGGGCGTGCCGACCGATGCGCGACCGTCGGCCTGGGGATCGTGGACGGGCTCGACCGGTCATCCCCGGCAAGACGCCCTGCTGCTCGCGCTCGGTGGTTTCGGGGTCGGGGTGGCGGCCTGGCTGCTCGGGGTGCTGGCGGCGTGGATCCTCAGCCTGGTCGGGCGCGACGTCGAGCGCACCGGCGACGAGCTCGATCGCATCGACGTCGAGCTGCGGCTGTCGGAGGATCGGGCTCGCATCTCGCGCGACGTACACGACGCCTTGGCGCACTCGCTCGCCGTGATCGTGTCTCAGGCGCAGGGTGCTGCCGCCCTCAGTGCCACACGGCCCGCCGTCGCGGGGGAGGCGCTCGCGACCGTCACCGACGTCGCACGGACGGCTCTCGTCGACGTGCGCAGCCTCGTCGAGCGGATCACGGGCGACGACGACACCACCGCACCCCGGGTCTCCCTCGACGACGTGCCCGCGCTGGTCGAGTCGACGCGTCAGGTGGGCATGGGTATCACCCTCGCGGAGACCGGCGATGCGGCCGCGCCGCTGACCGAGGCGCAGGAGGTGGCGGTCTACCGCATCGTGCAGGAGAGCCTGACGAATGCCCTCAAGCACGCAGGATCCGACGCGGCCGTGCGGGTAGACGTGGCGCGCGACGACACCGGGCTCCGCCTCGAGGTCGAGTCGTCCGGTGCCGGCCCCCTCGTGGCGTCCACGGGTCGCGGGATCGGCATCGCCGGGATGACGGAGCGCGCCCGCCTCGCCGGCGGCTGGCTGAGCGCGGTGCGCGAATCAGGAACCGGGTCGTTTGTCGTCACGGCCTTCGTGCCCGCGGCGCGCGGGGGAGAGCAGAATGCCTGAGTTGCGCACAAGCCCCCCGTCCACACGAGTGCTCGTCGTCGACGATCAACGTCTCTTCTCGTCGGGAATGGCGATGCTGCTGGAGGCCCAGCCCGACCTGGTCTGCGTGGGCACCGCCGCGGACGGACGCGAAGCCGTCGAGGCCGTCCGGCGTGAGCGGCCCGACGTGGTGCTCATGGACCTGCGGATGCCCGTGCTCGGTGGCATCGATGCGACGCGCCGGATCCTTGAAGAGGCCCCTGTCGACGGCCCGCCCCAGATCATCGCGCTGACCACCATCCGCCGCGACGAGGCCGTCTTCGCCGCGCTCGCCGCGGGGGCCTACGCGTTCCTGACGAAGGACGCCGCGCCGGAGGTCGTCCTCGGCACCATCCGGGCGGCTGCCGTCGGGGCGCCCGCCCCCACCGACGACGAAGCGGTCGAGATCGTGCGCCAGTTCGCTGCAGCGCGCGGCGTCCACGAGTCGTTCGATCCGCTCCGCGAGCTCACCGCCCGCGAGACGGAGATCTTTCACCTCGTCGCACGGGGTCTCAGCAACCTCGAGATCGCTGCGCACCAGTTCGTCAGCGAGGCGACCGTTAAATCGCACGTGCGGTCGGTGCTCGCGAAGCTCGGCCTTCGAGGACGCATTCAGGTCGTCGTCTTCGCCTACGAACACGCCCTCGTGCAGAACGGAATGACCCCGTGAAGAATCCTCTCCGACTGTTCGGCGACCAGTGGATCGCCAAAACTGTCGTGCTCGCGGTCGTCCTGGCCGGCACAGCGGGCATCGCCGTCCGCAATCTGCCCGAGCCGGCAGATCAGACCCTTCCTGCACTCGCCTCGCCCGACGTGGCGAACTGGACCATGCCGCTCGATCGGTACATCGAGGTCAACGACTTCTCGCACAACTATGCCGAGTTGCTGCTCACCTCCGAGTGCATGGCGAAGCGCGGGGTGGACTGGTCGATTCCCTGGCAGGATCCCTCCAGCCTCGCTGCGCAATTCGCCGGACCCGAAGCAGACGTGTTCCGGCCCACCGACGCGACTGCTGCCGCGTCGCGCGCCTACCGGGCCGTGCGGTCGGATGGCTACTCGGCCTATCTCTGGTCGGAGTTCTTCTCCGGCGCAGGATCCCGCCTCTCCGACAGCGAATCGACCGTCGAGAGCGAGTGCCTGTCGAAGATCCGCCGCACAGTGCTGCCCTCCGCCGAGTCCGATGGCCGGGCGCAAGCCGCCTCGGATTTGGCCATCAGGCTCGGCACCGAGGCGTACAGGGGCGCGATTCAGGATCCAGAAGTGGTTGCCACCCTGCCCGCCTGGCGGTCGTGTCTCGCTGCCGCCGGTGTGCCGACGAGAACCGTCGAGCGGCTCCCGCCGGCCACCGACGGCGTGATCACCGCCGCCCTCCGCCGGGTGTTCGGCCCAGACGAGACCGGCGCCGTCATCACCACGCGCGAGACGCGAACCGCCACGGCCGACGTCGCGTGCCAGACGTCGTCGGGCTACCGGACTGCGCTCTACGCCGCCGAGACCGCGCGGCAGCGGAAGGTGACGGCCTCGGATCTCGCTGTCCTCCGGGCGGCACCGGTTGATCAGCGAGAGGTGCAGCACGAGGTCGACCGGATCGTTCGCGAGCACCTGCCGAAGGAGCCGGCGCACTGGTGACCAGACGGCGCCCACCCCGAGGGGTGAGCGCCGTCTGTGTGAGGTTGCGTCGAGCTGCTTATGCGGCGAACGACAGTTCGCGCAGCTGCACGTCGTGCGCCTGCACGATCGTGCGGCTGGGCTCGTCGCGCCAGGCACGGCCGGGAACAACCCAGCCCTCGGCGCCGGTCGCCGACACCTGAGCACCGGGCGTGACGTGCATGCCGAGCTCGGTGCGGGGAAGGCGGACGAGGAACTCGCGGGCGAAGCCGTCGACGACGACGAACTCCACGAGGTTGTCGTGAGTGAGGGAGGGGGCCGTGGTGACGGTCCCGTCGATTCGGATGAGTGTGATGGTGCTGTTCACGATGCGTTCTTTCGATGCTGGGTGGCGACGTGCCCTCGCGTGCCGAGCCAGCGGATCCTGGTGAAGAATCGGGCCCGGGGAGGGTGGTGTCGCACACGCCGAGTGTCGGCGTGCTGGTGACTTCGCGCTTCGACTTCGCAAGAAGACGACTTCATAGGTCGGTGACTTGCTGTGCCTGTCGCGAGGACGGGGTGGATTCGGTGGAATGCGTCTCGGGAGAGGCGGTACGAATCAGTGGGTGCGAGCGAGATAGATAGTCTCGACTCAGAACACCGACGGCAACGATACCAGGGGTACACCTGCTAATCAAATCTGGAATGCCACCAAAGCGGGGGGTGTTCGATAGAGGCATGACTGACGAAACAGTTCCCACGATCACCCTGAACAACGGCAACACGATCCCGCAGCTCGGGTTCGGCGTGTACCAGATCGACCCCGCCGAGACGAAAGAGGCCACGCTCAAGGCGCTCGAGGTCGGCTACCGTCACATCGACACTGCCGAGATGTACGGCAACGAGAAAGAGGTCGGCGAGGCGGTCGCCGCGTCGGGCATCGCTCGAGAAGACATCTTCGTCACCTCCAAGCTGAACAACGGCTTCCACGACCACGACGACGCCCTCAAGGCCTTCGACGGAACTCTGGAGGCGCTCGGCTTCGACTACATCGACCTGTTCCTCATTCACTGGCCCCTGCCCAAGGTGGGCGACTACGTCGAGACCTGGAAGGCGCTCGAAGAGATCTATGCCTCGGGTCGCGCCCGTGCCATCGGTGTCTCGAACTTCCAGGAGCACCACCTGCGTCGCCTTGCGCAGGAGGCCACTGTGACCCCGGCCGTCAACCAGATCGAGGTGCACCCGTTCCTCACGCAGGAGCCCCTGCGAGCCTTCGGCGCCGAGCACGGCATCGCCACCGAGGCCTGGTCGCCCATCGCCCAGGGCAAGGTGCTCGACGACGAGACCATCGTCCGCATCGCCGAGCGCGTGGGCAAGTCGCCCGCGCAGGTGACCCTCCGCTGGCACATCCAGCGCGGCGACATCGTCTTCCCGAAGTCGGTGACCGCCTCGCGCGTCAAGGAGAACTTCGAGCTGTTCGACTTCGAGCTGACCGACGGCGACATGACCGACATCTCCATGCGCAACAAAGACGAGCGCACCGGCCCCAACCCGGACGAGTTCAACTACATCCCCAGCTAGTCACTCCATCTAGCTCGAACGCCCCGTCGACTTCGGTCGGCGGGGCGTTCTCGTGTGTGCGGGGCGTGTTCGTCCGGTCCGACAGAACCAAGGATCCGACGGCTCGGCTGACCGGGCCGGCTCACGTCTCCGTGCGCTCTGATACCCGGGCGGGCGGCTGCGACGCCGCTTTCGCTCTTCAGGAAAGAGAGCTCGCGGACGCCGTGGGCACTGGGCAGTGGAGCCCGCCCGCGCCTGGAATCCTGATGCGCGAACCGCTTCTCGCCTCGGGCCTTCAGAATGTCGGCGGCAGGGGGAATACTGACCAAACCACCACGTTCGATCCTTGACGCGTTCAGCGCCACGCGTCTCTCTCCCCCCTCTTCACCGCGCCCGCCACGATCACTGGAATGCTCTTGACGAACGACACTGTCTCCACGCCGGCCGCCTCGCGCGGCACCTCACCTGGCGCCCCCTCCGCCGGTGCCACCACACCTGCCGGGGGCACTGCGCCCGCCGGAGGCGCCTCTTCCGCCCCTGCCGACGACAGCGCCCGCAACCGCCTCGTCATCGGGCTGCTCATCGTCTCTGCCTTCGTGGTCATCCTCAACGAGACGATCATGAGCGTCGCCCTGCCGACCCTGATCATCGACCTGAAGGTCACGGCCGCGACCGCCCAGTGGCTCACGACCGGCTTCCTCCTCACGATGGCCGTAGTCATCCCGGTGACAGGTTTCCTGCTTCAGAGATTCCACACCAGGCAGGTCTTCCTGCTGGCGATGTCCCTGTTCAGCGTCGGCACCCTCATCGCGGCGATCGCGCCCGGGTTCTCCGTGCTGCTGATCGCCCGCGTCGTCCAGGCGAGTGGCACCGCGATCATGCTGCCGCTGCTCATGACCACGGCCATGACCCTGGTTGCGCCCGCAGCTCGCGGTCGCACCATGGGCAACATCTCGATCGTCATCTCGGTTGCGCCGGCCATCGGCCCGACTATCTCCGGCATCATTCTCAGCGCGCTCAGCTGGCGCTTCATGTTCATCATCGTGCTGCCGATCGCGGTCGCCGCCTTGATCCTCGGTGCCGTCAAGATGAAGAACGTCACCGTTCCTCGCAAGGTGCCCCTCGACGTCCTCTCGGTAATACTGTCGGCCTTCGCTTTCGCCGGTCTGCTCTACGGTCTCGCGGGCGTCGGTGAAGCGGCTTCCGGTTCGCCGCAGCCGGTTCCTCCGCTCGTGCCCGTCGTCGTCGGCGTCGTAGCTCTCGCTCTGTTCATCCTTCGTCAGACGCGTCTCGCACGCGTATCGTCGCCCCTTCTCGACCTGCGCACGTTCCTGACGCGAAACTTCTCGATTTCCATCGCGATGATCGCCGTCTCGAGCATCGCGCTGTTCGGCACGCTCATCATCCTGCCCATCTACATGCAGTCGGTCCTCGGCCTCACGACGCTCACGACCGGCCTGCTGCTGCTGCCGGGCGGGCTCATCATGGGTGTCCTCTCGCCCTTCGTCGGTCGTTTCTACGATCGATTCGGTCCGTCGACCCTGCTCATCGTCGGCTCGATCCTGGTCAGCGGAGCGCTCTGGACGATGGCGATGTTCTTGCACGCGGGCACTCCGGCGTTCATGATCCCGGTCACGCACGTGATCTTGAGCATCGGGCTGGCCATGACGTTCACGCCGCTGTTCTCGTCGTCGCTCGGCTCGCTCAAGCCCGAGCTCTACTCGCACGGGAGCGCGATCCTGAATACCGTTCAGCAGGTGATGGCCGGCGTCGGCACAGCTCTTTTCGTCACCCTGCTCTCGACAGGAGCCGCCTCCAAGATCGCCTCGGGTGCGAGCGAGGTCGACGCCACCGCGGCCGGAGTCCAGATGGCGTTCCTCGCCGGGGCATTCGTGTCGCTGCTGGCCATCGTCGCGAGCTTCTTCGTGCGCAAGCCGCCGGTGGTCGAGGGCGCTCCGACACCGATGGCGCACTGACGCCACTCCTCAGGGGCTAGCGTCGCCCGTATGGAATTTACGTTCGACGCTGTGATTCTCGCGGGCGGTCGGGCTTCCCGTCTCGGCGGCATCGACAAGACGGCGCTCGTTGTCGATGGCTCGACATTGCTCGAACGTGCCGTCCAGGCCGCTGCGGGGGCGGAGCAAATCGTCGTCGTCAGCGCGCGACCCGGGCAGGTCGCGCAATCGGGCGTTCTCTCCGTCAGGGAAGAGCCACCATTTTCCGGCCCGGCAGCTGGCCTCGCCGCGGGGCTCGCTGCCCTGTCGCTTGATCCGCACGGCTCCTCGTTGCGGTCGTCGACGTGGGTGCTGGTTCTCGCGGCTGACGTTCCAAGGGCCGTGGAAGCCGTGGTCACTCTTCGCGAAGGGGTTGTCGAACGATCCGGGCAGGACGACCCGGACGGATATGCGGCGGTCGACGATTCCGGTCACAGGCAGCCACTGCTCGCGCTGTACCGGACAGGCAGCCTCCGCGCTGTGGTTCGTGAGCACGAGGCCGCGGGTGATCTCGACGGGCTCTCGCTGCGGCGGCTCCTCGGCCCTCTCCGGGTCGTGGACGTGCCCGTGGCGACAGCCCTGAGCGCTGACGTGGACTCACCGGACGACGCGCGGCGACTCGGTGTCAACCCTGTGGAAAACGCCGACGGCGATCTCGGGTGGGCTGATTGACTAGCTCCATGACCGACCACGACGTTCTCACCACCTGGGTCGCGAGGCTCTCCAAAGCCCTCCGGCTCCCCGCCGACTTTGAGCTCGATCTCGACGAGGTGCTCGACCTCGCTCGCGATGCGGCCCACGGCGTCGCGCGGCCTGCCGCCCCGGTGACGACGTTCCTCGTGGGTTATGCGGCCGGGCTGCAGGGCGGGGGCGCCACCGACGTGACCACCGCGGTCGGCGTCGCCACCCAGCTCGCGACCGACGAGGCCGGCACCGCCTCGCGATGAGTCAGACGCTTCCCGGCTGGCTCGCTGCCCGTGCACTGGCCTACGAGGCCGGTGCCGGTCAGCCGATGCGCGTCGAAACCATCTCCCTGGCTACTGCCGTCGGCCGCACCTTGGCAGACGATCTCTTCGCTCCGACCGACGTTCCCGCGCACGACGGCTCGGCCATGGACGGCTGGGCCGTCTCCGGAGACGGGCCGTGGGCGATAGGAGCACCCATCGTGGCGGGCGACGTGCCCGCAGGAGTTCCTCTGGTGCGGGGCGCGGCTCGGCCGGTGACGACGGGAGCCCCGGTTCCCGTCGGGGCCACTCGGGTCGTTCGAGCCGAAGACGGAGAGGTCGACAGTGGCGGCCGACTCGTGCTCCGCGCCACGCTTGGGGGCGGTGCACCGCGACGACGCCACATCCGGCCGGCGGGGGAGGAGGTCCGGGCGGGCGAGCTCCTGTTCACGGCCGGAACGATCCTCTCGCCGCCCCGCGCGGCACTCGCCGCCGCCGCCGGGGTCGACAGCGTCGAGGTGGCGGAGGCGCCCGTGGTCGCCGTGCGAGTGCTGGGCGACGAGATCGTGGGGTCGGGGTCACCCCGGGCAGGGCAGGTGCGCGATGTCTTCACTCACGTGTTTCCGGGGATCCTTCGCTCGGTCGGGGCTGATCCTCGAAGCGCCGAACGCGTTCCCGACGACCTCTCGTCGACGGTCGCGGCATTGGATGTCGAGGCGAAGCTCGTTGTGACGACGGGCGGCACTGCGGCGGGCAGCACAGATCACATTCGTGCCGCCCTGAGTGCACTCGGCGCCGAGTTCGTCATCGATCGCACAGCCATGCGGCCGGGGCACCCGGTTCTGCTGGCGAAGCAGGCCGACCGCCTCTACCTCTGTCTTCCCGGTAACCCCATGGCAGCGATGGTCTGCCTCGTGAGTCTCGGGCTCCCTCTCGTCGCGAGCCTCCTCGGGCGGCCGCTGCCGGCAACCGGTCGAGTCGCAACCGGGGTCGACATCGACAACAACCGCGACGACGACCTCGTTCTCGCCTACGCGATGGGGGAGGGCGGGGCTGTGCCGGCCTCTCAGCAGTCATCCGCCATGCTGCGGGGTCTGACCGAATCCGAGGGGCTCATGGTGGCCCCTCCGGGCGGTTCTCGACGCGGAGACATGCTCGACACCGTGCGACTGCCCTGGTGATCCTCTCCTTCGAATGATAGGCCTGCACTTATGAACCGCATCACGTCACGTGCCCCGGTCACTCGGGTGACCGTCGGCAAGGCCCCGACGCTGACCATCGACACACTTGCCGTCGAAGAGCCGCTCGAGATTCGCGTCGGCGGTACCGCTCTCGCCATCACGATGCGGACTCCCGGCAACGACTTCGATCTGGCGGCCGGATTCCTGGTCTCCGAGGGGGTCATCGCGCGAGGCGACGAGTTCATGCGGGCCATGTACTGCGCCGGCGCGACCGACGAGGGGCTCAACACCTACAACGTGCTCGACGTGATCCTGGCTCCGGGAGTCGCGCCACCCGATCCGAGTCTCCAGCGAGCCTTCTACACCACCAGCTCCTGCGGGCTCTGCGGCAAAGCCTCTATCGATGCCGTGCGGACGAGCTCCCAGCATGCTGTCGAACACGACGAACTCGTCGTCGATCCTGCCGTTCTCGCGACGTTCCCCGACGCCCTGAGAGAGGCGCAGGCCGTGTTCGAGAAGACCGGTGGGCTGCACGCGGCCGCGCTCTTCGACGGCGCCACCGGCGAGATGCTCGTGATCCGCGAAGACGTCGGGCGGCACAACGCCGTCGACAAGGTGGTCGGCTGGGCAGTGAAAGAAGACCGCCTGCCGCTCACCGGCACCGTGCTCATGGTGTCGGGTCGGGCTAGCTTCGAGCTGACCCAGAAGGCGTCCATGGCGGGGATCCCCGTGATGGCCGCTGTGTCGGCTCCCTCCTCGCTTGCCATCGACCTGGCGACGGAGCTCGGTGTCACGATCGTCGGGTTTCTGCGGGGGCAGAGCATGGTCGTGTACTCGCGCCCGGATCGGATCCTGGGCGCTGTTCCCTCCCCGTCGGCCCCCGAGCCCTCGCCTGACGGGCGGGCCACACTGCAACTCACGAACGAACTGACGATCTCCGAGAAGACTGCGAGCGCGCGATGACCGAAAAGCCTCCCGTCCACGATGTGAACGACGACGACCTCACCGTGGGGCCGCCCCGCGAGTGGGCGGCCGGTGTGCCGGGCGTCTTGCATTCGATGGAGCCCGCGATCAAGCAGCTCGGCCTCGCCCGCACCGTCAAGCTGATGACGTCGTTGAATCAGAAAGACGGCTTCGACTGCATGAGCTGCGCATGGCCCGACCCGGATCACCGCAAGGTCGCGGAGTTCTGCGAGAACGGCGCCAAGGCGGTCACCTGGGAGGCCAACCCGGTGCTCGTGCCACGCACGTTCTGGGCCGAGCACCCGATCAGCGACCTCCTCGATAAGAGCGAGTACTGGCTGGGCATGCAGGGGCGCCTCACCGAACCGGTCTACAAGCGAGAGGGCTCTGAGTTCTACGAGCCGGTCACGTGGGAGCGCGCGTTCGAGATCATCGGGTCGAAGCTCAACTCGCTCGACTCTCCCGACGAAGCGTCTTTCTACACGTCTGGCCGCACCTCCAACGAGGCGGCGTTCATTTACCAGCTCTTCGTGCGTGCTTTCGGCACGAACAACCTGCCCGACTGCTCGAACATGTGTCACGAATCGACCGGTATGGCGATGTCCGAGACCGTCGGCATCGGCAAGTCGACGATCGCGTACGACGACTTCGAGAACACCGACCTCATCATCGTGATGGGGCAGAACCCGGGCACGAACCACCCGCGGATGCTGACCGCCCTCGAAGACGCAAAGAAGAACGGCGCCAAGATCGTCGCGGTCAACCCTCTGCCCGAGGCCGGCCTGCGTCGATACAAGAACCCCCAGCGTGTTCGCGGCGTCGTCGGGCACGGCACCGAGATCGCCGACCAGTTTCTGCAGATTCGCCTGGGGGGCGACATGGCGTTGCTCCAGGCCGTGTCGAAAAGGGTGCTCGCGGCCGAAGACGCTGCACCGGGCACCGTGCTCGACCACGCCTTCCTCGAGGAGCACTGCGCGGGGCTCGCGGAGTTCCGCGCGCACGTCGCCGAGATCGACGACGACGAGGTGCTGCTGGCGACGGGTTTGAGCACGGCCGAGATCGACGAACTCGCCGAGCGCTACATCTCGGCCGATCGGGTCATCATCACCTGGGCGATGGGTATCACCCAGCACCGCAAAGCCGTCGACACGATCAAAGAGATCATCAACCTGCTCCTGCTGCGGGGCAACATGGGCAAGCCCGGAGCGGGTGCGTCGCCGATCCGAGGTCACAGCAACGTGCAGGGTGACCGCACGATGGGCATCTGGGAGCAGATGTCCGACACCTTCCTCGACGCTGTGCAGCAGGAGTTTCACTTCGACCCGCCGCGCAAGCACGGGGTCGACGCGCTCAAAGGCATCAAGGCGATGCAGAAGGGCGACATCAAATTCTGGATGGGCATGGGCGGCAACCTCGTCGCCGCCATCTCCGACACGCAGGCCGCTGAGAAGGCATTCCGCGGCACCGAGATGACCGTGCAGGTCTCGACGAAGCTCAACCGATCGCACGCGGTCGTCGGGGCGGAGGCACTTATCCTGCCCACGATGGGGCGGACCGAGATCGACATTCAGAAGGCCGGTCCGCAGTTCGTCTCGGTCGAAGACACGGTCTGCTCGGTTCACGGCAGCCACGGGCAGGTGCCTCCGGTCGCACCGGGCCTCCTCTCCGAGATCGCCATCGTCGCTCGGCTCGCGAAAGCGACGCTCGGCGACAGCGTTCCCGTCGACTGGACGGCAATGGAAGACGACTACGACGTCATCCGCGATCACATCAGCCGGGTCGTCCCCGGGTTCGACGATTACAGCGCGCGGGCCGGAAGCCGCGAGGGGTTCGTTCTGCCGAACGGGCCGCGCGACTCCCGCACCTTCGATACCGCGACGGGCAAGGCCATGATCACGGTCAACGACCTCGAGCACGTCGAACGGCCCGAGGGGCGACTCCTTCTGCAGACCCTGCGCTCTCACGACCAGTACAACACCACCATCTACAGCCTCAACGATCGCTACCGCGGCATCAAGAAGGGTCGCGAGGTGGTCTTCATCAATCCCGACGACCTCGACGAACTCGGTCTCGTCGACGGGCAGTCGGTCGACGTCTTCACCGACTGGACTGACGACGTCGAGCGCGCCCTGCGGGGTTATCGCGTGGTGTCGTATCCGACGGCGAAGGGATGCGCCGCCGCCTACTTCCCCGAGGCGAATTTGCTCGTGCCCCTCGACAGCGCATCGATCGCCAGCAATACGCCCGTGTCGAAGGCCGTGCTGGTGAGAGTCGTGCCGGCTGCGGTTCCGGCGGTGGTGTGAGCGGCGGTAGTTGTTTCGGCGGTGACGGCGCCGGTGTGGTCGGCGGCAGGTGATGGGTGCGGTGTCGGGCCAATACCCTGGGAGCATGAGCACACCGACCGCCGGCACCATGACGGAGGACTACGTCAAGGTCATCTGGAAGGCCCACGAGTGGTCCGGTAAAGGGCTCACGACAAACGAGCTCGCTTCGACTTTGGGTGTCGTCGCGTCAAGTGTCTCCGGCAACCTGAAGAAACTCGCCCGCGAGGGGTACCTCGAGTACGAGCCCTACGGTCGCGCCACGCTCAGCCCGACCGGCCGTGCTCTGGCCATTCAGGTGGTCCGGCGTCACCGGCTCATCGAGACCTACCTCGTAGAACATCACGGCTACGGCTGGGACGAAGTGCACGACGAAGCCGAGATCCTGGAGCACGCCGTCTCGGATCGCCTCCTCGCCAAGATCGACGCCGAGCTCGGTTTTCCTGACCACGACCCCCACGGCGATCCGATTCCTCGCGCTGACGGAACAATCACCCACCCGCGCGGTCGGCGCCTGACCGAAATCGGCGACGGATCGTGTGCGGGGGTCGTGCGCGTCAGCGACCACGATCCTGCACTGCTGCGCTTTCTCGGAGGGCTCGCCATCACGGTCGGGTCGCACGTCCGCCTCGCAGAGCGGCACGCTTTCGCCGGGAGTCTCGGGCTCGAGATCCTCCAGGCGGGCGACCTGACCGTCGTCGCGACGACCGAGCTCGCGACCGTCGCGGCCGAGGCGATCTGGGTGACGAGCGAGGCCGAGGGGCACGCGCACTAGCCAGCGCTCTCGCGAGGTGGCTTGATCGACGGGTGCGCGGCGGTGGGGCGCAGTTTCGGCCATCTCGCGAGCGGCGCGGGGTGCACGGCGCCGAGCCTGGTGGCGTCGGGGCCCGCGGGAGCGCGGTGCTCGGGTGCCCGCGAGTCAGGAACCCTGATTCGTTCCGTCGTCGATGCACCCGGCTCAGGAAAACCAGGGGGACCTCAGCGCGATCGGCTCAGCGCGGCACTCCCGCGGGCCCTGGCGTCTGCCCTCGCAGCGCCCTGCCCACCGTGCGGGCATCAGGAAGTCTGCATCCGCTCGGCCGCGTAGCGGGGTGAGCGCTGCCGGGCGCGCCTGCATGCCTAAAATGCGCACCCGCACCCGCAGCCGCACCGTGCACTGCGAGCCCGGCGTCCTGCAACCCCGAGCCCGCGCTGCTAGCGCGCCGAACCCGCCAGCTCCCGCTCGCCCGGGCCCGCCGCGATCGACGACTGCCGCCGGAACGGCGCCGTGATCGTCGGCAGGATGTCGCGCCGCTGCAGCCACAGCGCCACGAGCGCGACCGCGATGTGCACGGCGCTCAGCACGTAGCGCCCGGTCTCGCCGGTGACGACGAACTGCAGGGCGAACAGGGCGACCAGCGCGATGGCGGCCCACCGGTGGAAGCGCAGCGCGACGATGATCGCGACCCCCATCACGGTCTGAGACGCGGTCAGGACGAACTCCTCGACCTGGCGCCCGTCGAGGGGGAGGTCGGTGCCGCCGCCACCCAGGAGGTGGGCGATGGGGAGCGATCCGACGAGGAGGGTCCACTGGTTGATCTTCGAGGCGATCAGCGTTCCGATGGCGGCGGCACCCTGGCCGCGCAGGGCGAACAGCACCGCGACGATGAACTCCGGCGCCTCGGTGGCCAACGGTGCGAGCCACTGCACGAGGAAGTAGCTGTCGATGCCGAGCGACGATCCCGACTGCACGAGGGCATCGGCGAAGGGTTCCGCCGACGAGAGGATCACGGCCGCCGCGACGACGAACATCGCCACGAACGTGATCTTGCGAAGGCGCGCGGGCAGGCCTGCGATGTGCGCTGCCGTTCCGACGAACTCGTCGTCGTCGTCATCGTTCGCGGCGTTGCCGGCCCGCCACAGGTAGGCGGCGAAGATGGCGATCAGGATGATGCCGAACCACAGGGCGATCTGACCGGTAAGGGGGATCACGAACGCGATGACGGCCACGATCGCGAGCACACCGACATCGAGACGCGAGGATCCCGGCAGGTCGAGTGCCCGGGGAACCGCGCGGCCGGATGCTCCTCGAGCCGCGGCGGCGCGGCGGGCGATGAAGAGCGCGACGAATACGACGAGCGGCCAACCGAAGCCGAGGAGCAGACGGTTCGAGCCGGTCATGTTCGCGGCGGCGAACTGCTCGTAGGCCGGATCGGAGCCGGATCGGAACGCGTAGTACAGGTCGACGGCGTATTCGGGCAGCACGGCGATGAGAGCGAGGATCGCAATGGCGAGCGCCCCCGAGATGTCTTTCTGCGCGGCCTCGGCAGCCCAGGCGAGCAAGAACGACGCCGCGACGACGGCGGCCCCGAACACGACCAGATCGACGACGGGGTTCGGCGCGAAACCGGTGATGCGGAACACCACGGCGGGCACGGCGATGGCGAGGCAGAGCAGGATCCGACGCACCAGTGGCGCAGGAAGAGAACGAGTGATCATGGCGGGCTTTCGGTCGCGGCCGAGCGCTTCCGGGCAGGGAGGAGCTTCGGCCTGAATGGCCGAAGGTCTCGTTCGCCTCGCTCAGCCGCCGGGAGCGGCTGTCACGAGGAGGTACGCCGGGCTGGTCGTCGTGACCGCCAGTATGTCGACGCACCGTTGGAGGAACTACTCCCCTTCGATTCGTCCACCCTGGCATGGGGTGTCGCCGTCGCACCAGCTTTTCGGATCGCCGAAATCGACATCACGCGTCGGCTAATTCGTGACCGCGGGAATACGAGCGCGGTCAGCCGAATTGGGCGGTTTGTATCTGTTTGCCACCAAAGGAGAAAACATGTCCGATTCCTCGATCCTCGTCCTCGTGGGCAGCCTCCGCGCTGCCAGCACCAACCGCCAGCTCGCCGAAGCGGCCGCCCAGGTCGCTCCCGAGGGCGTCACGCTGACGATCCACGAGGGCCTCGGCCACATCCCCTTCTACAACGAAGACATCGACGTCGAGGGTGCCGTGCCGGAGGGAGCCGCCAAGCTGCGCGCGGCCATCGGTGCGTCGGACGGGATCCTCGTGGTCACCCCCGAGCACAACGGCACCATCCCGGCCAGCCTGAAGAACGCCATCGACTGGGCGTCGCGCCCCTACGGCGAGTCGAACCTCGTGGGCAAGCCCACGGCAGTGATCGGCTCCGCGTTCGGCCAGTTCGGCGGAGTGTGGGCGCAGGACGAGACCCGCAAGGCCTTCGGCATCACCGGTGCCAAGGTGCTCGACGACGTCAAGCTCGCGATCCCCGGCTCGGTCGTCCGCTTCGCTGAGACGCACCCGAAGGACGACGCCGAGGTCGTCGGCCAGCTGAGCGACGTCGTTGAGAAGCTCGTCGCCGCTACCTCCGAGGCCGCAGCTGCTTAGAGCTGCGCTTGTAGCGCAGTTCGAACGCTGAACCCCCGCGGGGCGGCGTGCGTGGTGGTTCCCCGACCACCTGCTCGCCGACCGCGGGGGTTTCGACGTCTCGACGTGTGTGGCGCGCACGATGCATAGCAGGCGTATCGACGCCTCATAGAAAGCCGAAAGCCGCGCCAGCGATCCTCGAAGTCCGCCAACCCGGAGGACTATCCATGACCGCACACGCCGGACCTCTCACCGGAAGCACCGCGACCAGACCGTCGCCCGGTGCCGCCGGAGAACGCCGACTCGCCGCCCGAGTGCTCCTCGGCAGCCGCGCCGACCCCGCCTGGGTGAGGCCGAGCCTCTGGGGGCTCCTCGTCGCCACGGGCCTCCTCTACATCGTCGGGCTGTCGGCCAGCGGCACGGCGAACTCGTTCTACGCCGCCGCCGTGCAGGCGGGGAGTCAGAGCTGGAAAGCTCTCTTCTTCGGATCCTTGGATTCGTCGAACTTCATCACCGTCGACAAGCCGCCGGCGTCGCTGTGGGTGATGGGCATCTCGGCTCGGATCTTCGGCTTCAACGCGTGGAGCCTCCTCGTTCCGCAGGCGTTGATGGGCGTGGGCAGTGTCGCGCTGGTCTTCGCCATCGTGCGGCGCAGCCTCGCCGCGCTCGGCCCGCGCCTCTCGGCCGCCGGTGCCCTCGTCGGTGGCCTCGCGCTCGCCTGCACCCCGGCCGCCGCGCTGATGTTCCGCTTCGACAACCCCGACGCGCTCCTCGTCCTGCTCATGACGCTGGCCGCCTACTTCGTGGTGCGCGCTCTGCCCAGGGCGAGCTGGAAGTGGCTGGCCGCAGCCGGGCTCGTGCTGGGCTTCGCCTTCTTGACAAAGATGCTGCAGGGCCTTCTCGTGGCCCCGGCCTTCGTGCTCGTCTATCTACTCGCAGGTAACACAACGATCTGGAGGCGCCTTCTGCACGTGCTCGGCGCGCTCGTCGGAGTCGTCGTCGGTGCCGGCTGGTGGGTCGCGATCGTCGCCATCTGGCCGGCCGACTCCCGCCCCTATATTGGCGGCTCGACCAACAACTCTGTGCTGGAGCTCGCCTTCGGCTACAACGGGCTCGGCCGCTTCTTCGGCTCGGGGTCGGGTAACGGCGGCGGTGGCGGCGCCGGAGGGGGAACCGCAGGCGGATCCTTCGGCGGTTCGACCGGCCTCACCCGCCTCTTCTCGAGCGAGATGGGACTCGAGATCTCGTGGCTGCTGCCTGCCGCACTGCTGTTGCTCGTGCTGGGTCTCTTCATTGCCGGCCGTCGAACTCGCCTCGACCCACTCCGCGCCGGCCTCGTGATGTGGGGCGGCTGGCTGATCGTCACCGCTCTCGTCTTCAGCTTCACCAGCGGCACGATCCACCCGTACTACACGGTCGCTCTGGCACCGGCGATCGCTGGACTCATCGGCATCGGCGGCGCCCTCCTCTGGCGCATGCGCACCACCTGGCTCGGACGCCTCGGCCTGGCAGTCGCCATCGCCGGAACGGGCGCGTGGTCGTTCCACCTCCTCTCGGAGAACGCGACCTGGATGCCCTGGCTCAAGTGGGTCGTGCTCATCGGCTCGGTGCTCGCGGCAATCGGCTTCGTGATCGGTTCGATCGCGGCCTTCCGTCGCATGACCCTCGCGGCCGTGCTGGTCGGCACTCTGTTCGCCTTCGGGGGATCGGGAGCGTATGCCGTGGCGACGGCGTCGGTCGGGCACTCGGGGTCGATTCCGAGCGTGGGATCGTCGTCGAGCTCGTCCGGTATGGGTGGCGGCGGCGGCATGGGCGGTGGCACGGGTGGCCCTGGCGGTGGTGGAACCCCGCCGTCCGGCACCGGCGGGTTCGGCGGCAGCGGGAGCGGCGAGATGCCCTCGGGCGGCTCCGGTTCGGGTGACGCGCCCACCGGCGAGATGCCGAGCGGCACTGCGCCGGGCGGCACCGCGCCGGGCGGATCGGACTCGAGCTCTGCCGGCACATCGGATGACTCGGCGTCGGGCGGATCCTCGTCTTCGTCGTCTTCCTCCTCTGCAGGAATGGGTGGCACGACCTCCTCCACTGCTCTCGACACCCTCCTGAAGAAGAGCACCGCGCGCTGGGCGGCAGCGGTCAACAACGACCAGTCGGCGGCGACGCTCGAGCTCTCGAGCGGCACCGCGGTGATGGCGATCGGCGGCTGGAGCGACGACCCGACGCCGACCCTCGCCGAGTTCAAGGCCTACGTGGCCGCGGGCGACATCGGCTACTACGTGTCGAGTGGCTCCGGAGGCGGGATGGGCGGCGGCTCATCGTCGACCTCCTCGGCGATCAAGACCTGGGTGGAGGCGAACTTCACCGCGACGACCGTGGGCGGGAGCACGGTGTACGACCTGTCCTCTGCGAAGTAGCTCACGCGGGCGAGCGGCCGCAGGATGCGAGGGCGTCCAGCGGCCGCTCTGTGCGTGCGGTCCGCTTTTCAGGCAACGAGGCGCGCGTGGGGCGATTGGCGCGGGTGTGGGGCGTGGCGGGGCCTGGATGCCTGAGTTGCGGGCGCGGTTGGGTTAGCGGCGACGGGCCGGATCCTGCGTGAGGTTCGCTTTTCAGGCGACGAGGCGCGTCTGGGGCGATTGGTACGGGGGGTGAGACCACGCGGGGCTTGGATGCCTGAGTTGCGGGCGGGGGTGGGGTGTGCGGCGATGGGCCGGATCCTGCGTGCGGTCCGCTTTTCAGGTGATGGGGCGCGTGACGGGCGATTTGCGCGGGTGTGGGGCTTGGCCGGGCCTGCATGCCTGAGTTGCGGGCGGGGGTGGGGTGTGCGGCGATGGGCCGGATCCTGCGTGCGGTCCGCTTTTCAGGCAGCGAGGCGCGTGACGGGTGATTTGCGCGGGCACAGGGCTTGGCCGGGCCTGCATGCCTGAGTTGCGGGCGGGGTGGGGGTGTGCGGGGTGGTGCAGGATCCTGCGTGCGGTCCGCTTTTGAGGCAACGGGGCGCGCGTGGGGCGATTCGCGCGGGTGCGGAGCCTCGCGGGGCCTGGACGCCTGAGTTGCGCACAGGGGAACAGAACCGGGAGTTCCTGAGGTGCTCAAACTGGCCAAGCGCTCCCGCGGGCCCTAGCGTCGGGTGGCTCTGCGGTGCGATCGCTCCGGCGCTGGTCGTACTTCAGGCGTTCTGTCGCTGCCTCGCCCCGCACCCCGCGTGCTCACGCCCACGCGCGACTGGTCTCCTGTTCTGCGAACGCGAACGCGAACGCGAACGCGAACGCGCACGCGACCGCGAACCCGCAGCACCCACCTACGCCGCCACCACCTGCTCCTCCTCGCGCATGACCACGCGCTCGTTCGCAATGCGCGTGCGGCGACGGCTCAGGAGGTGGGTGAGCAGCGTCAGGCCGAGGCCGACGGCGGCCCAGATGCCGAGGCGGAGGATGTCCCACCCGAAGGACTGGCCGGGGAAGTACTGCATGGTCTGCGCGGCGTCGAGCCAGGCGGCGCCGTTCCAGAAGCCGTGTAGAGCGGCGAAGAACGCGGGCATGAGGTGCACGGCGAAGATTCCGCCCGAAGAGGTGAAGTTGAACATGACGAAGAGCATGGTGAGGGCGGCGGTCGTCCAGTGGCGGAACACCGGGTGCAGGCCGACGCCGATCAGCACGATCGCCAGCGAGTAGAGCCAGCCGGCGAGCCAGGTGCCCCAGACGTGGCCGTCGACCACGTGGTAGACGGGTCCGGCGATGATCAGGGCGAT
This sequence comes from Frondihabitans sp. VKM Ac-2883, assembly GCF_015350875.1. NCBI lineage: Bacteria > Bacillati > Actinomycetota > Actinomycetes > Micrococcales > Microbacteriaceae > Frondihabitans > Frondihabitans sp. VKM Ac-2883. Next base: position 455,045 of record NZ_JADKSF010000003.1, on the reverse strand, counting down.
GGCGGCGACGACGCCGGAGAGGACGGCGGCGGTCACGAGCGACCAGCGGATGCCGAGACGTGAGGCGAAGGCGGCGACTGCGGCAGCCGTGGCGTACGAGCCGACGCTGAGTCCGACGAGGAGGAAGAAGAGTCCCTGTCCGGTCGAGTCGTTGGCGGACGACGGCACGACGTCGACGACGGTGAACGGCAGCTTCGACTCGTAGGCGATCGGCAGGAACACCTTCTGAGCGACGTTGGCGCTCGTCTCGGACGCGGCCGACGAGACGAGGAGCGACGCGCTGCTGGCGGTGGGCTCGTACGCCGCGGTGATCTCGCGGTTGGTGATGAGCTGGCGAGCGACCGCGTCCGACGGGACGGTGCGAACGCTGAGCTGGCCGTCGGCCCCGTCGCTGAGCGTCTGCGCGAAGACCTTGACCTCGGCGCTGGTGCCCACGACTGCCACGGGGAGCTCGTGCGGCGTCGGCTGGTGGAAGGCGCCGAGGTAGGCGAGCGTCATTCCGAGGCCCAGGAAGAGCGGCACGAGGATCGCGGTGCCGAACGCCTTGAAGACGGAGACGGGCGTGCCCAAGAACATTCGCGGACCAGCGGGCGTCTCGCGGCCCGACGAGGACGACGGCAGCCGGTGGCTGTGGTCGTCACGACGCGGGGACTGGCGGATCGCGACCTCCTGGAGCGAGTGCGTATGCGTAGACATGCTGCCTTTCAAAGACGGGGGGAGTTATTGTTGCAGTATGCAACACAGAAAGACATTACACCCGATCGTTAAGCTCGACGACGTGACCACGAAACGCGACGACCGAATGCAGGCCGTCTACGCCGAACTGCAGGCCATCTCCCGCCGGGCGGCCGCGCGAAGCCGCCGCACGGCCGAGCCGCTCACCGTCGTGCAGCACACGCTCCTCAACTTCATCGCGGTCACCCCCGACTGCCGCGCCGTCGACATCGCGTCGGCCATGCGCCTCAACCGCTCCACCGTCTCGCGCCAGATCGGCGACCTCCAAGAGCTCGGGCTCGTCGAGGTCGGCGTCCAACCCATCACGAGTCAGGCGCGCGGCCAGCTGCTGCTCCTCTCCGACCGCGGGCGTGAATTGCTGCAGCGGTCGATTCGGGCCAACCATGCAGAGCTCGAGCGGCGCCTCGCCGACTGGAGCGACGACGACATCGACCGTCTCGCCGACGGGCTCGAGCGATTCAACGCCGTCGACGAGTAGGAGCTCGTTCTCATCGACTGCAGGCCCCGCGTCGAACCGGCCGGCCGTGACCAGGTGACCCCGTCGGATCCTTCGCTCGGTGCTCTCCCTGCCGCTCTCGGTACCCTCGGTCGGATGCAGACGCCGTGGACCTTCCGTGTCTCCGGCCTCCTGCGCCTCGCCGCGGCCGGCGTGGCCATCGCCGCGCTCGTCGCCAACTTCGAGTACGTCCTCGGGTTCTCGACCTTCGCGACCGCGAACTACTTCAGCTACTTCACGCAGCAGAGCAACATGGCGAACGTGGCCGTGCTGGTGGTCTCGGGCATCCTCACCTTCCGGGGCCGGAGCGACCCACCGTGGTTCGCCGCGGTGCACGCCATCGTCACCACCTACGTGATCGTCTCGGGAGTCGTCTTCGCCGTGCTCGTCACGCAGTCGGCCTCGCACCACTACGCGCTGGCGTTCCCCACCTCGAGCCAGGTGCTCCACTTCTGGATCTCCGCCTACGTGCTGCTCGACTGGATCCTCGCTCCGGGTCGCACGCCCGTCCGCTGGCGCACCCTCGCTCTGGTGCTGATCTTTCCGCTGATCTGGGGTCTTTACACGCTCGAGCGCGGCCGCGAGGTGCGCTGGTACCCGTACTTCTTCCTCGACCCGACGCAGGTGAGCCCCGAGCAGTTCCGGCTCTACAACGCCCTCGTGCTCGCGATCTTCGTCGGCGTGCTGACGGCGCTCATCGGCCTGAGCCATGTTCGGCCCGGGCACCTGGCGAGGCGGCGCCGCGTGTTCGCCTCGGGTGGCGACACGAACGCAGGATCCGACGGCTCACCCGAGCGGGCGGCCGCACCTCACGAGCTCGGGGTCGGCGACGGGGTGGGCGACGCGTCGTCTGCCACCCGGTCGAGATAGGGCGCGAGATCGGCCACCGCCGCAGCGACCGCTTCGGCATCGCTCAGCTTCTCGGCCGCCACCGCCGACTCGCCGCCGATCAGCGCAACCAGGATCGGGTAGCCCGTCGCCGGCTCGAGGTTGACCCACAGGCGATAGGTCGCGTCGTCGTCGAGGATCGCCCACACGGTGTCGTCGGTCGACCAGACGCGCTCGTCGAAGCGCAGCCAGAGCACATCCTGCACGCCCATGCCGAGCCGGTCGATGGCGCTGCGACGCACCGCCGACTGCTCCGGGACGAAGACGATGCGCTGCTTCTTGAACACGCCCAGCGGGATCGTCGACACGACCCGGTCGGCCGAGAGCGACTCGCCCGTCACCAGGCGGAGACCGACGCCCTCGTTGGCGTACGTGATCTGAGTGACGTTGCTGCCCCGCAGCACGTCGAGATCGGTCAGCAGCCCGGAGACGTAGGCGGCGAATCCCTTCGTGACGAGCTGGGCGTCGACCGGTGCGGCCCCGACGGAGAGTGCGCGAGACGACAGCACGTCGGCATCGGCGCCAAAACGCGCGGGGAGCGCCTCCGCGAGAACCCAGGCCAGACGGTCGGCATCGGAGACTCCCGACGCGTCGGGCGCACTCGACAGCTTCGACCGAGCACCGGAACCGTCGAGTGCGCCATCGACGCTGACCTCGGCGCTCTGACGGTCGGCCCAGGCGCGGGCCGAAGCGAGAGTGGCGGCGACGGTGGCGGTGGTCGGGAATCGGGTACGCGCGGATCCTCGAAGTGCTGTCGTCTCGGCCTCGAACGGCACCGTCACAACGCCAGCGCTCGTGAGCAGACTCTCCAGGTCGGCGGCTCCGTCGCCGAACAGCATCGAGACGCCGGTCTGCACCTCGATCGGCCAGTCATCGCCCTGGGACGAGGCGATCCGGCCGCCGACTCGCTGCCGCGCCTCGATCACAACCACGTCGAAACCCTGATCGGCGAGCGTGCGAGCGGCAGTCGCGCCCGCGATGCCCGCGCCGATCACGGCGATGCGCTCGCCCGGAGCCGCTACGGTGGCGACCTCGGCGGCCACGGCGACACCCGACAGGCGAGCACCCGTGAGGGTGCCGGGCGACGTCTCGGCCACGGCCTCGCCCGCGAAGAACACCTTGTCGTCGAGCGATGCTCGCAGGGTCTCGCGGTCGGCGGAGGTGGATTCGGTCGTCAGGACGCTGTTCGAGCCGTACGCGTAGGGGTCGTCGCCCCACGAACTGCGCCGGAATGCGGCCGGCGTCACACCGGAGGCGGTCGTCGTGGTGGGCGTCGGCGTACCGGTCGGCGCCGGACTGCTCGCCGTCGGAGCCGGAGACGGACTCGAGCAGGCCGACAGCGCCAGCACCCCGGCTCCGGTAAGGGATCCGGTCACGAAGACGCGGCGGCTGATCGGCATGGTCGTGCCATTGTGGCAGGATCCGGCCCACGTCACCGGGGAGGGCGTCCCGGTCGGTCTAGAGCCGCGGATCATACAACGGATTTATCGGGTAGAATGGTAAGACTGCCGAGACGACACGCAAAGAGAACAGAGGCACGACTAGATGATTTTCGAAGTAGGGGAGACCGTCGTGTATCCCCACCACGGCGCCGCCACCATCACCGCGGTCAAGACCCGCACCATCAAGGGCGCTGAGAAGAAATACATCACCCTGAACGTCCACGCCAGCGATCTCATGATCGAGTTGCCGGTCGATAACGTCGACCTGGTCGGCGTCCGCGACGTCATCGATGCCAAGGGTGTTGAGGCGGTGTTCGACGTACTCCGCAGCGATCACGTCGAAGAGCCCGGCAACTGGTCGCGTCGCTTCAAGGCGAACACCGAGAAGATGGGCAGCGGAAGCGTCTACAGCGTCAGCGAGGTCGTCCGCGACCTCTGGCGCCGCGACCAAGACAGCGGAGTGTCCGCCGGTGAGAAGCGCATGCTCCTCAAGGCGCGTCAGGTGCTGATCAGCGAGCTCGCTCTCGCCCAGAAATCCACCGACGAGGAGGCCTCGGCCGTCCTCGACGAGGTGCTCGCGACCGTCACGGTCTAGCGACTCCTCCTCCTTTTCGCAGTTGCTGCAGGCAGGCCTTCGGGTCTGCCTGCGGTGGTTAACGGGTGAGTGTGCGTGCATTTGTGCGCCTTTCAGGAATGCAGGCGCGGGGCAGCGCGGGTGCGGGGATCCCGGGGCTGAGCGCGCCCGGATGCCTGATGTGTGAGCGGGGTTGCGCAGGATCCTGGTCTGCCGCGGCAGGCGAACGCCACCGGACGCGCTCGCGGGTGCGCGTTTCAGGAATGCAGGCGCGCGGAGGCCGCAGGCATGGGGATCGCGGGGCGGAGCGCGCCCGGATGCCTGAAGTGTGAGCGGTGGCGAGCGGCACTGGGTGATGAATTCAGGAATGCAGGCGCGGGGGAAAGCAGGCATGGGGATCGCGGGGCGGAACACGCCCGGGTGCCTGACGTGTGAGCGGGGGCGCGCAGGATCCTGGTCTGCCGCAGGGAGGACGTGCAACGCAGCAGGCTGTAGGTGCATGCGTCAGGAATGCGAGCGCGATGGGGCGCCAGCACGGGGATCGCGGGGCGGAACGCGCCTGGATGCCTGATGTGTGAGCGGTGGCGTGCGGCGCGAGGTAATGAATTCAGAGAAGCAGGCGCGGGGAGACGCAGGAGTGGCGATCCCTAGGCGGAACGCGCCCGGATGCCTGATGTGTGAGCGGGGTTGCGCAGGATCCTTGTCTGCCGCGGGATGCGAACGCAGCCTGACGCGCTCGTGGTTGCGCGTTTCAGGAATGCAGGCGCGGGGAGTGCGGGCGCGGGGCTCGCGGGGCGGAGCGCGCCCGGATGCCTGACGTGTGAGCGGGGGCGCGCAGGATCCTGGTCTGCCGCAGCGAGGACGTGCAACGCAGCACGCTATAGGTGCATGCGTCAGGAATGCAAGCGGGACGGGGCGCCAGTATGGGGATCGCGGGGCGAAGTGGGCCCAGATGCCTGAAGCGTGGGCGGGGGTGCGGCGCGCTGGCTGCGCCCGTCAGGAATGCAGGCGCGCGACTTTGCGCCCATGGGATCGCGGGGCGAAACGGGCTCAGATGCCTGACGTGTGAGCAGGGGTGTGCGGCGCTAGGTGATGGATTCAGGAATGCGAGCGCGACGGGGCGCCAGCACGGGGATCACGGGGCGGAGCGCGCCTGGATGCCTGAAGTGTGGGCGGGGGGCGCAGGATCCTTGTCTGCCGCGGCACGCAAACGCCGCCGGACGCGATCGCAGGTGCGCCCATCAGGAATCCAGGCGCGCACGAGCGCGGGCCAGCGGGTGCGCGAGCCGGATCGTGCCCAACCGCCTGAGAAGTGACCCGCGCAGCCCCTTGACGCGCAAGTACAACGTTGTACAAACTGGGCGTTACAACGATGTACTGAAGGAGAACCAATGCCCAACGCCCGCCTCGCCCTCGACCCGTCCTTCGTGGTGGCTCCCGTCTCGCGCCGCACCTTCGGCACCTTCGTCGAACACCTCGGTCGCTGCGTGTACGGCGGCATCCACGATCCGGGTCACCCCACCGCCGACGCCGACGGGTTCCGCGGCGACGTGATCGACTTCGTGCGCGAGCTCGGCATCTCGACCGTGCGCTACCCGGGCGGCAACTTCGTCTCGGGCTACCGCTGGGAAGACGGCATCGGCCCGGTCGCCGACCGCCCCGTGCGCAAAGACTTGGCCTGGCACTCCACGGAGCCGAACCTGGTCGGCGTCGACGAGTTCATGCGCTGGGCCAAGAAGGCGGGTGTCGAGCCCATGATGGCGGTGAACCTCGGCACGCGCGGCGTTCAGGAGGCCATCGATCTGCTCGACTACACGAACGGTGCCGGCGGGTCGTTCCACTCCGACCTGCGCAAGAAGAACGGCTCGGCCGACCCCTACGACATCAAGATGTGGTGCCTCGGCAACGAGATGGACGGTCCATGGCAGATCGGCCACAAGACTGCCCGCGAGTACGGGCGCCTCGCCTCCGAGACGGCCCGCGCCATGCGCCTCATCGACAACGACCTCACGCTGGTCGCCTGCGGAAGCTCGGGCGCCGACATGCCCACGTTCGGCACCTGGGAGCGCGAGGTGCTCGAAGAGACCTACGACGAGGTCGACCTGATTTCGATGCACGCCTATTACTGGGAGAAAGATGGCGACCTCGCCAGCTTCCTCGCGGCGGGTGTCGAGATGGACCACTTCATCGACGACGTCGTTGCCAGCGTCGACCACGTGCGCGCAGCCCAGAAGAAGACCAAGCGCATCAACATCTCGTTCGACGAGTGGAACGTCTGGTACCTCGACGGCGAAGCGTCGAAGAACCCGACCGACTGGCCGGTCGCCCCGGTGCTGCTCGAAGACCAGTACAACGTCGCCGACGCGGTCGTGGTGGGCGGCCTGCTCATCTCGCTGCTGAAGCACTCTGACCGCGTGGCCAGTGCGAGCCTTGCGCAGCTCGTCAACGTGATCGCTCCGATCATGACCGAGACCGGTGGGCGCAGCTGGAAGCAGACCACGTTCCACCCGTTCGCGCAGGCGTCGAGCTTCGCGCGGGGCGACGTGCTGCGCGTCGAACTGCAGTCACCGGTTCACGAGACAGCGAAGTACGGGGCTGTTCCTGCCCTCGACGCCGTCGCCACCCACGACCCGGAGACCGGCGACGTGACCGTGTTCGCGATCAACCGATCGCTCACCGAAGAGCTCACCGTCGACGTCGACACCCGGGCCTTCGGTGGAGTGCGCCTCGTCCAGGCCACGACGCTGCACGACGCCGACCCCTACAAGACCGTCACGGTCGACAACGCCGACAGTGTCGCTCCGGTGGCGAACGACAAGACGAGCTGGGACGGCTCGGTGCTCAGCGTCGTGCTGCCGCCGCTGAGCTGGAACGTCGTGCGCCTGGCCAAGCAGTAGGAGTAGCGCAACGCCGCCGCGACCACACCGACGAGGAGGAGCCATGCCCATGCCCGCGACCATGAACGACGTGGCCCGCCTCGCCGGCGTCTCGCTCAAGACCGTGTCGAACTACTTCAACGACTACCCCTCGATGCGCCCCGAGACCCGGGCGCGCATCGGGGCAGCCGTCGACGAGCTCGGCTATCGGGTCAACCTGTCGGCGAGACGACTGCGCACCAGGCGAACGGGCATGATCTCTCTCATCGTTCCCGAGCTCGATCAGGCCTTCTTCGCCGAGCTCGCGCAGGAGGTGATCGCGGTGGCTCGCGAGCACGACCTGACGGTGCTAGTCGAGACGACGGGCGGCGATCGCGGCCGTGAACTCCAGGCGATCAGCGGGGAGCGCCGCCATCTGATCGACGGGGCGATCATCGACCCGCTGGCCATCGGCCCGAGCGATGCGCCGCAGCTCGCCGGAGAACCACTCGTCATCATCGGTGAGCGCCAGTTCGAGGGGCTCGCCGATCACGTGCTGATCGCGGATGAGGGGGTGGCGAAGCGCGCCACGGAACATCTGCTCGAGATCGGCAGGCGCAGGATCCTGGTGCTCGGCCCCGGGGGAGCGGTCGCGACCCACACGTCCGCTCTGCGCCTGCGGGGGTTCCAGGCCGCGATGGCCGAGGCCGGCCTCCCGCTGGTCGACGCACTCCTGGCGCCGACGGACGCGTGGAGTCGCGACGCGGGAGCCGCCGCGGCGGTGGCAGCACTCGAGGCTGGGGCGGGGGATCCTGCGGTGCGGTTCGACGCCGTTCTCGGCTTCAACGACGCGCTCGCGCTCGGGGCGCAGTGGGCGCTGCTGCAACGCGGTGTCGACGTGCCCGGAGACGTCGCCGTGATCGGCATCGACGACACCCGCGACGCCCGATTCGCCCACCCGACCCTCACGACGATGTCGCCGGGAAGCTCGCAGATCGCCCGGCGTGCGGTCGAATTGCTCGTGGCGAGGATCAAGGATCCGTCACCCGCGCTCGGATTCGCCTCGATCGTGGCCGATTACGAGCTCGTGGTCCGCCAGTCGACCGGCGTCGCTCGGCCGCCGCGACCTCTACCCTGAAGACCGAACCCTGACGAAAGACGACATTCGATGACGAATTCCCCGCTCTCCGGCGAGCAGACCACCATCACCCACGGCCCGTACAGCGCGACGATCGCCGCGGTCGGAGCGGCACTGCGCGTGCTCACGCACGACGGACGCGACCTGGTCGTGCCGTTCGAGGCGGACGAGATTCGTCCGGTGTTCCGCGGGGCGATCCTGGTGCCGTGGCCGAATCGCGTGGTCGACGGCACTTACACGTTCGATGGCGTCGACTACCAGCTGCCGCTAACCGAGCCGGCCCGCGGGCATGCGCTGCACGGCTTCCTGGCGTGGGCGCGCTACACGGTGATCGACCGGAGCGAATCGTCGGTCACGCTGACCGCCGACGTGGTGGCGAACGACGGTTACCCCTGGCCGATCACGATCGAGGTCATCTACGCGCTCGGCGACGATGGCCTGACGACGACGGTCGCTGCGACGAACACCGGCTCGTCCGACGCCCCGTATGGCACGGCGCCGCACCCATACCTCCGCGCGGGCGAGGGGCACGTCGACGACTGGACGCTCGAGCTGCCCGCCTCGCAAGTTGTCACGGTAACGGAAGAGCGCCTGCTGCCGGTCGCGGTCGAGCCGGTCGACGGCCCCGGGGCCGGTTCGCCACTGGGCGTCTTCGACTTCCGGGCACCCCGGGTGATCGGCGAGACGTTCATCGACCACGCGTTCACCGGGCTGACGCGAGACGACTCGGGTGTCGCGCGAGTGGTGCTGCGGGCTCCGGGCGAGGGAGGTGCGGGCGTGGGCTCGGGCGTATCGATGACCTGGGGCACCGAGCTGCCGTGGGTGCAGGTGCACACGGCCGACCGCCCGGAGGCCGCACTCAACCGCGTGGGCCTCGCCGTCGAGCCGATGACGTGCCCGCCCGACGCCTTCTCGACCGGTGACGACGTGGTGCGCCTCGCTCCGGGTGCGACGCACCGGGCCGCCTGGACGATCGCGGCGCTGTAGGGGGTTGCCCGCCGCGCTGACGCGCGCAGTTCAGGAATCGGAGCGGCGGGTGGGCGCGGATCCTTGTGTTTTGGGGTGACTCGGGACAGTGTTCCTGAGTCGTGCGCACCGACGGGAGCGCTCCCGCGGGCCCTCGCGCCGCACGTGCCCCGCGCCGTGCCTCCGCGCGTTCCGGCGCCGCACGTGCCCCGCGCCGCCCTGCCGCTCGTCCGGAAGGAATCTAGGCGCGCTCCGGCCTGCCCACGCGCGAGAACGCGCTCATCACGCCCACTTGCCTGAGTTGCGCGCTCGTCGCATTGCCCACGCGCGCCGCAACGCCAGACGCCGCCCGGGTCGTGCCCGAGCGGCGTCTGGTGTTCGTGGTGCGGGGTCTAGTTGTCGAAGACGCCGAGGCCCTTCGTGCCGGACTTCACGCCGATCGCCGCCGCGACATCATCGGGAATGCCCACCGCGACACCCAGCGCCGACTTGATCGCCGCGATCATGCTGGCGATCGGCAGGACCGCGGTGGTCTCGACGTTGTTCCAGCGCGATCCCTTGGCCTTGGCGAGAGCCTGGACCGAGTCGTACCGGGTCACCGTGCGGTTGTCGCCGCCACCCCAGCCGACCAGGGTCGACTGGGCGCCCGTCAGGCGCTGGTTGAAGAGATTGCCGGTGATGACCAGGTTCATGTTGTCGACCGGGATGTTCGTCACGCCGTCCAGGGCGTAGATCTGGAAGAGTCCGCCGGATCCGAACACGTTGTTCGAGACCGTGACGTTCTTCGTGATCCAGGTGAGAGTCGGGTCGGGAAGAGGGCGCCTCCGGTCATGGCCCGTGAGAGCCGTGTTCGCCTGGCGACGCTCGTCTTGAGCGAGCTTCACGCCGAACAGCCGGTTGCCACCAATGTCGTTGTTATAGATCTGCACGTTGGCCGTGTTGTAGACGATCACACCGATCTTGTTGCCGTTCAACTCGTTGTTCGCGACGATCACGTGGTCCGAGAGCTCGACGAGGATCCCGTCGACCGTGTTGTCGGTGGAACGACTGTTGACGACTGTGGCGTCGTACACCGACTCGTCGAGCCAGATGCCGTTTCCGACGTTGTCGCTCGCGTCGACGTTCGAGATATCGACGCCACGCGACCGGGTCACTTTGATTCCGCCGGCCACGGGCTGAGCGTTGAACTCCTGATCGTTGTTGTCGAGAACCAGGGAGTTCTGAACCTTGAGCCCGTACGCCGAGTTCGCACCGATGCCGAGAAGACCACTGCCGGTCACCGTGAGGTGATCGAGGGTCGTGTTGTCGCTCTCGACGTTGATGCCGATCATCGCGTTGTCTTCGACGGTGAGGTTGCGTGCCGTGATGCCGGTGTTGCTGAGTCGGACAGCACCGCGCTGAAGGTACGAGGTTCCATACCGGCGGACTCCAAAGCCCTGCAACACCGTGTTCGGCGACTGAACGACGAGCGCCTGCTGCTGATTGCTGATGCGCACCGAGTGGCCGGCCGGGTTGGAGCCCAGGACGATCTGACCGGAGCCGGCGTCGGGATAGAAGGTTCCGGCCGTCACAGCGGAGGCCGAGCCGACCTGCGTGAGCTCGGTGCCGTCGAGGAAGACCTGGTCCGGTCGCGCGGCGAGAGGCTTAGCGGAATTAACGAACCACGGGTTGTCGGAGATGCCGTCGATCTGCGACGACGGGAAGTAGCTCCACGGCGTCGTCCAGCGGGAGCCCGAGGCGTTCCAGTCGGTGACCTGCTTCGAACCGTCGAGCCAGACGGTCTCGCCGGGGTACGACTGGATGGTCAGGGTCTTCGACCGGGGCACCGTGACGGACTCGTTATAGACGCCCGCGCGGAGGACGATCGTCGCTCCGTTGCTTGCCTTCGCGACGGCAGCGGCCAGGGTGCGAACGGGGGCGTTCGAGTTGCCGTTGGCCGAGTCGTTGCCGGAGGGCGAAACCAGGATGGCGCCGGCTGGAACGACATAGCGGGTGCTGCCGACGGTCGCCGAACCTCGATCGCCGGAGGTCACCGGGGTGGAGACCGGCGGCGTGACCGGCTGCGCGGGGGTGGCCGGGGGTGTCGTGGGTGACGGGGTCGGCGCTGGCACTGGCGCGGGCGCCGGGGTGTTCGCGTTCGTTGCGGGGTTCTGTGTCAGCGACAGGTTGTCGAGGGTGGTGCTGGCCGCGTTGGTGTTGCTGCCGCTGGCGTACTCCCAGAAGGCGAGGCTCCCGGCGCCCGAGATGCGCGACGACGACGAATCCGTCAGAGACAGCTGCCACCCGGGCGCAACGGCTCCTGAGGGGTAGGCGCGGGCCCGGATCGCGACCTTGGCTGAGCCCGTCACCTGGAATTCGGCCGCGATGTCAGCACCAGGGGCGTATGTGCCGGGAAGTGTGAAGCGGCCCAGATTGACCTCGACCGTCTTGTTGAGTCGTGAGACAGCGAGAACGGCTGAGCCGGTCTTGCTGATCTCGACCCGGCCGCGATACGTGGAGTCGTCGCTCTGGCGCCGGATCTCAAAGGCGGTGTAGACCGTCGCTGACGCGGCGGGAAGACCGATGGTGGCCCGCACTCCGGTGTCGAGAGAGTTCGCCTGCTTGAGAGCGAGACGAGCGGAAGCGCCCGGCTTGAGCCCGGTGATCCGGCCCTCGCCCGAGGCGACCGCTGCGCTGGCGCCGGCGCCGAGACTGGCGGTCCAGGAACCGCCCTTGGCGGCGGAGCCCCAGCCGCTCGAGACGGTTCGTGCGAATGAGTCAGAGACGACGGTGGCGGGGGCCGCGGTCGCGAACTGGGCGGGAAGAGTGGCGGCGAGGAGCACACCGGCGGAGAGACCGGCGACGGCGGGGAGAGAGAATCGCCGCCGTCTCACAGCGTGGCGAGGCGCAGAGGAAGTCACCCTTGGGTGGTCCTTTCTTCGGAGGAGCGTCAGCGGGTGTCCCCAGAATGGGGGCCACAAGGGAACAATGCGTGTAACCCTATCCGTGCTGAAAGCTTCCTGGAACAGGCAATTTGCCAAAAGCCCCCGACAGAGTGTGGACGCTTTGGGGGACAGACCATACGTTTGCTCACGTTCGGGACTCGCTTAGAGTTGCGAAATGACTTCTCTCTCCGGCACCGTGGCTCGCAAACGGGCCACGACCGACGAGAGACCGAGGACGGCCGATGAGAGCCGGGACGAGGCTTCGACGCAATCGCCGCCCCTGTTTTCGAGGGGGATCGCGGCCGTCGCACTCATCCTGCTGGCGATGCGAATCACCCTGCCGCAGGGTGTCGAGGTCGGCTTCGTTGTCGCGGCCCTTCTCGCTCCCCTCTGGCTGCGGACAGTGCGCTACTACCGCTTCATGCCGCTGCTGCTCATTGTCGGAACGCTCGCTGCGGGTGCCGGAATCTGGCTGCAGATCGCGAACAGGGGCGACCACGCGGTGGATAGCGGCATCGCGACGAGCACCACGGTGCTCCTGATCGGTGCCCTGCTGTCGATCGGCCTCGTCCTGTGGGCCCGCACCGTCTTGTCGTTGCCGATGGTGGCGCTCTTCTTCGGAGTGGGGCTCCTGCTCGGAGTGGACCCCTCTGCGGCGCAGTTCGCGACGAACCCCTACAAGTTCGGCTTTGCTTTGCCCTTGGCGGTCATCGGACTTGCCGTCGCGAAACTCTCGCGCCGCTGGTGGGTGGAGCTTCTCGTCGTCCTGGTCTTGACCGGTCTGGCAGCGACCAATGACGCTCGATCGATTTTCGGGCTGCTGCTTTTGGCCGTCGTGCTTCTCGTCGCCCAGATTCCGTTCTTCCGAGCGGGCCACGGTGGTTCGGCCTTCCTGGTGTCGCTCGGGGTCGTCGTGGTCGGTATCGTCGTCTACATCGCCGGTCAGGCGCTTGTGCTCTCCGGAATCCTCGGTGAGTCGACGACGCGGAGGTCTCTCGCGCAGTACGACGCGTCCGGCTCCGTTCTGCTCGGAGGACGGCCGGAGCTCGGAGCGACCCTGGCGCTGATGACGCATTCGCCCTGGGGCTTCGGGGCTGGAATCGCCCCGAACCCCTCGGATATTCGGGTGGCGCAGCAGGGTATGAGCGCGATTGGTTACGACCCGAACAACGGCTACGTCACGCGGTTCATGTTCGGCGGCCACATCGAGTTGCACTCGGTGTTCGGCGATCTGTGGGCGCAGACGGGTGTTTTGGGACTAGCCCTGGTAGCCATAGCGGTGCTGGTGCTGGTGTACGGAATCACCAGGAACATCGCCGACGGGACGGCCGCCGCAGTCCTGCTCTATGTGGTCGCGAACTCCCTCTTCGACCTCTTCTTCAGCCCCTTCTACAGCGCCCAGCAGCTCTTCATGCTCGCGCTCGGGCTTGTCGCTGTCCCTGTGTCACGGGGAGCCTTCCGAACGGACCGCGGTCAGCGGGCGTATTCGAGAACGTCGTCCATGGGGCCCTCGAGGCGTGCTTTCGCGCGGAAGCCCGCCTTCTCCAGGGCCGCGTCGTCGAAGGCGGCGGACTTTCGGGCGTAGTCGCTCGGCCGGACGACCCAGACGCGCTTCACGTCGCTCAGCCGCTTCGAGCTGGCGTAGAGTCGTGCCGAGACGCCGCGCAGGCTGGCGTCCGTCGTCGGGGCGACGATGAGCGTGAGGTCACGCAGCCCGACGAAGTCGTCGGGGTAGCCCACAGCGATATTGCGAGTCGTCCGCTCGACTGTGGCCGCCGTCGTCGTGTCGAGCGGCGCGAAGTACACGCCGTCGCCGGGCTGCGCGTGGGATCCGATCCAGGCCGCTGTCGCTGACCAGTCCGTGCCGCTCTTGCCGGTTTCCTGGCGCTGCGAGAGGTAGATCGGAAGGGCCAGGAGGGCGACGAGCGCAACCGCGCCGAGCCGCAACCAGCGCCGGCCGAGAGAGGTGATGCCGACTCCGAGGAGAAGGGCGGCTGCTGGCGCGCAGAAGGTGAAGTATCGCGGGTTGTAAAGCGGTGAGACGGCCAGGGAGTAGGCGGCGACGATCGCGGTGGGAAGCAGCAGCCAGGTCAGCGCGACGACCACAGCGAGGCGATCGCGTCGCCGAACCAAAGCCACGACGGCGACCACGATGAGTGCCCAGCCGACCACTGCGAGAGCGAGCGCCGCGAGCGACCACAGCGACTGACCGTCGCTAGACGCCCCCACGCGCGTGGGTGTCTCGCCGAGGAACCACTGGTTGACGATCGCGCGGCGGATGAGAGCCGAGGCCGACACCGCGTTGTCGCCGAGCTGCCCGCGCTGGCCGAGAGAGGCCACCACGACGGGGGAGGCGATCGCGACCCCGAGCACCGCGCTGATCAACCACGCGGCGGCACGACGCACGCTGGCCGCCCGGGCGGCGAGGAGGGCTGCCACGGTGACGGCGTGGGCGACGACGAGCAGTGCGACGTAGATATTGAGTGCGCAGCCGGCGGCGACGAGGATCCCGTACCCGGCCCAGGCACGTGTCTTTCGTTCGCCTCGCAGTGCGACGACCAGGGCGACCGTCGCCCAGACCGCGATGGCGGCGCTGAGCCCAAACGACCGCGCCTCGATGCCCATCCAGGTGATCCGGGGCAGGACGATGGCGACGACGGCTGCTGTCAAGGCGGCATCCGGACGCCCGAGTCGTCGTGCCAGCGACCACACGCCGACGACGGTGGCCCCCGCGGCCAAGGCGCTCGGCAGTCGCAGCGCGAAGGCGCTCCAGCCGAATGCCCCTCCCCAGAAGTGGATGAGGAAGTAGTAGACGGCATGCACCGCGTCGATGTTGTGGACCAGCTGCCACAACTCGCCGGTGCTGCGTCTCGCGGCGGAGATCGTGGCTGCCTCGTCGGTCCAGAGCGACACGTTCCACGAACCCAGGAGCGCGACCACGGTCGCCACGACGAAGAGCGCGACGGCAATACCGGCGGGAGACAAGCGGAAGCGGCCGGTCGCGGTCGCCGAGTCGGCTCTTCGGGAAGCGACGCGCTGTGATGACGTGGTCAAGGTCCGGCGATAATAGCAGTCGGTCGCCGTAGCGCCCTTCGACCCGAGAGGACCAGGCATGAGCGTCTCCCGTCGCGCCGTCATCACCACAGCCAGCATCGTCGTGGGGGTCGCCCTCGTCGTCGTGCTCCTCGTCGTCTTGCTCACGAGTGCCGGCAACACACCCGTTGCCGGGCCCACGAACAGTGCGACTGCGACGTATTCCGACGCTCCGACCTCGAGAGCCAGCGCGACACCGGGCGCCGGCTCGGCGACGATCGAGCCGACGGAGAAGCCGGCCGCCGGCACTCAGAGCGTCCCCGGGTCGACGCCCTCGGCCACGGCCGAGCCCGGAACCTCCTCGGGTCTCGCGCAGGAGCCCGTCGATCTCGGCACACCGGCGAAGCTGACCTCGCAGGTGGGCGTGTCTCTCGACGGTGTTGCATCCGTCTCGGGCAAGGGAGATGGAGTCGGCGAGGTCTCCGGCCCGTCCGTCCGCTTCACCGTCTCCATCGACAACGGCTCGTCGAAGACGCTCGATCTGACGTCGACCGTCGTGAACGTCACCTACGGTTCTGACGACACCCCCTCGAACGAGCTCGTGTCGCAACGCAAGGCCTTCCCGAACTCGATCGCCGCTGGCAAGACGGCGACTGCGACGTACACGTTCCCGGTGCCAACCAAGGAGCAGGGTGACGTGCGGATCACCGTCGATTACGGGACGTCCGTTCCGGCCGTGGTTTTCCAGGGTGAGGCCGCCAAATAGGCTCGTCCGAGCCTGGACCGGAGCTGTCGGATCCTCGTTTTCCGTTCTGCGAACCGTTCCACCCCTATTTGGGGGTATGTAACCCGAGCGGGGGTCACCTATAGTCGGTTTACTGCTGTGAACCCGAAACTCGCGGCAGTCGTGAACCCGAAACTCACGCAGATCACACGTGGGAAACCCGACCCCACGGCTTACCCGAAGTGTTAGAGGCCTCCATGGAGCAATCCGTGTCGCCGCGCCTGCGCGTTGCCAGCATCGCCGCCGCCGCCGTCATCGTCCTGAGCAGTTTCGCCTTGGCAGCCCCCGCGCACGCGGATACGGCGCCCACGAACCCGGCGGATCCGAAGACTCCGACCACCGTGACCGCGGATTCCCTGCCGACGCCGCAGATCAACGGCGTCGTGTGGTCGCAGACCATCGTCGGCAACACCGTCTACGCGGGCGGTAACTTCACGACGGCACAGCCAGCGGGGTCCGCGTCGGGCGCGAACACGGTCTCTCGCCCGTATCTGCTCTCGTACAACCTGACCACCGGTATGCTCAACTCCGCCTTCGCTCCCGTGCTCAACGGCCAGGTGCGTGCGGTGACTGCCTCGCCGGACGGCTCCCGCCTCTACGTCGGCGGTGCGTTCACCACCGTGAACGGGGCGAACGCGTACCGGGTCGTAGCACTCGACCCCACGAGCGGCGCAGTTCTGCCGGGCTTCGCGCCGACGATCAACTCGACCGTCAACGCGATTGCGGTAAACGGCTCGTCCGTCTACATCGGCGGCGTCTTCTCGAGCGTCAACAAGGAGACCCACAACAAGGTGGCGGCTTTGACCACCGCCGGCAAGAACATCCCGTTCACGGCTTCCGCCGATGGCGGCGACGTGAACGCCCTCGCTGTGTCGCCGGACGGGCAGAAGATCGTGGTCGGTGGGGCCTTCACGACGCTGAACGGCTCGTCCAACCCCGGATTCGGCCTCGGCGCGGTCGACACCACCGGTGCGCTTCAGCCGTTCGCCGTGAACAACGTCGTCCGGAATGCCGGAACGCAGGCCGCGATCACGTCTCTCGCAAGCGATGCGAGCGGCGTCTACGGCTCCGGGTACACCTTCGGGCCGGGCACTCTCGAGGGCTCGTTCCGCGCCGACTGGGCGACGGGCAGCCTGAACTGGGTCGAGGACTGCCACGGCGACACCTACAGCGTCGCCGTGACCGACAACGCCGAGTACATCGCGGGCCACCCGCACTACTGCGGCAACATCGGCGGGTTCCCCCAGACCGATCCCGACTGGACCTTCCACCGCGCCATCGCCTTCTCGAAAGAGGCCACTCAGACGGCCACCGCCGACCCCTACGGCTACTACAACTGGGCCGGCAACCCAGCCCCGTCGCTGCTGAACTGGTACCCCGAGTTCAACACCGGAACCTTCACCGGTAAGACGCAGGGCCCCTGGAGCGTCGCGGCGAACTCGAAGTACGTCGTCTATGGCGGCGAGTTCACGACGGTCAACGGCGTGCGTCAGCAGGGCCTCGCCCGCTTCGCAGTGCCCTCGGTCGCGCCCAAGAAGATGGGCCCGCAGGCGAGCGGCGCGAAATTCGTGCCGAGCGGCGTCTCTCTCACCTCAGGGACCGTCCGTTTGAGCTGGCCCGCCAACTCCGACCCCGATAACTCGACCCTCTCGTACGAGCTTTACCGCGACAACAATCAGGCCACTCCCATCTACAAGGTCAAGGCCGACTCGTCGGTCTGGAACAAGCCCGCCATGGGCTTCACCGACACCGGTCTCACTCCGGGGCAGTCCTACAGCTACAGGCTGCGAGCGACTGATCCCGATGGCAACACGGTCATCGGCGACGGCGTCTCGGTCACCGTCACCGCGAAAGCCGCATCGACGTACACGAACACCGTCCTCGCGCAAGGTGCGTCGTCGTTCTGGCGGTTCGACGAGGCGAGCGGCACAACGGTCTTCGATGCCGCCGGCTACAACGACATGACGGCAGGATCCGGAGTGTCTCGCGGCGCAGCGGGAGCAACCGTCGACGGTGACACCGCGTCGACCTTCGATGGCACGGGCAACGGTCTCGCCGCGACCCGGACGGCCGTCGCAGGGCCCCAGACGTTCTCGGTCGAGGCGTGGGTGAAGACCACGTCGACCGACGGCGGCAAGATCGTCGGCTTCGGCAACTCGCCCACCGGCACATCGTCGTCGTACGACCGCCACCTCTACATGGACCAGTCCGGCAAGGTGAACTTCGGCGTCTACAACGGCAACACGCAGACCCTCACGAGCCCCTCGGCCCTGAATGACGGCGCGTGGCACCAGCTGGTCGGCACGCTCAGCAGCTCGGGAATGCAGCTCTTCGTCGACGGCAAGCGCGTCGGCACCCGCAGCGACGTGACGAACGCCCAGGACTACAGCGGCTACTGGAGAGTCGGCGGCGACTCGTCGTGGTCCGGAGCGAACTTCCTCAACGGCTCGATCGACGACGTGTCGGTCTACCCGACGGCTCTGACGCAGACGCAGGCGAACAACCAGTACGTCGCGGCCGGCTACGCCTCGCAGCTCAACTCGGCTCCGAGCGACAACTACGGCAGCCGGGTCTTCACCGACGACCCGTACCTCTACTACCGCCTCGGTGACGCCGCAGGCGCCTCCATGGCCAAGGACTCGAGCCTCTCGGGTGCATCCGGCAGCTATGCCGGTGGCGTGACGCAGGGCACGAAGGGCGCTCTCTCGGGAGTCTCCGACACGGCGGCGACGTTCGACGGCTCGAGCGGTCAGGTCAACAGCTCGCAGTCGTTCAACGACCCCGAGGTCTACACAATCGAATCGTGGTTCAAGACGACCACGACGTCGGGCGGCAAGATTGTCGGCTTCGGCTCCAGCCAGACGGGACAGTCGGGTTCGTACGACCGGCACATCTACATGCAGGACAACGGTCAGCTCGTCTTCGGCACCTACACGGGTCAGACGAACACGATCACGACCCCGGGCTCCTACAACGACGGCACCTGGCACCAGGTCGTCGCATCGCAGTCGTCGGACGGCCTCAAGCTGTACGTCGACGGCGTGCTCCAGGGCACGAACCCGACCCCGAACGCCCAGGCTTACACGGGGTACTGGAAGATCGGCGGCGACACCACGTGGGGCTCCTCGAGCGCCTACTTCGCCGGATCCATCGACGAGGTTTCCATCTACAGTCGGGCCCTCTCGGCCGCCACGGTGAGCGACCACTACGCACTGGGTGCCGGCACCTTCAACGTCGCACCGACGTCGTCGTTCACCTCCTCGGTGAAAGACCTCTCGGCCTCGTTCGACGCCTCGGCCTCGGCTGACACCGACGGAACCGTGGCGAGCTACGCCTGGGACTTCGGCGACAACGGCTCGGGCACCGGCAAGACGCCTGCGCACACCTATGACAAAGCCGGCACGTACACGGTCACCCTCACGGTGACCGACGACAAGGGAGCGGTCGGAACGTCGACCGGTCAGGTGACGGTGACGGCGCCGCGGGTCAACGTATCGCCCACGGCCTCGTTCACCTCGACGACCACCGACCTCTCGGCAGCGTTCGACGCGTCGGCGTCCTCCGACTCCGACGGGTCAGTCGCCTCCTCTGCCTGGGACTTCGGTGACGGGCAGACGGGCACGGGGAAGACCGTGACCCACGCCTACACCCAGGCGGGCACCTACTCGGTCAAGTTGACCGTGACCGACAACGAGGGGCTGTCGTCGACGTCGACCTCCTCGGTCACCGTCACGGCTCCGCGCGTCAACGCCCCGCCGACGGCTGCATTCACGGCGACCACGACGAACCTCGGCGTGAGCGTGAGTGGTGCCGCCTCCACCGACTCGGATGGCAGCATCTCGTCGTACGCCTGGGACTTCGGCGACGGATCGTCGGCGACCACGGCGACCGCCAGCCACACGTACATCGCGGCGGGCACCTACACCGTCACCCTGACGGTGAAAGACAACGAGGGGGCCAGCGGAACGACTAGCAAGACCGTCACGGTTGCTCCGCCAGCCAACGTGCCGCCGACCGCTGCGTTCTCCACGAGCTCGAACGCTCTCGTCCTCTCGGCGGATGCCGCGACGTCGAGTGACTCCGACGGCACCGTGGCCTCCTACGCCTGGGACTTCGGCGACACCAAGACCGCCACGGGCAAGACGGCGACGCACACCTACCAGTCGGCCGGCACCTACACGGTGACGCTGACGGTGACCGACAATCAGGGCGCCACCGGCGTCTCTACGAAGACCGTGACTGTGGACAGGGCGCCGAATGTCGCGCCGACAGCCTCGTTCACGTCGTCGGCCTCGGGTCTCGGTCTCAGCGTCGACGGGTCCACGTCGAGCGATCCCGACGGCACGGTCGTCTCGTACGGCTGGAGCTTCGGCGACGGCACGGCGACGTCGACCACCACGACGCCGAAGACAAGTCACACGTACACGGCGTCCGGCACGTACGCGGTCAAGCTGACCGTGACGGACGACTCCGGAGCCACTGCCGTGCAGACGCAGAACGTGACGATCACGGCCCCGGCAGTCAACCAGCCGCCGGTCGCGGCCTTCACCTCGACGGTGACCGATCTCATGGTCGCACTCGACGGCAGCGGGTCGACCGACGCCGACGGCAGCATCGCCTCGTACGCATGGAACTTCGGTGACGGCGCGACGGACACCGGAAAGACGACGAGTCACACCTACTCGACGGCCGGCACCTACACGGTCTCGCTCAAGGTGACGGACGACAAGGGCGCCACCACCACGAAGACCGCCACGGTCACCGTGACGGCTCCCGCGGCAGTTCCGTTCGCTCTCGATGCCTTCGGCCGCACGGTCAGCAACGGCTTCGGTACCGCCGACGTGGGTGGCGCATGGACCCGGATCGGGTCGGCTTCGGCTCTCTCAGTCTCGGGTGGCGCCGGCAAGGTGTCGCTCAGCGGACCCGGTGCGCAAGCCGGTGCCGAGCTCGCCTCCGTCAAGCAGACCGACACGGACTACCGACTGCAGTTCAGTCTCGACAAGGCGGCGACCGGCGGAGGAACGTACATCTCGGCCATCGGGCGCAAGATCTCGACGAACAACGAGTACCGGGCGGCAGTGCGACTGCTGAGCAACGGCACGGCGACGGTCGGCCTGAGCGCCTTCCCGAACTCGGCCACGGCGATCGCCCTCACGAAGGACACACCCGTCCCGGTGACGGTCTCGGCGGGAAGCTCGCTGAGCATGCGGGTGCAGGTCACGGGAACCAGTCCGACCCTGGTCCGCGCCAAAGTGTGGGCCACGGGCACCGCGGAGCCGACCGCCTGGACGGTCAGCGCCACCGATTCGTCGGCAACTCTGCAGACCGCCGGTGACGTCGGGGTCCTCGCCTACGAATCCGGGAGCGCCACGAACGGTGCTCAGGTGGTGAGCTTCCAGCAGGTGAGCGGCTTCAAGCCGTGAGTTCGACCGTCTCCAGTCGCCGGGGCCGGGGGAAGGGCAGCGCGTTCATCGTGCAGCAGTCCTTTCCCCGGCCTCGGCCGACGACGAACCCGTACCTGGTGATGCTCGGTGACGCGGTGTCGGCGCAGCCGGGTGTGACCCTCCGCACCTTCTCCTGGAAGTCGGCCCTGCTGACTCGCAGCGACGTCTTCCACGTGCACTGGCCCGAGATTCTCGTCTCGGGCCAGAGCCCGGTGAAGAAGCTCGTCCGACAGGCGCTCACTGTGGCGCTGGTGGCCAAGCTGGCCGTGACGCGCACCCCCATCGTCCGCACGCTGCACAATCTCGAGCGCCCGTCGGGCATCTCGCGCCGCGAGGTCGCGCTGCTGGCATTGATCGAGCGGCGGACCACCCTCTGGATCCGCTTGAACGACGAGACCCCGACCCCCTCGGGGCACGCATCCGAGCTCATCCCGCACGGCCACTACCGCGACTGGTTCGAGCGGTTCGACAAACCAGACGCCCTTCCCGGCCGCATCGGCTTCGTCGGGCTCATCCGCCGCTACAAGGGCGTAGAGCGACTCGTCGAGGTGTTCCGCTCGGTGCCCGGTGCGGCCAGCCTCCACGTGGCCGGCAAGCCGAGCACCGAAGAGCTGGCCGACCATCTGCGGGGTCTCGCCGACGACGACAGGCGCATCAGCCTCGATCTGCGGTTCCTCGACGAGGCCGATCTGGTCGAGAGCGTGCGCCGCTCCGAGCTCGTCGTCCTGCCCTATCGCGAGATGCACAACTCCGGGGGCGTCCTCACGGCCCTGTCGCTGGATCGCCCCGTACTCGTGCCCCAGAACGCGGTGACCGAGCGTCTCGCCGCCGAGGTCGGCCCCGGCTGGGTCCACCGCTACGAGGGCGACCTGTCGACCGACGACATCGTCACGGCGCTTCAGGATCCACGCCCCGCCGACTCCCACCCCGATCTCGCCGCGCGGGATTGGCGCGATGCGGGCGAGCGACACGTCGCGGCGTACCGCCGTGCGGTGGCGGTTCTCCGTTCCGGCCGTCGTTCGGGCGTCGAACAGTGACAAAGACCGACACCCCGGTCCGCTCCGGCGGAATGCGCCAGGTCGGCTCCACCGCGATGATCAAGATCTTCGTGATGGGCCTCTCCGGCGTTCTCGGTATTCTCACGAGCCGGGTCATCCTGCAGTCATTCGGCACAGAGGCGTACGCCCAGTACGGGCTGCTGTCGAGCTTCCCGACGTTGCTCCCCTTCGCCGACCTGGGAATCGCGGCCGTCGTCATCAACGAGGTGGCCGGCTCGAGGTCGCCTCGAACGGACGACGTGGTCCGGCGGACGATCGTGACCGCGCTCCGGATCCTGATGGTCTCGGGCGGCATCATGATCGTCGTCGCGACCGTCATCACCGTCTTCGGCTGGTGGCCGACCTTGCTCGGCTCGGGCCTAATGCCCGGCGGCAATCTGACGGCCGGCCTCTGTCTCGTGATCTTCGGAATCGCGGTGCCGCTCACGGTCGGTCAGCGGATCCTGGTCGGGTTAAAAAAGACCAACGTGCAGGTGGCGAGCCAGGCGATCGTCGCCCCGTTCATGCTGCTCGTCATCGGCGCCCTTGCCCTGCTGATGATTCCGGCCGGAACGTTTCTGTCGGTCGTCTCCTACATCGGCAACGCCCTCCTGTCGGTCCTGTGCCTCTGGATCGCCGCTCGAGCGCTGTCCCCCCAGATCGGGCAGGCGTTCCGTCTGATCTTCCGCGTCCGCGCCTATCGCGGCGTCGCGGTCCTCGGCCTCGCCTGGCCCATGCTCGTGCAGACACTCGCGCAGCCGATCGCGTTCCAGACCGACCGCATCCTGCTGAGCCACGTCGGCACATCGCAGGATCTCGCCGAGTACAACCTCTCGTCGCAGCTGTTCGGCCTGGTGCTCCAGACCATCGCCGCGGCCGGCGTCGCGCTGTGGCCGATCTATGCGGGCCACCGGGCTGCGGGCCGGATCGCGTCGCCGACGAAGCCGACGTTCTGGTTCCTCGGAGGTGGGCTCGTCGTCGGGGGAGCGCTGGCGCTTCTCTCGCCGTGGCTCGTTCACTTCATCGCGGGCGGCAGGATCCAGCTCTCGCCGATCCTGCTGGTGTCGTTCGTCGCCTACGTCGCCCTGCAGGCCGCGAAGTATCCGATCGGCATGTACATGACCGACAAGGCGGGCCTCAAGTTCCAGGTCGTGCCGAGCCTCGCGATGATCCCGCTCAACCTCGGTGTGTCGTGGCTGCTCATCGCGCCGTTCGGCGCTGCCGGGCCGATCATCGGCTCGGCCCTGACCGTGCTGCTGCTGCAGATCATCCCGAACCTCTGGTACGTCTCGAAGGACCTCGCCCGGCGGCGAGCCGAGCAGCGCGCCGCTCCCGTCGACGAGACGTCAGAGGCCGCGACGCGCTAATTCGGCGTCGACGAGCCGGAGCCCGGCGCGATGCGCCCGCCATCCGACGACGAGAGTCTGCGGCGAGGTGAGGAACTGGCGCCTGCCGCCCTGGAGCAGGATCTCCCAGGCGACCTTTCGCGAGACGGCCTGCCACGCCCGCAGGTCGGCGTCGGAGAGGTGCTTCGTCGCGTAGAGCAGCCGGTTGCGGATGTTGTGGAAGTAGTAGGTGGCGCTCTTGGCTTCGCCCGACTCGACGTGGCCTCCGCCCTTCTGCGTTCCTCCCTCGGCGTGGACGACGGTGACGTCGTCGAGCACGGCGAGGCGCCCGCCCGCGTCAATGACGCGCTGCGACAGGTCGACGTCTTCCCAGTACAGGAAGTAGTCCTCATCGAAGCCGCCCGCGCGTCGCCAGAGGTCGTCGGAGACCACGAGGCACGCGCCGCTCAGCCAGGGGCGCAGTCGCGCCTGCCGGTCGGTGCGTCGACGGGACGACCGGATCCTGCCGTCATCGAGGTAGAGGTCGGAGCCCCCGAACCACAGGGACCCGTCGGGGCGCAGGATCCGCGGAGCCGCCATCGTCTCGGGGTCGTCCCGCACCGCAGCGTGCAGCGCCCCGAGTGCGCGCTCGTCGACGACCGCGTCGGGGTTGACGAGCAGATGAAAGCGCGCGCCGAGCTCCGCCGCCCGTGCCACGCCCCGGTTCATCCCTCCGCCGAAGCCGTGGTTGCTCGCGGGCGTCAGGAGGTCCCAGCCCTCCTCCTCGGCGAGCTCGGTCATCACGTCGCGTTCCGCGGTCGTTGAGAAGTTGTCGACCACGACGACCCTCACCCCGTCGACCGCTCGGCTGAGCGGAGCGAGGTTGACGCGAAGCAGGTCGCTCGAACCGTAGTTCACGACCACGATGGACAGATCCTCGAACGAGCTCATGGGGTTCCTCCGCTGGTGCGGCCGAGACCGCGATAATGGGCAGTGTGACGACCGTTTCCAGCACGCCCTCTTCGAGCACGACCACTCCGACGCTCACGATCGCGGTGCTGACGTTCCGGCGCCCGGACGACCTGGGCGCGATCCTGCCGGCTCTCGTCGAGCAGGCCGCTTCGGTATCGGGGCAGGCGACGGCTCGCGTGCTCGTGGTCGACAATGATCCGGCTGCTTCCGCTCGCGATGCCGTCACGCTGGCTGGGGACGCTGCCGATCAGCGGGGCGTGCGCATCGACTACGTCTCCGAGACCGAGCCCGGTATCGCCGTCGCCCGCAACCGTGCTCTCGCCGAATCGAGTGAGTTCGACCTGCTGGTGTTCATCGACGACGACGAGCGTCCGTCGGCGACCTGGCTCGTCGATCTCCTCGCGCTTCAGCGAGAACGGGATGCTGCCGCCGTCGTCGGTCCGGTGGTGTCGGCCTTCGCCCACGAGCCCGATCCGTGGATCACGGCCGGCGAGTTCTTCGTCCGGCGTCGTCTTCCGACCGGGACCGCGGTCGAGGTCGCGGCGACGAACAACCTGCTCCTCGATCTCGCGTTCATCCGGCGCGAAGGTCTCCGGTTCGATGCCGAGCTGGCGGTCCACGGCGGCGAAGACACGCTCTTCACGCGACAGATCGTCGCGCGAGGCGGCCTCATGCTCTGGTGCGCGGAGGCGCTGGTCACCGACGTCGTACCGCCGTCGCGGCTCACCCGGCGCTGGGTGGTGCTGCGCGCCTTCTCGAGTGGAAACGGGTGGAGCCTGACGTCGGTGATGTTGGCGCCGGGGGCACTGGCACGAGGTCGGGTGCGAGCTCGACTGACGGCGCGCGGGCTCGTCCGGATTCTCGGCGGGGTCGCCAGGATCCTTCGCGGTACTCTTCTCGGTTCCGTCGCCCAGCGGGCCAAGGGCGTCCGCACTCTGGCTCGCGGCGCAGGGATGCTCGGCGGCGCCTGGGGCTACCGGTACCAGGAGTACCGCCGGGCGAAGTAGCGGGGTCGTCGTCACTCGGCCACCGGCCTGGTCAGCGACCCACGCTCGGTGCGGAGGCGGCCGACGTCGCGGGCGTCAGCGAAGGGGAGCCGGAAGGCGTCGAGTTACGGCGTCCGTCGAGTCTCGCCTCGGTGAGCACGATGCCGATCACGCTCGCCTTAACTCCGTCGAGAGCGGCCAAGCCCTCGTGGAGGTGTCGACGGTTGGTCGTCTGGCCCTGCACGGTCACGAGGGTGCCGTCCGTGAGGTGGGAGAGCGTGAGGGCGTCCGCGAAGTCGAGCACCGATGCGGTCTGCACGATGACGAAGTCATACGCGGCGGTCGCAGTCTGGACGAGTTGAGCCATTGCCGTCGAACCGAGTGCGAAGTGCGGGTTGGAATGGCCGCTTCCCGCGACCAGCAGATCGACGCCGTCCGCCCACGGGCGAGTGGCGTCAGCCAACGAGGCAGCCCCATCAAGGACGTCGGTGAGGCCGAATCCGGCGCCTTCGGCGGTGAGGTGGTCCAGCGACGGTGCTCGGAGGTTGGCGTCGATCACGAGCACTCGAAGAGATCGTTCGGACGTCGCCAGGGCGAGATCGAGAGCGACTTTGGGGCCCTGCTCGCCGTGCGACGCCGGGGTCAGCGTGACCGAGCGGACTGCGCGCCCATTGCCCGTGAAACGCAGGGTGGCGCCGATGCGACGGAAGTCTTCAGCCTGGGCGCTCTCTGGGTCGTCCCGAAGCGCGACGCGCCCGTGAGGACCTCGGCGCACGGCGCCGACGACCGGGACTTCCGAGATCGACTCGATGTCGTCAGCCGTGCGGAGGCGGGTGTCGAAGAGGAGCCGACCGATCGAGTAGAGGATGCCGAGCGCGAAACCGATCGCGGCGGCGGTGATCGTGATCAAGTGGCGGTTCGGGCCGGCGGGGCTCTGCGGCACGAGTGCGGGAGCGACGATGGAGATCGCGATGGGCGACCGTCCGGTCGTCGACGTCGGAGCGAGGTCGGTCGCGACAGTGCGGAGCGAGCGGGCGACGGCGTTGGCGATGTTCGTTGCGTTCTGGGCCGAGCCGTCGGTGACCGAGATGTTGACGAAGACGGTGTTGAGCGGTGTCTGCGCCGTGATCTGCCGAGCGAGGCGGGTCGGTGTCGTGTCGAGGTTCAGGTCGGCGATGACCGGCGTCAGCACGGCCGACGTCGTGGCGAGACCCGCGTACGACTGCACGACGTTCTGAGCGAACGTGGAGCCCTGAGAGAGGTCGCTGCCGTTCGAGTTGGTGCTCGACGCCACGAAGAGGCTGGTCTCGGCCCGGTACGAGTCGGCGAGAGTGGCGGCATAGCCGATTCCGATGAGCCCGCCAACGATCGTCAGCGCGACGATGACGATCCAGCTTTTGCGGAGTGCTTTCCAGTAGTCGTTCGGGTCCATCGACAGAGATTCCGTTCCTGATCAGGGTGGGCCGACATCAATGGGCGGAAGATTCGGGCTTCCGGGCCTTCGGCGACCGCGGCGAGTGCGGGCAACAGCACGGACCGCGACGGTTCCGCTCAGCCTACGGGGTGGCGGGGAGTACCCGCGAGCACGAGGCGAGCTCCGTGGTGCCCCCAGTCTGCGGGGCTGGTGACCAATCCGCCTTCTCGTCGGGTGGCCGACCTGATGCCGGCAGTAGAGCCCGGACGCGTGCGCCGCTAGTCTGAGCGGTGGATCACGGCACCCGAATTCCGAGATCATCCTCATCGGCCCGAATCTGGTGACTCATGTCCGCTGCACCCCGTACGACTCCCCGTGAGACGTGGATCGACATCGCCAAGGGCGTGGCGATCATTCTCGTCGCGCTCTTCCACTCGATCATCTTTCCCGCCGAGATCCACCTCGCCGGCCCGTGGGAGACCCCGGCGACGCTGCTCGATACCTTCCGGATGCCGCTCTTCTTCTTCACGGCGGGGATGTTCGCCCAGAAGGCCATCTCGCGCGACTTCTCGACGCTGTTCTGGTCTCGGATCGCCCGGCTCGTCTGGCTGTTCCTGCTCTGGTGCACGATCTGGTTCGTCGCGTTCCAGTTCATCCCCCTTGTCGGCGAGGGTCAATCAGCTCCGTCGGTCTCGTCGCTCCTGCTGTCGCTGGTCTGGCCGAACGAGAGCACCTGGTTCATCTACGGCCTGGCGATCTACTTCGCCCTGGCCTGGCTGATCAAGCCGCTGCCGCTCGTCGCCCAGCTCGCCATCGCACTCGTGATCGTCGAGCTCTTCGGAACGAAGCTGATCGACTCCCCGAACGGGGCACTCGACAAGATGGGCATGTACTTCCTGTACTTCCTCCTGGCCACGAAGGTGTCAGGGCGAGTTCGAGCGTGGGCTCCACGCGTCACCTGGAAGTTCACCGTCCTGGCTTTCGCCCTCTACGGTCTCACCGCGGTCACGAGTGCCAAGTTCGATTTCCTGACCTTTCCGATCGTGCGAGTCGTCGTCAGCATCCTGGCCATCGCGGCAGGCTGCTCGCTCGCGGTGCTCCTCTCGCGGCTACCGGCCTTCGACTGGCTGCGGCGGCTGGGACAGAACACCCTGCAGGTCTACCTCGTGCACTTCTACCCGATCCTGATCGGGGTTGCTGTGCTGGCGCCGTTCTCGGGGATCCTCAGCCCTCTGGCCCCGATCGTGCCGCTCGTCTTCACCGCGGTGGCGATCCTCGTCTCGCTCCTAGTTCATCGTCTGACCCGTCGCATCACCTGGCTCTGGGGGCTACCGACGCCGCTGGCGCGAGTCGCTGAGCGTGTCCGGTCGACGCCGACCGGGGTGGCAGCAGCCCCCACCGCCACGCAGCCCTAGCCCTCCTCGACGTCCGAGAACAGGATCCGCACGCCACCGGTCGCGAGCTCGAACACACTGGGGAACAGCGCGCCAGCCTCTTCGGTCGCCACAGCAGCACTGGCCGAGTCGTAGTCGGCGAAATAGAGGTCGACCGAACGGTAGGCCGGCGTCTCGCTTCCGTCCTCCTTGGGCCAGACCTTGCTGGTCTCGACCTTCGTGATGCCGGGGAGTGCCTTCGCCTTGGTGAGCGAGTCGGCGTAACCGGCCTCGAACGCCTCGGGGTCGGTGGGGTTGTCGTAGATGAAGGTGATTTTCGTGGGCATGAGACTCCAATCGATTGTCGTGACCGCGGATGTCTACACAAGTACACCGGCAACTGCGGTGGCGTCCAGGGAATCGTCACGAAGGATTCGCGGCACCAGACCCGCCCTCTCGAACAGAGCGCACGTGGCGTCGGCCTGCCGAACGCTCGTCTCGACCACGAGGGTTCCGCCCGGCGCGAGCCACCGGCTAGCGCCCTCGGCCACCCGCGCCTGCAGTGCCGTGCCATCGGGTCCGCCGTCGAGGGCGATGGCTGCCTCGTGCAGCCGCGCTTCCTGCGGCATGAACGCGATCTCGCCGGTCGGCACGTACGGGGCATTGGCGACGATCACGTCGAAGAGTCCGGCGTGCTCGGGCGGCACCGCGTCGTAGAGGTCTCCGACGAAGGCTCGGCTCGGGTCGCCGAGGTTGAGCCTCGCGCACTCCACGGCGCGCGGGTCGAGGTCGCTCGCCAGCACGATCGCGTCGGGGCGCGCTCTCTCGAGAGCGGTGGCGAGGGCTGCCGACCCGCAGCAGAGCTCGAGGATCCGCGGAGCCGCGATCGATGCCACGGTCTCGAGGCCGGTCTGGAGCAGCAGCACCGTCCGCAGCCGAGGCACGAACACGCCGTCGGTCACGCGCACGCGGATTCCGGCGAACTCGGCCCAGCCGAGCACGTACTCGAGTGGGCGCCCGGCGACGCGCTCGGTGACGAGGAGTCGCAGCTCGGCCTGGTCTGCGGCCGCCTCGACGAGTAGCTCTGCCTCGTCTTCGGCGAAGACGCAGCCCGCCAGGCGGAGTTCGTCGACGACCGTCCGCACCGTGGCGGGGAAGCGAGCGATCAGGCGCCGTCACCCGCAGCCGACGCCGCAGCGGCATCGGCGGCAGCCTGCATCTCGGCGACGACGATCTTGGTCATGCCCATCATCGCCACCATGGCCGCCTGCGCGCGCACCGGATCGGGGTCGCCCATCAGCGCACCCATCTGCTTCGGAATGATCTGCCATGCCAGGCCGAATCGGTCGCGAAGCCACCCGCACCGGCTCTCCGCACCGTCGGCGGTGAGGGCTTCCCAGAAGTGGTCGACCTCGGCCTGGTCGGCGCACGAGACCATGAACGACACGGCGTCGGTGAAGGCGACCTCGGGCCCGTTGATGAGGGTGAAGCGTTGGTTGGCGATCTCGATCGTGCCCGCGAGCAGTGTGCCCTCGGCGTACGGCCCCGTCGTGCCATAGCGGCTCTCGTCGACGATCGTGGATCCGGTGAAGATCGACGCGTAGTACCGCAGGGCCTCCTCGGCATTGCCGGGAAAGAGAAGTGCGGGGTTGATGGTCGTCATGGCGACCTCCTTCGTCACGGCAAGACTGCCACTCCCCGGGCCGGTGGCGCGAGGCCCGGTTACGATTCGAGCATGGCTGACGACGACCGGGGCGCTCTCGACGCGAGGGCCTATGGCCGAGCGGCCTCGGGCGACGAGCGCACAGCAGCCCAGCGCGAGTGGCTCGAGCGGCGCGCAGCCCGGCGGGAGGCAGCGGAGCGGACGGCTCGTCTGAGCGCGAGTGTCGCGGATCCTTCGGTCTTGGAGGCGCAGGACCCCATGGGGCTGAGCGATCGCGCCGACGCCCCCTCCGATCCCGACTCGGCGCCTGTCGAGGTGTCGCGTCGCCGCTTCTCGCGCGGCGTGGTCGCGGGCGTCGCCGCCCTCGCGCTGCTCGTCGGCGCGGGTGTCGGGGTGGGTGCCGCGCTGATGTTCGGAAATGGTTCAGCTGCGATCAACAACGACTCGGCCACAGAATCGGGCTCGACGTCCGACCTGCTGCCGGCGACTGGCGATCCGGCCGAGACTTCGCGTCTCGCCGCCGGAGATGCGGCTGTCGGCTCCGACAGTCTGCAGACGACGCTGGAGGCCGCCGATGCGCTACTCGCGCGTCGCGCTACCGCGGCCGACAAATACCCGCTGTCATTCGACGCCAACGACGTCTTCGAGACGACGTCGACTCGTCTGGTCACGGCAGCGGGAACGAGTGCCGACGTCTTCGTGGCCCGTGCCGCACAACCCGACGGAGGGTTCTGCCTCCTCATCTCCGGGCGGGTCCGCTCCGCGCAAGACAGCTCCGCCTCGGCAAGCTGCGCCACCCGGAGCGACTTCGCCCAGGGCGGGCTGACGTACATGACCCACGACTACACGATCTCGTGGTTCGGCGGACAGGTCAGCGTGACGGTCGGCCCGCAGTAGCGGTAGCTAGTCGAACTCGGGCCGGGCGAGGATCCGCGCCCACCATGTTCCCGGTGCGACCGCGGGCGCGTCCCTCTCGTCGAGCGCCCGGCGCAGACGACGCACGCGCTCCTCGCGGGGGATCGGCTCGGGAGTGGCCGGCGGCGCGAGAGTCTCACCGCGCTGGAGGGCCGCCAGTCGCGCGCGGGCCTCGTCGCGAGTCATCGGGGGAGCCACAGGTGGCCGATCGCCGAGGTAGAACACGCGAAAGGCCTCCAGGAACGCCTCCGTGTCGGCCAGGGAGCGGTTGAGCCCGGTTGCGTTGCGTCCGCTCGGGTCGATGATGAGCACGCGGCCGTCGGGAGTCTCGACGAGGCGCTCGGCGTCGGGGCTCCATACGTGGCCCACGATCAAGACGGACGCGCCGTCGACGGTCTGCCGGTCGGTTGGATCCTCGTAGAGTTCGATCCCGAACCGTGCGTCGCTCACCATCTGCGGAGCGTAGCGCGCTCGTGCCCGGCTGCGCTGGGCAGCACGCAGCACGCAGCACGCCGCTCGCCGGACGACGCGAGACGCTCGCGATTCGTGAGATGGCCTAATCGCCGGGCGCGGGGCGAGATCGCGGTAGATCGCGCCATCTCGCGGTGGTCGATGGCGGTGGGCGCGGATCCTGCGCTAGTCGATACGGACGAACCTCGGCCCGTCGTAGTCGTCGCGGTTGACCCGTGCGGTGAAGTCGGCGAGCGAGCGCACCCAGTGGCCGCGCTCACCGTAGAGCGCCTGGTAGACGACGACCGGCTGTTCGGTCTCGGTGTCGCGGGCCACGAGGATCACCTCGTAGTCGTTGCCCTTGAAGTGGCGGTAGCGGCCGGGGTGCACGTCGGTCATCTCACTGAGGGTAGCCGTGTGCCGAGTGCCGCCGAATGCCCTGCGCGGCCGGGTCGAGAGCGCATTCGGCGCCACTCGGCGAGCCAGGCGCTCTGCCAGACGGCGGATTACATGACAGCTGACGGATCCTCCCCTCTAGACTCGGGCGCTGTGGCGAACATCTTCGACGTGGCGACCGAGGCGGGTGTCTCGCACCAGACGGTCTCGCGGGTCGTCAACGGTGATCCGACCGTGCGACCGGCGACGAAAGCCCGCGTCGACGCGGCCGTATCGAAACTGAACTACCGGCCGAGCGCCGCCGCCCGAGCGCTGGCGAGCCGCAAGACGCGCACGCTCGGGCTCATCTCGACCGGCGGCCCTCTCTTCGGCCCGTCGAGCATCATGCAGGGCTTTGACGGCGCTGCCCGGCAAGCCGGTTACCAGGTGTCGATCGCCAGCCTGCCCACCGACGACGTCACCACGTTCGCGGCCGGGATGCGGAGCGCCGTCGATGCGCTCCTCGGCCAGAACGTCGAGGCGATCGTGCTCATCGCTCCCGACACCGCGGGAATCGACGCCATCCGGGCCGTCGACGTCGGCCGGCCGCTGGTCGCCGCCGACTCGACCGCGAGTGAGGGCCTGGTCTCCGTCTCGCTCGACCAGTACGCCGGAGCCGTTCTCGCCACCCGCCACCTCGTCGAGCTCGGCCACCGTCGCATTGTGCACGTCGGCGGGCTCTCGACCTGGACCGACGCCCGCGAGCGCGAGCGCGGCTGGCGCGATGTCGTCACCGCGGCCGGAGTCGAGCCGCTCCCGGTCGTTCGCGGCGACTGGTCGCCCGAGAGCGGCTATCGCATCGGCCTCGATCTCGCCGACCGTGCCAAACGCGGCGAGATCACCGCTGTCTTCTGCGCCAACGACCAGATGGCGCTCGGCATTCTGCACGCTTTGTCGGAGCGCAGGATCCGAGTGCCCGACCAGGTCAGCATCGTCGGCTTCGACGACGTGCCCGAGGCCGCTCACTACATCCCGCCGCTCACCACGGTGCGGCAGGACTTCGCGGCGCTCGGCCGGCAGATCATGTCGACGGTCGAGGCGCTGCTCGTGCCCCAGGGTGCGCCGCCGGTGGTGCAGGCCGCTCCGGCCCCCGCGCCGGCGCTCGTCGTCCGTGAGTCGACCGGCCCCGCTCCGGCCTAGCGTCGTTGCCCCGTCGCAAGCCTGTCGCGAGTGCGTCGCGAGTGACGCCAATTGCCGTCGGGCGCGACGCTCGGCCGGCATTTTGCGGCACTCGCGTTTCGGCCTCCCCAAGTGAGCGCTCACATGGCAGAATGGCTGTGCCCCTTTGACGAAGACAAGGATGTCTCCATGACCTCTCCCGCCCCGACCGACTCCGCTCGACTGATCAGCGACGGCCGCGCAACCCTCGGTATCGAGTTCGGCTCGACCCGCATCAAGGCCTGCCTGATCGGCGGCGATTTCGCCACGATCGCCTCGGGCAGCTTCGAATGGGAGAACGAGTTCGTCGACGGTCGCTGGAGCTACTCGATCGAGGCCGTCCGTGCCGGCCTGCAGGCCTCCTACGCCGCCCTCATCGCCGACGTGCAGGCGAAGTTCGACGTGGTCCCGACGACGTTCGCGGCCATCGGCATCTCGGCCATGATGCACGGCTACATCGCGCTCGACGCGGGCGGCGAGCTGCTGGTGCCCTTCCGCACCTGGCGCAACTCGTCGACCGGACCCGCCGCGGCCGAGCTCAGCGATGCGCTCGGGTTCAACATCCCGTTGCGCTGGTCGATCGCGCACCTCTATCAGGCGGTGCTCGACGACGAGCCCCACGTCTCCGAGATCGCCTCGCTCACCACTCTCGCGGGATACGTGCACCACCTGCTGACCGGCCGCAACGCGCTCGGCGTCGGCGACGCGTCCGGCATGTTTCCGATCGACCCCGCGACGTCGAGCTACGACGCCTCCATGCGCCAGATCGCCCAGGAGCGTCTCGACGCGCGCACCTCCGGCCTCGACCTCGCCGCGCTGCTTCCCGAGGTCCTGCCCGCCGGAGCCGACGCCGGCACCCTCACCGACGCGGGCGCCGCCCTGCTCGACCCCACCGGCATGCTTCGGTCGGGCATCCCGTTCTGCCCGCCCGAGGGCGACGCCGGCACCGGCATGGTCGCGACCAACTCGGTCGCGAAGCGCACCGGCAACGTCAGCGTCGGCACAAGCATCTTCGCGATGGTCGTGCTCGACGAGCCGCTCCGGGCCGTGCACGCCGAGCTCGACGTGGTCACGACGCCGGTCGGCGATGCGGTCGCCATGGTCCACTGCAATAACGGTGCGAGCGAGTTGGCGTCGTGGGCGCGGGTGTTCGGGCGATTCAGCGAGGCGTCGGGCGCGGCCACGCCCATGGACGACGTCTACACGACCCTCTTCGCCGAGGCTCTCGAGGGCGACGCCGACGCCGGTGGCCTGCTGTCGTTCAACTACCTCGCCGGTGAGCCCGTGACCGACGTCGAAGACGGCCGACCCCTGTTCGTCCGCACTCCCGGAAGCAGCTTCACTCTCGCCAACCTCATCCGCTCCGAGGTGTTCGGCGCTTTCGCGACGCTCAGCATCGGCATGGAGATCCTCGCCGACGAAGACGTGCGGGTCGATCGCCTCCTCGCCCACGGCGGCCTGTTCCGCACTCCCGGCGCCTCACAGCAGCTGCTGGCCGCGGCCCTCGGCGTGCCGATCACCGTCGAGACCACCGCGAGCGAGGGCGGCGCGTGGGGTATCGCCGTGCTCGCCGCCTACCTCGAGCGCGCGTCCGAGACCACGCTCGCCGAGTTCCTCGACGGCGAGGTCTTCGGCGGCAGCGAGGCCGTGACCGTCGAGCCGACACCGGCCGACGAGGCGGGCTTCGCCGCCTACCTGGAGCGCTACCGCACCGCGCTTCCGCTGCAGCGAGCAGCAGCGGCCGCCACCCCCACTCGTTCGAACCCGACCACCCCGAAAGAAGGCGCCGCCTCATGACCGAACCCCAAGGATCCTTCTCTCCCGCCGTCGAGCAGGCGATCCAGACGACACGAGAGCAGGTCGCGACGCTGCACTCCGAGCTGACGAAGTACGGCCTCGTCATCTGGACCGGCGGCAACGTCTCCGGCCGGGTGCCGGGCGCCGACCTCTTCGTGATCAAGCCGAGCGGTGTCGACTATGACGACCTCGCCCCCGAGAACCAGATCCTCTGCGACCTCGACGGCAACGTCATCGCCGGAAGCCCCGGCAGCGAGAAGTCACCGTCGTCCGACACCGCCGCCCACGCCTACGTCTACCGACACATGCCCGAGGTCGGGGGAGTGGTGCACACGCACTCGACCTACGCCACCGCCTGGGCCGCCCGGGGCGAAGAGATCCCCTGCGTGATCACGGCTATGGCCGACGAGTTCGGCGGGCCCATTCCGGTCGGGCCGTTCGCAATCATCGGCGACGAGTCGATCGGCGAGGGCATCGTCGCCAAGCTGACCGGCCACCGGTCGCGCGCCGTGCTCATGCAGAACCACGGTGTCTTCACCATCGGCAAGGACGCCCGCGACGCCGTCAAGGCCGCCGTCATGGCTGAAGACGTTGCCCGCACCGTGCATCTCTCCCGCCAGCTCGGCGAGCTCATTCCCATCCCGCAGGAGAGCATCGACGCTCTCTTCGACCGCTACCAGAACGTCTACGGCCAAGCGCCTGAAGGAGCCAAGAAATGACCCTGAACACCTCTCTCGACCAGTACGAGGTCTGGTTCCTCACCGGGTCGCAGGGCCTCTACGGCGAAGAGACGCTCCGCCAGGTCGCCGACCAGTCGCGCGAGATCGCTGATGCCCTCGGCGCGGCCGCCGGGGTTCCGGTCAAGGTCGTCTGGAAGCCCGTGCTAACTGACTCCGACGCGATCCGCAAGCTCGCCCTCGAGGTCAATGCCCGCGATGAGGTCATCGGCGTCACCGCCTGGATGCACACCTTCAGCCCCGCCAAGATGTGGATCGCCGGCCTCGACGCGCTCCGCAAGCCGCTGCTGCACTTCCACACGCAGGCGAACGTCGAGCTGCCCTGGGCCGAGATCGACTTCGACTTCATGAACCTCAACCAGGCCGCGCACGGCGACCGGGAGTTCGGCTACATCCAGTCGCGTCTCGGCGTCGCGCGCAAGACCGTCGTCGGCCATGTCTCGGATCCTCGTGTCGTCTCTCAGATCTCGACCTGGATGCGTGCCGCCGCCGGCTGGGCCGCGACCCGCTCGATGAAGCTCGCGCGCTTCGGCGACAACATGCGCAACGTCGCCGTCACCGAGGGCGACAAGACCGAGGCCGAGCACGTGTTCGGCGTCTCGGTGAACACGTGGGGCGTCAACGAGCTCGCCGCTGCGGTTGATGCCGCCACCGACGCCGATGTCGACGCGCTCGTGCAGGTCTACGTCGACTCGTACGACGTAGTGCCGGCGCTGCTCCCGGGCGGAGAGCGTCATCAGTCTCTCCGCGACGGCGCGGCCATCGAGCTCGGCCTCCGGTCGTTCCTCGAGGCCGGCGACTTCTCGGCGTTCACCACCAACTTCGAAGACCTCGGCTCGCTGAAGCAGCTGCCGGGTCTCGCCGTGCAGCGCCTCATGGCCGAGGGCTACGGCTTCGGCGCCGAGGGCGACTGGAAGACGGCCGTGCTGGTACGCGCCGCCAACGTGATGGGTGCCGGCCTCCCCGGCGGCGCCTCGCTCATGGAGGATTACACCTACAACCTCGTGCCCGGCGCCGAGAAGATCCTCGGGGCGCACATGCTCGAGGTCTCGCCGTCGCTCACCTCGTCGAAGCCGTCGCTCGAGATCCACGCCCTCGGCATCGGCGGCAAAGACGACCCGGTGCGCCTGGTCTTCACCGCCGACTCCGGCCCGGCCGTTGTGGTGGCGCTCAGCGACATGCGCGACCGCTTCCGCCTCACCGCGAACGTCGTCGACGTCGTCGCCCCCGACGCCGACCTGCCGAACCTCCCGGTCGGACGTGCCGTCTGGGAGCCCCGCCCCTCGTTCGCGGTCTCGGCCGAGGCATGGCTCACCGCCGGTGCCGCGCACCACACGGTCATGTCGAACGCCGTCGGGCTCGAGGCTTTCGAAGACTTTGCGCTCATGGCCGGCACAGAGCTGTTGATCATCGACGAGTCGACGACGCTGCGCGAGTTCCGCCGCGAGGTGCAGTGGAACGCGGCGTACTTCCGCCTGGCTCGCGGCCTGTAGCTCGCCTCTGCGCCTGACGCCACCTTTCGGGCACGGCACCGTCTTTCGGCGGTGTCGTGCCCGTTTTCTGGTGTCGGGGCCGACTGGCGGTGTCGGGGCTGCTGCCGGCCTGCGGCGGCCGCGACATCGACGCCGAGCCCGGCGAGACGGGCCCAGGGCAGCCCGCCCCGAACCCGACCGCAGCCGCAAGCACCTACACTCGGATGGTGCTTCTCGCTCGCGCCTCCCGATCGCCCCTGCTGATCTGGATCGTCTTCGCGGCGGTGCATATCGCCGTGTTCGTCGGCACGCTGCCCTTCACGTTCCGGGGCACGGCCGGCGGCGACGTGTCGGTGTACCAGGGCTGGATGCATCACGCGATCTTCACGGGCGACTGGCCCGTCTTCGACCACGACTGGGTGTACCCGGCCGGGGCGTTGGTACCCATGCTGATCCCGGCGGTGCTCGGGTTCGGGCTGTACCAGGTCGTGTGGCTCGTGCTCATGGCGGTCGTGAACGGTGTCGCGCTGTGGCTGCTGCTCGACAAGTCGAAGCGGCGCCACGACCTCACTGCTCCGTGGTTCTGGGTGGCGACGATCGCGATCCTGGCACCGGTCGCGCTCATGCGGCTGGAGGGGCTCGTCGGGCCGGCGGTCGTGGTGGCGCTTCTCGTCGTCACCGCTCGGCCTCGAGTGGCAGGGTTTCTGCTGGCCGCGGCCACCTGGATCAAGGTGTGGCCCGCCGCGGTCGTGCTCGCGATGGTCATCGCCTCGTCGAAACGGTGGATCGCTCTCGTCACCGGGATCCTGACCAGCGCGGTCGTCGTCGGTGTGGTCCTCGCCGCGGGAGGAGCCCGTTACCTCACGAGCTTCGTCGGCGAACAGGGCTCACGCGGCTTGCAGATCGAGGCGCCGTTCGCGGCCCCGTGGCTGTGGATGACGGTCGCCGGCGTTCCCGGCGCCCACATCTACCACGACCACAAGCTGGTCACCGAGGAGGTCACCGGCCCGGGCGACTCCTGGCTCATCTCGAACGGCACGCTCATCATGGTCGTGGTCATGGCGGCCCTGCTCGTCCTGCTCGCGCTTGCCACGCGTCGTCTCTCGGCGTTCGCGAAGCCGCTGGGCCGGGAGCTCGATCTCGTTCTGCTCGGTGCGCTCGGTCTTGCCGCGGCCTTCATCGTCTTCAACAAGGTCGGATCGCCGCAGTACGTCCTGTGGCTCACCCCGATCGTCGCCGTCGGGCTGATGACGAAGCGATCGGAGTGGCGTTTTCCCGGTGCGGTTCTCGTCATCGTCTGCGTGCTAACGACGCTCGTCTACCCGGTGCTGTACGACGATCTGCTCGCCGGGGGTGTCGGCACGGCGCTGTTGCTCACCCTTCGCAACCTGCTGCTGATCGTGATCTTCGTGTGGGCGACGTATCGTCTCGCGCGGGCCGCGTTCGTGCCCGTCACCCTGCCGCTGTCGACGCGGCCGTTCGGGTCCGAGGTACGGACCACGAGCTACTAGACGCTGAGCCTCAGGCGGCGTCAGCCGCCGGATCCTGCTCGTCGTCGACCTGCGAAGCCTGGCCCTGCGAGCCCTGACCCTGCGAAGCCTCGCCCTGCCCCGCGACGACCACGCGGACGGCCTCGAGGGCCCGCTCCAGTTCGTGTCGCAGGTCGCGCACGCTCTCGAGCCCGACCGACAGCCGGATGGTGCCCGGTGTGATGCCGCGGCCGAGGCGCTCTTCTTCGGTCAGGTGCCCGTGGATCGTCGACCCGGTGTGGATCGCGAGCGTCCGCACGTCGCCCAGGTGCGTCATCTTGCTGATCAGCTCGAGCGAATCGATGAATGCCTTCGACCCCTCGATGCCGCCCACGAGATCGAACGTGACCACGGCGCCCTGGCCCTGCGGAAGATAGCGCTGGGCCCTGGCGTAGTACGGGCTGCCGACGAGACCCGGGTAGTCGACGTTCGTGACGAGATCGTGGTGCTCGAGCCACTGCGCGAGCGCCAGAGAGTTCGCCACGTGGCGGTCCATGCGCAGCGAGAGCGTCTCGATGCCCTGCAGCAGCATGAACGCGCTGGTGGCGGGCAGCGTGGGGCCGTAGTCGAGGGCCGTGACGCTGCGGAGGTAGGTCAAGAAGGCCAAGGATCCGAAGCGGTCGACAAACGAGGCGACCCCCCGGGCACTCGGGCTCGCGATCTGCGGAAAGCGCGACGCCTGCGACACCCAGTCGAACGTGCCCGAGTCGACGACGACGCCGCCGAGAACGGCCCCGTGGCCGGACAGCCACTTCGAGGTGGAGTGGATCACGAGGTCGGCGCCGTGTTCGATCGGACGGTTGAGGTAGGGCGTCGCGACGGTGTTGTCGACGATGAGCGGGAAGCCGCCCTCGTGCGCGATGCGCGAGAGACGTTCCAGGTCGACGACGTCGTTCTTCGGGTTGGGGATCGTCTCGGTGAACAGCGCCTTGGTAGTCGGCCGGATCGCGTTCTGCCAGACCTCGTCGGGAGCGTCGGCGTCGATCAACTCGATCTCGATGCCCTGGCGGGCGAAGCTGTTCGAGAAGAGGGTGCGGGTGCCCTCGTAGAGGCTGGCGGTCGCGAGCACGTGGTCGCCCGAGACGGCAAGGGCGTTGAGCGTGAGGGCGATCGCCGCGGTGCCGCTCGCGGTGAGGAGGGCGCCGGCGCCGCCCTCGAGGTCGGCCAGGCGCCTCGCCACAGCCGCGTTGGTGGGGTTGTCGGTGCGGGCGTAGGCCGCCGCGCGCACCGACCCGTCGAAGCGTCCGCGACCGTCGTCGAACGAGTCGAAGACGAACCCGGCCGACTGGTACATCGGGGGGAGCCGAGCGCCGAAGTCGCTGTCGAGTGCGGTGCCCGCGTGGATCTGCCGGGTCTCGAAGTCGAAGGTCGGGCTGGTCATGGGCTACTCGGCTCTCTGGCGTGGGTCGGCGTGCTGGTGGGCTTGTCGCGTCTTGGCAGGCTAGCCGAACCGCCTCGGGAGCTCACGGGAGGCGTCACACGCGTACACAATCGGCCTCGCGCGGGCCCCATCTGCAAATTGGAAGGAAAAACCCACGGCCGGGAGCCGGTTCATGCCGATCGGCGGGGGTCTGCCCTGCGTTTCTCCTTCCAATTCGAAGGAGAGGCGTCAGGCGCCAGCGAACTCGGGGAGCTCGCGGATCCGCCGGTGGAAGTCGCCGAGTGCCTCCTCCAGGAAGAGGTGCACCCCCAGGGTGGCGGCTTCGGCGTCACGGGCGGCGGCACCCTCGACGGCGCAACGGAAGGCGGTGTCGATCGTCTCAGCCGGGAGGAACTCGGAGAACAGCCCGAACATGCGCTCGAGGTGCGGGCGGAGTCGCGCCAGCGTCCGGTCGAGAGGACCGTTGTCTAGCGTGTCGAGGAACACCCGGAAGAATCCCTCGAACACGGCGCCGGTGAAGACCGTCTCGCGGTCGATGACCCGGGGGTCGGTGCGGGTGCTGCCGAGTTGCGCGACCCAGGTCTGGAGTCGGTGGATGCTCTCGTCCGAGAGGATGGGCGTGGCGAAGCGGACGGCGAAGAGGTAGAGGGCCGACGCGGTGTCTTGCGTGTCGAGATACCGCCGGAGGTCGAGGGGCGTGACCCGCGTGTAGAGATTCGGCACCGCTTCGACGAGGCCGACGTGCTTCAGGCGCAGGAGGGCTGTTCGGACGGTCGCGCGCGAGAGGCCGAGCCGGGCCGCGAGCTCCTGATCGTGCAGGCGCTGGCCGGGTTCGAGGCGGCCCCGGACGATGTCGTCGCGGAGGCGCTCGAAGACGTCATCGGTCAGGAGGCGACGCGGGGACGGCGCGGCGGGGTCAGCGGAGGGTACCGGCATTGCGGTCCTTCTCGTACTCGTCGGCGTCGTCGTACCCGGAGACCCGGGCCATGAAGCTCGTCATCGGCCCGTCGAGGAACACGCGCATGTCTGACTCGAAGCCCTCGACGTCGTGGTCGCGGCATCGACGGATCAACCCGACGAAGAAGGCGTGGATGGGGGCGGCGTCCATCGAATCCTTGAAGCGGTTGACCCCGAGTGCGAGCAGGGGGTCGTGAGCGCGGATGCTCTCGAGGAGCACCTGGTTGTCGCAGTGCTTCAGTACTGCGGCGACGAAGCGGTCGACCGGGGTCGGGCCGGGCGGGAAGTCGGCCGGTACAGCGTGAGCGAGCTCGGCATTGATCGCCTCGACTTCGGGCAGGTGGCCTGCGGGAAATCGGAGAATGCCCCAGTACATTCCGCGCGTGACCATGGCTGACCAGACGGCCGCACTCTCGGCGTACAGGCGCGGCGAAATCACGGCGACCTTCGTGAACCGGTTGGGCGCCATCTCGACCAGGCCGATGTCGGCCAGTTGATCGAGGGCCTCCCGAATGGGTGCGCGGCTGGTGCCGAGCCAGGCGGTCAACTCGTCGTCGCGGAGGCGCTCACCGGGCAGCAGGGTTCCGTCGAGAATGGCGGTGCTGATCGTGACGAGGACTTGCTCGCGCAGCAGGGTCCGCGAGATCTTGTCGTCGGCCATGGCGTCCTTCAGTCGAATGCCCTCAGAGCCGACGTCGTCGGGCGGGATGGACGTGGGCGTT
Organism: Frondihabitans sp. VKM Ac-2883; assembly: GCF_015350875.1. Taxonomy (NCBI): domain Bacteria; kingdom Bacillati; phylum Actinomycetota; class Actinomycetes; order Micrococcales; family Microbacteriaceae; genus Frondihabitans; species Frondihabitans sp. VKM Ac-2883. The sequence continues at coordinate 413,443 of NZ_JADKSF010000003.1, read as the reverse complement.
CCAGACAGTACATGCGGCGCCGATCGGCGTGTTCTCGCGGCGCCCGACGGTGCAGACGCGATGGCTTACCGGTGCAAAGAGAAAGGCGGGAGTCTCTTACCCGAATAAAAGAGCTCCCGCCACCGCCGGATCAGTGGCGTCCTCCGATGGTAATCAGATTACCGTACCACTGCAACATACCTGGCTAAACATTCTGCTCGGTATGTGAGCGTTCACACCTTTTCTGCGACGGTCGCGAGCAGCAGGATCGGCCGGTGATCCGACTTGCCCTGGGGCAGAGAGAGCACGCCGGCGATCTGCATCCCCATCGTCGTGGCGAAGTCGAAGTGGCCGCTGAAGCCCGACCGCGCGTAGGTCGGTTCATCGGTGATCGAGAGCTCGTACCCGGTCTTCTGGAGATGCTTCCGCAGCCCCTTGCGAAACCAGGGGTAGTTGAAGTCGCCGACCATCACCGTCGGCACGCCGTCGGCGAGCTCCTTGAGCTTCTCGTGAGCCAGGCCGATCTGCTTGCGGCGCAGGCCGTTCGACGCGGTGAGTGGCGCGGCATGAAAGTCGGCCACCACGATCTCTTCGCCGGTGTGCAGATCGCGCAGTCGTGCGGCAAGAAGGCGCTCGTGGGCCGGCGCCATGACGCGGTCGTGCATCGACTTCATCAGGGCGAAGAGACTCGTGCCGAGCAGTTCGAAGCGGCTCTCGCGGTAGTAGAGGGCAAGCCCCAGGCGGTTCGTCTTCGTCGACGCGGCAAGTTTCAGGCCGAGGATCTCGTCGGGGATGTCGGTGCTGTCGCACTCCTGCAGGCAGAGCACATCCATCGAGTGAGCCTCGACGAGTGCTGTCAGCTCACCGATCGCGAGGTGCTCGCGGAGGTTGTAGCTGACGATTCTCAAATCGGGTTCCATTCCGACATTCTCGCCTCTCACGAGGGGTGTGGCGTTCAGGAACCCGCCGCGTTCACAGGAACGTCATCCGGTGTGACTCACCGTGCCGTGCCCGGACCGGCCATTTCGAGCACGACCCCGCATTTGTCCGCGAAGGCGACCTGCATGAGTTCGTCGGCATCCGGATCCTGCCCGAACGCCGCGGGCAGCTCGATGCCGAGCAGCACGCTGAAGAGCATTCCCTGCGAGAGGAACACCTCGACCTCCGCCGGGGTGAACTTCGCCTCGTCGCGCAGGAAGCGGTAGATGTCGACGAAGCCCCGTCGAGCGGCGGCACCGATGACGGGATCGTTGCCCGACACGAACGCGTGCAGCAGAGTGCGGTGGACCCCGCGCGTGCCCAAGAGGTCGACGTAGCCGCTGCCGAGTCGTGCCTGCATCGGGCGATCGTCGTCGCCCGCGGGGGACTCCAGGATCCGGCGGAACGTCTGCAATAGCAGCCCCAGGGCGCGGTCGAGCACCTCGAGGAACAGCCTCTCTTTCGTGCCGAACATGCGCACGACGTAGGGCTGGCTGATGCCGGCGGCCTGCGCGACCTGGTCGGTGGTCGTTCCGTGGAAGCCGCGATCGCCGAAAAGCCCGGTTGCGACGTCGAGGATCTGCTCGCGGCGATCCGCGGCAGACATGCGCGTCTCAGTCGTGGGGGCTGCCGACGTCGAATTCATACTTGACAGGTTATCAGTCGATTACTTAGTGTCTAGGCATCAGCCGATTAGTAATCATCCGATTACAACCTCCCGGCCTATAGCTCCCCAGGAGAACGTCGTGACCACTCTGCCCGGCACCCGCCGCATTCCCCTCTGGCTCGCGCTCGTCGCCGCCTCCCTGCCGATGTTCATGGCCACCCTCGACAACCTCGTGGTGACCAGCGCCCTGCCCGCCATTCACGAAAAGCTCGGCTCCTCGGTCGAGAGCCTGCAGTGGATCACAAACGCCTACACGCTCTCGTTCGCTGCTCTCATGCTCCTGGCCGTCAGCCTCGGCGACCGGTTCGGTCGACGGCACCTCTTCGTCGGAGGCATCGTCGTCTTCACCGTGGCGTCGGCGCTCGCCGCTCTCAGCACCTCCTCCGAAATGCTCATCGCCTGGCGCGCCCTCGAAGGGGCCGGAGCCGCCGCCGTCATGCCGCTCTCGCTCACCCTCCTCGTCGGTTCCGTGTCCGACAAGGCGCGGCCGGTGGCCATCGGCATCTGGAGCGGCGTCTCGGGCCTCGGAGTCGCCCTCGGCCCGTTGATCGGCGGTGCCGTGGTCGAGAGCTGGAGCTGGGAGTCGATCTTCTGGCTGAACGTGCCGATCGGCATCATCGCCGTGCCACTCGCCCTCTACGCGCTGCCGAACACGGTGGGGGAGCGGGTTCGAGCCGACGTCGTGGGTGTGCTGCTCGCGGGTGCCGGGATCCTCGGGGTCGTCTACGGGGTCGTCCGCGGCAACGACGCGGGCTGGTCGAGCACCGAGGTGCTGGCAGCCCTCATCGCCGGCGCCGCACTGCTCATCGGCTTCGTGGTGTGGGAGTCGAGGGTCGAGGCTCCGCTGCTTCCGCTCCGCCTCTTCCGCGACCGTAGCTTCACCCTCGCGAACCTGGTGGCCATGACCTTCAGCTTCGGGGCCTTCGGCGCGGTCTTCATCCTGATCCAGTTCTTGCAGGTGGTGCAGGGCAAGTCGCCGCTCGAGGCCGGAATCGCGACGATGCCCTGGACCCTGGCGCCGATGGTGGTCGCCCCGCTGACCGGAATCATCGCACCGCGCGTCGGCACGCGGCTCTTGATCGTGGTGGGGCTGCTGTTCCTCTCGGCGGGCCTCTTCGAGATCGGTCTCACGATGAACGCCGACGTCGCCTACCTCACCCTCTTGCCTGGATTCGTGCTCGCCGGAATCGGCATGGGCCTCGTCTTCGCGCCCATCTCGACGGCCGTGCTCGTCAACATGGCCCCGGCCGATCACGCCAAGGCCACCGGAACGAACTCTACACTGCGCGAGATCGGCGTGGCGCTCGGCATCGCGGTGCTCACCGCGGTGTTCGTCGGGGCGGGCGGGGAGCTGACCCCGACCGGCTATGTGTCGGCGGCTGTGCCTGCCGTGCTGGTCGGCGCGAGCGTGCTACTCGGATCGGCGCTGCTGGCGGCGCTGCTGCCCTCGGGCATCGTGCGTCGGGAGCAGGCGCCGGTCGAGGTCGGGGTGGCCGCGGATCCTGAGTTGGTCTCTGCCCGCTAGGGCCTAGCGACTCCGAACGGACTACCAGGCCTGCCGCGGAGGGTCGGGTAGTCCGTTCGGCGTCTGCGTGGGGGAGCGCCTCGACAGGAGGCGGCAGAATAGTCGGGTGAGTAATGCCGCACAGAACCCCGCCCCCGCCGCCTCCGGCTCGTTGCTTCGGGTCGAGCACGTCGAGTGGAACGATCCCCGCGCCGAACGCCTCCGCGCCGACATGGACGCCGAGATGAGCATCCGGTACGCCGGCCGCGACGCCGGGAAAACACCCGAGCAGGAGGCCGCGCTGCACCGGGCGCTGTCGGTCGATCCGGCCGGCGTCTTCGTCACCATCCTGATCAGCGACGCCGACGGTGTTCCTGTCGGGCACGCTGCGCTCCGTGATCTGCGCGGCGACTGGGAGATGAAGCGAGTCATCGTCGACTCGTCACGCCGCGGCTCCGGCATCGGCGCGCGCCTCATGGCCGAACTCGAGGCGGCCGCGCGGGCCGGTGGGGCGTCGCGCATCATCCTGCAGACCGGCGACATGCAGCCCGACGCCGTGCGGCTGTACGAGCGCTCCGGGTACACACCGATCCCCACCTACGACCCTTACATCACGACGATCCCGTTCAGCATCTGCTTCGAGAAGGTGCTGTAGCTCCGCCCTCTCTTGCTTCTGTTTGCAAAATCGAAGGAGATCCGCGTTCGCAACCCCGCCGGATCCTTGATTTTGCGTCTCTGCGTGCGTGTTTCTCCTTCGAATTTGCAGCCGCAGCCGCAGCAGGGGCTCAGGATCCGCGCCCGGCGTTCGCGCATCAGGAGTTCAGTCGCGTGCGCCACGTACTTTCACGTGAGCGCGCTCGCCCTGCGCCTGCATGCCTGAAGTGTGAGCGGCGGTCGCGCGTCAGGAGTGTGGGCGCGTGCGCCTCGTACTTTCACGTGAGTGTGCGGGCCCTGCGCCTGCATGCCTGAAGCGCGAGCGGCGTTCGCGCATCAGGAGTGTGGGCGCGCACCCCACGGAGTCCCGCACCGCCACGCACGCCCGCGCCTGCATGCCTGAAAACCGGGCAGGCCACGAGGATCCGCGCCCGGCGTTCGCACGTCAGGAGTTGAGTCGCGGGTGCTCCACACTCTCGCCCCGGCGCGCTCGCCCTGCGCCTGCATGCCTGATGAGTGCGCGGCGTTCGTGGGTCAGGAGTGTGAGCGCGAGCGCCACGTACTTCCGCGTGGGCGTGCTGGCCTGCGCCTGCATGCCTGACGAGTGCGCGGCGTTCGTGGGTCAGGAGTGTGAGCGCGAGCGCCACGTACTTCCGCGTGAGCGTGCGGGCTCCTCGCCTGCATGCCTGAAAACCGGGCAGGCCACGAGGATCCGCGCCCGACGTTTGCGCATCAGGAGTATGGGCGCGCACCCCACGGAGTCCCGCACCGCCACGCACGCCCGCGCCTGCATGCCTGAAAACCGGGCACGCACCCGCGCGCGCGCACCCGCACCCGCACCCGCACGCACGCGCACGCAACCGCACCCCTACCCCAGCGCCGGCAACGCCTCCCGCGCCAACCACGCGTCGAACAGCCCCGCGAGCGGCTCGCCCGCCGTGGCCGACGCCAGCGCCACGAAGTCGCTCGTGGTCGCGGTGCCGTGGCGGTGGGTGTCTGTCCAGGCGCGCAGGATCGCGAAGAAACGGGAGTCGCCGACGACCCCGCGCAGAGCGGCGAGCGTCAGGGCACCGCGCTTGTAGACGCGGTCGTCAAACATGAGTGCTGGGCCGGGGTCGCCCACCACGATGTCCTGGGGCAGGCGCGACAGGCGCGCGTGAGTGGACGCAGCGAGCGACGCCGCCGTCGCGCGCCCCGACTCCTCCGACCAGAGCCACTCGGCGTAGCAGGCGAAGCCCTCGTTGAGCCAGATCTCGCCCCAGGAGGCGACGCCGACGCTGTTGCCGAACCACTGGTGGGCGAGCTCGTGCGCGATGAGGCGGTCGGAGCCGGAGCGGCCGTCGGCGTGGTTCGCGCCGAAGATGGCGAGGCCCTGGGCTTCGAGCGGGATCTCGAGCTCGTCGTCGGTGACCACGACCGTGTAGGAGGGGAACGGGTAGGGCCCGAAGCGCGACGTGAAGAGCGTCATCATGTCGCCGACGGGGCCGAAATCGTGGCCGATCCTCGAGCGGAGAGCGGGCGGCCCGGCGAGTACACCCGGAACTCCGCCCCACGTCACCGGCACGAGCTCGTAGCGACCGATCTGCACGGTCGCGAGGTAGGTGGAGGTGGGCTCGTCTTGCCGGTACTCCCACGTGGTCTTGCCGGAGCGCGTCGTGCGCCCCTGCAGTTCGCCGTTACAGACGGCGATGTACGACTGCTCGGTGGTGATCCGGATCCTGAAGGTGGCCTTGTCGGCGGGGTCGTCGTTGCAGGGGAACCAGGTGGGCGCGCCGCTCGGCTGCGACGCCACGATGACGCCGTCGGTGAGCTCCTCCCAGCCGACAGTGCCCCAGGTGCTCGAGCGGGGCGCGGGGGCTCCGGCGTAGTCGACGGTGACCACGAACTCTTCCCCCGCGGCAATAGGCGAGGTGGGCACGACGGCGAGCTTCGCGGTCGTCTGCGAGTGGCGAGCCCGCGAGCCGTCGATCTTGACCTTGGAGGCGCGCAGGCGCACGAAGTCGAAGGTGACGCGTCGCAGGTCGGTCAGGGCCACGGCGCGAATGGTGGCTGTTGCCTCGAGCCGGTTCGTGGCGACCCTGTATGACAGGTCGAGGTCGTACGAGATCGTCCGATACCCCGGGTTTCCGCTGTCAGGAAGGTAGGTGTGCGAAAGGCTCACTGGGTGGCTGCGTGGTAGTCGGCGAAGCGGACCTCGCGCCACGGGCCGATCGGGTTGCCCGACCAGCGGCTGCCCACGGGCACACCCTCGCCGCGCATCACGAGGGAGGCCGGGCCGACGGTGGCGTCGGCTCCGATGCGGGCGGCGGGCAGCACGACGCTGTGCGGCCCGAGGGTCGCTCCGGCGTCGAGGGTGACGGTGTCCATGCTCATGATTCGATCATGAAAGAGGTGCGTCTGCACAACGCAGCCGCGATTCACGGTGCTTCCGTCGCCGAGGCGCACGAGGTCGGCCTCGGGAAGCCAGTAGCTGTCAGTCCAGACGCCCCTGCCGATCGAGGCTCCGAGCGATCGCAGCCACCAGACGAGAGCGGGTGTGCCCGCGGCGGGCTGGGCGAACCAGGGGGCAGCGCACAGCTCGACGAACACGTCGGCCACCTCGCTCCGCCACACAAAACTCGACCAGAGCGGCTTCTCGGAGACGCGGATGCGGCCGACGAGAGCCCATTTCGCCGCGGTCGCGATCAGAGCGGCGACGGCCCCGGTCGCGAGCATGACCGCACCCGAGAGCGCGACGGTCCAGCCGACCCCGAGGGCGTCGACCAGGCCCAGCAGCGCGAAGAGGAGTGCCAGGCCGACGAGGCAGGTGAGGATCACGGGAACCACGCGGCCGAGCTCCCACAGCACGCGCGCGGCCCGGATGCGAGCGGGCGGCCGGAACGTGCGCGCCTCGTCGACGACGGCGACGGTGCGGCGGAGGCGGACGGCGGGTGAGCCGAGCCACGACGAACCGGCCTTCGACTTGCGGGGCGCCGCCGAGAGCACGGCGACCAGGCCGTCTTTCGGCACCCGGTGCCCTGGGCCGGTCATGCCCGAGTTGCCGAGGAACGCGCGCTCGCCGATCTCGGCGCGGGCGACCCGCAGGTAGCCGCCGCCGAGTTCGTACGAGGCGACGAGGGTGTCGTCGGCCAAGAAGGCCCCGTCGCGGATCGTCGTCATCGCGGGCAGCAGCAGCACGGTCGAGGCCTCGACGTCGCGGCCGACCCGGGCGCCGAGCAGTCGCAGCCAGACGGGCGTGAACAGGCTCGAATAGAGCGGGAAGAGGAACGTGCGGGCGAGGTCGAGCAGCCGCTCGGTGCTCCAGACCTGCCAGCCGACGCGCGAGCGCACCGGGAACGACCCCTCCGAGATGCCGAGACCGAGCAGCCGCACGAGCCCGACGACGAGCACCGCGGCCGTGAAGCCGGCGAGCAGCGTGGCTGGCACGAGCCAGGCGAGAGCGCGCCAGAAGGCATCGGAGAGAGACGAGGATCCGGCGACACCAATTGCCAACACAGCCCCGCCGGCCGCGAGTGACGCCACCGGCAACAACGACAGCACGAGTGATGACAGCCCGTACGCGGCGAACCAGCGCTTCGGCGCGGACGGCCGGTCGGCGGGCCACCAGGCACGGTTCTTGCCGACGCGGGCTGCGGGGGAGCCGGCCCACTCCTGGCCGGAGGGCACGCGGCCGAAGACGGCGGAGCCGGGCGCCACCGAGGCGTTCTTGCCGATGCGCGTGCCGGGCAGCAGGGTGGAGCGCATTCCGACGGTCGACCCGGCACCGATCCTGATGGCGCCGATCCGCACGACGTCGCCGTCGATCCAGTAGCCCGAGAGGTCGACCTCGGGTTCGATGGAGGCGCCCCGGCCGACACGCAGCAGGCCGGTGACGGGTGGCAGTGCGTGCAGGTCGACGTCGGGCGCGATCCTCGCGCCGAGGGCTCTCGCGTAGTAGCTGATCCACGGCGCTCCGGCGAGGCCGACGGCGCCGATCTGATGCGCGACCTGCTCGGCCAGCCACAACCGCAGGTGCACGCCGCCGCCGCGCGGGTGATCGCCCGCCTGCACTCCGCGCAGCAGCAGCCTCGCCGCGATGACCGAGATCGCCATGCGCCCGAGCGGGGTGACGAACACGAGCAGCAGCACCGCGACGACGATCCAGCTCACGCCAGGCGGCCAGGCGAATCCGGCGGGGTCGGACGAGCGCAGCACGGTCGACGCGGTCAGCGCATACGTGAGCCAGCGGATGCCGCTCAGAATGTGCAGCGGAAGACCAAGCACCGTCTGCACCCACTGCATGCGCAGGGGCGTCGGCGCAGGCCGGTGGTAGTCGTCGTTCACGGCCGCGCTCCCGCCGCGCTGAGCGAGCTCGTCGGCCATCGCGCCGAACCGGGGCAGCGCGTAGATCTCGGCGACGGTGAACTCCGGATCGCGCTCGCGAATGCGGGCGACGAGCTGCGCGGCAGCCAAGGATCCGCCCCCGAGGTCGAAGAAGTTCACGTCACGGTCGGTCACGTCGAGCCCCAGCACGGCCTGCCAGTCGGCGGCCAGCAGCTGCTCGTCGGGCGTCAACCCCCCGCTCGACCCGTCGGTGGCTCCGGCCGTGCCTGTTGCCGTCGTGCCCGTCGCCGGCAGCGGCCACGGCAGCGCGTCGCGGTCGATCTTGCCGGACGTCTTGGTCGGGAGGTCACCCTCGACCAGGGCGAGCAACGGCACGAGGGCCCCGGGCAGCTCGTCGCGCAGGCGGTCGAGAGCTGCCGTGCGGTCGAACCCCGTGGGATCCTGAACCGCGAGATACCCGACGAGTATCCGATTGCCGGCGTCGGTGGTGCGCACGGCCGCGGCCGCTCCGCCCACACCCGAAAGGGCGAGTAGCGCGGCTTCGATCTCGCCGAGCTCGATGCGGCGACCGCCGACCTTGACCTGATCGTCGGCGCGACCCTGGAACACCAGACCCGCTCGCTCGAACCGGACCAGGTCGCCGGAGCGGTAGGCGCGCTCCCAGCCGAGCGCCTCGTGGCGGGCGTACTTCTCGGCGTCCTTCGTCGGGTCGAGGTAACGAGCGAGCCCGACCCCGCCGATGATCAGCTCGCCGACCTCGCCCTCCGCGACGGGCCTGCCGTCGATGTCGACGACCGCGGCGTCCCAGCCGTCCAGGGGTAGGCCGATGCGCACGACCTCGCCCGGCAGCACGAGCGAGCCGGTCGTGACGACGGTGGCCTCGGTCGGGCCGTAGGTGTTCCAGACCTCGCGACCGTCGCCGGCGACCCGGTCCACGATGTCGGGCGGCAACGCCTCGCCGCCGAAGATCAGCAGCCGCACGCTCTCGAGCGCCTCGGCGGGCCAGAGCCCGGCGAGCGTCGGCACGGTCGAGACAACGGTGATTCCGTGCAGCACGAGCCAGGGCCCGAGGTCGGCTCCGGTGCGGACGAGCGAGCGCGGCGCGGGCACGAGGCAGGCGCCGCTCCGCCAGGCGAGCCACATCTCTTCGCAGGAGGCGTCGAAGGCGACGCTCAACCCGGCGAGCACACGGTCGCCCGGTCCGAGCGGGTCGACGCCGTCGCCCGCGAGGAACATGCGGGCCTCGGCGTCCGCGAACGCGGCGGCCGACCGATGGCTCGCCGCGACACCCTTGGGGGTTCCGGTCGAGCCCGAGGTGAAGATGATCCACGCGTCATCGTCGGGCGTCGGTGCCTGCGCGGCAAGCGCCGGATCGGTCACGTCGGCCGTGCTGCGGTGCGGGGGGTCCTGCGCGAAGATCGCCGCGGGGCGAGCCCCTCCCGGTATCTCCGCGCCCTGACCGGTCGGTTCGAACCGGCCCCCGGCGCCGATCACTCCGACCACGCCGGCCTCGCCGAAGACGAGAGTGGCGCGTTCCTCCGGGTCGTCGGCATCGACCGGCACGTAGGCGGCACCGGCCGTCAGCACCGCGAGGATCGCGATGTACAGGAAACGGTCGCCCGACGGCATGCGCACGCCGACCCGGTCGCCTCGCACGACTCCGGCCGCCGTCAGCACGCCGGCCGCGGCCCGCACCTGGGCCGCGAGCTCGCGGTAGCTCAGAGCGCCGCGGTCGTCTTCGAGCGCCGATGCTTCGGGAAAAGCAGCGACGGTCTGCCGCAGCACGGCGATCAGGGTGCGGGTCGGTGGGGTGCGCGCGGTGCCCAGCAGAAGACCCGGGCCGCCTTCGAAGGTGTTCATCGGTGTCGCACCCTAGTGGTCGCGGGTGTCTCGCTCGTGAACCAGACCGCGCCCACCAGCCCGTGAGGCAACACGAGGTCGACCACACGGGGGTCGACCGAGAACGACGCCATCGACTGTGTGAGTCCGTCGCCGGACGCTTTGAGCTGCGCCTCCTTACGCACCCAGACGCGGAGCAGGTCGTCGGGGGTGCCGCTCGTCGTCTCACCCGGCGCAAGGACGTCGGCGCGGATCGAGTCGAGGCGCCCCGGATCCTGCGGTTCTTCGACATCGACGCCGACCGGCTCGTCGGCGATCGCGATCAGTGCCCACCGACCCGATCGCGACAGGTTGAAGTAGGGTCCGCCGTCGACGAACGGCTTGCCGTGGTCCTGTTCGAGGCAGACGACGCAGGGCGCGCGCAGGATCCGAACGCTCGCCAGGTCGCACCCTCGCGCCTCGCCGAGAAGCTCTCGCAGAGCGATGTGCGCCGCGATGTACCGCCGCCGGTCGCGCTCGTCGCGGAATCGCCCCGCTCGTTCTCGTTCTGCCGCGTCGAGCGGGATCGACGCACCATCCGGTGGCGTGCTCGCGGCGTCGAGGTCGATCACGTACACGTCCGCCATGGCTCGACGCTACCCATTCGCCGCAGCGGCCCACCCGCGGCGCGCCACCCACGCGCCGTTCACCCGCAGGGGGCATCCTGGTCGGCATGCCACTGATCGACAACGGTGTGTACGTCGCCGGGAAACGTACCCAGACCCCCGCGAGCCTCGAAGAGACCTACCGGCTCATGCACGAGGGCGGCGGCATGGGCTGGATCGGCCTCTATCGGCCGAGTCCGCAAGAGATCCGCTCGGTTGCGGCCGAGTTCGACCTGCACCCGCTGGCCGTCGAGGATGCCCTGCTCGGCCATCAGCGCGCGAAACTCGAGCGGTACGACGACATCCTCTTCGCCGTGCTCCGCCCCGCCCGCTATATCGACAGCGAAGAGACCGTCGAGTTCGGCGAGCTGCACATCTTCCTCGGCCCGGAGTTCGTGGTCACGATCCGTCACGCCGAGTCGCCCGACCTGATGAAGGTGCGCCACCGCATGGAGGCGTCGCCGGAGTTGCTGGCGCTCGGCCCCGAAGCGGTGCTCTACGCGATCCTCGACCAGGTGGTGGACGAGTACGAACCCGTTATCGCTGGTCTCGAGAACGACATCGACGAGATCGAGAACGACCTCTTCAACGAAGAGAGCACCGGCCTCTCGGAGCGCATCTACAACCTGTCTCGCGAGGTCATCAACTTTCAGCGCGCCGTCGTTCCGCTCGTGAAGATGCTCGACGGGCTGCAGCGCGGCAGCGAGAAGTACGGCGTCGACGTCGAGTTGCAGCGCTCGCTCCGCGACGTGCAAGACCACACGCTGCTCATCGTCGAGCGGGTCTCGTCGTTCCGGGCGATCCTCGACAACGCGCTGACCGTGCACGCGACCATCGTCACGCGTCGGCAGACCGATCAGAGCATCCAGCAGAACGAAGAGGTCAAGAAGATCTCGTCGTGGGCGGCCATCCTGTTCACGCCGACGCTGATCGCCTCGATCTACGGCATGAACTTCACGCACATGCCCGAGCTGAGCTGGCGCTTCGGCTACCCGTTCGCGCTGCTGCTGATGGTCGCCGCCGGGTTCGGCCTCTACTGGGTGTTCCGGTCCCGGCGCTGGCTCTGAGGCTGGGCCCGGGCGACCTCGTCCGAATTTGAAGGAGAAACCGCGGCCTGCTGACGAGAACATGCGGATCGGCGGCCCTCGCCGGCAGGTTTCTCCTTCAAATTCGGCAGCCGAGTCGCGCCGAGCCACCTGCCGCAACAGCAGAGCGTGGACGCCCACCCGCCTAGAGTGGTCGGATGCCCACACGCCGCGACGCCGCCCTCCGCCTCGACATCCCCCTCGAGATGGCGACGCGCCACGGCATCCCGGCTCGCCTCAGCGAGACCGAGCTGGCAGCCATCGAGCAGGATCCGCCGGCGTGGCTCGTGCAGTCCCGTGCCAACCGCACGGGTAAGAAGCCCGTCTGGGCCCACCTCGAGTGCGTCGTCTGCGGCTTCTCGGAAGACGTGCGCCCCAAGAAGTGGTGGCCGGAGTGGACGTACCTCTCGTGCGACTTCCACGGGGCCGACGAGGTCCCGGCGCCGGCCGAGGGGTACTCGCGCACCGAGGTCGACGACATCGGCAGCCGCTTCGTCGCGATGGTCGACTGGACGCTGTAGCGCCGCAGCCGCCGCCGCAGCCACAGCCACAGCCACCGTCGACTAGGCGCTACTCGCCGTCGGCGGCTTTCGCCTCAGCGGCGTCGGACTTCTTCTCCGACTTCTTCTGCGCGTCGTCTTCGGCCGCCTTGTGGGCGACGATGAGCTCGCGCTCTTTCGACAGCGAGGCGATCGTCGCCGGGTCGAGGAAGTCGATGAACGGGTTCGTCTGGCCGGTCTTCGCCTCGACGATGTTCGCGTAGGCGGCTGCCGCGCTGCGCAGTTCGGCGGCGGCTCGGCCCGCCTTCTTGCGCGGGACGGGCTTGAGGCCGACGATCTGCGCGTGCTTCTCGAGGGCTTTGGTCAGATCTTTCAGGGCTGTGTCGATCTTCTTGGTCACGAGCACATTGTGGCCTACGAAGGTGAACACGCAACTCCGGGCTGTCGGCGGCACCTGTTGTGCTTCCGACAGCCCGCAACCCCTAGAAGGCGGCCACTCCGTCGCGGTCGATGAAGGTGCCGCTCGGCGCGCCGGCACCCCGGGTGGCGAGCTCGACGATGGCGTCGGTGCCCTCGGTGACGGTCTGGTGCCCCGAGTTGCCGTTGAGGTCGGTCGCCGTATAGCCGGGGTCGGCTGCGTTCACCGCGATACCGGGCAGCGCCTTGGCGTACTGCACCGTCAGCATCGTCACGGCCGACTTCGAGGCCGTGTAGAGCGGCGCGATGACGGTCGACTCGATGCGGTCGGGGTCGTGCACCGAAGCGAAGGATCCGAGACCGCTGGTCACGTTCACGATGGTCGGCGCCGCGGAGGCCGTCAGCAGCGGGAGGAAGGCGTGCGTCAGCCGCACGATCCCGACGACATTCGTTCCGAAGACGAGAGCGGCGTCGTCGCCGGCGATGTCGGCAGCGTCTTTCTGCGGTCCGGTGATACCGGCGTTGTTGATGAGCACGTCGAGACCGCCGGCGGCCTTCACCGTCTCGACGGCGGCATCGACCGAGGCGTCGGAGGTGACGTCGAGCTGCACGAAGTGGGCGCCGAGAGCATCGGCGGCGGCCTGTCCGCGGGCGGTGTCGCGGGCGCCGATCCAGACGGTGTGGCCGGCCTCGATGAGGCGGCGGGCGGTCTCGTAGCCGAGACCCTTGTTGGCTCCTGAGATGAGTGTCGTTGTCATGGTTCGAGTCTGCGCCCCGCACCGAGCGTCGCCCAGGCTCCGGTCAGGGGACGGATCGGCGGTACCACCCAGTCGGTGCCGGGCGGGGAGACAATGGTGACCATGTCGGATCCTCACGGCGATCTCGCCGGCCTGCTCAAGTCATGGCGCGATCGACTCTCACCGGCCGATGTCGGCCTGCCAGCGGGCCCCAACCGCCGGGCCGCCGGTCTGCGCCGCGAGGAGCTCGCCGCCCTCGCCGGGCTGAGCGTTGACTACGTCGTGCGGCTGGAGCAGGGGCGGTCTCGCAACCCGTCCGATCAGGTCGTCGCATCGATCGCCCGTGTCCTTCAGCTGACCAGCGAGGAGCGCGATCACCTCTTCGTCGTCGCCGGCCTGCTGCCGCCGTCGCGGGGCGAGTTGCCGCGACACATCCCGCCCGGGGTGCAGCGCCTCGTCGCCCGCCTCGGAGCCACCCCCGTGGCGGTCTTCACCGCGTCGTGGGAGCTACTCACCTGGAGTCCGCTCTGGGCGGCCCTGCTCGGCAACCCCTCCACCCTGGCGGCGGGCGAGCGCAACCTGCTGCGCGCGTCGTTCGGCGGCACTCTCCTGGCCGGGCCGGAGGGGCATCCCGTGCGGTCGGCGAGCGGAGACCCCGAGCATCTGCAACGCTCGCTGGTGGCCGACCTGCGCGGGGTGCACGGTCGGTACCCGAACGACCAGTCGGTGCGACGGCTGGTCGACGACCTGCTCGCTTCGAGCCCCCGCTTCGCCGCCATGTGGGCGACCGCCGCCGTCTCCGAGCACCAGTCGGAGCGCAAGACGATCCTGCACCCGCTCGTCGGTGACATCGAGCTCGACTGCGACGTGTTCAGCGCCGCCGGGTCAGACCTCCGGATCGTCGCTTACACGGCCGCGGTGGGATCGTCCGCGGCCGACAAGCTCGACTTCCTGCGCGTGTCGGCGGTGGCAGCGGTGTCGGCGCTCGAGGCGCAGCCCTCTGCATCGGCGGGGTCGGGGTCGGTGTAGCGGATCCTGCGCCCTTGTCGCGGCTTCGCTTCGCTGGCGTCAGGCGGGGAGGTTCGCCTCGACCAGAGCAACGAACTTGTCGGCCGCGGGGCTCTCTTGCGGGCGAACGCGGGCGACGACCCGGCCGCCGGGGGCGACGAGGTACTTCTCGAAGTTCCAGGCCACGTCGCCGGCCTCGCCCGTCGCGTCTGCGACCTGCGTCAGCTCGCCGTAGACCGGGTGCTGATCGGCACCGTTGACGTCGACCTTCGCGAAGACCGGAAAGTCGACGCCGTAGGTCGCGACACAGAACTCTTGGATCTCGGCGTTCGTGCCGGGCTCCTGGCCGTTGAACTGGTTGCTCGGAAACCCGACCACCTGCAGGCCGCGCTCGCGATACTTCTCCTGGAGCTGCTGGAGGTCTCCGTATTGAGGGGTCAGCCCGCAGCGGCTGGCGACGTTGACGACCAGCAGCAGCTTGTCGTCGTAGGCGCCGAGCGTCGTGGTGTCGCCGGATGCGGTGTCGACGGGGATGTCGTAGAGGCTCATGCGTCCAGCCTACGACCGACACCTGTCGCGCTCGCCGCGTGCCTCAACGCCGAGATCGCACCTGTCGTCGGGTGTCCCCGACCACAGGTGCGATCTCGCTAATCAGCCGTGAGGCGTAGGCGCTAGGCGTCGCGGCGCTTCACCAGGATCACGGCGAGGATGCCCGTGAGAATCACCCAGCCGACCATCACCAGGAACCCGAAGAACTGATCGAGGGTGACGATCCCGTCGACGACCTTCGCCTCGCCGGCGCTGTAGCCGAACATGAGTCCGCCCGCATTCGACGGCAGGAACGACGCGATGTTCGCCGCCCACTTCGCATTCGTCAGGCCGGTGAAGATCTGGAGCACGATCGGCATGACGAACAGGAGGCCGATGCCCGCCGCGATACCACCGGCGCTCGCCCGGATGATCGCGCCGAGGAACAGTGAGATCAGCCCCGCGAGAGCCAAGAACCCGGCCCCGCCGACGAGGGCGAGCCAGAAGCTGCCGTCAGACCAATCGATCGAGATGTTGCTCTCCGAGTCGAGCAGGGGAGTGGCGACGAGTGTCGCGATGACGAGCGACACGAGGCCGACGACGAAGGTCACGACGCCGAACACGATCGCCTTGCCGAAGAGCGCACCGAGGCGACGCGGGTCGGCGGCGAAAGTCGACTTAATCATGCCGGTGCCGTATTCGCCGGTGATCATGAGCGCGCCGAGCACGGCGGCGATGAGCACAGTGAAGTTGATTCCGAGAGTGACCGCGACCGTGGCGTTGGCCATGCCGGATCCTGCCGCCGTCGATGTCGTCGAGCCGTCACCCGGCCCGCCGCCGCTTCCGACACCGACCGACGCCACCAGCGCGGCGAAGCCGATATTCAGCACCAGGATCAGCAGATAGCACCAGAAGGTGGAGCGCAGCGAGCGGAGCTTGATCCATTCGGAGCGCAGGATCCCGCCGAACGTCAATCGAGACAGCGTCGAGTGCGTCGACGAGCGGCTGGGTGCAGGAGCGGTAGCGGTGCTCATCGCACGACCTCCGAGTTCTTGGTGGCGGTCGAGGGGGCGGCCGCGGTGTCGCGGTACTCCACCTCGTCGGCGGTGAGCGCCATGTAGGCGTCTTCGAGGGAGCCGGCGAGCGGCGTGAGCTCGTGCAGCACGAGGCCCTGCGAGGCGGCGATCTCGCCGATGCGCGACGACGGGAGGCCGTGCACCTCGAGGAGGTCGGCGGCGGTTCCGGTCACGGTGACCCCGGCCGTGTTGAGGAGGGGAGTGAGTTCGGCGACCTGGGGCGTCCGGACGCGGACGCCGTCGCCCTTGGCACGGGCGAGCACCTTGTCGACCGACTCGTCGGCGATGACGCGGCCACGACCGAGCACGATGATGTGGTCGGCGGTCTGAGCCATCTCGCTCATGAGGTGCGACGACAGGAACACCGTGCGACCCTCGCGAGCGAGGTGCTTGGCGAGGTTACGCACCCAGACGACGCCCTCGGGGTCGAGACCGTTGACCGGTTCGTCGAGGATCAGCGTCGCCGGGTCGCCGAGCAGTGCTGCCGCGATGCCGAGGCGCTGCCCCATGCCGAGCGAGAACCCGCCTACACGCTTCTTGGCGACCGACTCGAGGCCGGTCAACGCGATGACCTCGTCGACGCGCTTCTTGCCGATGCCGTGGGTGGCACCCATCGCGAGGAGGTGGTCGAAGGCGCTGCGCCCACGGTGGACGGCCTTCGCGTCGAGCAGGACGCCGACCTCGCGAAGAGGGGCGCGGTGCTCCGAGTAGTGCTTGCCGTTGACGGTCACATCGCCTTCGGAAGCGCGGTCGAGGCCGACGATCAGGCGCATCGTCGTCGACTTGCCGGCGCCGTTCGGCCCGAGGAACCCGGTGACCATACCGGGCTTCACGTCGAACGACACGTGGTCGAGTGCGACCCGGTCGCCGTAGCGCTTGGTGAGATTCTGTGCGTGGATCATGCTGTTTGCTCCATGGCTCTGACGCTATTGGCGATCGGTCGCGGCCACATCGTCCTGCGGTACCACGCCCTGAGGCACCTTGCGTGAGACCTCAAAAATGACCACGAGGATCCGCGGATCCTGGTCGATTTTGAGGTGTGAGGCGGCTCAGCGCTTGATACATTAAAGATCAATTTCAGCGTCACGTCGAATTAAAGGAGATTAATCTTGGACTTTTCGTCACCGACAGCGACCGGAATAGGCGTGGTCGCGGGTCTCGTCTTGCTCGGCTACGCGGCCTTTACAGTCGTGGCCTTCGCAGAGGTATGGAGATCGCGCACAGTCGGTGAGTGGGCTCGTATCGCTTGGTTTGGGGCGATCATCTGCGTGCCGCTGATCGGATCACTCGCCTGGTACCTCGTTGGGTCGCAGACGTCGCGAGCGGAACGCGCGATCGCCGCCGTACGCCGGTAGTCCGGCCTTGGTGAGCGGCGGGTGCGCCGCCGAAGCGTGACGCACCCCCGGATGGCCAAAGGACCCCCGGTTGCCAGCCCGGAATTGGCCAGACGGGGGTGCGTCAGCGGCTTTGCGGCGCGGCGCGGGGGCTCGCGGGCGCGGCGGCAAGGGAGAGGAAGCGCGAGCTAGCCGGCCTGGGTGGGGAGCTCGTCGGTGCCGGGCTCGGACTCGAGCTCGAGGAAGTCCTCGTACGACGGGCCCTGATCGGCCGACGGCCTCACGGGCGAGACTTCTTCTGCCGCCTGCGGAGAAGGCCTGCGGCGCTTGCCGAGATGCTCGACGTGCACCGGCGGCACGCGCGGATCGCTCGAGTAGCTACTCGTCATGGCCGCGACCGCTCCAGCTCACCGTGAACCGCCCCCACAGGCTCCCGTATAGCATCATGCAAACGAATATGACAGATGGTCGAGTCGGCATCAAGTGGAGCGCGGAGGCTTGACGCGTGTGCGTTCGTGCGAGTAGTAAAGACGACGCCTATGCAAACCTCCGCACGTGCGGGAGGCCTACTCAGTCGCGGCCGCGGAAGAACGCGCCGGCCGCAGCAGCCAGCGACACGAGATCCTCGACCCCCGCGAGTTCGCGGGCGGAGTGCATCGACAGCAGGGGCACGCCGACGTCGATGGTGCGGATGCCGAGGCGCGTCGCGGTCAGCGGTCCGATCGTCGACCCGCAGGGAACGGCGTTGTTCGACACGAACGGCTGGAACGGCACCCCGGCGCGCTCGCACGCGGCGGCGAACTCCGCGCTGCCCGGGCCGTCGGTGGCGTACCGCTGCTTCGCGTTGATCTTGAGCAACGGGCCGCCGTTCGCAACGGGTCGGTTGCCGGCGTCGTGGCGCTCCGGGTAGTTCGGGTGCACGGCATGGCCGGCGTCCGACGAAAGACACCAGGATCCGGCGAGAGCGCGAATCCGGTCGGCCTCGTCGGCGCCGAGCCTCGCCGATACCCGAGCCACCACGTTCGCGAGGAACGGCCCGCTGGCACCCGAGGTGCTCTCCGAGCCGACCTCCTCGTGGTCGAACGCCGCGAAGACGGCGATCGAATCGGAGTCGGCGAGGGCGTCGGCGTCGCGCAGCAGCGCGGTGAGCCCGGCGTGGACGCTGGTCAGATTGTCCATGCGGCCCGCAGCCAGGAGCTCGCCGCCGAATCCGAGGCGGGCGGGAGCCGCGGTGTCCGCGACGAGCACGTCGTGCCCGCGAACGTCGGAGGCCGAGATGCCGGCGAGAGCGGCGAGCTCGGCGAGGATGTCGGCTCCTGGTCCTGTGCTGCCGCTGTCGCCCACGCCGACGACCGGGTGCAGGTGCCGCTGGGGGTCAAGGGTCAGTACGTCGTTCACCCCGCGGTCGAGGTGGATCGCGAGTTGGGGGATCCTGAGCACCGGACCGGAACGCACGAGGTGCACCGAACCGTCACGGGTGACGAGACGACCGGCGAACTCGAGATCGCGGTCGAGCCACGAGTTGTACAGAGGACCGCCGTAGACCTCGACGCCCGCCTGCAACCAGCCGTGGCTGCCCGTGTCGGGGTTCGGCTTGAGCTTGAACGAGGGGGAGTCGGTGTGCGCGCCGACGATGCGGAACGGGGTGGTCTGCGTCGCGTTGGTCGGCTGGATCCACGCGATGACGGCGCCGTCGCGCACGACGAAGCGGCGGCCGGGGCTTGCCGGCCAGGCGTCGCGCTCTTCGAGCCTGTCGAAGCCGGCCTCGGTCAGACGCCGGGCGGCCTCGGCTGCAGCGTGGTACGACGACGGCGAGGCCTGGATGAACGAGGCGAAGTCGGCGACGTGGGTATCGAGGGCGTGGGTGTCGTGCGAGGTGTTGCCGTGATTGGAGGTGTCGGGCGCGGTAGTCACGCCGTCAAGACTGCCTCAGATGCGCCCCGCCGCCGAATTTGAAGGAGAAACACCTTCGGCTGAACGCAGTCATGCCGATCGGCGGGGGTCGCCGGGCGGTTTCTCCTTCAAATTTGCACGCACGGGCTACGCGGCGCCCTGCAGTTCGACGTAGGTGCGGATCAGGTCGCACACTTCGTCGACGGGCATCAGCGACGAACTATGATCCTGGCCGATCAGCTCGAAGAAGCTGGCGGTCGCCATGCGCTTGGCGGCCTCGCGCGACTGGCGGAAGCGGTCGGGGTCGTCGGTACCGGCCAGCAGTAGGGTCGGCACGGTGATCGCCGCGGCCCCGTCGAGGCCGAGCGGCTCGGCGGCCTCGATGCCGTCAAAGTACGCGCGCAACGCCACGGGGTCGTTCTGCCGAAAGGCGAGAGCCGTCGAAGCGTCGATCGCCTGGCCACGGTGGGCGCCCCACGCCTCGACGAAGGCGTCCATGCCCCCGGTGTCGAGCGCCTCGCGCCAGGTCGGGAAGAACGTGAGCGCGATCTTGTCGGTCATCGCCTCGAACGATCCGCCGATCGTCGTGAGGGTGCGGAGGCGCTCGGGGTTCGCCGCGGCGATCCGGAGGCCGATGCGGGCACCGATCGAATAGCCGACGAAGTGCACCGGGCCGAGGCCGGTGGCGTCGAGCACCGCGAACACGTCGGAGATAAATGCCTCCGGCTGGTACGACGCCGCGTCGTGCGGCTTGCCACTGCGCCCGTGGCCGCGGAGGTCGACGGCGATGACCGTGAAATCACGTTCGAGGTCGCGGAGGTAGCCGAGGCCGCGCCAGGTTCCCTTCGACAGGCCCGAGCCGTGCACGAGGAGCAGAGGGTCGCCGGATCCTGACACTTCGTAGGCGATTTCGGTGCCGTCGGTCGGGTTTCGGGTGGTCGCACGCATCAGACCATTCTGGCGTGCGCCGGAGCGCTGCAGCGACCGCGGTGCCAGCATGGCCGGATGACTTCTGGATACTCGTCCGACCAGATCCGCGCCGCTGAGAAACCTCTGCTCGACCGCGGTGAGCCGCTGATGGCGCGTGCCGCCGCCGGCCTTGCGGCCGAGATCGAGCGGGTGCTCGCCACGCGAGGAACGACACCGGGCGTGGTGCTGGTGATTGCAGGATCCGGCGACAACGGCGGAGACGCGCTCTACGCCGGGGGCGCGCTCGCCGAAGCGGGGCACGACGTGCGTATTCTCACCACCGGCTCGCGCGTCCACGACTCAGGGCTCGCCGCCGCGGTTGCTGCGGGCGCGTCGGCTTCCGCGCGCGACGCCTCGGTCGGTTCGGACGCCTTCGCGGCTGTGCTGAGCGGCGTGGATGTGGTGGTGGACGGGATCCTCGGGATCGGCGCCGCCCCGGATCCTTCGCTTCGTGGTCGCGCCCGCGACGTCGTCGAGGCCGTTCGCCCGCGGGTGCTGATGCGGATGGCCGGTGCGCCCGTGGTGGTGGCGGTCGACGTGCCCTCGGGAGTGGGGCCGGACGACGGCAGCGTGCCCGATCGGCTGGTGCTGCCGGCGCTCGTGACCGTAACGTTCGGCGCCGTCAAGGCCGGGCTGCTGCTGCCGCCGGCTTCCGGTCTCGCCGGTCGGGTGCACCTGGTCGAGATCGGGCTCGACCTGTCGGGCGTGGAGCCCGCTGTCGTGGCGTAGCCGCCCGACACCCGTAGCCGCCCAACACCACAAGGCCGCCCGACACCACAAATCGGGCATGACACCGCCCATCGACGGTGTCATGCCCGAAAAGTGGTGCCAGGCGCTCCGGCCCTAGGGCTTCACGACGCTCAGCGGCTGCGTGATCGACTCCAGGCCCTTGCGCTCGGCGTCGACGCCGAAGATCGCGGCGACCACGGCTCCGACGATCATGATGCCTGCGCCGAGGAAGTAGCCGATGGTCAGCGGGCCGCGGTCGGTTCCCTCGCCCACCAGCGCACCGTAGACGACGGGCGCGATAGCCCCGAAGATCTGCGCGATCGCGAAGAAGTACGAGATGGCCTGGCTGCGGATCTCGAGCGGGAAGATCTCCGACACGGTGAGATAGGCACTCGACGCACCCGCCGAGGCGAAGAAGAACGCGACGCACCAGAAGATGGTCTGCGTGGTGGCGGTCAGCAGGTCGGCGCTGAACAGCGCCGCCGAGACAGCGAGCACGGCACCCGAGATGAAGTAGGTGCTGAAGATCATCTTGCGGCGGCCGATCGAGTCGAAGAGCGGCCCGAGCACGAGCGGCCCGACCAGGTTGCCGATGGCGAAGGGGAAGAAGTACAGCTGTGCGTTGCTGTCGCTGAGACCGTAGAAGTTCGTGAGCACGAGCGCGTATGTGAAGAAGATCGCGTTGTAAAGGAACGACTGCGTGATCATCATTGTGGCACCGACGAGGGTCCGCTTCGGGTACACCTTGAACAGCACGTGCATGATCGTCGTGAACGGGATGCTGTCGGTCGATTTGACCTCCATGGCGAGCTTGTCGTCGACCGGCTCGAGGTGGCCGCCCTCGCGAGTCACGCGTGCCTCGATGTCGTCGACGGTGGCCTCGGCCTCTTTCTCGTAGCCGTGCGTCATGAGCCACCGCGGGCTTTCCGGGATGTTGCGGCGCAAGAAGATGATCAGGATCCCGAGCACCGGCCCAATGAAGAACGCCAGCCGCCAACCGACATTGACGTCGAAGATCGCGCGGTTCAGGAAGAAGTAGTTGGTGGCCGCACCGAGGGCAGCGCCGCCCCAGTAGGTGCCATTGATGGCGATGTCGACCCGGCCGCGGTATTTCGCGGGGATCAGTTCGTCGATGGCCGAGTTGATCGCGGCGTACTCGCCGCCGATGCCGAGACCCGCGACGAACCGCATCGCGAACAGGAACCAGACGGCGGGAGAGAGGCCGGCGAGACCGGAGCCGACGAGGTAGATCACCAGCGTGAGGATGAAGAGCTTCTTGCGGCCGAGCTTGTCGGAGAGGCGGCCGAAGACGATTGCGCCGACCACCTGGCCGAGGAGGTAGGTCGTGCCGAGGGCACCGATCTGCCCGGACGTCATGTTGAACTCGTCAGAGAACCCGTTCGAGGCGACGATCTGGATCTCGAGCCCGTCGAGCACCCAGGAGATACCGAGGCCCACGATGATCGACCAGTGGAATCGCGTCCAGGGCAGGCGGTCCATTCGGGCCGGAACGAGGCTCCTCACCGGCCCTCCGGTGTTCGTCGCAGTCGACATCCGTCTCTCCCTCTCGCGGTGGGCGCACCGCCGATGGGTGGTGCAACTCGAGGTGACGATAGTCGCGGGGCAAGCCGCTGTCCGGAAAATCCTGCGGGGTGTGCAAAAGCCTTCGCAGCGACGAAAACCCTCGCGGGCGGCCGTCGAGGTGGTCGTGGGACCACCTCGCAGGCCTCCCCGCGAGGGTTCGGGCGCGGTTGACGAGCTCAGCCCGCCAGGGCTCAGTCGGCGAGAATCGTGTAGAGCGCGCGACGCAGCTCGTCGATCTTCTCCTTGCCGGCGGTGCGCTGCTCCGGCGTGGCATCGAAGGCGAACTGCTTGATGACCCCGGCGAGCTTCACGGCAGAGCCGATGAATTCGTCGTGGTGGGCGTCGGTCTCGGTCGCGTCGCCCCAGGCCTTGGCGATCTCGTCGCCGTGCTGGCTGACATAGACGTGGCCCTCGTCGGTGAGCTCGTAGACCGACTGGCGGCCCTCGCCCGAGACCGTGATGAGGCCCTCGTCGACGAGCTGCTGCAGGGTCGGGTAGACGGAGCCGGGGCTCGGGCGCCATGCGCCGTCGGTGCGCTCGCCGATGGCCTTCATGAGGCCGTAGCCGTTGGCCGGAGCGTCGGCGAGCAGCGACAGGATCGCGAGACGCACGTCGCCCTTGCGGGCACGACCGCGGCCACCGCGACCGGGGCCGCCGAAGCCGAAGCCGGGGCCGCCGGGGCCGAAGCCAAAGCCGGGGCCCATGCCCATGCCCATCGCGCCGCCGCCGAAGCCGCGACCACGGCCGCGGAAGGGCCCGAAATCGCTGCGCCCGGTGGGGCGGTCGTCGTGGTGGCGGCGCTGGGGGCCGTCGTGGCTGTCGTTGTGATTGCTGTGGTTTTTGTAGTGGGTACCCATGGGGTACTCCTTTCGTGAAGAGTAAAAAAGTGGGGGGCGGGGCGAATGATCGAGCCGCTCGCGCCGGTTCGTTCCGGCGATAGCTCAAAGATATATCGCGATAGTTCGCTAAGTCAACACCCATGGGGAGAAAAGCCAGGATCCGACGGCTCGCCGCACCGCCCTGCCAGACTGGGCCGATGGCTCACCGCAATTTCACCGACGTCACCGTGTCTCGCGTCGAGACGACGCTGAATGGCGGCGACGACGTCTACGTCCGGGTGTCGACGATCGGCGACTCCGGCACCAGGCCCTTCGTGCTCGTGCCGGGAATCGGCGTCGCCAGCAACTACTTCGAACGCCTCGCCCCGAACCTCAACCAGTTCGGCCCCGTGCACGCGCTCGACCTGCCCGGCTTCGCCGGCGTGCCGCACCCCGACAGCGCCCTCACCATTCGCCAGTACGCCGACCTGGTCGGTCGCGTCATTGACGAGATGCAGCTCGACGACCCGGTCGTCGTCGGCCACTCGATGGGAACGCAGGTCGTCACCGACCTCGTCGCCCGCCGGCCCGATCTCTCGACCGTCGTGCTAATCGGCCCCGTCATCAACCCGAACGAGCGACGCCTCCTGACGCAGGCGATCCGGTTCGTGCAGGCGGCCTTGCACGAGCCCGGCCGAGTGAAAGCGCTTGCTTTCTCTGCCTACCTCTTCTGCGGGGTGAAGTGGTTCTCTCGGATCCTGCCCAAGATGATGACCTTTCCGCTCGAACGAGCCCTGCCCCACGTCAAGGCCGACACCCTCGTGATTCGTGGCGAGTTCGACGCCGTCGCCCCGAGTGACTGGGTCAAGCGGGTCGGCGAGCTGCTGCCGTCGTCGCGGCTCTGGGAGATCCCGGGGGCGGCGCACTCGGTGATGCACGCCAACGCCGAGGAGGTCGCGCGGCTCTGTGTCGAGCACGCCCAGCAGCCGATCGAATACGACGAGGGCGGCACCCTGCGGGTGTTCGATCACAAGGCCGCCGGAATCCAGCGGCCGTCGATCGAGGAATCCCCGGCGACGTTCGTAAAAGGGGTGCGCGGGCGGATCCTCGAGGCCCTCGGGATGCTCAAGCGCGACGATGCGCTGATCGCCGAGGGGAAGACCGAGCACGCCGAGGCGATGCACGAGGCGCACGAGCGCGCCGAAGAATAAGGCGTCGGGTGTCGCGGCACGGTTCTAGTCGGGCGCGAGGCGACTAGCGGTAGTTGCCGGGCCAGTCGAACGCCGACGTTGGGCGGGCCGTCGTGCCGGCGGGAGCCACCACGAGATCGATGGTGTCGAGGTTGTGAAGCACGATCGACGCGGGGTTGCCGGCGCGACGCTGTCCGTCGACGAAGACCGTCAGTACCTCGCCGATGTCGCCACCCCGTGCGCCGACGTGACGCGCGTCGAGCCGCACGTTCCATTCGGTGAAGAACTGCCCGAGTGTGAGGTCGCGCCGGTCGGGCGACTCGACGTGAATGATGCCGGAGGTGTCGTGCGTATGGAGCGCCGTCGCGTAGCGGTTGTCTTCGTCGAGTCCGATCTGCCCGGGCACGGTAGCGGCGACCCCGTCGATCGTGATCGACAGATGCGTGTGGATGTGCTGCTGAAGTTTCACGCCGTAGACGTTCGGCAGGTCGGCGGCGGCCGCGCGCTCGCGCCGCTCGCTGACCGGAGGAGCGGGCCAGGGCGGCTGGGCCGATTCGCCGTGAGCGAGGCTTGTCGACGTCGCTCGGTCGTGGGCGACGCCGATGCCGGCGATCAGGCCGACGACCGCGAGGGCGGCGATCAGAGCGAGAGGCGAGCTGAGGATCCGACGGCGGGTCGCCATGGAGTCATTCCCCGGCCATGATCAGAGGTGCGAGCAACCCGACGATCCACACGCCCAGGAGCGCCCCGGACAGGAGGAACACGACGACCATGCGCCTCCGTGCGGGATTGCCCGGCGCCGAGCCCCACATCGAGCTGCGCTGGACGACCACGTGTGCTTCGCGGACGACGCGCTCGACGCTCTCGTCGGAGCGATCGAGCGCGCCGTCGTGCGCGAGGGCGACGATGCGCTCCGCCTCGGGCAGCGTCATGCGCGTCACGCTGCGACGGGGGTGACCAGGCATGAGCCCAGCGTGCCACGTCGGGCTGTGACTCGCTCGGCGGTGCTTCCCGGTGTGGCACCGGGGTGCTGCGGTCGAGACGGCACCCCGTCGGGGCGCGGTTAGTTGGGGAGCACGCCGAAGGCGCGAGCGAGACGATCGATCTTCTGTGCCCGGCCGAGACGCGGTAGATCGCTCCCGTCGCGGATCTCGCGGCCCCGGCTCTCGAAGTCGGCGAGGAAGTCGCGCGCCCACGCCGTGTCGGACGACGTCGGGCTGATGACCTCGTTGATCACCGGCAGCTGATCGACGTCGAGACAGAGCTTGCCGGTCAGGCCGAGAGCCACAGCGATCGACGACTGCTCACGGAGCACGGGGTGGCTCGATCCGACCGTGGGGCCGTCGATGGGGCCGGGTAGCTCGCCGATGCGCGACGCGACGACCAGCCGGGAGCGCGGGTAGGCCATCGCCATGTCGTCCGCACTGGTGCCGGTGTCGCGGCGGTAGTCGCCCGAGCCGAACGCCAGACGGAACGCGCCGCGCGCGCTCGCGATCGACGGAGAGAGCTCGATACCGACCGCCGACTCGACCAGGGCCAGCACCCGCTTCACGCCGTGCAGGCGGTCGAAGGTCTCGGTGACGTGCTCGGCGGCCTCGGTCTTCGCGAGCATGACCCCGAGAAGCCCGGGGAGGCCGACCAGGGCGTCGACGTCGTCCGACCAGAAATCACTGGAGCGGTCGTTGATGCGCACCCACGCCTCGCCGCCGCCTTCGAGCCAGGCGACCACGTCGTCGCGGGCCGCGGGCTTGCGCTTCGGGTCGACGGCATCTTCGATGTCGAGCACGATCTGATCGGCTCGCGACTTGGCGGCTGAGTCGAAGCGCTCCGGCTTGGTGCCCGGAACGAGCAGCCACGATCGTGCGATCTCGGCATCGGGTCGCTGGCGGGCCGGCGCGGGGCTGGCAGAAGTCTCGTTCATGGCACCTCGTGATGTTCGTCGTCGATACGTCGATAACACGGTACCGGGCCGTGGCAGAGGCTCGCCCGGACGCGCCGGTTCCGCCGGGAGCGGCGGGGGAGCCGCTTCGAGAGCTCCACTCGGGGTACTGTCCGCGTGACTACCGATCACGAGGAGCAATCATGACGGATCCGAACACGCCCGCCCCGAAGGGTGAGCACGACGGCGACGAGCCCGTGACAGCACAGTCCGAAGCCGTTCCGAACCACCAGACCGAGACCGGCCAGACCACCGAGCACGACGCGCCGCTGGAGCCCGCGGTGGCCCCGGAAGACCGGGCGACCGAGCCCGAGGGGCACGAGACAGCAGCGCAGGATCCGGCAGCCGCCGCTGACTCCGCCGCCGCCACGGCCGCGGAGCCCGCTGGTGCCGAGCCCGCCGCCGAGCACTCCGCAGTCGCTGCGCCGTCCGAGCCAGCCGAGCCCGCCGTCGCACCCGAAGACCGCCCGGTACCGCCGCTGAGCGAGCCGACCAGCCAGGTGTCGACGAGTGCCCCCGCGACGGGAGTCCTCCACGACGACAGTGCTCTGCGTGCAGCGGAGGCCGCTCGCTCGGACGAGCCGTCGGATCCTTCGCCTTCTGCCCCGGTCGCACCGGGCTCCGCTCCGGCTCCCGAGTCGGACGACCTCGGCGACACGCGCCTGACCGCCGCCGGTGCCGGCGCGGGCGCGGGTGCCGCGGCGACCAGCTCGACCGCCGCGTGGACCCCGCCGCCGGCCCCGGCGTCGCCGAGCGAGTATGCGGCCCCGACATCGGTCATCACGCCGACTCCGTACGCGCCTCCGACGCAGGCGATGCCCGCGCAGACGAGCACGACGCCCATCTCGAACCTCGGCACCTCGCCCGCCGAGAGCCTCGGATTCACCGACGGCATCGCCGGCGACAACGGATTCACGCCCGAGGAGATCGCGCAGCGTCGGCAGTTCCGCGACGAGTTGGCGTTCCAGCAGAAGCAGGAATTCGGTGGCATCAACTTCGGCGCCGGCTTCTTCGGCTGGCTCGCCGCCGTGGGCCTCGCCGGTCTGCTCTATGTCATCGTCGGTGGCATCGCCGGCGTCTCGGGCTTCGCGCAGCCCTCTCTGCTGACGGGGGAGCAGGCGACGGTCAAGTCGTTCGGCTCCGAGCTCAGCGCGCAGACGCTGCAGATCACCGCGCTGGTGATCGTGCTGGTCGTGCTGTTCCTGTCGTACTTTATCGGCGGGTTCGTGGCCGGGCGGATGGCACGGTTCTCCGGGGTCAAGCAGGGTCTCGCCGTCTGGCTGTGGGGCGTCTTCATGACGGTCATCGCCGCGGTCGTGCTGATCGTCGTCGCCAGCCAGAGCACCACGGTCTCGACGCTGCAAGACCAGATGGATCCCGTCACCCTGCAGACCTTCACCTCGGTCGAGGCCCTCATCGCCGAAGGGCTGATCGTCGTCCTGTCGATCGGCGGTGCTCTTCTCGGTGGTCTCGCGGGCATGAGATTCCACAAGAAGGTCGATCGCTTCGCCGTCGAAGAGGCCTAGCTAGACCTGACGCTGCCGCCCCCGCCCGCGCCGAGAGTGCACAAATCGCCCTCTGCGTGGTCGGTAGGCGGCAGTTTCTGCACTCTCGGCGCGAGCGTCAGCTGAAGTAGACCACGTCGGCCGGCGCCTCGAGCCCGGCCAGCAGGTGCACGCACACCTGCCACACGTCGTCGAACAGCACTTCTCGCACGATGTGCTCGTCGTACCAGTCAGCGAGGTCGTCTCTCGTGACGCCGTCGGACAGCGGCTCGAACGCCGACTCGGCATCGTCGTGGGCGCTGACGCGGCGCCCCAGCTCGGTGCCACTTGCCCGGTCGACGAACCGGAGTTCACGTACCGAAGGATCCAACGGCGCACCGACAGGGCCCGTGACGTCGACGATCGGGTACCGCGCGCCGGGCGTCGGGCCCGCGGCCCGGGTGCCGACGTGCGCCGAGACCACGTGCCCCATCGCGTCGCCGACTCCGACCGCGCGCGGTTCGCTCCGGTCGAGGCCGCTCGACGCATCGCGGACGGCTCGCTCGGCCGTCGCACGGACCCGATCGCGGTGAGCATGGCAGACCGAGGCGACGTCGCGCATCCACGTCTCGAGGCGTGCGATCTCGGCGGTGGTGAACGTATCCGCCGGCCACGACGTCGCCGAGAAGATGCCGATCTCAGGCAGGGTCTCCCATTCGAGCACCAGGCGCGAGAACGTGCCGAGTCTCGGCATCAGCACGAGTCGGCTGGTGGGGGCTCCAGTGGCAAAGTGCAGGTCGGGATCGCTGAGCAGGTCGTCGACATCGACGGCGGCGCCGAACGCGGCTGGGGGCAGCTCGATCGCGACGGTCAGGTCGCGCCACCGGGAGGCTGAGCCCCCCGGAGACGCTGGGCCCCCCGGAGACACTGGGCCCCCCGGAGACACTGGGCTCTCGGGCGACACGCTCACTTCTTGAGCACGAGGGGCAACACGAACACGGCGAACAGGAAGAAGGCGGCAGCGAGGCCGAAGACGATCCAGGTGCTGCGCGGCAAGGTGGTCTGGCCCGCCTCTTCGCGCCGAACGAGGCGGCGGTGGCGGGAGACGCCCTGCACGACGAGCAGCAGTACGAGGGCTGCCCCGAGCACGGACACGATCAGGATGGTCACGCTCTCCACTATCGCAGGTGAGACCGGGTGGTCGCTTTCGACGTCGAGCGAGTTCGCCGGTCTGGCTATACGTGTTGCGCAACGGGCTCCCTCTTACCGGAGGGATTCGCTACTGTGTACGAGCGAGCCGGCTGGTTACCGGTCGCCCGTGTCGATGACGACAAGTTCCCGTTCTTCTCCTGATCCGAGTTGCGGGTGGCTTGCGTTCCTCTCGACACCCGCATGCCCTCGGCTTCGGCCGGGGGCATGTCGCGTGTCGGCCTGCTTGCCCTGTGTGCAATTTCGGCAGGATGATCGTCCTGCTAACACGGATACTGCTAACGTGAGAGTGTCTCGCGTAGTCGGATCAGGTATGCGAGCCAGACGAGCGGGTCCCTCGCCGGGGGTGAGCCGCTTTGTCATGCCGGCCTCCTCGTGCCGGGTCGCCGTGATCGCTGCCAGGCGGTGTCGATTGTTACTGCCACGAGGGCACCCGCCGCGTAGCCCAGCAGGTCGGTCGCGACGAACGTGCTGCCGAGCACCCATCGAGACAGGGGCGCCACCCGCGCTACGGCGTCGGGCAGGCCGGAGAGCTGCAACACCTCGACGATCGACGATACGACGAACGCGACAACTGCGAGGCCGACGCCGGGCGACCGCGGCAGCACGAGCGCCGCCAACACGAAGAGGAGGGCGGTGTAACAGGCCGACCCGAGCAGATCCCCGGGCAGCCCCGGCACGATCAGCTTCGCGAAAACCCCGACAATCACGACGAGGATCCCTGCCGTCACCATCCCCAGCCGCGATCGAGATGTCATACCCCGATCGTCCCGTCCCGCCGCACGGTTCGCGTCGTGCGCCGGGTTGATAGATGACCGACGTCAGTATCGATCTGCGATCGTTGCGATCGGCACTACAGCCGGTTTGCCCGCGGGGTTGAAGACGACACCGGCTTGACCGTCCTCCCGCGCAGACCGGGCGATGTTTGCAAAACCGGTCGGTTGAGCGTCGAGGTCGGGCGCCCAGGCCCAGACTTCCGCGGGAGACGTGAACGCCGGGTGGTAGATGCTGCCGTCAGGGCCCTTGAGGGCCGGGACCGTGATGGTCTCGACCTCGCCCTTGTCGTCTCTCCGTGCGGAGAGACCGACGAAGACCACCGGAGCGGCTTCAGCACGGTCGATAATCTCCTCGACCGGGCTGCCCGCCACAATGGCGGTCTTCAAGATCTCGTTGACGCCGGCTTCATCGGTGAGTCCGCGGCGGATCTCGTCGGCATACGCGATGAAGACCGTCTCGGGCGAACCTGGGTCGATCGCGATCCCGTCGTACGTGGTCGCAGCCATCTGGAGTGTGGCCGATGCGGGCTGACCGAGCGAAAGCGGAGGGGTGGTCGCTCCTCCGTTCTGCCGGTACACCGCCAAGCGGTCGTTGTCCGTGAACGCCACAAGAAGCCGCTTGCCCGCGTTGTCGACTTGCGTTCCGATGGCGAGGGTGTCGCCTTTCGCGAACGGGGCTGCTTTATCGGCGATCTCCGACCCCGAGGCGTCGAGGAGTAGATCGCCGGTGGCGCACTGACGCAATACGGCGTACATCGTCTGCGCATTTTGGCTGGTACTCCACGGCCGGAGCGCGTCTTGCACCAAGCGGTTGACGACCAAGCTGCTTCCCCCGGAAGTCACGCTCGGCTGCGTGCTGTCCGCCGCCCCCGCGTCGTTCGTTGTTACGTCGTCCTTCTTGCTTTTCCTCGAAAAGATCCCCATATTTCGACGCTACCAGCGGGTGTTCACTCTGACGCTCGACGTGCGTCTGTTTCGTGTGCCTGACATGTGGCCCAAGACCGGGCGAACGCAGCGGCGTGGCTGAATGCTCGTTCCACGGCCGGTCGTCCGTGCCGAAACGCCGATCACTGACGTTGATGCATAGACAGGCTCCACGTGGCGATCAGAGCGATCGCGGACGCGAAGGCGTCGAGGTGCGGTCGATTGAGAAACGCGTGGTGCGTGCCCGGAAGTACGTGGTGCTCGACGTCGACTCCGGTGCTGCGGAGCTCGCGAGCAAAGAGGTCGCCTGATGCGCGCATGTTGTCGTGTTCCGCGTTGATCACGAGGGTCGGCGGAAAGCCGGTCAGGTCATGGCCACCCGCGAAAGCCAGTCGGTTCGCCAGCGCATCCCTCGAGCCGGCGTAGTTGCGATTCATGAGGTCCAACGCCCACGGTGCGTGCGTGATCCGGCGGTGCCCCTGAGATCGCGCCCGGTCATCTTGTGGGCGCTCATGGGTGGCGTGGAAGAAGCCGTAGGCGAAGACGGCGCCTGCCGGACGAAACCCCTCATCGAGGGTCTGGAGGGTTGCAGCCGCCGCGAGGCAGGCACCCGCGCTGGCTCCACCGAGGATCACCCCCGACGGCGACGCACAAGCCACTGCGCGGTAGGCGGTGACGACATCGTTGAGAGCGTCGGGGAATCGGCCGCGTGCCCGCCCAGCGCCCGATTTCGCCCAAGTCATCCCGGGAGGCGGCGAGAGGCGGTACCCCGTGGTAGCGACAGTCAGCCCGTGTCTCGCGAGCGAGTCCGCGACATCGTGGGCCTCCGGTTGCGCGGGGCTTCCTCGAAAGAATCCGCCGCCGTGCAGCCAGAGCAAGCTGGGTCCAGCTGAAGCGTCGCCGTCCGACGGCGTGTACCAGCGGAGCGAGGTGGCGTCAGGTCGCATGGTCACACTTGACCGTGATGCATGGGGGCAGCGCCGCGCGTCCATCTAGAGAGTGAACCGTAAGGCGGTTCACGTGGGCATCCGGGCAGGGCTCTCGCTCGCGCCGACTCCGCCTAAAAGTTCAGACCCGTGTTCGCTCCGCGACCGCGCGCGACGTCAGCGGACTCGTCCGCATCGGGCGATTCATCCCCGGCGCGGCGCCCACGCCCGGGTTCGGCTGCGAGGTCGACTTGCGCCTGCCGGCGTCGGCGCATGCCGAGGAAAAGAACCACGACGATGGCTGCCGCGAGGATCACCAGGACAGCCAGAACGATGAGTGCAGAGAGCATTCTGTGACAGTAGAACCGACCCGGTAGTTGCGAAAGATAGCGAGTGTCCGGTTTGTCAGAAATTCACCCACGTCGCCACCAACTAGCTCAGAGAGCGTGGGCGACGGCCGGTCGCCACATAGCCATCGGTTGACCCGAGGGGAGCCCTCGAATGGTGCCGAACTCGACAAAGCCGAACCGGCGGTAGAGAGCACGGTTCCTCTCCGTCGATGACTCGAGGTACGCGCCGAATGGACCGCCGCGGCGAACATACGGTGGTCGGCTCCGACCGTTCAGGTCGCATCGTTGCTGATCGCCGTGGCTGACGGCATCAGCACGTCATGGCTCGCCGATCGCGACGACCAGGCGGCCCGTGACGCCGTCACCCTCGGGGCCAGGGCAATCGCCTCTCTTGTTGATACGGCTGAGCAGTAAGGGAGCGAATGGACCAGAAGGCTTCGGTTTCGTCTACTCGAGGCCGAAGTGGTGTAAGTAGTCACTTGGGCTGCCAGCCCCACCGAAAAAAATGACCTGGCTGAGGGCGCCGATGTCTCTCTGAAGGGCCCCGGCCGCCCTGAGCCCGTCAGACCTCGTTTCGGCATCGCCGAACGGCGAGCCAACGCGCTCCGTCAAATTGCGCCATCTGATGATGGCCCTGGCTGTTCTCTCCCGACCGCCGGCTGACGCTGTTGTGATGCTCCGTGCGCGGCCACCGGTGTACTGCTCCAGCGATGTTCCGGGAGAACCAGAGGCCACCACGAGCGCGTCGCTCAGGTTGGGGAACAGGTCGACGCCTTCTCCGGCACCGCACCAGACGTGGGTCTCGTCTCCGAGTTCGTCCTGGACTCGAGCCGCGAGGTCGAAAGCCTCGGCGCGATGGTGGTCGTGTATCTCGGCGGAGGGAAAGCGGAATCCCGATCCGGCG
Source organism: Frondihabitans sp. VKM Ac-2883 (assembly GCF_015350875.1). Lineage (NCBI taxonomy): Bacteria > Bacillati > Actinomycetota > Actinomycetes > Micrococcales > Microbacteriaceae > Frondihabitans > Frondihabitans sp. VKM Ac-2883. Next base: position 380,475 of record NZ_JADKSF010000003.1, on the reverse strand, counting down.
ATGGCGTCGAAGACGTCGTTCCAGACTTCGAGGTCACGGCGAAGGCCCGCGCTGAGCCCTAGCTCCCCTGCGTCGGCTAGCCCGATTTTGTCGTTTGAGAGGCGAAACCACAGGGGCGAGTCTTCGACCTAGTACTCCGCCATTACGAGAATGACGTGGCTCACCATGGATCGACATTAGCGTCGCTGGCACTTATCCAGGGCTGAGGCGGAGTCTCCACGGTTGGCGGGTGCAACCCGTCAGGCCGCGGCCTGGCGAAGACGCCGACCCAGCACGACAGCCCGAGCTGTCGCGAGGATGACGACGACGGATCCGACGATTCCCACGACGAGGGCGGCCGTCGCTCCGATCGCCGGGCCGGTCGTGCACGAGCTCTCGCCCTGACCCGGGGCGGCGTCGAGGCACGAGCCTCCCTGTAAGACAAAAGCGAAGAAGACCGTGACGAGAGCCACGAGGACTGCCACGCTGATCCAACCGACGACCCTAGACATTCCCCCGGAAGTGTTCATGCCCGATCGTAGCTCTGGAGGGCAACGAACGGGAGGGGGAGTGCGGTGCCCCGGATCCTGGGTTAGTTGCTGATTCGTTCCTGTGAAGCGCGACGAACGTGGCCGAGCGCCGCATCGATGAGTTCGCCGGCAGCTGTGGCGTCGACCCGGACGATAGCCATCGCGGCGAAGACGAGGCCGGTGCAGGTGGTGGCAAGAGTCTTCTGCTCGGCGGCGTCGAGATCGGTGCGACGGGCGGCGACCCCGGTCGTGATCGCCGAGCGGAGGCTGTCGCAGTAGGCAGCCACGACGGTCTGCAGGGCCTCCTCGCGGCCGAGGGGAGAGCCGGTCGCATTGAGCAGCAGGCAGCCGTTGGCAGCGAGGGCTGTGTGCCCCTCCGTCATCGCGGCGCGGAGGCCGAGGAGGTAGGTCTCAAGAGCTCCAACCTCGACGACGTCCGCACGCAATGGAACAAGGCGAGGCCGAATGACCTCGTCGAGATAGCTCTCGACTGCCGCGTCGAACAGGCCGCGCTTGCTGCCGAACGAGTGGTAGATGCTCGACCGGTTGAGGCCGGTGGCGCGCTCGAGGTCGGGCAGGGCGGTGTCTTCATAACCGTGATCCCAGAAGACCTGGCGTGCTGAACGAGCGACCTCGGCTTCGGTGAAGGTTCGAGTGCGACCCATGCTCTGCTCCTCGGGGTTGATCTGGACTGACCGTTTCAGTATATAGTGAAACGGTCAGTTCAATTCAGGAGGCTCTCGTGCTCGTCGTATCCATCGTGTTCGCGGCCCTGGCCGCTGCCCTGCACGTCTACATCTTCTGGATGGAGTCGCTCGCGTGGCGTGGTCCCCGAGCTCGCGCGACCTTCGGCCCGGCCACAGAGGCCGAGGTCGAAACGACGGCACCGCTCGCCTTCCACCAGGGCTTCTACAACCTGTTCCTCGCCGCGACCACCGTGATCGGCATCGTGTTCGCTCTCGCGTCGTCGTCGGCGATCGGCGAGGCGCTGATCCTGGTCGGCACCGGCTCGATGCTCGCGGCAGCGCTCGTCCTGTTCGTCTCGACACCCGGCAAGCGCCGGGCGGCCGTCACCCAGGGCGCCTTCCCGCTAATCGCCGTCGTCACAACCGTGATCGCCCTGAACGGCTAAAAGCCCGACCCACCGTCCCACGAACACCCCACAGAAAGTCGAGAACGCCATGCGCGCAGTCATACACCCCACATTTGGAGAGCCCTCCGAGATCCTCACGGTCGAAGAGGTCCCGACGCCTCAGCCCGGCCCCGGCGAGGTGCGCGTCCGCACCCTCCTGTCGCCCATCCACAACCACGACCTCTGGACGATCCGCGGTACCTACGGCTTCAAGCCCGAGCTCCCGGCCCGCACCGGCACCGAGGCCGTCGGCGTGATCGACGCGCTCGGCGAGGGCGTCACCGGCGTCGAGGTCGGCCAGCGAGTCGCGACCGGCGGCACCTTCGGCGTGTGGGCCGAGTACTTCGTCGCCAAGGCGGCAGCGCTTCTGCCCGTCTCGGACGACATGTCCGACGAGGTCGCGGCACAGCTCGTCTCCATGCCCTTCAGTGCGATCAGCCTGCTCGAGTCGCTCGACCTCGCCGAGGGTGACTGGCTCGTGCAGAACGCCGCCAATGGCGCAGTCGGCCGCCTCGTCGCCCAGCTCGGAGCGGCCCGCGGCATCAACGTGATCGGCCTTGTCCGCCGTGCCGAGGGCGTCGACGAGCTGAAGGCCCAGGGCATCGGCAATGTCGTGGCAACGGATTCGGCCGACTGGCGCGACCGCGTGAAGGCGATCGTCGGCGACGCCCGGATCCTTGCCGGTGTCGACTCAGTCGGTGGCCCCGCGAGTGGCGAGGTGCTGTCGCTGCTCAGCGAGAACGGCACCCTCGTCGTGTTCGGCGCGATGCAGTCGCCCGTCATGCAGATTTCGTCGGGCGACGTGATCTTCAAGCAGGCGACGGTCAAGGGCTTCTGGGGCAGCACGGTCAGCACGAGCATGCCCGCCGCCCAGCGCGGTGCGCTCCTCGCAGAGCTGGTGCGCAGGATCCAGGACTCCACGATCACCCTCCCCGTCGAGGCCACCTACTCGTTCGAGGAGGCCCGCCAGGCCGCCGCCGCGAACTTCACTCCCGGTCGCGCCGGCAAGATCCTGCTGCGTCCGTAGTCTGCTGCGCCATTGAGTATGGGCGCCGCGAAAGCCGAACGGCCCGGGTCGATGAGACCCGGGCCGTTTCGCTTTTGTGTGGTGTCAGTCGTCGGAGACGGTGATCGTCACGTCGATGTTGCCGCGGGTGGCGTTCGAGTACGGGCACACCTGGTGGGCTGCGTCGGCGAGAGCCTGTGCCTCGTCGTGCGGGAGCTCGGGAATGACGACCTCGAGGGTGACGGAGAGGACGAAGCCGCCCTCGCCGTTCGGGTGCACGCTGACCTGGCTGCCGACGGAGGTGTCGGAGATCGCGACCTTGCGCATGCGGGCGACGCTCTGCAGAGCAGAGTGGAAGCAGGCGGCGTAGCCGGCGGCGAAGAGCTCTTCGGGGTTGGCAGCACCACCGGCGCCGCCCATCTCTTTGGGGATCGCGAGATCGAGGTCGACGGTGCCGCTGACCGTGGCGACGTGGCCGTTGCGGCCGGCGCCGGTCGAGAGTGCTTCGGCGGTGTAGATGCTGTCCATCAGGAGAGCCTTTCTGTGGGTGGTCGTGTTGCTCGGGTTGGCCGAACTCCGTTGTCCTCCACCCACCAGAGTGCCACGTGCACCACGTCACAATAGACGGGTAGTTCGAAGGAAAGGCGAGACGACGTGACTCGAATCCTGGTGGTCGACGACGATCCGCACATCGCTCTGGGCCTCGAGACGGCGCTGGAGGCGGAAGGGTACGAGGTCGCGGTCGCTGTGACCGGCCCGGAGGCTTTGTCGATGACGGCCTCGGCCGATCCCGATGCGCTGATTCTCGACCTGGGCCTGCCCGGCCTCGACGGTCTCGCCGTCTGCCGTACCCTGCGAGCAGCCGGCGACCGTCTGCCGATTCTCGTGCTGACCGCCCGCGACGATCCGCACGACCGGGTCGCGGGGCTCGATGCCGGGGCCGACGACTACCTCGGCAAGCCGTTCGACCTCGACGAGCTGCTGGCACGGGTGCGGGCTCTCGTGCGCCGCGTGACGCCGGAACCGCGAACCGCCCTCGTCGTCGGAACCCTGCGTCTCGACGAGCTCGACCGGGTGCTCGTCGACGGCGACTCACGCCTGCCGCTGACCCGCATCGAGACGGCGCTGCTGGCGCTGCTCTTCGACGATCCGCACCGCACCTTCGAACGCGAGCAGATCCTCGACCGGGTGTGGGAGCCCGGAGAGAGACCCCGATCGAACGCCCTCGACGTCTACATCAGCGGCCTGCGGCGAAAGCTCGAGGCCCTTGGTATGCCGAGGCTGGTGCACACGGTCCGGGGCATCGGCTACCGGCTGCTGCCGTGAGCGGCGTCGCGCGGCGGCTGCGTCGCCCCGGAACACTCCGTGCCCGTCTAGCCGGTGTGCTCGCCGTCACCGTCGCGCTCTTCGTGCTCGTGGTCGCCGGCGTCACCTACCTGCTCGTGGTGCACCAGCTGGAGCGCGGCCAAGACGTCGCGCTGCTACGTGAGGCGACGAGGATTCAACGGCTCGTCGACAGCAATGCCTCCGACCTGGCATCCGGCTCGGCGACCTGCCAATTCGCGAGCGAGCCGGCCTGTTCGCGAGTGGTCGACCCGGGTGCGCCCGTCGAGAGCGGCACGTCGCCCATGCGCGTCACCGACGAGGCTCGTGCCGTCGCCTCCGGCCAGAGCGGGGCGGAGTACTACACCGTGGCGGCGCCGACCGGGGGTGTGCGAGTCGTCGCCCTGCCAATCCGCGAGAGCGTTGCGGCGCCCGGTGGCGGGGCCGTTCTGGTCGGGGTGCCGACGAGCATGGTCGACCGGACGGCGGCCCGCGTCGGAACAGCGCTGCTCGTGCTCGGCCTCGTCGGCGTCGTGCTCTCGGGCGGCATCGGCTTCGCGGTCGCGACTGTCGGGCTCCGGCCTGTCCGGGCGCTCGCCGCCTCAGTCGACCGGGTGACAAAAAGCCGCAACCCGCGTGACGGCACTCTCCACAGCGACCGCGACGACGAGCTCGGTCGGCTGTCGCGCTCGTTCGACTCGATGCTCGACCAGCTCGCCGACGCACAGACCGCTCAGACGCAGCTCATCGCCGACGCGTCGCACGAGCTCCGGTCTCCGCTTACGTCGCTGCGCACGAACCTCGCTCTGCTCAACCGCGGCGACGCGATCGCCCCTGAGCGCCGTGAGCTGCTCCGCCGGTCGGTGCGCGACGAGCTGCTGTCGCTGCAGCTGCTCGTCGACGACCTCGTCGATCTCGCCCGGGGAGTCGAGCGCGAGACGGACGTGCACGACGTCGACGTCGCCGAGGTGTTCCGCACGGCTGCCGTGACGGCCGGGCGGCACTGGCCCAGCGCCCGCTTCGAGCTCGACGCGCCTGTACCCGTCGTCGTCGAGGGGGCGGAGGAGCGACTCGGCCGGCTGGCGAGCGTGCTGCTTGACAACGCGGGCAAATACGGCGGGGCGGGCGACGTCGAAGTGGAGGTTCGCGCCGAGCAGAGCGGCGGGGCCAGGATCCTGGTGTCCGATCGAGGCCCGGGAATCGCCGAGGCCGACCGCCGCCGGGTCTTCGACCGCTTCTTCCGGTCGGGCGCCGCACGCTCCCACCCCGGGTCGGGGCTCGGGCTCGCGATTGCGCACCAGATCGTCGTCGCGCACGGGGGAGCGATCGTGGCCGAGCCCCGGCGGGGCGCGGGCACGCGGATCGTGGTGTCGCTGCCGGGGACACCGGCTTCGCGCCGGGGCCCGGCCACTTAATTCTGGCCTCATGCGGGGCCTTCACCCTTGGGGGCGTGAGCCACTCCACCCTTCTCCGCGTCGTGATCGGCGCCGGCGGCACCGGCGGTCACATCTACCCCGGCCTCGCCACGGCCGACGCCCTCTGTCGCCTGTCGCCCGGCGCACGCGTCTCGTTTTCAGGAACCGCCCGCGGTCTCGAGACGACACTCGTGCCGGCGGCGGGCTACGACCTCGACCTCGTGCCGATGAAGCCGTTCGCGCGATGCTCCGACGCCCACCTCGCCGCGTTCCCGCTCCACCTCGGGCGCAGCGTCGCCCGAGCGGCCGCTCATCTTCGGCGCGAGCGGGTAGACGTGGTGGTCGGCATGGGCGGGTATGCGAGCGTCCCGGTGGTGCTGGCCGCCCGGATCCTCGGGATTCCTGCGATCGTGCACGAGTCGAACGCCGTGCCTGGGCGGGCCAACGTGCTCGCGGCGCGGTTCGTGCGGTCCATCGCGACCGGCTTCGACCCGCGCGACGCCCGCTGGTGCCGAGGTCGCGACGTGCGGCACATCGGCATCCCGGTCGCTCACGCGCTCGAATCCGTCGATGCGACGTCTCTTCGACCTCGGGCGCGCCGCGCGTTCGACGTGAGCGCCGATCAAAATCTCTTCATCGTGAGCGGAGGCAGCCTCGGAGCAAGCCGGCTCAACCGGGCCGCGGTTGAACTGGCCGGGCGGTGGGCGGCGCGCGACGACGTCCGCTTCGTGATCAAGGCGCGCCCCGACGACCGCGCCGAACTCGAGGCGACTCTCGCCCGCTCGGGTGGTTCCCGTATCGCGAGCATCGTCGCCCATATCGACGACATGGACCTCGCCTACGCCGCCGCCGACGCGATGGTGCTGCGCGCCGGCTCGGCCACGATTGCCGAACTCGAACTGCTCGGCACACCCGCCGTGCTCGTGCCCTACCCGCACGCTCCCGGTGATCATCAGACCCACAACGCCCGGGCTCTCGCCGAGACCGGTCGGGCCGTCGTCGTCGCCGACCGGGACCTCGACGCGCCGGCCCTCGCCGCGAGTCTCGACGCCCTGCCCGCGGCGTCGTCCGCTCGAGGTGCCGGTTCCGCCCCTGGCGCCGGCTCCGTTTCGGGTGCGGGTTCCGTTTCGGGCGCACGCCCCCTCCACGCCACCGCCGCCGAGTCACTCGCGCGGTGGGCCCTCGACCTCGCCGGACGCCCCGCCGAGACAGCCCCCTTCCACGCCCTCCAGAAAGCAGTCGCACGATGAACTACCTCGACCACTACGCCGGCATGACCGTCGTAGTCACCGGAGCCGAAGGCTTCATCGGATCCACGCTCGTCGACGAGCTCCTCTCGGCCGGCGCTCGGGTTCGCGCTCTCGTGCACTACAAGCCCTATGCCGAACGGGGGTTTCTGGCGCCGTACGCCGACGACGACCGCGTCGAGATCGTCGCGGGTGACGTGCGCGATCCCGGGCTCGTCGACTCGGTCGTCGCCGGCAGCTCGATCGTGTTCCACCTCGCGGCGCTGATCGGCATCCCGTACAGCTACGTGGCGCCCGACTCGTACGTGCAGACCAACGTCGTCGGCACTCACAACGTGCTCACGGCCTGCCGTCGCCACGGTGCGCGCCTCGTGCACACGTCGACCTCGGAGGTCTACGGCAGCGCCCGCGTCGCGCCGATCTCGGAGGAGCACGTGCTCCAACCGCAGTCGCCGTACTCGGCGTCGAAGATCGCGGCCGACGCGCTGGTGCTGTCGTACTGGCACAGCTTCGAGACGCCGGTAGCGATCTGCCGCCCCTTCAACACGTACGGGCCGCGCCAGTCGACGCGGGCTGTCATCCCGGCGATCCTCTCGCAGCTTCGAGCTGGTGCCGAAGAGATCCGTCTCGGATCCTTGTCTCCGACCCGCGATTTCACCTTCTCGACCGATACCGCTCGAGGGTTCCTCGCCGTCGGCGCCTCCGACGCGGCTCTCGGCCGCGCCATCAACCTCGGCACCGGCACCGAGGTGAGCATCGGCGACCTCGCGGCCCGGCTGATCACGGCTTCAGGATCCGACGCACGGATCGTCGCAGACGACACCCGCGTCCGCCCGAAAGGAAGCGAGGTCGATCGGCTGCTGTCCGACAACGCCCTCGCCCGCGAGCTTTGCGGCTGGGAACCGCTCGTGGGGCTGGACGAAGGCCTCGAACGCACGTGGGAGTGGACGACGGGTCGGCCGCCGGTGTCCGGGGCGTACGCGGTGTGATGGTCGGGGTGGCCTGCGAGGCCGGCGCTGGTCTCGGGGCGGCGGTCCGCTGGGGCTGTGGCAGCTGGGGTCGGGCATCTCGGTGAAGTCGTTTTGCGCGGCATCGAAGTGCTTACGGCCGAGCGAATCGAGTTTCATCCCAGCGGCTGATGGCCGGTGTCGGACGTCGGGTCTATCGTTTCGTCACGGGGGATTTACTCCACCAGGGCGAGCATGACCGGTGGCTCTGCAATACGGGCTACTGATGATCACTCTCCCGACACTGAGCCCGCCTCCTCGATGACGAGGGGGCGGGCTTTTTTTCTCGGTGGCGCGGCGGCGATCTCTGCTTTCGACCGCGTTTCCGTCACCCGACCGTGTTCTTTCGCGGTCTGGAGACGTTTTCTCGGTCGGTTCGATGACTCGGCCGGGGCCGACGCGTGCCCACCCGGACTCGGAACGCCCGTGGGGTCGCACCCTGCGCAAGTCACAGTTGATTCTGGAGTCAACGAAGCTTTTCGGAGGGGTACTTCCGTGAGCAGTGGCCAATTCGCCCTTCACGACCACGACCCGGTGGCACAAACCCCGAGGTGGTGGGCTTGTTCGCTTCCTGGCTGGATCTGCCCATGAGTCGGAGGTCGGGCACCGCTAACGGAGTACGGAAACGGCATGACCAGTAGCGGTAGCCGGGACTCCCTGTGGCGCAGTTGTGTCGGGAGGCCAGGGGCCCGGCAGGGGTCGATCGACGTTGGCTTGGGCGAGCCGCGAGCGGCGAGCCGCGAGCCGCTAGCGGGGCCGGTCGAAGCGCGCACCCTCGGGCTTCGAGGCGCTCGCGAGGTAGACGATCAGCAGAATGGGGCCGATCAGAGGGATGACGCCGAGAAAGAAGTACGGCCCGGGGTAGTTCGCATCGTGGAGGCGCCGCCAGGTGAGGGCGAGATACGGCAGGAAGAGCCCGAGACTGAGCACGACGAAAATGATCTGGAAGATGACCTTGACGGCCGTGAAGCCGGGGGGAGCCATCACGTTCTCGGCCATCGCCTGGTTGCCGAGCGAATTGGCGTTTATGACTCCGAAGATGATTCCGAGAATGCCGAAGATCGCGTAGAGCACCACGGCGACGAGCGAGTAGGCCAGAAAGAACCACCAGTATTCGCCCCGGCTGGCCCGCCCCGAGAAATCGGTGTACTTCGAGAACGGCCGCTTGACGGCGGCGAGAAGGCCGATTCCGTGCCAGGGAGCCCAGAGCGGCGGCTTCTCGCCCGGCTTCGACGGCTGCGGCTGCGGCTGCTGACCTGGCCGTTCGGGCTTCCGGGAGCCGCGAGGCGGCAAGTGCGACGACATGGTGTTCCCCTCGAACGTGTCTGTCTTTCGGGCCCCTGGCGACGGTGTCGGCGCTCAGAGGTCAATCGGAGCCTAGCGACAAACCAAATGTCGGAGGCCCGGAGTACTCCTGGAGCATGACCGATGCGACCGATCCTCTCGCGAACCTTCACCTCGTGCCCCTGGCAGGCAGCGAGCGACCGCCTGCCCCGGGCGTGCGTCCGGCGGCACTGTCTGCACGCACCGCCGACGAGATCGTCTGGGCGACACTCGTGCTGCGCCGTCGCACCGACGTTCCCGGCTCGCTGCTCAGCGGCGATCCGGTCGACCCCGCCACGTTCGCTGCCGAACACGGCGCCGATCCGGCCGACGTCGACCTCGTCGTGGCGACCCTCCAGCCTCTCGGTGTGACCATCCTCGCGGCCGACGCGCCGAGCCGACGCGTACGAGTGTTTGGGCCGTCGCGCGTGCTCCAGGCGGTCTTCGGCACGTCGCTCGAGATCGTCACGAGCGAGTCGCCCCAACTCGGCGGCGATCCGGCCGGCGTGGCGGCACCGCGGGTCGAACACCGCCAGCGGTTCGGCTCACTCAGCATTCCGGCCGCCCTCGACGGGATCGTCACAGCGGTGCTGGGGCTCGACGACAGGCCACAGGCACGGGCGCAGTTCCGGTTCAAGCCCGCGGCTGCTGCCGGATCCTCGTTCACACCCCTCGAGCTCGGCGATCTCTACAGTTTTCCCGAACAGACCGAAGGATCCCGCCAGACCATCGCCATCATCGAGCTCGGGGGCGGGTTCGCGCAGGCCGACCTCGACGCCTACTTCGCCGGGCTCGGCCTCGATGGGCCGAAGGTGACCGCGGTCGGAGTCGATGGCGCGACCAACGTGCCGGGCGGCGACCCGTCCGGCGCCGACGGCGAAGTGCTGCTCGACATCGAAGTCGCCGGGGCTCTCGCTCCGAAAGCCGACATCGTCGTCTACTTCGCGCCCAACACCGACGACGGCTTCGTCGACGCGGTGGCGACGGCCGCACACGCGACGCCGACTCCGACGGCCATGAGCATCAGCTGGGGCCAGAGCGAAGACCAGTGGACGGCGCAGGCGCGCGCCGCCTTCGACGACGCCCTCGTCGATGCGGCGGCACTCGGCGTGACCGTGACGGCCGCGGCGGGCGACAACGGCTCGAGCGACGGAGCGACCGATGGCGCCGACCACGTCGACTTCCCCGCAGCGAGCCCGCACGTGCTGGCCTGCGGCGGCACCAGCCTTCGCGCGACCGGTTCGACGATCGCCAGTGAGACCGTGTGGAACAACGGTGCTGGCCGCGGGGCCACCGGGGGCGGAGTCAGCCGAACGTTCGAGCGACCCGCCTGGCAGTCGGCGATCACTGCGCCCGGGGGAGGTCGGGGCGTGCCCGACGTCGCCGGCAATGCTGACCCGGCGACCGGGTACGAGGTGCTGGTCGACGGCGTCCGCTCGGTGATCGGCGGAACCAGTGCGGTCGCTCCGCTCTACGCTGCGCTCGCGGCCCGACTCGCCGAGTCTCTCGGTGCACCGCTCGGGCTCGTGCAGCCGAAGCTCTACGCGGCAGCCATGGCGTTCCGCGATATCACCGAGGGCGACAATGGCTCGTTCACCGCCACACCGGGTTGGGACGCCTGCACCGGGCTCGGGTCGCCGAACGGACGGGCACTCCTGCAGGCGCTCAGCCGGGGCCTCGGAGGGCGCGGGCACTCCGCCCGAGCGACGAATAGCATCGACGAATGACCGCCGCGAAGTCGTCTCTGCTCATCCTCGGTGCATCGGGCGACCTCGCCGCCCGGCTCCTCATGCCCGGTCTGGGGGAGCTGCTCACCCACGAGCCGTCACGCCGAGTGCAGCTGATCGGGTCGGGTGTCGAAGACCTGACCGACGCCGAATGGAAGAAGCGCGTGGGCGAATCGTTCGCGAGTTCAGGTGCTTCCGGCCCCTCCGTCGAAGCGGCCCTCGCGGCGACGACCTACATTCAGGCCGACGTGACGAGCGCCGACGGCCTGAAAACACTCCTCGCCGCCTGCGACCACACCACCGCGGTCTATTTCGCCCTCCCGCCGGCCATCACCGAGAAGGCCTGTCACCAGCTAGCCTCCCTAGAGCTGCCGAAGGGTCTCTCCCTGGCGCTCGAGAAGCCGTTCGGCACCGATGAGAAGAGCGCGATCGCACTCAACGCGCTGTTGCTCACCCTCGTACCCGAAGAGCGTATTCACCGCGTCGACCACTTCCTCGGTCGGGCCACCGTGCTCAACCTGCTCGGACTCCGGTTCGCCAACCGCCTCATCGAGCCAATGTTGACCAACCGCGACGTCGAGAGCATCGAGATCGTGTACGACGAGCAGCTCGCCCTCGAGAACCGCGCCCGCTACTACGACCACGCTGGCGCTCTGGTCGACATGATCCAGAGCCACCTCCTGCAGGTCATGGCCGTGCTGGTCATGGAGGCACCGGCGACTCTCGGCGCAGCCGACCTCCGCGATCAGAAGCAGCTCGCGCTCCGGGCCACCCACCTCTGGCACGACGACCCGACCACGAGCCGCCGCGCCCGCTACTCGGCCGGCACCATCGACGGTCGCAAGCTCCCCGCCTACAAAAACGAGGAGGGCGTCGACCCGTCGCTCGAGACCGAGACTCTCGCCGAGGTCGTCGTCGAGGTGCGCACCATGCGCTGGGCCGGCGTGCCGATCCGCCTCCGCTCCGGCAAGGCCCTCGCGTCGCATCGGCGCGAAATTTTGATTACGTTCAAGGCACCCGCCCACGTGCCGCCGGAGTTCCACACGCTCAAGACGGCCGACCGGCTCCGCATCTGTATCGCCCCCGACGTCATGAGCCTCGAGTTGAACGTGAACGGACCGGGCGACCCGTATGTCATCGACCGCGCCAGCCTCGAGGTCGACTTCAACCCCGGCGACCTGCCGGCCTACGGCGAAGTGCTCCAGGGAATCCTCGACGGCGACGCCTCGCTGTCGGTGCGAGGCGACGCGGCGGTCGAGGGCTGGCGGATCGTGGAGCCCGTGCTCGCGGCATGGCGCGATGGCTCGGTGCCTCTCGACGAGTACCGCGCCGGCAGCGACGGGCCGAAGGCGTGGCGCGCCTGACGGGTTGCCCTCGAGCTCCTTTGCAAATTTGAAGGAGATTTTCGCCGCGAGGCCCGCCGATCCGCCTCACTTGTCGGTTTCAGCCCCGCTTCTCCTTCAAATTCGAAGGAGTGCAGCTGCCGTTGCTCGGGCGACGAAGCAAGCACCACAATGGTCAGATGGTCTTTGACAGCACCCCCTCCGCGCACGAATCCGCCCCGCTTCCGATTGCCCTCGTCACCGGCGCGTCGCGGGGGATCGGCCGCGCGGTCGCCTTCGACCTGGGGCGAACGCACCACGTGATCGTGCAGGGGCGTGATCCCCGGGTGCTCGAGGAGTTGGCGGCCGAGCTGCCCTCCGCCTCCGTCTGGGCAGCCGCTCTCGACGGCGACGAATCACTCGACGGGTTTCTGGCCGCCGGGCCGACCGGCTCGCTCGAGTCGCTCGACGTGCTGGTTCACTCGGCCGGCGTCATCGGCGGTTCGACGGTCGAGCTCACACCGCGCGACGAGTGGCGCCGCATCCTCGAGGTCAACGTGGTCGCCGTCGCCGAGATCACGCGCCTCGCTCTTCCCGCCCTCCGTGCTGCGCAGGGAACGGTGATCGTCATCAACTCCGGGGCCGGATTCCGCTCGCAGGCGGCCGGCAGCCTGTACGCCGCGAGCAAGTTCGCCGTCCGGGCCTTCGCCGACGGGCTTCGTGAGGAGGAGCGATCGAACGGGGTGCGCGTCAGTTCGGTGCATCCCGGGGCGGTCGACACCGACATGCAGCGCGAGATGCAGCAGTCCAAGGGCAACTCCTACGACGCAGAGAGCTACCTCGCGGTCAGCGACATCGCCGACGCGGTTCGTCTCGTGGTCGACCTGCCACAGCGGGCCGTGGCCGAGACGGTCTCTGTCCGTCCGCTCGGACGAGGTTGACGCGTGGCGGAGACGTCGATGCCGACCACGACCCCGACCCCCGTGCCAGTGCCGACCCCGGTGCCCGCGCCCGTGCCGTCGAGCTTCCTCCTCCTGCACGGCTACGAGAACCACCGCCCGCCGAGCCACTGGCAACGCTGGCTGTCGCTCGAGCTGACCGCGCGGGGCCACGACGTTCGCTACCCGCAGCTTCCTGATCCCGATGCTCCCGACTTCGAGCGCTGGCGAGACGTCGCCCTGGCCAACCTCGCGACCCTCACCGAGGGCACGATCACGGTGGTCACCCACAGCGCGTCGACGATGCTCTGGCTGCGCGAGCAGACATCCGGGACGGCCCCGCAGATCGACCGAGTCGCGCTGGTGTCACCGGTGTCGGCGGACTTCTTAGAATCAGTACCCGAGCTCGCTGCCTTCGCCTGGCGCCCACCTGAAGGCGAGCACGAGGATCCTTCGGCTCGTCAGAGCGTCGGAGCCCCCGACGCGATCATCGTCGCGGGCGACGACGATCCGTACCGCCCCGAGGCGCTCGGCGCCGTTGCCGACGGGCTCGACGCTCGGCAGATCGTTCTCGCGGGTGCGGGCCACGTGGTGCCCGCGACCGGTTTCGGGCCCTGGCCGGAAATGCTGGCCTGGTGCCTCGGAGAGCCTGCTTTCGACTGACTCGTCGCCGATGAGGGCGTGCGGGGCCGAGAGTGCCCGAATCGGGCTCGGGCTCGACGCGAGGCGTCCATTCGAGCACGCTCGGCCCGGCACGCCTGCGCCGAATCGGCAGAACCGAAGGATCCGGCCGCCCCGCCGCTCAGCTCACGTGCACGTCGGGCCGTCGACCCCGATCGGACTCGGCCCGCCGCAACACCTCGCGCGTGACCGGTGCAACCTCGCCCACCCCCGTGATGAGGTAGCGCACCAGGTTGCGGAGCGGCGGAGCCTCGGTCCATTCGAAGTAGATATCGGGTACGACGCCGGTGACGTCGCGAATTTCGAGCAGGATCGTCGCGATCGTGTTCGGCACGTTGCCGCTCCGCACCTTGAGTACCCGGTAGCCGTGGAGGCTGTGCCCGTGCACCTCGAGGTCTTCTTCGAAGTTGGAGGAGTCGTCGGGGTAGACCTCGAGGAAGATGATGGGCGACCGCATCGGGATGCCGCTGGCCTTCCGCTCGTCGGCGAGTTTGGTCTTGTATTCGAGGCGACTTCCGTCGTCGGGTTCGTTGGCGACGATCCGGACGGCCCCGTATTCGTCGGCGTCTTCTTGCACGAACGACAGGGCGGCGTCGTCGAGCGACACGCTCGTGGCCCGCAGCTGGAACGAGCGGCGCACCCGCGAGAGCACGGATACGAGCAGCACGCCCACGATGAAGAGGGCGGCGATGCGCACACCCTCGGGCCGTTCGATCACGTTGAGCACGGTCGTGTAGGCGAAGACGGCCACGACCACGCCGAACCCGATGGCGCGTTTGCGCTGCTTCTTGTGGCGAGCAGAGAGGAATACCGCCACCGAGGCGGAGGTGATCAGCACGAGCACGCCGGTCGCGTAGGCGCCACCCTGCGCGTCGACGTTCGCCTCAAAGACGATCGTGATGAGGAACGCGATCGCCGTGAACACGAGCACGAGGGGCCGCACGGCAGCTGCCCACTGCGGTGCCATGCCGTAGCGAGGGAGGTAGCGCGGCACGAGGTTGAGGAGGCCGGCCAGCGCCGAGGCCCCGGCGAACCACAGGATCGTGATCGTCGAGATGTCGTAGACCGTGCCGAAGCCGTTGCCGAGGTAGTCGTGGGCCAGGTAGGCAAGCGCACGCCCGTTGGCGTCGCCCCCCGCCTGGAACTCTTTTTGCGGGATCAGCAGCGTCGTGACGATGCTCGACGTGATGAGGAACGTGCTCATGATGATCGCCGCGGTCGTCAGGAGCCTCTTGGCACCCTTGATGCGGCCGAGGGGCCGCTCGGGGGTGTCGCCCGGCGCGCCCGAGATCTGCGGCATGACGGCGACGCCGGTCTCGAAACCGGAGAGGCCGAGCGCGAGCTTCGGGAACACGAGCAGCGAGATGCCGATGATCGCCAGGGGATTGGCGTGCTGCGTGGTCAGCGCCTGCCACCAGTTGTCGACCACCTGCGGGTTCTCGCCGATGTGCACGAACGAGACGATCACAACGACCGCGTTCAAGAGCAGGTAGATGGCGACGAGCACGACCGCGATACCGATGGCCTCTTTGAAGCCGCGCAGAAATACCGCCGCCAGCAGCACGATCAAGAACAGCGTCAGCGGCACCTCAGCGCCGTGGAACCACTGCGGCGCGTAGGGGTTCTCGACCGCGTGGGCGGTGGCATCGGCGGCCGAGAGCGTCACGGTGATCATGAAGTCGGTCGCGGCGAAGCCGAGGAGGACGAGCACGAACAGCTTGCCGCCCCACCAGGGCAGAAGTCGCTCGAGCATGGCGATGGACCCGGACCCCTTGAAGCTCTCGCGGGCGACCCGTCGATAGACGGGCAAAGCGCCGAGCAGCGTCAGGAGTACCAGCACGATGGTCGCGAAGGGCGAGAGGAGACCCGCTGCGACGGCGGCGATGGCCGGTTGATAGCCGAGTGTCGAGAAGTAGTCGACGCCGGTCAGGCACATGACCCGCCACCACGAGTGCGTCTTCTCCGGCTTCTCGGCGTGCGGGCCCGGGTGGCTGCCGGACTGCTGCGTCAGCCCGTCGAGCAGCCACGCTCGAAAGGAGTGTCGGGGAGCGTTTTTCAGAGCGTCGGGCTCGAGCGCGGAGCTCTGCCCGGTGCTGTCGGTGGTGGTCACGGATCAGGTCTACTCGACGTTGGTGGATTCGGGTGGTGACACGACCGGGGAACCCTCGGCCCAGACCCCCGACGACCCGCGCCGATGGCTGTCGAGCAGGTGTGTGTCGACGATGCCGACGGCCTCCATCAGTGCGAACATCGTCGTCGGCCCGACGAAGCGGAACCCCTTCTTCTTCAACGCCTTCGACAGGGCCACCGACTCGGGCGAGGTCGTCGGCACTTCGGAGAACGTCGACGGCCTCGGAGTCTCGCTCGGGCTGAACGACCAGATGAAAGCGCCGAGACCCCCCTCGTCTCGGAGGGCGAGCGTGGCCCGGGCGTTGTCGATGGTGGCGTCGATCTTCAGCCGGTTGCGCACGATGCCGGCATCGGCCATCAACCGGGCACGATCGTCGTCGTCGAACGCCGCGACGACCTCGGGGTCGAAGTCGCGAAAGGCGAGACGGAACGCGGGGCGCTTCTTGAGGATCGTCGCCCACGACAGCCCCGACTGGAAGGCCTCGAGGCTCAACCGTTCGAAGAGACCCTGCTCGTCGCGGATCGGCATGCCCCACTCGGTGTCGTAGTACGACTGCAGCAGCCCGTCGGTCGCGGCCCAGCGCGGCCGAGACAGCCCGTCGGCGCCCAGAATCACATCGGTCATGGCGCGAGTTTAGGGTCGACCACAGACGCCGCCCGATTTGCGCGGCCCTGCACTGCACGGTCTACTTGAGCCATGCGCGAATCGCCGCCCTCGGAGCTATCTGCTCCGGTGGCGAACCCGGTCGCACCGCGCCCCCTCAACCCGGTGGCGTCGAGGGTCGACCTGCACCAGCACCTCATGCCCCCGACCTTCGTCGAAGCGCTCCGCGCGCGTCAGGCCCTGCCCCGCCTCGTCGACGACTGGACCCTCCTCACCGAGGGCGAGTCGCCGTATTCGATCAATCCGTCCTCCCACGACGTCGAGAACCGAAGGATCCGCGAGCTCGCCGAGGGAAAAGGCGATGTGCTCGTGTCACTGCCCGGCAACCTCCGCATCGAAGAGCTCCCGCACGACGACGCTCGCGACCTCATCGCCATCTGGCACCGGTCGGCCATCGCCCTCGGCGATCCGTTTCGCGTCTGGGCGGCGACGCCGCTCGTCGAATTCGATCTCGCTGGGCTCGAAGCGGTTCTCGCCGAGCCGCGGGTCGTGGGCCTGCAGATTCCGGCGACCAGTCTCGGATCCTCGTCTGACCTCGCTCGGCTCGAGCCGGTCCTGCGGCTCGTGGAGGCGGCCGGGAAACCCGTTCTCGTGCACCCGCGGCACATCGTGGCCGCGCCCGTGCAGGGCGTCCCCGCTGCGTCGACCGCCCCTCGGGCCGAGCAGCTCAAGACGGCGTGGCAGGTCTGGTCGGACGGCGGTCACGAGCAGCACCCCGCACTGCGGATCGGCTTCATCGCCCTTGCCGGGCTTGCGCCGCTCGCGCAGGCGGCGGCGGCGACGCGAGGAGGCCGACCGCCCAAGGCCGACCCCAACGTCTTCTACGAGACGAGCGCCTACGACGAGCGCGCGATCGACGCGATGGCCCGCATCGTCGGGGTGACGCCGCTCGTGCACGGGTCGGATCGGCCGTTCCGCCAGCCGCGCGATCCCGAGCTCGGACGCCGGTTCAATCACGCCGTCTTCTCGCGCAATCCGCGGGCGTTCCTGACCGGGCAGCCCGGCTGACGGGCGGTACTGCTGGCGGGCGGGTTTGCTTGCGGGAGCCCCTCAGCGGGTCTCGAAGTCGGACGCTCCCGTGGGATCCTGCTCGTCGATCTCGACGCTGACGACCCGTGCGCCCGACGGACCACCGTCGCGGAGCCAGGTCAGCAGCTTCTCGACGTCGTGGGGCTCACCCTCGACCTCCACCTCGACCCGGCCGTCGGGGAGGTTGCGGACGAACCCTGCGACGCCGATGCGATCGGCTTCTCCTTCGGTCGAGAAGCGGAATCCCACGCCCTGGACGACGCCCGAGACGAGAGCGCGGCGACGAATGACATCGATCATTTCTCGACGGTAACCGACAGCCCGGCCGTTTGCCCGGCGGGCCGTCCGACATCCGGCCAGTCGAATGACAGGGGGTGCGGTTAGGCTTGGTGTGTTGGCGGTTGCCCCGCCAGCGCCCTGTGAGTGCTCATCGAGCACCTAGACAATCCGGGGCTGTGATGAGGCGGCTCCACCTTCACCCGAAGGAGTCGACTCTTGTCTGACACCGCATCCATCCGCCTTCCCCGCACCGGCTCGATCGGCATCCGGCCCGCAAAGGCCAAGGCCCGTCGCGCCGAGCGTGCGGCTCGGGCCGTTCGCGAACCTCGCTCACCCCGGGCGGCCTTCGTCGCCGGCACCTACGTGGTCGTCGACGCCGAGTACGCGGCACGCCCCGCCGGCACATTCACCGGCGTGGCAAGCGACGCGCGAGCCGACGGCACGTTCGTGTCGGCCGACCAGGCTTTCGCGGGCCGTGTCGCCGGGTCGTACATCGGCTAGCTGAGGCCCTGCCGGCCTAGTCGCTGGCGCCGGTGGCAGCGCCGTCTACTCGCTGGCGTTGCCCTCTCCTCGCGAGATGGCCGAACCTACCGCGGACCCACCGTCGCGGCCCGAGTTCAGGTCATCTCGCGAGACTGCGTGGGCGCGGCAGTTTCGCCGTGCGTCAATTCGACACGGCGCGAAACGCCCCTGCGGAGGTGCCAGCCCGCGCACGCGACCCCCACGGGCGGCGACCTCGCGTGAATCGGCCAAGGTCACAGCGCCGCGGCGCGCGAGGTTGGCCGATCCTCGTCGCCTCGCCCGCCCCGGGTATGCAGGTGGCCGACGCACCCCCGGTTGGCCAAACAACCCCCGGCTGCCAGGCCCGAACTGGCCATCCGAGGGTGCGTCACCAGCAGACGTGGCCCGGCCGGGCCCGGGCGGGCGAGGCCGAGCCCGAACCAGCCTAGGCCGGACCAACCAGCGACCCGGACAACCCGAGCGATCAGCCCCGGCGCGACCGGCGTCGGTTGTGAACCACAAGAGCCGCACCGCCGAGCAGCAGCAGCGCCCCAATGCCGAGGGGAACAGCGGCGTTGCTTCCGGTCTCAGCGAGCTCGGGCGCAGCAACCCCAGGATCCGCCCCAGCCCCGACCACAACCGGCGCCGCAGTGGCGGTCGGTGTGGGCGACGGCTGGGCGGTCGCGGGCGGCGTCGGTTCGATCGGCGGTGCGAGCGGATCCTCGATGGCTCCGCTCTGGGTCGGCGAAATGAAGTCGCGTGTGTTGGAGGCGTCGCCGTCGATCACGATGACGTACGGCTGGCCTGGGAGCAGGTCGGCCGTGAACGAACCGGCGTCGTCGGTGGTCGTGGTGGCCGTCGGCTCGTCGTCGCCCTCGCGAGTGATCTCGATCGGCGTGTTGGCGAGCGGTTCGCCGTCGTCAGACACGATCGTTCCGGTTGTCTCGACCGTCGGAATGGTGAACGCGAAGTCGAGGCCTGGCGTATCGGCGTCGAGCGTATCGAACGTGATCGGCTGGGCGGCGGTCGCACCCGGCGGCGTCTCGACCGAGACGGTGTAGCCGCTGGTCGATACGAGACCCGGAACGCTCCAGGATCCGTCGCCCCCGCTCGTCGTCGTCGCGACGATCGTGCCCGCGGCGTCGCGAATGGTCAGCGGTGCGTCGCCGTACGCAGTGCCGTTGACCGTGACCGTGCCGGAGGCCGCGAAGGTCTTCGTTGCAAACCAGGTTTGGTAGACGGGGAACCCGCTGCGCTGCTGGTAGTTGATCGTCAGCGTTTTGAGGGGCACGTTCGGGCTGAACCAGGCCGAGGCGCCCTCGGTGTCGGTCGCCGTCGCGTTGCCGATGAGCACGCCGGTCGCGGGGTTCCAGAACGGCACGTCGTTGAGGTTCGCGGAGTCGCACGACGGCCCCTGAGCGCGGTGGCAGTAGTTGTAGGTGCTCTGGAAACCGAGCCCGCTGAGGGGAACGGCGGCACCGGTCGCGTCGGTCGCCGTGATCGTCGCCTGGTCGGCATCGATGTCGCCGAGCACGAACGACCAGCCCGAGGCGGGCGTCGGCGTAGCGAAGGTGTAGGTCGTCACCGCGGGGGAGGTGGCGTTGTCGGCGCTCGGGCGCTGGTTGAGATACGTCTCGCCTCGGCTGGATCCGTAGACGGTACCGGGAGGTGTGGACGGCGCCTGCCAGGTGGAAGCACCCGAGACGGTCGTGGCCTGCCGAGACGTCGACGTGAACGTGGTGTCGGGGAATCCGCCCGCAAGCGTCATCGTGCCCGTGTAAGCGCGAGTCGAGCCGGCGACGGTGAAAGTGCCCCAGGTGTTTGCCTCGGCGGCCGAGGCCGGAGCTGCCCCGACGAGAGCGAGCGTGAGAGCTGTCGCTGTCGCCGTCGCGAAGGCGAGTATCCGCCCCGCCGACCTGCCAGGTGTCGCTGTGTTCATCGTATTTGCCTCCCCGTTGAACCAGATTTATCGAGGCTAAATCACATCGGCCACTCGTGTTGCGTGTTTTTCGCAGGGCAGACAAAGACGCCCGGTGCCAATAGGCTCCGGGCGTCGTCGAAATGGGTCGCTGTTCGGCGAGCCTCAGCGCTTCTTGACGTTCGAGACGGCGTCTTCGGAGTGCGACTTGCTCGAAGCCTTCTCCTTCTTGTCGAGACGCTTCTCTTTGAGGGAGCGAACGGCCGGCTTGGCCGTGCCTTTTTTCGCAGATTTCTCGGCCATGGTGGTGCCTCCTGTCGAAGCCGTGGCGGCTCCGTGGGCACCGAGGCTACGCGGTTTCCGGTTGGACTCCGGTCGGCGCAGGCCAATTGGCAGGTTGGGGGCCGACCGTGTCGCGGCCGTATCGCCGGGGGCTCAGGCGTGAAGCCCCGAGCGATGCGGCTTCGACGGCCACCAGAACGCATCGCGCAGCAGGAACACCAGCGCCGGCACGAGCACCGTGCGCACCACGAGAGTGTCGAGCAGCACGCCGATGCAGACGATCACGCCGATCTGGGTGAGCGCGACGACGGGCAGGACGCCCAGCACGGCGAAGACCGCCGCCAGCAGAATGCCCGCGCTCGTGATCACCGCACCGGTCGAGGCGAGAGCCCGAATCATTCCCTCCCTCGTGCCATGCCGGCCAGCCTCTTCTCGCGCTCTGGTCGTGAGGAAGATGTTGTAGTCGACGCCGAGAGCCACCAGGAAGAGGAAGGCAAAGAGGGTCACGTTCGAGTCAAGAGCATCGAAACCGAACACATGCGTGAACAGGAACATGGAGGCGCCGAGGCTCGCGAAGAACGTAGCCAACACGCTGGCGATCAGGATCACCGGGGCGACGAGCGAGCGGAGCAGGATCAGGAGCACCACGAAGACGATGGCCAGAATGATCGGAATCACGAGGTCTTGATCGTGCTTGGCCGCGTTGTTCGTGTCGAGCGCGGTCGCGTCGCTGCCGCCGACGAGGCTCCTCGCTACCTGCCCACCGGCATCGGCGTAGGCCGTGCGGAGGGCTTCGACGCTGCGGAAGGCGGCGTCGCTCTCGGGTTCGGAGCCTAGCGAGACGCTGATGCGAGTGAGACCGTCGTGTGCCTCGCCGAGCGTGGCCGATTCGACACCTCGAGCGCTTCGGGCGATGGTCTCGGCCTGTTCGGCCACGGCAGTCGGCGCGAGCACGGTCGTGCTGCTCGTGAGCCCCGCCGAGAACGACCGGTCGATCACGGTCTGCGCAGTGACGCTGTCGGGCCTCCCTAAAAGCTGCGCGGTCTGCGACAGGCCCACCGCGTAGCCCGAGAGGCCGAGGCTGAGGACGCCGAGGCCCACCACGGCAGACACGGTCACGATGAGGGGGCGGTGCGACACCCGCCGCCCGAGGCTGGCCCAGAAGCCGTGGGCCTCTCGAGTTGTCAGGCCGCTAGCACTAGCGCCAGCGCGGGCTCGGGACCCTTCGGCCGGGCCGGTCGTGTCTGCGCGGTCGTCGGCGTGCTCACCGGCACGCGGTACGAACGGCCAGAAGAGCCCGCGACCGCAGACCACGAGAGCGGCGGGCAGCGCGATGAGCGCAAAGAGGATCGCGACGACGACGCCGACCGCACAGGCAAAGCCCAAGGCCCGGTTGCTCGACAGGGAGGCGAGCAGCAGCGTGATCAAGCTGAGGGCGACGGTCCCGCCGGATGCCGCTATAGCGGGGCCGGCACTCGTGTACGCGGTCCGCATCGCGCGGAAGCGGTCGGGCGTGCGCGTGAGCTCTTCGCGGTAGCGGGCCACGAGCAGGAGGGCGTAGTTGGTGCCCGCTCCGAAGACGAGCACTGACAGGATTCCCGAGATCGAGGCGTCGACAGTCAGGCCGAGAGGCTCGGCAAGGGCCCGCACGACGACGCCGGCCAGCCCGTCGGCGGCACCCACGACGGCGAGCGGGATGATCCACAGCACGGGGCTTCGGTACGTCACGATGAGGAGGACGGCGACCACGACCACGGTGACGAGTAGGAGGCGGAAGTCGGCTCCCGCGAAGCTGTTCGCGATGTCGTCCTGGAAGCCCACGGGCCCGGTCAGCTGCGCCGTCAGGCCGTTCGGCAGCCCCCGGGTAGCTGTGTCTCGCAGTTCGGTTGCGGCCGCCGAGACGTCTTTTTCGACTGTCGCGCTCGAGAGGGGTACCGCGACGAGAGCGGCCGTCCCGTCGTCGCTGAATTGAGGCCGAACCGCGTCGGGCACGGTCGAGCCACTCGCGAGAGCTGTTGCGCTGTCGGCGATGGCGGCCCGCTCTGCGGTGGTCAGACTGGCCTCACTATGCGAGTAGACCAGGATGCCCACCGTGGTGTCGGCAGACGGGAAGCCCTTCAGCAGCTCTGCGATCTGGGCCGATTCGGCGGAGTCCGGGAGCCCGGAGGCGGGGAAGGAGTCGCTAGCCGGCTTCGGCAGGAAGGCGAACAGCAGCGCGACGGCCACGGCGGTCAGCGCGAGGACCAGCCACGAGGATCGGCGCGAACGGAAGGCGGAGGAGAGGCGACGGATGACTGTTCCTTAGATGAGTGAAGTCTTAGTAACTAAGAGTTATAGTCTAGTCGGCTAGATTGTGCAACGACGACGACGAAGAAAGGGGGCGGCGGTGCAAGGCCCACACGATCACAGCAGCACAAACGAGGGCAGTACTGAGCAGGGCAGCAGCCCGGCCGAGCGCGCGATGCGCCGCGAGATGGTGTCGCGGCTCCAAGCGCTCACGGCCGACTCCCGCACAGTCGCGACAAACTTCTCCTCCGAGCACGGCCTCTCGTCGAACGACTTCGACGCTCTTCTCTTCGTCATGCAGCAGGAGCAGTCCGGTACGCCTGCCACCCCGGGGCGGATCGCCGACAACCTCGGCCTCACCTCCGGGGCCGCGACCGGCGTCATCGATCGGCTCGCTAAGAGGGGTCACGTCGAGCGTCGACGGGACGCGGGGGATCGGCGCATCGTCCGGGTCCATTTCGCGCAGGCAGCTCGCGAGGTCGCCTCCGAGTTCTTCGCCCCGCTGGGCGTGCTGACCGACGACGTCATGTCGCACTACTCGGCCGACGAACTGGCCCTGGTGAGTCGGTTCCTCGGCGAGATGTCGGCGGCAATGCGCACGCATGCCGGGCGCGACGCCTGACGCAGATGCCTCCACCCCCGATCCGTCATGGCATTCACCACACTTCTACATCGCCGAAGCCGCGGTTTCGAGCCGTACCCGGTCGCCCCGAAACCGGTCGAACACCGTCTGGATCGGCTCTCCGTCAACGTCGTAGTAGGTCATCTCCCGTGAGATGAGCGGTGCATTTTCGCTGATGCCGAGCACTCGGGCGGTATGCACGTCGGCCGCGTCGCTGCCGATTGAGACCAGGACTTCGCCTGGGATGGCGCCGAAGAAGTCGTGCAGCACCGATGCCATCGACGCGGGGCCGCTGAGGATGTCGGGGTGGGAGTCGTACCGGGTGGAAAAGTACGCCGTGCGGAGACCGAGGGTCTCGTCGTCGCAGACGAATCGGGTCTCGATGAGCCGCACCGTCGGATCCTGTATTCGGAGTCGTTCGCGGACGAGCGGAAAATTCGGCACGACGCGTTGCTCGAGCGTCTCGAGATAGACGTGCTCGCTGTCCGTGAGGATGTCGGTGAGCGGAATGACCACGCCCAGGTGCGTCACCCGGGTGCCGACACGGCGGCGGCGCTCGACGAAGCCGGTTTCGCTGAGTTGGGTGAGGGCCGCCCGGACCGAGCCGCGGCTGGTGTCGAAGAGCTCCATCAGGTCTTCTTCGGCGAGGGGTGCATCGGGGGCGATGTAGCCGTCGCGGATGGAGGCGCTGATCAGGTCGCGCACTCGTCTCGCCGACACCTGTCGGCCGCGCGCTGAGCCGCCTTTCGATCGCGGATGGTCGGGAGGCGTAGCGGTCATCGTCACTCCTGTCGCACGTCGCCCGGGGGCGATCGAACCGGTTGAACAGTGGCCAGAGCGTAGCAGTCAGAAAGTCGCCACTGGCGTTACGGGAGGTACTCTCACCCTCTCATCAGCATTTTCGGGCGATCGGAGCGGCGATGAAACTCGCTTAATCGTTCGGTTACGTGATTCGTCCACGCCCGAAACGTCGGAGCGACAGCATTGTTTCTACTCGCGGAGGAGGCCTACCCCGAGGCCCCTGTTGTCTTCCCGTGACGACGTGCTGAGAGGCGGACGCATGACCGTGAGAGAGCCCGACGTCGTCGATGACGGCACCCGCGCCGAAGCCGAGCGCCTAGCCGCCCTCGACACCGCGCTGACGTCGAAAGGTCGCTCGCCGGCAGCTGCTCTCTGGTTCGTGCGTCCCATGCTGCTGACCGTCGTCAACATCCTGGTCTTTGTGCTGGTGGCCTTCTTCCTCGTGAAGCTGATCCCGGGCGACCCTGTCGTCTCGGCCACTGCAGGGCGGCTCAGCGGCAGCGCTCTTGAGGCGGCCCGCGAATCCTACGGTCTCACCGGCACCTGGATCCAGCAGCTCGGCACCTACCTCGGCCAGCTCGCCCACTTCGACCTTGGAACCTCGATCGCAACCGGCCGGCCCGTCGCGCAGGACTTCGCGACAAGGATCCCGGCCACGCTCGAACTGGTCTTGTCAGGGCTCGTTTTCGCCTGCATCGTCTCGCTCCTCGCCGCGCACTTCATCGTGACCCACCGTTCGAATCGCTTCGCGAGGATCCTCACCTCGTATGCCCGCTCCGCCGGGGCCCTGCCCGAGTACGTGATCGGCATCGCGTTCCTGTTCGTCTTCTACGCCGAGCTGCACATCGCTCCGGCTCCGTCGGGTCGGCTCGATCCGATCCTGATCGCGCCGCCCGTGGTGACGAACTTTCCGATCCTCGACTCGCTTCTGGCGGGTGATGGCGAGGCGTTCCAGTCGTACGTCGCGCACCTCGCCCTCCCGGTCATCGTCATGGTGGTCGCCCATTCGCCGCTGCTCATCAAGATGCTGATCCTCAGCCTTGACGAGGCGATCGACGATCCCGCCACGAAGTTCCGCGTCGCTTCCGGTGCCCCGAGGCGGACCATCCTCGCCAGCGTCTACCGCCGGGCGCTGCCCTCGGCGGTCGCCACCCTGGGAATGCTGTTCGGGCTGTTCCTCGGCGGAGCGGTCGTGCTCGAGTCGCTGTTCGGGCTCGGTGGCCTCGGCCAATACGCCGTCGACGCCGTCAACTCGTCGGATGTGTTCGCCCTCCGCTCGTTCCTCGTCGTGGTCGCCGCAATGTGCCTCGTGATCTACCTGATGACCGACCTCGTCACGATGCTCCTCGATTCGAGGCGACGCCCCGGCGTCGCCGAAAAGGACGCCTGATGTCTTTCGACAGCCCCGTCGCCGCCGACACCGAAGAAGAAGCGCCCGCCGCGCCCGCCAGCACGAGCAAGCCCGCCGGTACCCGCCGCAGCGAGTCGCGGTCGGGCTTCTGGCCCCGGCTCGTGCCGTTCGGCATCGTGCTCTTGCTGGCCGTCATCGGCCCGTTCCTCGCGACCCACTCGGCGACCGAGGTCGTCGGCGGCCAGTCGGAGGCGCCCTCGGGGGAGTTCTGGTTCGGCACCGACGCGAACGGGCTCGACATCTACTCGCGGGTCGTCACGGCCTTTCGCCTCGACATCGTCATCGCCCTCTGCATCACGATCATCGCGACGGTCGTCGCCATGGTGGTCGGACTCGTGTCGGGCATGTACCAGAGTAATCGCGGCGTGTCCGGGATCCTCGCTCGGCTTCTCGGTCGTGCCGTCGACCTCGTCCAGTCGATTCCCGTCATGATCGCCGGGCTCGTGATCGTGTCGTTCTTCGGTCGGAACGCGGTGGTGATCACGCTGTCGCTCGCCGTCGTGCTGATCCCGTTCCAGGCCCGGCTCATGCGTACGGAGGTGCTGCGCACCCGCATCGACGGCTACATCGACGCTGCGCGGATGTCGGGGGAGTCGGAGGGGCGACTGCTCGTGCGGCACGTCCTGCCGAACTCGTTCCGGCCGACGATCGAGAACACCTCGACGATCTTCGGTATGGCGATCATCTTCTGCGCGGCCCTCGGGTTTCTCGGTGTCGGTATTCCGACTCCGACGGCCGAGTGGGGCACGATGCTCGCCGCCGGAGCCCCGGACGCCGCTGTCGGACGGTGGTGGTCGGTGCTCTTCCCCGCGGCAGCGCTCGCGCTGTCGGTCTGGTCGGCGTCGCTCGTCGTCGCAGCGTTCGGGGGCAAGCGCCGTACCTCGCACTAGCCCGCTCGTCTTCACCTCCCACAGCGCCACACCCTCCCACCCCCTTCCATTGGAGTGCCCTGCCCATGAGAAACATCAGACGGATCCTCTCCGCCGCGGCCGTCGCCGTCGCCGGAGCCGTAGTCCTCGGAGCCTGCAGCTCTGGGGGCGCGAGCACCTCGGCCAGCACCTTCGTCATCGTCACCGCGGCGCAGCCTGCCAGCTTCTCCTACGAGACCAGCGCCACGGGTTACGAGGCCGCCGAGTTCTTCAAGAACACCGGCGCCTCGCTGCTGCGCAACAAGTACGTGGCGGGCACTGACGGCCAGGCCGAGCATGAGGACTACAACGCGTTCCAGGGGATCCTCGCCAAGAGCTACGACGTGTCGTCGGACGGCCTCACCTACACGTTCCACCTCGATACCGATGCGGAGTCCACGGCCGGCAACAAGCTCACGGCCGACGACGTCATCTGGTCGATGGAGCGCAAGTTCGCGGTCAAGACCAGCATCGTCTCGTTCATCAGCGCCCCCTTCATCACCAAGCCCGACCAGTTCACCAAGGTCGACGACTCCACGGTCACGATGACAGTCGCCAAGAAGAGCTACGGCTACACCGCGCTGTCGCTTCTCTCGAACGTCAGTTACAACGTCTACGACTACACCGAACTCAAGAAGCACATCACCTCGTCCGACCCGTATGCCGTCAAATGGTCGGAGACGAACGCCAACTTTGGCTTCGGCGCGTACGAGCTCACGACCTACACGCCCGGTGAGCAGATGATCTACACGGCCAACCCCGGCTACGCCGAGGGCGAGCCCAAGGTGAAGCGCATCGTCCAGCGCGTCGTCGCCGACGCCGGCCAGCGCTCCAACCTCGTGAAGTCGGGTGACGCGCAGATCGCGACACAGCTCCGCCCAGCCGACCAGGTCGCCCTTGCCGACGAGAAGAAGGCGCAGGTCTTTGACGTTCCAACCAATGCGTACGTCTATATGCCGCTTCTCACGACAGACGGTCCGTTCAAGGACGTCGCGGTTCGGCGGGCGCTCGCCTACGCCATCCCCTACGACAAGATCAACGAGAACGTCTATCACGGTCGTGCCGCGTCCATCTCCACGATTCTCTCGTCGGCCGACCCCGGGTTCGACGCCGACGGCCTGAAGGCGAACGAGACCGACGTGGCGAAGGCGAAGTCGATCCTCGCCGATGCCGGTTACACCTCCGACATCAAGTTCACCCTCACCGTCAACAATTCGGTGCCGGATCTGAACGAGACCGCCGTCCAGATCCAGACGGGTGCGAAGGCCGCCGGATTCGATGTCACCATCGACGCGGTCAACTCCTCGGCCTTCCAGGCGGGGCTCGCCGCGAAGTCGTTCGATGCGTCGCTCGGCCGCGACTACGCGGTCGTGCAGTCACCGCCTTACGTGCTCTCGCTCTTCTACACGGCGGGTTCGCCCATCAACTGGCCGAACTTCGAGTCGGACGCGCTCGACAAGGCGATCGCCGACGGAAACGCCGCAGGAGAAGCCACCGGGAGTAAGGCCGGCACTTACTGGAACGCCGCGCAGAAGGTCCTCCAGGATCAGCAGCCGACGATCTACATCAACTACGTGCAGCCCCTGAATGCCTTTGCGAACGATGTCGACGGGTATGTGTTCCGCTCCGACAACGTCATCGACTACTCGCAGCTGAGCGTCTCGTCCGACTAGGCGAGACACCCGGGTCGGCGTTGCATCCCCCCGTGCGGCGCCGGCCCACCCCCTCCACTTCTCTTCGACAGGAGACCACCGTGACCGAACCGACAGTCCTCCGGATCCGCGACCTGAGCGTCGCCTACGGCTCGAACATCGCCGTGAAGGAGGCGAACCTCGAGGTCCGACGCGGTGAGCGCGTCGCCATAGTCGGAGAATCAGGATCCGGCAAGACCAGCCTCGGCAACGCCATCGCGGGCTTCCTCGACACGTCCGTGGCCCGAGTCGACGTCGACACCCTCGAACTCGACGGCGTCAGCCTCCGGAGAGAAGGCGAGGCGTCGCGGATTCCGCAGCGCACGCCGGGCCTGTCGATGATCTTCCAAGACGCCATGTCGTCGCTCGACCCGGTGTGGACCATCGGCTCGCAGCTGATCGCCGTACTCCGCGCCACCGAGAAGGTCGGCAAGAGGCAGGCCCGCGTCGATGCGCTCGCCAAGCTCCGAAGCGTCGGCATCACCGACCCCGAGCGGGTCATGGGCGCGAAGTCGCACGAGCTCTCCGGCGGTATGCGGCAGCGGGTCATGATGGCGATCGCACTCTCGTCGAAGCCCGCCCTGCTCATCGCCGACGAGCCCACCAGCGCGCTCGACGCCTCTCTCGCCGTCGGCGCCATGCAGCTCATGGTCGACCTTGCCGAGCAGGAGGGAACCGCCGTGCTGATGATCACCCACGACATCGAGCTGTGCCGCAAGTTCACCGACTTCGTCATCGTGATGTACCACGGCGAGATCGTCGAGCAGATCGCCTCGAAAGACCTGCACAACGCAAAGAATCCTTATACCCGTGGCCTCCTCGAGTGCATCCCGACGCTCGCGTCGGCCCGTCTCGACGAGCTCCCGACCCTCGAGTCGGTCCGTGCTCGACTCGAAGGAGAAGCCGCATGAGCACCGTGATTAACGCCGAAGGATCCGGCGCGGCACGTTCCGTCACCGGCGTGCGGATCGAGGCGGTCGCCGTCCGCAAGAGCTACGGCCGCAAGACGGCCGTTCAGGATGTCTCGTTCGTGCTGGCTCCCGGGGAACGCGTCGGCATCGTCGGCGAATCAGGATCCGGCAAGTCCACGATGGCGAAGATCGTCACGGGCCTCTCGAGGTCGACCGCCGGCACCATCACGGTCGACGGAAAAGAGCTCAACTCGCTGCTCTCGACGCAGAAGGGGCGACTCGACTACCGCCGTCGCGTGCAGCTCGTCGCGCAGGACACCACGTCGACCTTCGATCCGCGCCACCGGATCCGCGAGTCGCTTCGCGTTCCGGCCCAGCTCCTCGCCGGGCACGACGTGAGAGACGCAGACGTCGCGATCGGCGAGATCACCGCTGAGCTCGGCATCGACCCGGCCTGGGTTGACCGCTATCCGGGAGAGCTCTCGGGCGGCCAGCGGCAACGCATGTCGATCGCCCGAGCCCTCATCGTCCGCCCCGACCTCCTGGTCTGCGACGAAGCCGTCTCGGCCCTCGATGTGTCGGTGCAGGGCGTCGTTCTCAACCTGCTTAGGCGCTACAGCGTCGAGCACGGGGCCGGGCTCATGTTCGTGTCGCACGGGCTACCCGCCACGGCGTTCATCACACGCGAGCTCGTCGTGATGAACGAGGGCCGCGTGGTCGAGTCCGGTCGCACCCTCGAGGTGCTCGAGCATGCCAAACACCCGTATACGCAGAAGCTCGTCGGAGCGTACGAGGCCGTCGAAGACGTCCCTGCCGCGTAGTCCGATTTCTCTCCCCCACCATGAAAGGCAGCACATGTTCCATCTCACCTGGTTCCTCGGCGACGGCTACGGCATCCACCCGTGGAGCGCCACGAACGGCGACGGCCCCTGGGTCGGGCGCAATGCCCACGACTGGACAGACCCCGCCATCTACATCGACATGGCCACCAGCCTCGAGCGCGCCGGCTTCGACTACATACTCATCGAAGACACGGCCATGGTCGAAGACAGCTACAACGGCAGTGCCGACACCTCGCTCCGCCGCGGCTTCATGGCACCGAAGAGCGACCCGATGCCTCTCGTGCCGCTCATGACGCAGGCCACGAAGCACATCGGCATCATCCCGACGGTCTCGACGATCCAGTACCCGCCCTACCTCGCGGCGCGGCTCTATACGACGCTCGACCATCTGACCAAGGGGCGCATCGGTATGAACGTCGTCACGAGCGTCACCGACCGGGTCGCCCAGAACTACGGCTACGAGAAACACCTCGATCACGACGAGCGATACGAGATGGCCATGGAGTGGACCGACGTCGTGCTGCAGCTGCAGCAGTCGTGGGAGGAGGGCGCTGTCATCGCCGATCCGGAGAAGGGCGTCTACGCCGACCACACGAAGGTGCACCCCATCGATTTCGAGGGCAAGTACTTCAAGTCGCGCGGCCCGCTCAACACCATTCCCGGCCCTCAGCGGACGCCCCCGATCTGCTCGGCCGGAAGCTCGGGCCCGGGTCGCGACCTCGCCGCCAAGTACGACGACACCATGATCTCGATGGTGCGCGACGGCGCAGGCGGTCGTGCGTATCGCGACGACATGCGGGAGCGCGTGGCCGCCTACGGCCGCAACCCCGACGACGTGAAGTTCATGTTCCTCGTGACACCGACCATCGCGGCGACCGACGAGGAGGCGTGGGCGCAGGTCGAGGCCGCGAGGTCCTATCGCGCCAGCGACAAGGGCATCGAGTACAACCTCTGGAACATGTCGTACACCTCCGGTGGTCGCATCGACTTCGGAGGCATCGACCCCGACACCCTCATCAAAGACATCGACCTGTCGAAGCAGAACGGCGAGCACACGTCGATCAAGAACCTCTTCGAAGGGCACGACGACAAGACTCTCCGCGAGGTCGTCGCGTCGTCGCACCAGGTGAGCGACATGGGTCTCTGGGGGTCGCCCGACACGGTAGCCGGCAAGATGGGCGATCTGATGGAAGAGATCGGCGGCGACGGATTCCTCATCTACATGCCGACCACGCGCATGAACTTCGCCATTGTGGCCGATGGGCTCGCACCGGCCCTCCGTCGACGGGGCCTGATCCGCGAGGAGTACACCGGGTCGACCCTGCGGGAGAACCTGCTGGCGTTCTGATCGAGCAGGGTCGGGTCGGATCCTTCGGCACGGGGAGCCGGCCCGACCCCTCGCGTACCCTCGAAGCATGAGCTCCACGCGGTACGTCTCGGCCCTCGACCTCTTCTCCGTGGGGATCGGCCCGTCGTCGTCGCACACGGTCGGTCCGATGCGGGCCGCGAGCCGCTTTGTCGCCGAACTCCTCGGATCCTTCGCTTCGAACGGTCAGCCACCCGAGCAGATCGCGAGCGTCGAGGTCGTCCTCTACGGGTCGCTCGCCGCCACGGGCCTCGGCCACGGCACCCTCGACGCAGTCCTCGCGGGCCTGCAGGGGCTTGAGCCGGAGACCTGCGACCCCGACGACGTGCGGGGGTTGCGCGACAGGATCGAGAGCGCAGGATCCCTCACCCTCGCCGGCCAGATCACCATTCCCTTCGGTCGCGACGACCTCCGCCTCGCGCCCCTGACCCGCTTGCCCGAGCACCCGAATGCCCTCTCGTTCGAGGCGCGCGATGCGGCTGGTGCGAGCCTCGGGCGCGACGTGTACTTCTCGGTCGGCGGTGGATTCGTGGTTCGCGAAGGAGAAGCGGATCGCCCCCTGCCGACTCGCGAAGCGCCGCTCGGCTTTGCCACGGCAGCCGAGCTGCTGGAGGTCTGTGATCGCGCCGGCCTCTCGATCGCCGATGTCGCCTGGCAGAACGAGGTTGCACTCCACGGGGTCGACGCCCTCGAGGCGGGCCTCGAGGAGCGCTGGTCGGCAATGGAGGAGTGCATCCATGCCGGACTCTCGACAACGGGCGTCATGCCCGGCTGGATGCAGGTGCCGCGTCGCGCTCATGACGTCGCGGCGCATCTCACCGCCGAGGAGGCCGGGGGAGCGGCTGTTCCCGACGCGCCGCACCGCTGGCTCCAGGCGTTTGCGCTCGCGGTCAATGAGGAGAACGCCGGCGGAGGGCGGGTCGTCACGGCGCCGACGAACGGCGCGGCCGGAATCATCCCGGCGATCGGCAAGTACGCGCTGACCTTCCTCGGCATCTCGCGAGAGTCGATCGTGCGCGACTACCTGCTGACCGCGGCCGTCGTCGGATCCTTGTACAAGCGCAACGCGTCGATCTCGGGCGCGGAGGCCGGATGCCAGGGCGAGGTCGGAACAGCCGCGTCGATGGCGGCGGCCGGGTTGTGCGCGGTGCTCGGGGGAACAGTGCGTCAAATCGAGAACGCCGCCGAGATCGCGATGGAGCACCACCTCGGCCTGACCTGCGACCCGGTCGGCGGCTTCGTGCAGGTGCCCTGCATCGAACGCAACGCCATCGCCTCAGGAACCGCCGTGTCGGCCGCCCGCCTGGCGCTGCTCGGTGACGGCTCGCACTTCATCAGCCTCGACACCGTGATCGAGACGATGCGGCAGACCGGGCGCGACATGTCGGCCAACTACAAAGAGACGAGCGCCGCGGGCCTCGCGGTCAACGTCATCGAGTGCTGACCCGGCCCGGCCAACTGGTCGCCCGCGCCCTTTTTGCAAATTCGAAGGAAAAACGCGCGCTCAGCCCGAAAGTGAGGCGGATCCGGGGCCCTCAGCCCAGAAATCTCCTTCAAATTTGCAGGGCGAGCACCCCGCAGATCAGCGCGCCAGCAGCCGGCCAACCGCAGCAGACGTGAACGCCGGATCCTGCGCAACTGCCTCGCCGTCGAGCGTCACCACCGGCGCGATCTGCCGACCCGACGATGCCAGCCACAGCGCCGACGCCGCCCGCAGCTCGTCGACCGTGATCGAGCGGTACTCCGTCGCTGCTCCTCGCCCCTCGGCATCCGCGAAGAACGCCGCCTGCGTCGTCCCTTCCAACACCCCGAGCGACGACGGCGTCGTCACGTAGACGCCATCGATGAGCGCGATGACCGTCGAGTTCGGCCCTTCGAGCACGATGCCGTCGGTCGAGATGAAGATGACGTCGTCGGCTCCGCGCCGGCCCGCCTCGCGAAGGGCGGCCTTGTTCACGGCGTACGAGAGGGTCTTCGCGCCCTGCAGCAGCCACGGTGACGTGGTCGCGACGTCGCTCCGGTAGCCGCGGTCGAGCGTCACCACCGAGATCCCGCCCTCGCGTTCGTGGTCGTAGGGGCCCGACGAGAACAGGTGGACCCACCCGGTCGCCG
Source organism: Frondihabitans sp. VKM Ac-2883 (assembly GCF_015350875.1). Lineage (NCBI taxonomy): Bacteria > Bacillati > Actinomycetota > Actinomycetes > Micrococcales > Microbacteriaceae > Frondihabitans > Frondihabitans sp. VKM Ac-2883. The sequence continues at coordinate 347,092 of NZ_JADKSF010000003.1, read as the reverse complement.
TGTCGTCCCCGCCCTCGATACCACGCGTGTAGATCAGTTTGACGAGGAGCTCCTCGCTGGCAGCATCGGGCCCGGCCAGCTCAATGCTCTGAAGCACGGCCGACTGCCAGACATCCAGCGGCGGCTCCGGCAGGTCGAGCATCGCCGCCGACTTCGCGAGTCGGTCGAGATGCGGTTCAAGCGCCTGCGGGCGTCCGCCGACCACGCCGATGCTCTCGAACACGCCGTCTCCGCGCGTCACTCCGAAGTCGAGCACCGACACCTGGGGAGCATCAGGATCCGCCGCCCGCACTTCGATATCACCCGACGAATCGGTGCGGAGCATCAGCAGAATCGGCTTCACTGTCATACCCCGACGGTACCGTTCTGTCATGGCCACTGCGCGACGACCGACGAAGAAATCCACCGGCGACGAGGTCGAGGCGCCCCGCGTCGACGATCCCGACCTGGATGCCGAATCATTGGTCTCCGGGTCGGCCGAAGACCTGGGGTCGCGCGAATCACACGACGGCGTGCGCTTCGACGGCGGCGACCTCACCGACTACGACCTCGAGGGCTCGAGCTTCAGGGAGTGCATCTTCGACGGCGTGAGCCTCGGGGGAGCGCGGCTCCGGGGAGGCCGGTTCGTCGAGTCGCGCTTCGTCGACTCGTTCGCGCCCGAGCTCAAGGCCGCTCGCACGACCTGGCGGGCCGTCCGACTCGATCGGCCGCGGTGGGGGTCCGCCGAGCTGTTCGACTCCGAGATCGAGTCGCTGCGCCTCTCGGGCGGCAAGATCGACTACCTCAACCTGCGCTCGTCGACGCTCACCGACGTGGTCATCGAGGGCTGCTCGATCGGTGAACTCGACCTGGGTGGGGCCGTCGCTACCCGGGTGTCGCTTGTCGACTGCCGCCTGGGCTCGCTCGATGTCACGGGCGCCCGGTTGGCATCGGTCGACCTCCGCGGTGCGACCTTCGACCGGGTCGACGGGCTCGAGGGGCTGTCGGGGGCCGTGATCGACGAGTTCCAGCTCAGCCTGCTCGCACCGCTGCTGGCCGCGCAGGTCGGGCTGATCGTCCGCTGAGAGGTACGTTCCTGCGGCGGAGGCGGCGGATCCTTGGTTTCCCGGTCTTTTTGGCCGTGCGCGGGCGGCGAAATGTCGACGGACGTAATGCGTAAGACAGCCGTAACAATCCGGTGCTAACTTGAGAATCAAGCAACGCGCTCCGGGGTCAGTGAGATTCTGAACCGGCGGTATAGTCCGCGACCCGCCTGTGAACCGCGATCATCACGATCGCGGCGACCAGTCGGCTGAACTGGTGTGATTCCAGTACCGACGGTGAAAGTCCGGATAGGAGGCAGCGCGTGCCCGTGCACACCTTTGTTTCCTGGTGCGCGGGTGGCGGCCATCGGTCGACCGTTCCCCGGAGTGCTCTGTCATCACCATCGACATCACTGACCGGAGGCCCCACGTGTTCACGGGAATCATCGAAGAGCTGGGCGAGATCGTCCAGGTCGACGCCGGAGACGACTCCGTCCGCCTGACCGTCCGCGGGCCGCTCGCCGTCGACGGCGTGCACCACGGCGACTCGATCGCCGTCAGCGGCGTGTGCCTCACTGTGGTCGCGTCGACCGACGAGACGTTCACGGCCGACGTCATGCGGCAGACCCTCGTCATGAGCACGATCGGAGACCTGACCGCAGGATCCCGCGTCAACCTCGAGCGGGCAGCGCGCGTCGGAGATCGACTCGGCGGCCACATCGTGCAGGGTCACGTCGACGGCACCTCCGAGCTCCTCGAGATCCACCCCGGCGACGCCTGGCGCCGACTGCGCTTCAGCCTGTCGCGAGAGCTCGCACCGCTTCTCGTCAACAAGGGCTCGGTCACCCTCGAGGGCGTGAGCCTGACCGTGAGCGACATCTCGGAGCCCGGAGCCGCCGACGGGTGGTTCGAGGTGTCGCTGATTCCCGAGACGCTCGCCGCGACGACGCTGGGGCAGAAGTCCATCGGCGATCGGGTCAATGTCGAGACCGACGTGCTGGCGCGTCACGTGCGTCGCATGCTGCGGATCGACGAGATCCAGACGGTGGGGACGGCTCTGTGACCGTGACCACCTCGCTCGACACCATCGATACCGCGCTGGAGCAACTGCGCCTGGGGCGTCCGGTGATCGTCGCCGACGACGAGTCGCGAGAGAACGAGGGCGACATCATCCTCTCGGCCGAGCTCGCCTCGAAGGAGTGGCTGGCCTGGCTGGTCCGCTACTCATCGGGATTCGTGTGTGCGCCGATGACGGCCGAGATCGCCGACCGGCTCGACCTGCCGCCGATGGTCGCCCACAACGAAGACGTTCGGGGCACGGCCTACACGATCAGCGTCGACGCGGCGTCGGGCGTGACGACCGGCATCTCGGCGCACGACCGAGCCCGGACCCTGCGGGTGTTGGCCGACCCCGAGTCGGTCCGCTCCGACCTGCACCGGCCCGGCCACATCCTGCCGCTCCGCGCGGTCGCGGGCGGTGTCCGGGTGCGCAACGGACACACCGAGGCGGCTGTCGACCTCATGATCGCCGCGGGGCTCCAGCCGGTCGGCGTGATCAGCGAGATCGTCGCCGACGACGGCGAGATGATGCGGTTGCCGGCCCTGCGCGAGTTCGGTGCTCGCGAGGGCGTGCCGGTCATCACGATCGCCCAGCTCGTCGACTGGCTCGACGCACCAGCCCAGACCACCACGTCCGACAGCACGTCAGAATTTGAAGGAGAAACCGCATGAGCGGCGAGGGAGCACCCACTACCAGCGACATCGACGGCACGGGAGTCCGTGTCACGGTCGTCTCAGGCACCTGGCACACGGTCATCGCCGAAGGCCTTCTCGCCGGAGCGCTCCGGTCGCTCAAGGCCATGAACGCCACGGTCTCGGTCGTGCGGGTGCCCGGCAGCTTCGAGCTTCCGGTCGTGGCGAAGGCCGCCCTCGAGAACGGTGCCGACGCGGTCGTCGCCCTCGGAGTCATCATCCGCGGCGGTACGCCCCACTTCGAATACGTCTCGGACGCCGCGACCTCTGGGCTTACCCGAGTGGCGATCGACACGGGCAAGCCCGTCGGCTTCGGGCTGCTCACCCTCGACGACGAGCAGCAGGGAATCGACCGGGCCGGTTACCCCGACTCGAAAGAAGACAAGGGTGCGGAGGCCGCTTCGGCCGCGGTCGAGACGGTTTTGACGCTGCGTCAGCTTGCGGCAGCGTCGGTCAACGTCGCCTGACCGCTGTTCCAACGGCACAGACCCGCGCGACCGGCACAGACCCGCATAGTCGGCCCAGACCCGCACGATCGGCCTAAACACCTGCCCTAGCCGGGCTGTTTATGCCGATCGTGCGGGTCTGTGCCGATCAGGCGTGTGCAGGCCCATCATGTGGGTGTAGATCGCACCCTCACGAGACGCCGGGCGCTCCGCTCGCCTACGCGAACACCTCGCCGAAGAAGGTCTGCATCGCGGCCCACGACCGGCGATTGGCAGTGGCCTGGAAGGCGGCGCCGTGCTCGGGCGCGTCGGCGTCCGGAACGGCGAACGCGTGAAGGGCGCCGGAGTAGGTGACGACCTGCCAGTCGTCGGATCCTGCGCTCTTCATCTCGTCTTCGAACGCGACCACGTCGCTCGGCGGAACAACCGGGTCGTCCGCCCCCGTCAGCACGAGGACCGGCGCGCTGACCGAGTCGGGCTCGGCAGGCGCGCCCGTCTTCAGGCCGCCGTGGAACGAGACCACGCCCGCCACATTCGCTCCGGCGCGCACCGCCTCGAGCGAGGCCGAGCCGCCGAAGCAGTAGCCCATGATCGCGATTCGCTCCGGATCGACGCCCGGGGTCGCGCGGAGCACGTCGAGGTTTGCCAGCACGCGCTCGCGAAAGAGGTCGGTGTCGCCATAGAACTTGCCGGCGAGGGCAGCCGCTTCATCGCCGTTGGCCGGGCGATCGTCGGCACCGTAGATATCGCCCGCGAGAGCGACGTAGCCGAGGCGGGCGAGCATCTCGGCGCGCACTTTCACGTGGTCGACGAGGCCGAACCAGTCGTGGATCACGAGCACGCCGGGGTGAAGGTCGCCACCCTCGGGGCGGGCGACGTAGCCCTCGATGTCGGTGTCACCGGCGGCGTTCATCACGCTTTCGGTGACGACGCCGGAGGTGTCGGGGACGCTGTCGAGCACGTCGCGGAGGGCAGGGGTCAGGGAGTCTCGGTCGAGGGTCACGAGGGGAGGCTACTCCCTGGCGGACGGGTGGTGTCAGTCGGTGACGGGGAGGGGATTGCCGGCGATGAGCCGGGTCACGGCCTGGTGGATGACGGCTGCGCGACGGTCGTCGTTGCGAAGGTGGAGGTTCGTCGTACCGGGTGTCACGAACCATGAGAGAACGAGTCCGAACACGAGGGTGAGCACCTCGTCGGGCCGCCAGTCCGGGCCAATGAGGCCTTCGTTCTGCGCGTCGAGCACGCTCTTTCGGCGGGCGTCGAGCTCTTCGTGGTTGATGACTCCAGGAGCGGCGAACGTCACGCCCTCGATCTGACCCCAGAGCAGAAGGCGCGCGTCGTCACGATGACCCGCGAAGTGCAGATAGAGGCGCGAAGCCCACCCGGGCAGATCGCGAGCGTCCATCGGCACAGCTGCGACCCAGCGGTCGAGCGAGTCGGCCAGGGCCGCATCGAATAGGTCGCGCTTCGTCTTGAAGTGCGCGTACAGCCGCTCTTTGCTGGCCTCGGCCTGACGGGCGATGGTGTCGATTCGCGCCCCGGCGAGCCCTCGCTCTGCGAATTCCGCGTGAGCGGCGAGAAGGAGTCGTTCACGGGGTGGTGTGTCGCGGCGTGCCATTTTTCGAGTGTATTACCCGGGAGGCATCTGATTGACAGGTTTCCGAGAAGAATGGTTCGGTCGAGCGACGGGGGCAGGATCCTGCGGTTCGTCTGCCAGGGTCAGCGTGCGGGGCGCGCCTTCGGGCTCAGCTTGCCGGACGCGCCATCGGGCTCAGCTCGCCGGGCGCGCCATCGGCACATGCACGATGTCGTCCTCGAGAAAATCAGCGCCGTCGCGCACGAACCCGAAGCGGCCGTACCAGCCCTCCAGGCGTGCCTGCGCATCGAGCCGCATCGCTTGCCCGCCGCTGGCATCGACCGCCTGCTGCATCAGCACGCCCGCGTGCCCCTGCCCGCGCGCGGCGACTGCGGTGGCGACGCGTCCGATCCGCCGGACGGAGTCGCCGTCGTCGAGAAGGCGCAGCGTCGCCGTCACCTCGCCGTCGACCTCGGCCCAGAATTGAACGGTGCCCTCTTCGAGGTCGCGCCCGTCAAGCTCCGGGTAAGCGCACTCCTGCTCGACCACGAAGACGTCGACCCGCAGCCGAAGGATCCGATACAGCACGACCGGATCGAGCTCAGCGGTGGGTGCGCGGTGATACGTGACGGTCATCCTCCGAGCGTACCGATCGCCCCTGCGCCCCGCTTTCGCCGCTGGGCTTCGAGACTCCAGTAGGTGCGGGTCGCCGGGCACCAAACCCGCATCTACTGGAGTCTCGCTGACGGGAGACGATCAGGCGTGCTCGGGGCGCACGGTCAGTGTTTGGATGCGCGGGGTTCCCTCGGGAGTGAGGCGGATCTCGACGCGAAGGGCGCCCCGGTCGCCGACGATCCGCCAGCGGAGGTGCGATGGGGCCTGGGACGATTCACCCGCTTCGGCGTCGAGCGTGAGGCGGTCGGGCAGCGAGGCCGGCTCGAGCTCTCCGACCGCGGCGATCGCCTCGGCCCAGACGCGCCGCCGATGGGTGAAGGGGATGTCGAGCTCGACGTTGGGTGAGACGAGGGCCGGATCGAGGGGGGAGCCCCCGCGCACAGCGGCGTCTACGGCCGCCTGCGCAACGCGGGTCTCGGGCCACACCTCGGCCGCGGGCACGGCGCCTACGTCGCTGAGGAGGGCGTGCAGGGTTGCCGCCGCAGGCACCGACACCTGCGCGTAGGTGGCGTTCTCGAAGGCGATGATTCCGATGCCGGATGCGGCGTGCCAGCGCATGTGCGCCGAAAAGCCGGGATACCCGCCCGAGTGCGACACGACCGGCCCGAGCCCGGGCACCTCCTCGACGAACAATCCGAACCCGTAACCGGTGGGGCTGCCGGTGGAGGCCGACACCGACGGTACGAATCGCTGAAGCTGCTGCATCTCGCGTCGCGACGATCTCGAAAGGATGCCGTCGTGGTCTGCCGAGCTGACAGATCGTGCGGCGTCGTCGACACCGGGATGGCGAGCCGCACCGTCGAAGGCCGACGCCAACCAGCGCGCCCACCGCGAAAGATCGGTCACCGTGCTGAAGAGGCCGCCGATCGACGAGAAGCCGCCCGGCCCGGAGAACGGCAGCGGTTGCCAGTCGTCGTCGAGCCGCCGGTGGCCGATCGCGAGCCGGGAGTCGTCGTCCGGTCGAACGAAACCGGTCGAGGTGAGGCCGAGGGGTCGGAGGATCGTGTCGGTGACGACATCGCGGTAGGGGCGTTCGGCGACGACGCTGATGATGCGACCGAGAAGGGCATAGCCGAGGTTGGAGTACGCGAAGGTCGTGCCGGGAATGCTGTCGAACCGGAGGCCCGTGCCGAGGAGCGCGTCGAGTTCGTCGTCAGTGATCGACTCCTGCCGGTCGCCCCAGGGGTCGTCGGTCGGGAAGCCCGCCGACATCGTCAGCAGCATCCGGATCGTCGGCACGGGGGAGTCGGCGGTCGGCAGACGTACTGCCTCGAACGCCGGGATGTACCGCGTGATCGCGTCGTCGAGGCCCACCTGCCCGGCGTCGCGAAGGGCAAGGACGACGGTCGCGGTAAAGCTTTTCGTACACGAGGCAATTCGGTAGATCGTGTCGGCGGTGGGCGAGGATCCGGCCGCAGCCCCGGTCGACCCGGTGTGCACCAGGCCGCCCGGCGTGAAGATCCCGTAAGACGCGCTCGGAGCCCGGGTCTCGGTGGACCGCTGCTCGAACAGCCGATCGACGCCGCGGAGTGCTTCGTCGAAGGGGGTCACTTCAGCCCTGCCTTGCTTCGCATGTCGGCGTAGGCCGCCAGGGCCTGAGCTCGGCTGGCCTTGAGGTCGACCATCGGCTCGGGGTAGTCGTCGGTGCCGTATTCGGGCACCCACTGGCGGATGTACTCGCCGTGCTTGTCGAACTTGTCGGCCTGCAGCACGGGATTGAACACGCGGAAGTACGGCGCAGCATCGGCGCCGGAGCCGGCGACCCACTGCCAGTTGCCGGGGTTGCTCGCCTCGTCGGCGTCGACCAGGCAATCCCAGAACCACTGCTCGCCGACCCGCCAGTCGATCAGGAGGTTCTTGATCAAGAAGCTCGCGGTCACCATGCGCACGCGGTTGTGCATGACTCCCGACGACCACAGCTCGCGCATGCCCGCGTCGACCAGGGGGATGCCCGTTTTGCCCTGCTGCCACGCCTCGACCTCACCGGGCTCGGGTGTCGCCCACTCGAACGCATCGAACTCGGGCCGGTAATTCGAGGTCGCGAGGTCGGGGTTCGCAAAGAGCACGGTGTAGTTGAACTCACGCCAGACGACCTCGCGGAGGAACCCGGCGGCCTGCGCACGCTGGGGGGCCGAGAGGTCGCCCCGCACCCGATGCCACACCTGGAACGGACTGATCTCACCGAATCGCAGATACGGCGAAAGATGGCTGGTGGTGTCGTCGGCCGGGAAGTCACGATCGTTGTACTGCGCGAGATCGTCGCCGATGAAGCGCTCGAGAGTGGCGTGTGCCTCGTGCTCACCGGGCACCCAGCGGTCGCGGAGCCCGGACGCCCAGTCGGGCTTCGTGGGCAGAAGACCCCAGGATCCGAGGTCGTCACTCTTCGGCTCCGGCTTCAGGCCGTCGAGCTGCTTCGGCGCCGGGTAGGGGTGCCGCGGCTCCGGTTGCTCGAGGCACGCGCGATAGAAGGGAGTGAAGACCTTGAACGGTGTGCCCGAACCCGTCTGGATCGTCCATGGTTCGAACATCAGGCTGCCCTGAAAGCTGTGGGCTTCGATGTCTTGCTCGTGAAGACCGCTCTTGATCGCGGTGTCGATCTCGCGAGCGGCTTTGCCGTACCGACGGTTCCAGTAGACGGCGCCCGCTCCGATCTCTTCGACCAGGTCGGGGATGACACTGACTGCATCACCCGTGCGCAACGTCAGTGCCGCGCCACGTTTCTCCAGGTCGTCGCCGAGGGCGGTGAGGCTCTGGTGCAGCCACCATCTCGAAGCGGCGCCGAGGGGACGAAGCCCGCGCGAGTCGTCTTCGAGCACGTAGACGACGACGATCGGCTCGCCGCGCTCGACTGCCTTGTGCAGTGCGGGGTTGTCGCCGATTCGCAGGTCGTCGCGCAACCAGACCAGGGTGGGGGAGCCCATTCAGCGACCCTCCGTCGTCGTCGTGGCCGTGCCGGGATCGGAAGGCCCGTCGAGCACGTCGGCCGCATCGCCGGGGAGGCAGACCCGGTCTTCGTCGGGAGTCTCGGCGATCTTCGGGCCCTGGCGGAGCTTCGTGCAGAGCGCCTGGAGCTGCATCAGTTCGTCGTGGTCGAGGGTGCCCCCGACACGTCGCGATATAGCGTCGGCATGCCGCACGGCTGTCGAGCGGAACACGTCGGCGCCGATAGTCGTCAGGGCCACGATGATGCCGCGACCGTCACCTGGATCGCTCTGCTTCTCGACGATGCCCTTGGCTGCTAGACGGTCGACCAGTCGACTGATGCTCGGCTGAGTAAGAAGCAGGTGCTGCGTGAGGTCTTTGATTCGTGCCCTGCGGTCGGGTTGGTTCGACAGGTTGAAGAGCACGTCGTACTCGTTGAACGAGATCTCGCCGGTCGGAAAGCAGGCGGTCAGTTCGCGCATGATCGTGACCTGGGCTCGGAACAGGGCCTCCCAGGCGCCGACAGCAAGTGCTTTGTCTCCTCTGGAGGGCGCAGTGCCCTTGGCGGTCGCGGTGCCCTTTGCGGGCGTGCTGCCGTCCGCGGGCACCGTGTCTGTCGGGGACGCCGTTGTCATGTACTGCTCCTTGCTGGCGAGAGCCACCAGTCTAGGGAGGAGTCGCTGACAGCGACCGGATCTTTCCACAGGCCTTAGGCGACCCCGGTTAACGGACTGAGGGTCGGTCTCAGAGGCTTGAGACCGACCCTCTCCCTTGCACCAAGAGTGTCCTGCAATCACATTCCACTGGAGCCGCCACAGCAAACGACTTCAGTGACATCAATCTATAACGGCTTGGTAACGGGGTCTAGTTACCGAATCGTTATTTTTCTGGGAATGGGCTTATAGGAGTGTTGCCGGGAGATAAACCGGGGTACGCACGGTGGGTCGATCGGGGGACGCCCGGATCCTGCGCTCTGCCCCGTCTGCAAATTCGAAGGAGATCCCGGCGCAGACCGCCCCCGATCGGCATGACTTCGGCGGCGGCCGCGGGTTTTTCCTTCAAATTTGCAGCCGAGCCGACGCAGAAGATTCAGAACACGTCGGGCGACGGAGTCGACGCCTGACGAATCGACACGTCGGCGTGACGGTCGAAGCGGTAGCCAACTCCGCGGACGGTGCGCACGATGTCTTCGAACGCCCCGAGCTTGGAGCGCAGGCGGCGCACATGCACGTCGATGGTGCGCTCGTTCGGCACCTCGTCGTCGGCGGCCGACCACAGGCTCGAGATGAGCTCGGCGCGGTCGATGGTGCGGCCCTCCCGCAGCACGAGGTACTGCAGCAGCTCGAACTCCTTGTAGGTCAGGGGAGCGGCGTCACCGTCGAGAAGAAGGCGCTTGCGCGAGATGTCGACGACCACGCCGCCTCGTGCGCCGGGCTCCTCGTCGATCTCGGTTCCGCGGTGCTTCGCGAGTGCTGCGGGGTCGTGCAGGGCGAGACGGACGACATCGACGTCCCGCCCGCCAGCGCCCTCGGGGGCCAGGGCGACGGCCGCGTGGGTTTCGGCGCTGGGCGCGAGCTGCTGGGTGAGGGCTTTCAGCTGCGAGACGATCTCGCCGAGGCTGGTGCCGGCCTCGAGGGCCTTGAGCTCGTCGATGCCGACGTAGAGCACGAAGCCGCGGGCCTCTGTCCCGTCGGGGACGGCCCGAAGGCGAGGAGCCGAAGCCGAAGCCGGGGCCGAAGCTGGGGCCGGAGCCGCGGGTGCCGCTTCCGGAACAGCGCTGAGGTGGCGGGTGGGGGTGGTGTCGAGTGCGAGAGACATGGTGGGGGCGTCCTTGGACTGGAGAAGGATCCGTTCGTCCGCTGATGCAGCCCCGTGAAGTGCAGGGGCGTGCGGAGAAGGAACGTGATGCCTTCGTGTGTGTGCCGCGAGGCGTCCACGTCGAGCGGAATGAGGCTCAAGATCGTGGAGCGGGAGGGGATGCGCCGCCGGGTGGGCGGGTGTGCATCCGGAGTCAACCTCGCGAGCGGATGTGCTCGCATTGAGGGTGCGGGTCGTGAGGCAGCTGTATCAGGCCTACGAACCCACGGAGACTCGGCGGGTCGACTGTCTTGTGAGACTTACAGGCGATTAAGCGTGCATTCGACAACACATAACTGCGGTCGGCATCATCATGCCGAGGTGCGCCAGGTGACCTCGGGAGGTCTGCGACTTCGAGAAGGCGCCTGCCTCTCGGGTGATCGGGGCGTACGCGTATGCAGTCATAGGGCGATTGTTTCGCAGTGCGACGGCGCGTGTCAACCGCGCCGCGCTGCGAAGGGGCAAAGGATCCGGGCGAACCGCCGCTCAGGCGAGGCCGTAGAGCCGATCGCCCGCGTCGCCGAGCCCCGGCACGATGTATCCGTTCTCGTTCAGCTTCTCGTCGACGGCGCCGAGCACGATCGTCACTTCGCGGCCGTGCATGGCCTTCTCGACGGCGGCCAGGCCTTCCGGCGAGGCCAGGATGCACACGGCGGTCACATCGACGGCTCCGCGGTCGAGCAGGAAGTCGATGGCCGCGATGAGGGATCCGCCGGTGGCGAGCATCGGGTCCAGCACGAAGCACTGGCGGTTCGACAGATCGTCAGGCAGGCGCTCGGCGTAGGTGGCCGGCTGCAGGGTCTCTTCGTCACGCACCATGCCGAGGAACCCGACCTCCGCCGACGGGATCAGCTTCATCATGCCCTCGAGCATGCCGAGCCCGGCGCGCAGGATCGGCACGATGAGCGGACGCGGCTTCGAAATGGCCAGCCCCTTGGCGGGGCCGACCGGGGTGGTGATGTCGATCGTCTCGGTGCGGACGTTCCGAGTGGCCTCGTAGGCCAGCAGTGTGACGAGCTCTTCGGTGAGGGCTCGGAACGTCGGCGACTTGGTCTCCCGGTCGCGCAGCACGGTCAGTTTGTGGGTGATGAGGGGGTGGTCTGCCACGTGCACTCGCATAGGCTCGAGGCTAGCGGAGTCGACGAGCGGAGGTGTCCATGACCGCTCTTCCCCAGCAGTTCGACGCCTGGATGGCTGACGCCCTCGACGAAGCCGCCCTCTGTGCCGAGTCAGGCGACGTGCCGGTGGGCGCGATCGTCGTCGATGCCGACGGTCGTGTGATCGGGCGAGGTCACAACGAGCGAGAAAAACTGCAGGATCCGACGGCCCACGCCGAGGTCACCGCCCTTCGTGCCGCCTCGGCCGTCACCGGCGACTGGCACCTCACCGGGTGCACCCTCGTGGTGACCCTGGAGCCGTGCCCGATGTGTGCCGGGGCGATCCTGGCCGCGCGGGTGCCGCGCGTGGTCTTCGGGGCGTGGGACGACAAGGCCGGTGCCGCGGGCAGCCTCTACGACGTGCTCCGAGACCGGCGGCTGCCGTTCCGCTCCGAGGTCTACGCCGGTGTGCGCGAGCACGAGTGCGCCGCTCTCCTGCTCGACTTCTTCGCGAGCCGGCGATGACTCACGCTGAGACACCGCTTTTCGGTCGCAACACCGTCGATGAGCGGTGTTCGCCCCGAAAGGTGGTGTCGATCGCAACCCGTCGAGCTCAGTCGGCGGCGCGGATCACGATCGCGTCGGTCGGCGGAGCGACGGCGTTCGGCTCGGCCCACACGTCGGGCTCGATGTAGATGACGCGGGCCACCGGGACGGCGGCGCGGATCCTGGTCTCGATCGCATTGATCGCCGCTGCCACGTCGGAGAGCAGCATTCGCCCGCCGAGGGCTACCTTCACGCCGACGAGCAGCTCGTCCGGGCCGAGGTAGAGGGTCTTCATATGGATGATCGTCTCGACCTCGGGGCCGGTCGTGATCGCCGAACGGATCGATGCGACGTCGGTCGCCGACGCGCCCTCGCCGACGAGCAGGCTCTTCGTCTCGATGCCGAGGATGATCGCCACGAGGATGAGCAGCGCGCCGATCAGAATGGTGCCGAGGGCGTCGAAGAAGCTGTTGCCGGTGATCACCGTGAGCCCGACGCCGAAGAACGCCAGGATGAGGCCGGTCAGTGCAGCAGTGTCTTCGAGGAGAAGAACAGGCAGCTCGGGCGCTTTGGCCCGGCGGATGAACTGGAACCAGCCCTGGTTGCCCTTGTGTGGGCGGGCCTCGCCGAGCGCGGTTCGCAGAGAGAAGCTCTCGAGGATCATGGCGATGACGAGCACGCCCATCGGCAGCCACCACACCTCGAGCTCGTGCGGGTGCTGCAGCTTCTCGATGCCCTCGTAAAGAGAGAAGACACCACCTACCGAGAACAGGATGATCGACACGACGAAGGCGTAGACGTAGCGCTCGCGACCGTATCCGAAGGGGTGCTCCTCGTCGGCGGCGCGCTTCGAGCGACGTCCGCCCAGCAGGAGGAGGAGCTGGTTGGCGGAGTCGGCGATCGAGTGGATGCCCTCGGCGAGCATCGAGGCCGATCCGGAGAAGGCCCAGGCGATCAGCTTGACGACGGCGATGCCGAGGTTGGCGCCGAGCGCAGCGAAGATCGCCTTCGTGCCGTGGCCGCCACCGTGGCCGGCCCCGGATTCGGTGGTCGCGGATCCTGATTCGCTCGCCATGGCTGTCTCGTTCCTTGTGCGCCCCGGGCCGCTGTCGCCCCTGTCGGTCTCGCCAATCCTAGGATGGGTCGCATGACGACGACCCTCCCCGCCACAGCGATTCTCGGAGCCGGTTCGATGGGCGGCGCGATCCTCGCCGGGCTCGTGCGGCCCGAGGTGACCGTCGAGGGTGGGCTCCGCGTCACCAACCGCACGGAGGCGAAGGCGGCATCGCTCCGCCACGGGGGAGTGCTGTCGCTCGCGACCGAGACCGATCCGTCGGCCAACGCGTCGGCGGTGACCGGGGCGAAGCTCGTTCTCATCGGCGTGAAGCCCTACATGGTGCTCGACCTGCTGCGCGAGATGGCGCCGGTCCTCGAGCGGGGCACGATCGTCGTGAGCCTCGCCGCCGGCATCACCATTGCCGCGATGGAGGCCGTCCTCCCCGACCACGTCGTCGTGCTCCGCTCGATGCCCAACACTCCCGCGGTCGTCGGGCTGGGCGTGACCGGCCTCGCGGGCGGCAGCCGGTCGAGCGACGCCGACGTGGCGCTCGCTCGAAGCCTTTTCGCCTGTGTCGGCGAGGTCGTCACCATCCCCGAAGACAAGATCGACGCCCTGTCGACGATCTCGGGATCAGGGCCCGCATACGTCTTCTACCTCATCGAAGAGTTGACCCGCGCAGCTGTCGACCTCGGCTTCACCGACCATCAGGCATCGGTGATGGTTCAGGGCACCTTCCGTGGGGCGTCCGAGTTGCTCGCTCACGACGTCACGCCGCCCGAGGAGCTCCGCCGTCGCGTCACCAGCCCGAACGGCACGACCGAGAAGGCGGTCGAGGTGCTCCAGGCGGGCGGCCTCAAAGACCTCTTCGACCGGGCGACGGCGGCGGCACTCGCCCGCGCGAAAGAGATCGCGGCCGAGTAGGCGTACGGCTCCGCGACGCGACACCGGGTTAGTGGGCTAGTGGGCCAGTGGGTCAGCGGGGCGAAGGATCCGCGGAGCCCCGCTCACCTCAGCTCTCGAGTGCGCTGAACCGCTCGAGATCGGACTCGGTGCCGCTGACGATGATGAGGTCGTGATCGCCGACCACCGTGTCGGGGCGCGCCTCCATGAAGGCGCCGCCGGGGCCCTTGACCCCGACGATCGTCACGCCGAACTTCGGCAGTACCTTGCACGAACCCAGGGTCTGCCCGCGCACCGATTTCGGCGGGTACATCTTGACGATCGCGAACTCGTCGTCGAATTCGATGTAGTCGAGCATCCGGCCCGAGACGAGGTGCGCGACGCGCTCGCCGGCCTCCGCCTCCGGGTAGATGACGTGGGTGGCCCCGATGCGGGTCAGGATCTTGCCGTGCGAGGTCGAGATGGCCTTCGCCCAGATCTGCGGGATGCCGAGGTCGACGAGGTTCGCCGTGATCAGCACGCTGGCCTCGATCGACGATCCGACGCCCACCACCGCGATCGAGAAGTCGGTCGCGCCGATCTGACGGAGCGCGTCGATGTCGCGGGCGTCTGCCTGGACCGCGTGCGTGACCCGGTCAGCCCACTTCTGCACGAGCGAGATACTCGTGTCGACGACCAGCACGTCGCGGTCCTGGCGCTCCAGCTGGCCCGCGGTCGCGGCGCCGAAGCGTCCGAGTCCGATCACGAGGACGGGTGCGTCGTGCGAGATCCGCTCAACCAACGATGGGCCTTTCTTCGGGGCGGGTGAAGAGCTGTCGACGCTGACTGTTGGCCAGGGCGACGGCGAGCGTCACTGTACCAACGCGTCCCATCCACATCGTGACCGCGAGCACGTACTTGGCGGCGTCCGGCAGGTTGTCGGTGAGACCGACCGAGAGTCCGCAGGTCGCGAACGCCGAGATCACCTCGAAGAGAACTTCGGAGAGGCTCGCCTTGGTGATCTGCAGAATCACGACGGTCGCGACGGCGACGATGGTCGCACCCCAGAGCGCCACGCTGACGGAGAGCCGGAGGACGTCGGAGGGGATCCTGCGACCGAAGACCTCGATGCTCCGGTTGCCGCGAGCCTCGGCTACGGCGGCGAGGAACAGCACGGCGAGCGTCGTCACCTTGAGTCCGCCGGCCGTCGAGGCGGAGCCTCCGCCGATGAACATGAGCATGTCGGTGACGATCAGGCTCGAGTCGTGCAGGTCGGAGATGTCGATGGTCGAGAACCCGCCCGACCTCGTCATCGTGCTCAAGAACAGCGACTGGAAGATCGTCGTGCCGGCGTCTTTGCTTCCGAACGTCAGCGGGTTGTCGAACTCGAGCACGATGTAGACGATCGTGCCGAGCACGAGCAGGATCAGCGTGGTGACGAGCGTCAGCTTGACGTGCAGCGACCAGCGCCTCGGATGCAGCGGGTTGCGGGTGATCGCGTAGATGACAGGAAACCCGATGCTGCCGAGGAAGACGGCGACCATCAGCAGTCCGAGAAAGTAGAAGTCGTCTTGGAAAGCCGACAGGCCCGCCTCGTTCGGCACGAATCCGGTGTTCGTGAACGCCATCGCCGCGTAGTAGAAGCTGTCGAGTACCGCCGTGCCGATGGGGATCCCGTCCACCAGCATGCGCGGAATGAGCAGCAGGCCGATCACGAATTCGATCGCGAGAGCGCTGATGGCGACCGTGGTGAGCAGCCCGCCGACCTCGCCGAGCCGCACCGCCTGCCCCTCGGGCACCGGGCCGGCGTGCCCGCGGAGGGGATTCGAGTCGCTCGCCGCGAGAAGCTTCGAGCGGAGCCCGAGCCGACGCGAGACGACGAGGCCGAGGATCGAGGCCACCGTCAGCACGCCGATCGCACCGATCTGCACGCCGACGAAGATCACGACGTGTCCGAAGGGCGACCAGTGCGTCGCCATGTCGACCGTGGCCAGTCCGGTGACGCAAATGACCGATACCGCGGTGAAGAGGGAGTCGGCGATCGGCGTCACCTCACCAGACGTGGAGGTGATCGGCAGCATGAAGATCGCCGTGAACAACAGGATGAGCGTGGTGAAGATCAGGATCGCGAACCGAGCGGGCGACTTTCGGCTGACGTCGTCGACACCCTCGCGGAACGCCTCCCAGGGGGTGCGCGACGGGCGGAGCGCCTTGGCCGAACCTCGCGAGAACGCGCCTCCGGCGGGCTGCGTCGACTCCGGATTCGTCGACGGCGGTGCTGTCGCCACCTGGCCTCCCACCCCGCCGAATTCACCCGAAAACCGTCATGGTACTCCCGGCCCCGCATCGATAGCCTGAGCAGCATGGCCGACATCTTCGCTGTGATCGCCGACCCGACTCGTCGTGAGCTGCTCCGCGTTCTCCGAGGGGAGCCACTGGCGGCAGACCCTCTTCGTGAGCTTTCTCTGCGAGGCGACCCGAAGGATCCTGCGCTCCGCCCCCTCCCCGGCGCCGCGGGGCAACCCGGCCTCGCGACCGAACCCGGCCCCGCTGTCGAGCACAGCGTCGGCGAGCTCGTCGTCGCGCTCGGCCTCAGCCAGCCCACCGTGTCGAAGCATTTGCGCGTGCTCCGCCTCGCCGGCCTGGTGCACGTACGTGAAGACGGTCAGCACCGCTACTACAGCCTCGACAGCAGGCCGCTCGAACGGGTCGACGCCTGGCTCGCGCCGTTCCTGCCCGAGGTCGATTTCGCCGCGGTCGTTCCGCTGCGCTCGGGCGTTGTCGGCGTGCCGGCGCCCCTCCGTCGCGCTGCCCAGAACCTCCCGGATGTGGGCGACGTGGGAGCGACCCTGGGGCGCGCTGTCGCCGGGGCGCGGAGCCGGATCCTTGACCCTGCCAAGAAGCGTCTCGGGCACCGCGAATAGGGGTGACGCTGCGGCTGGACAGCGAGTCACATGCGCCTCTAAGGTAGCCATGGGGCACACGAGAAACACTCAGGCGGCCCCGAGTCGCCGATCGTTCCCGCCGGGGGTGAGCCTCTCCGGGGCAGTCGGCCCGAAACCTTAGGCAGGAACATGTCGGACGACCTGACGGACGTGCGTTTTCTCACGGTGGCCGAAGTGGCCGACATGATGCGCGTGTCGAAAATGACCGTTTATCGGATGATCCATTCCGGCGAGCTGCCCGCCATTCGCTTCGGCCGCTCGTTCCGGGTGCCCGAGACGGCTGTCGCTGCCGTGCTTCGCGGTGGTATTCGCGACGTCGGCTGATCGGCCGCCTGCTCGCTCCGACGGCTCGGTTCGTTTTTCGCTGGCCTGGCGAGTAGACTGACGCGAAGTATTTTTCCGCGGTTCTTGCAAATGGGGCCCGGTACTGCACGGTCTTTGAATCCCAAAGGTCCCGTTTCAAGAAATCTGTGAGGTCCCCTATGGGTTCTGTTATCAAGAAACGCCGCAAGCGCATGGCGAAGAAGAAGCACCGCAAACTGCTTCGTAAGACTCGTCACCAGCGTCGCAACAAGAAGTAGAGCGCTGAGCACGTCTTAGAGCTTCGCTATTCGGTCGTCACCTTCGGGTGGCGGCCGTTTTGCGTGCCGGGCTCGGGTGCGGGCCATCTCCGCCCCGTGGTCGCATGGGCCGCGAGCCCCTTGCCGAGTGCCGCCTAATGCCGCCGGTGCCGGGCTGCAGCGTGCAATAGGCGGCACTTGGTGATCCGGGCACGGTGCTGGGGCTCGGCACTCGGTGCTCGGGGCACGTGCCGGGCTCGGCGGTACGCTGGGGGAGTGCCCGTTCCCCACGTCACTCTCCTCACGAAGCCCGGCTGTCATCTCTGCGATGACGCCCGGCTGGCCCTCGAGGCCGTTCTTGACGAGGTCGAGTTCCGTGGGGCCCGCGACTACGACGAACTGTCGATCCTCGACGATCCGTCACTGGCCGACGAGTACGCCGAAGAAATTCCGGTCGTGCTGATCGACGGCCGCGTCCACACCATCTGGCGGGTCGACCCCGAGCGGCTCCGTACCGCTCTTCGTGCCGCCGCACCCTCGTCTTCGTCTCCGGCGAACGGAAAGGCCGATTCATGAGTGTCAAGCACATCGTCATCTGGAGCATTGCCGCAACCGACGAGACGGAGAAGGCCGAAGCGATCGCGCGCATCACCTCGGCGCTCACCGGCCTGGTCGGGCGCATCGGGTCGATCCGGTCGCTGACAGTCGGGCTGAACGGCGCCTACCCCGACAAGAACGGCGACCTCGCGGTCGTCGCCGATTTCGACGACTTCGAGGGGCTCGACGAATACCAGAACCACCCCGATCATCTCGAGGTCGCTGCGCTCGTGCGCTCCCTCGTGTCGGGTCGGGCCGCGATCGACTACGAGTACTGAGCGGTGCCGGCCGCTGCGGGTGCCGGCCGCTGACGCCGCCAGCGCCGTTCCGAGATCGCACTTGGCGTCGGGTGCAGGCGACCTCTTCTGCGATCTCGGCGCAGGTTCAGCTCGGCGCGACCCGCGAAGTGGCCTGAACTACCGGCCGCGGGCTGTTTTCGCGGAGATTCGGCCATCTCGCGGCCCTGCAGCGCCGCGCAAGCCGCGGCACGCCAACCGAGAGGACGCAAAACGCCCCCGCGCCGAAGCGGGAGGGCGTTTTGTGCACTCTCGGCGTATGAGCCGCCGGCGACCTACGGCTCGAGCCGCGTCGGCCCGCGGAACAGGAACGTCGTCTCTCGCAGGTTCGGCAGGTGCAGCATCAGCATCAGCACGCGCGCGAGGCCCATGCCGAAGCCACCGTGCGAGGGCACGCCATAGCGGAAGAATTCGAGGTAGCCCGACAGCTCTTCGGGCTCGAGGCCCTTGGAGCGTGCCTGCTCTTCGAGCACGTCGATGCGGTGCTCGCGCTGGGCTCCCGTCGAGATTTCGGTGCCGTTGAAGATGAGGTCGTAGCTGTTGGTGAGCGACGCATCGCCCTCGTGCCGCATGTGATAGAACGGCCGGATGCTCGAGGCGTAGTCGGTAAGGAAGACGAACTCGTGCCCATACGTCTCTTTCACGTAGGCCGCGATCTGACGTTCGCCCTCGGGGTCCATGTCGTCGTCGGCGCGGGGCACCTCATAGCCGCGCGAGGCCACGATCTCTTTGGCCTCCGCCAGCGGGATGCGCGGGAACGGCACGGTCGGCACGACCAGGTCGATGTCGAACAGCTCTTTGATCGCGGCGCCGTGCTTGTCGGCGACAGCCTGGAAGCCAGCGACTATGAGCTCTTCGTGCAGCTTCATGACGTCTTCGTGCGACTCGATCCAGCTGACCTCGGCGTCGATCGAGGTGAACTCGGTGGCGTGGCGGCTGGTGAACGACGGGTCGGCGCGGAACGCGGGGCCGACCTCGAAGATCTTGCCGAAACCGGCCGACTGCGCCATCTGCTTGAAGAACTGGGGGCTCTGCGAGAGGAACGCGCTGCCCTCGAAGTACTCGACGCGGAAGAGTTCGGCCTTCGACTCGCTCGCCGAGGCCATGAGCTTGGGGGTCTGCACCTCGACGAAGTCGTGCTCGACCCAGTAGGTGCGGAGCGCGTGGAGGAAGGTGGTCTGAATCTTGAAGATCAGGGCGTTCTTCGGCACGCGGAGGTCGAGAAAACGCCAGTCCATACGCTTGTCGATGCCCGAGTCGTCGGCGATCGGGGTCTCGGGGATGGCGAGCGCGGCCACATCGAGACCGTCGAGCTTGACCTCGACCCCGCCGAGCTTGACGCGCTCGTCGTGCTTCAGCTCGCCGGTGGCCGTGAGGAAGGTGCCCTGCGAGAGCGAGGAGATGGTCTCGGAGACGGCGGTGGCGATGGCCGCGCCTTCGTCGTCGAACGAGCGGGGCGACACCAGCTGAACGGCGCCGGACTCATCGCGGAGGACGACGAACTGCACCTTCTTCTGATCGCGGACCGTCTCGACCCATCCGGACACCGACACGGGCCCGTCGGAGGAGGCAGCAAGGTCTTTGATAAGGGTGCGTTCAGTCACGAGCCCTGAGTTTACGGTAGGGCTGACTCTCTCGACGCCGAGCAAGGTCCTCCCTGTGGAAAACCCTGGTGGGAGGTGTGACGAGTCGCGCAATCTACACTGGATGCCGTGCCCGCGAACCAGATCCACCTCGTCCGTCATGGCGAGGTGTTCAACCCCGACGGCGTCCTCTACGGGCGCATCGAGGGCTTCGGGCTCTCCGAGCTCGGCCATCGAATGGCCGAGATGAGCGCCGAGGCGCTGAAGGTGGAGGGCGCCCCGGTCGCGGCGATCATCGCCAGCCCCCTGCAGCGCACGCAAGAGTCGGCGGCACCATGGGCTCGGCTCTTCGACCGTGAGATCCTGACCGACGAGCGCCTGATCGAGCCGACGAACAAATTCGAGGGGCGGGCGGGCGGCTTCACGAAGGCTCTTACGCGTCCGAGCGAGTGGCCCTGGATCGCGAATCCGCTCAAGCCCAGCTGGGGTGAGGCCTATGTGAGCATCGCCGCTCGCATGCTGGCGGCCGTCGACACGGCCTGGCGCAGTGTCGACTCCGGCGACGTCGTTCTCGTCAGCCACCAGCTGCCCATCTGGATGGTCCACCGAAGCCTTGCCGGCCAGAGACTCTTCCACGACCCTCGCCATCGCCGGTGCACCCTGTCGAGCATCACGACGCTCGAGCACCGCGACGACGCGTTCGTCGAGGTGGGCTATCGCGAGCCGGCCGCCGCCCTGCAGACTTCCGCCCTCGATTCTGGAGCCGTGTGATTCCGAAACGCCCCTCGACCCTCGTCCGTCTCTCCGCTGTGGCTGCTGCTCTCGCCCTCGGCCTGACCGGCTGCTCCTCGAGCAACCTGCTCTCGCAGTACCAGAGCGGCTCGAACAAGAACTACATCTCGGGCGACGGCACGATCACCGAGATCGAACCCGCCGACCGCAAGCAGCCCGTCGAGTTCACTGCCACGACCGACGAAGACGCCTCGATCTCGCGCTCGACCTACGAGGGCAAGGTGGTCGTGCTCAACTTCTGGTACGCCTCGTGCCCGCCGTGCCGGGTCGAGGCCCCCGACCTCGAGTCGCTCAGCAAGAAGTACGCCGATCAGGGCGTGCAGTTCATCGGCGTCAACGTGCGCGACGAGAAAGACACCGCTCGCGCCTTCGCCCGATCCTTCAAGATGACCTACCCGTCCGTCGTCGACTCGGGCAACGCCACGGTGCAGCTCGCGCTGGCCGGAGCCCGGGGCAGCGCCAACGCCACGCCCACGACGATCGTGCTCGACAAGAAGGGGCGTGTCGCGTCGAGCATCCTCGGCGAGGCCGACAAGGGCGTCTTGAACACCCTGATCAGCGACACGCTCGCAGAGAAGAACTAGGTGTATCAGGGCAACCCCTTCTTCGAGGCGGTCACGAGCGGCCAGCTGCTGGTAGCGCTTCCCGTGGCCGTGCTCGCGGGCATCATCTCGTTCGTGTCGCCGTGCGTGCTCCCGCTCGTGCCCGGTTACCTCGGCTACATCGGGGGTCTGCAGAGCGGAGCGCAGGATCCCACGGGTCGCCGAAAAGACCGAGGCCGTCTCGTGCTCGGGGTCGTCCTCTTCGTGCTGGGTTTCACGCTGGTGTTCGTGGCGTTCAATACCGCGGCGGGTGTGCTCGGATTCTGGTTTCTCGAGTGGCGGAACGTGATCACCCGGATCCTCGGTGTCGTCGTGATCGTCATGGGGCTCGTCTTTATCGGCAACTTCCCCTTCTTCCAGCGGACCGCGAAGCTTCGCATCAGCCCGAAGGTCGGCCTCGCGGGCGCCCCGTTGCTCGGTGTCGTCTTCGGCCTCGGCTGGAGCCCCTGCCTCGGCCCGACGCTCACGGCCATCACGGCTCTGTCGCTTAATTCCGGGTCGGCCGGGCAAGGGTTCCTGCTGGGGCTCTTCTACTGCTTGGGGCTTGGGCTCCCGTTCCTATTCGTCGCGCTCGGCCTCGGCTGGATGACGCGCACGATCGCATTCGTCAAAAGGCACGTTCGTGCCGTCAACCTTGTGGGAGGCACCCTTCTCGTGGTCATCGGAGTTCTCATGGTCGCCGGGGTCTGGAGTGACCTCATGTCGCGCCTCGGGGTGGTGATCTCCAGCTATGGCACGGTCGTCTGATTCGAACGGGCCGGTCGATCCCGCGGAGCCTCAGGTCGACGGCAACTCCGACCGCACCGACGAGCGGGCCGACCCGCTTCGGCCGAGCGACCACATCGACTCCGTCGAGCAGGTCGAGTCCGACTCCAGCATCACGCAGCCGAAGCTCGGATTGGTCGGTTATCTCCGCTTCTTCTGGCGACAGCTCACGAGCATGCGCACGGCGCTGCTCCTCCTCATGCTGCTCGCCCTGGCGGCCGTGCCGGGTTCGCTGGTGCCGCAGACGTCGTCCGACCCCAACGGCGTCGTCCAGTACAAGACCGACCACCCGCAGCTGTACCCGATCCTCGACAAGCTCGGGCTCTTCTCGACATTCACCACCCCGTGGTTCTCGGCCGTCTACCTGCTGCTGTTCATCTCGCTCGTCGGCTGCATCATCCCGCGCGTGAAGCACCACCTCGAGGCTCTCCGCTCGGCGCCGCCCAAGACTCCGGCGCGGTTGTCGCGCTTGGCCGGATTCCAGACGCACCAGGCTCCCACTGCCACCGGCGACGCGGCACCCGTCTCGGCCGAGATCGCGGTCGCCACGGCCCGCCAGCACCTTCGCCGCGCCGGCTACCGCACCCGCGTTTACGGCGACTCGGTCAGCGCCGAGCGCGGTTACCTGCGCGAAACCGGAAACCTGGTCTTCCACACGGCCCTGCTCGGAGTGCTCGTCACGGTCGGTATCGGCGGCGGCTTCGGCTACACCGGTCAGCGTGTGGTCGTCGAGGGGCAGACGTTCTCGAACGTCCTGGGCTCGTACGACTCCTTCAACCCGGGCCGCTTCTTCTCCGACTCTCAGCTCAAGCCGTTCAACATCGCGATCGACAAGTTCACCGTCAAGTACGAAGACAAGATCATCGACGCGATCGGCACGCCCACCGACTACACGACCTACGTCACGACCTCGCAGCCCGGCCAGGCGAGCAAGAAGACGACGATCAAGGTGAACGACCCCCTCTCTATCGGCGGATCGAACGTCTACCTGCTCGGCAACGGCTATGCGGTCGACGTGACGGTGCGCGACGGCGAGGGCAACATCGCCCTGAAAGACACGATCCCGTTCCTTCCGCAGGATTCCAACCTGACCTCGCTCGGTGTCATCAAAGTGCCGGACGCCAAACCGACTCAGCTCGGAATGATCGGGTTCTTCTACCCGAGCGCCACCAAACTCTCGAGTGGGGCGCTGGCCTCGAACTACCCCGACGACATCAACCCCAAGCTCACGCTCAGCGTCTATGCGGGCGACCTCGGCCTCGACGACGGGGTTCCGCGCTCGGTCTACGAACTCGACACGGTTGGGCTCAAGCCGATTGCCGCGACGGGCAGCAACGCCATCGAGAAACCACTCACTCTCGAGCCCGGCCAGACCGTCAAACTCCCGAACGGCCTCGGTTCGGTGCAGTTCAACGACGTCAAGCGGTTCGTGTCTCTCGACATCCACCACGACCCCACGCAGATCTACGTGCTCGTCTTTGCGATCCTCATCGTCCTCGGCCTGCTGACCGGCCTGTTCGTGCCGCGTCGGCGCGTCTGGGTCAAGGCCGTTCAGGGCGACGACGGGCTCCGAATTGAATACGCGGGTCTCGCCCGCGGAGAAGACCCGACGCTCGAGAGAGCAGTCGACGATCTCGCCAAGAAACATCTGGCCGCACTCACCCCGAAGACGGCCTCGGATCGACGTAAGGTGTCATCGTGACGTCAGCAGAATTCTCGACCCTGTGCCTCTACGCGGCCTACTCGGCGATCGCGATCTACGTGATCGCGTTCATCGCGTTCGCACTCGACCTCGCCAAGCGCTCGGGCGACGCTCAGATCGCTGCGACGGCGGCACTCAAGGCGCAGTCGCGTCAGTCGGCACTGGCCGGCGCTAGCGCTAGCGCAGGATCCACCGGCAGCGCCGGGGGCACTCTCCTCCTTGAGCGCACCGATGTCACCGAGCCCGGTGAGACGGCCCGCCGCTCGTCGAAGTTCGAGCGCATCGGCATCTCGATGATGGTGCTCGGGCTCGCCGTGCACATCGCCTCCGTCGTCTTCCGCGGTCTCGCCGCGGGTCGTGTGCCGTGGGCCAACATGTTCGAGTTCGGCCTCACCGGCACGGCTCTCATCGTTGGTGTCTTCCTGCTGGTCAACCTCTTCGTCGACCTTCGCTATCTGGGCGCCTACGTGATGGGCCTTAACCTGATCCTGCTGGGCGTCGCGGTGGTCAACTTCTACGTGACGGTCAGCCCGCTCGTGCCGGCCCTGCAGTCGTACTGGCTCGTCATCCACGTATTTGTCGCGTGTCTCGGCACGGCGTTCTTCGCCATCGCCGGTGGGCTCTCTGCGGCGCAGATCATCCAGGAGCGTCGCGAGGCGTCGAAGAACGCCGGCATCAAGCTGTTCGACACCCTCCCCGGGGCCGAGCGCCTCGAAGACCTGGCCTACCGCATCGCCCTCGTCGGCTTCGTGCTCTGGACCTTCACGCTCATCGCCGGCGCCGTCTGGGCCGAGAAGGCTTGGGGCCGATACTGGGGCTGGGATACAAAAGAGGTCTGGACCTTCATCATCTGGGTCATCTACGCCGGCTACATCCACGCCCGGGCTACTCGTGGCTGGCGCGGCGCTCGGTCGTCGTGGCTGTCGCTGGTCGGCTTCGCCGCGGTGATGTTCAACTTCTCGATCGTGAACCTGTTCTTCAAGGGTCTGCACGCCTACTCCGGGCTGTAGACCGAAGCCTTCGCGACCGGCACAGACCCGCACATTCGGCACAAACACCGCTCCTAGGGCAGATGTTTGTGCCGACTGTGCGGGTCTAGCGCGCCTCGAGCACCTCGTACGCCGCCCGCACCCGGTCGAGCCACCACGCCCGGCGCTCGACCGGAGCGGCGGAGGCCCGCAGCAGGTCGACATCGACGTCGACCCGTCGCACGTCGATGCCGCCGCTCTCCGGCAGCAGCGGCTCGCGCGAGACGTCGGCGGTGAGCATGGCCGCGGTGCCGAGCCCGCAGTCATGGTCGAGGGTCGGCACGGCAGCGGCGAGGTGGGCCCCCATCGACAGCCCGACCGACGTGTCGATCGCACTCGAGACGACGACGGGCAACCCGGCTTCCTCGACGATGCTCGACGCTGCGGTCACCCCGCCCAGCGGTTGCGCCTTGATCACGAGCAGGTCGGCGGCGCCGGCGCGAGCGACCGCGAGCGGGTCGGCAGCTTTGCGCACGCTCTCGTCGGCGGCGACCGGGACGCCCGTTTCTGCGGCACGCACGGCGGCCAACTCGGCGATGGTTCGGCACGGCTGCTCCACGTATTCCAGGTCGAACGGCGCGAGCGCCTCCAAGGCGCGAAGAGTCTCGTTTACCGTCCAGTGCATGTTGGCGTCGACGCGCACGCGCCCACCGGGCCCGACGAACTCGCGTGCTGCTGCGACCCGTGCGACGTCGTCGGCGAGGGTCTGGCCGGGTTCGGCTACCTTGACCTTCACGGTGCGGCAGCCGGGGTAGCGGGCGAGGATCGAGGGCACCAGGTCGGCCGCGACGGCGGGGAGAGTGGCGTTGACCGGGATCCTCGTCCGCAGCGGTTCAGGCAGGTGGCCCCAGCCGAAGTCGACGGTCGCGGCGAGCCACGACGAGGCCTCGTTGGCGTCGTACTCGACGAACGGGCTGAACTCGGTCCAGCCGTTCGGCCCCTCGACGAGAAGCGCCTCGCGCACGTCGACCCCGCGAAAGCGATTGCGGAGCGGCAGGGCGACCACGAAGGCGTCGCGGGTGAGGTCGCCGAGCGGGGGCAGCGGCGGAGGGGAGGGGAGCATGCCCCGAGTCTTCCACTCGGCCCCGGTCGATAGGCTGGCGGCATGAGCGACACCGTCTCCGACCTGTTCGATCCGACCGAGTGGCGAGAGGCGCCGGGAGCGGGTGAGCTCACCGACATCACGTACCACCACGACGTGAACGGCCAGGTCGCGCGCATCGCGTTCGACCGCCCCGAGGTGCGCAACGCCTTCCGGCCGCATACGGTCGACGAGCTCTACCGCGCTCTCGATGACGCGCGCATGAACCCGAAGATCGGCGTCGTACTGCTCACCGGCAATGGCCCCAGCGCGAAAGACGGCGGCTGGGCGTTCTGCTCGGGCGGCGACCAGAGGATCCGGGGGCGAGACGGTTACAAGTACGAAGGCGATGAGGCCCTCAAACCCGACCCCGCCCGCAACGGCCGCCTGCACATCCTCGAGGTGCAGCGGCTCATGCGCACCATGCCGAAGGTCGTCATCGCCGTCGTTCCGGGCTGGGCCGCGGGCGGCGGCCACTCCCTGCACGCTGTGGCCGACCTGACGATCGCCAGTCGCGAGCACGGTCGGTTCAAGCAGACCGACGCCGACGTCGGCTCGTTCGACGGCGGCTACGGCAGCGCCTACTACGCCCGGCAGATCGGCCAAAAGCTGGCCCGCGAGGTGTTCTTCCTGGCCCAGGAGTACTCGGCCCAGCGTGCCTACGAGATGGGTGCCGTCAACGCCGTCGTCGATCACAAAGACCTCGAAGTCGAGGCTCTCCGCTGGGCCCGGACCATCATGGGCAAGTCGCCGACGGCGATCCGCATGCTGAAGTTCTCGTTCAACGCCGTCGACGACGGCATGGTCGGCCAGCAGGTGTTCGCCGGCGAGGCCACGCGGTTGGCATACGGCACCGACGAGGCGGTCGAGGGGCGCGACGCGTTCCTTGAGAAGCGCTCGCCCGACTGGTCGCCCTACCCCTGGCAGTTCTGACGTGAGCGCGGTCGCGCTGTGACGCACGAGCTCCTGGCGATCGACGCGCGCTCACCACAGGCAGTGATGGTCGCGCTGCGTACCGCGCTGTCGGGCGGACCGGCGATCAACCCCCGCATCGACGACTCGGTGCCGGTCGACCTTCCGGCAAAGGTCGAGAAGCGCGTCGCGGTCGTCATCGAGACGAGCGGCTCCACCGGGCAGGCGAAGCGTGTAGCCCTCTCGGCCGGTGCCCTGCTCTCCGGCGCTGCGGCGGCCGATGCGGCTCTCAGTGGCCCGGGGCAGTGGGTCCTGGCTCTGCCAGGGCATTACGTCGCGGGGCTCAACGTGCTGGTCCGGTCGATCGCCGCCGACACCGAGCCGGCGCTCCTGCCGGTGGGGCACTTTGATCCGCAGGCGTTTCTCGACGCGGCGGCGAGTCTCACTCATACGGTCCGCTACACGTCGCTGGTGCCCGCTCAGCTCGGCCGTGTGCTCGATCTCGCCGAGGTCGATCGGGCGGGCCAGCGGATCCTCGGCCGCTTCGACGCGGTCCTCGTCGGTGGTCAGGCCACGCCCGCGGCGCTGCTGGCCCGTGCTGAAAAGGCCGGTGTGCGGGTCGTGCGTACCTACGGGTCGAGCGAGACCAGCGGCGGGTGCGTCTACGACGGCGTTCCGGTCGGCCAGACACGGGCCGCGGTGGTCGACGGCCAGCTCGAGCTCTCCGGGCCGACCCTCGCCGAGTACTACCTGCGCGATCCCGCTCGCACCGAGGCTGCCTTCGTCGAGCGCGAGGGGCGGCGGTGGTATCGCACCGGAGACGCAGGATCCGTCGGCCCCGACGGCAGGGTCAGCGTGATCGGCCGACTCGACGACGTGATCATCTCGGGCGGCGAGAAGGTCTCGCTCGGCGTGGTCGAGCGCGCCGTCCGCGAGTTGCCGGGGTTCGCCGACGCAGTCGTGGTCAGGGCGCCGTCGGAGCGCTGGGGCGAGGTGCCCGTCGTGGTCGCGGTCGCGCCTCCGATCGACCTCGCCGCTCTTCGGGCGGCCGTGACCTCGGTCGTAGGCCGATCGGCTGCACCCGATCGTCTCGTCGTCGTCGACTCCATTCCGCTGCTGCCGAGTGGCAAGCCTGACCGCGTACAGCTTGCGTTTTTCGCATGAGATAGGTGACATAATGCATACCCACTGAGCTGATCGAGCGCGAGGGGGATGGCATGCACCAGAGAGCGATGCGGCACGACATCACTGGCCTCCGCGCGCTCGCCATCGTCCCGGTCGTCGCCTTCCATGCCGGAGTGCCCGGGTTCACCGGCGGCTTCGTAGGAGTCGACGTCTTCTTCGTCATCTCGGGCTTTCTCATCACGGGGCAGCTCCTCCGCGAGCTCGAGACGACCGGCCGCCTCCACCTCGGCCGCTTCTGGGCTAAGCGACTCCGCCGCCTCGTGCCTGCGGCCGCGCTGATGATCGTCTTGACCCTGCCCCTGGCGCTGCTCTTTCTCCCGCCGGTCAATTGGCTGTCGGTCGGCAAGCAGGCGGGTGCGGGGCTGCTCTTCGTGTCGAACTTCTTCTTCGCCCGTCAGTCAGATGACTACTTCACCCACGACCTGATGGTGCCGCAGCCCTACCTCCACACCTGGTCGCTGAGCGTCGAAGAACAGTTCTACCTCGTGTGGCCCGTGCTGCTCCTCGCCGTGGTGGGCGTGGCCGTGCGGGCCGGATGCCGGCCACGAGTGGCTCTCGCGGCGGTGTTCGGGGTCGTCGGGGCCGGATCCTTTGCCCTGTCGGCTTTTGCGACGACCTCCCACCCGCAAGCGGCCTTTTACCTGCTCCCCACCCGCGCCTGGGAGTTCGCACTCGCCGGCCTCCTCGCGCTCGTTCCCGTCGGCCTGATCGGGTCGGGCGTGGTTCGCGCGGTCTGCGGCGGCGCCGGGGTGCTCGGCCTCGTGGCGATCGTTGTCGGGCTGCCGTCTGATGCTCCCTACCCGGGTGTGGCCGCGATTCTTCCCGTCGCGGCCACACTGCTGGTGATCGTTGGCGGTCTGGGTCCGCCCTTGCGCTCGACGGCTCTACCCACGCGGGTGCTCGAGGCGCGGCCGCTCCGTTTTCTCGGCACGGTGTCGTACTCCTGGTATCTCTGGCATTGGCCGCTCATCGTTCTCCTGCCCGTGGCCCTGCGCGCCGAATCGCCCTGGATTCCCGTCGCCGCGGGCCTTCTCGCTCTCGTCGTCGGCGCGTCGACCTATGCCTTCTTTGAGAACCCAGTCCGGTTCGCTCCGCCTCTCGCCCGCTCGGCGCGGCTCTCGTTCGTCGCAGCCGGCGCCTTCGTGCTGGTGGCGGGCGTCTTTTCGGGCGCCACCTGGTTTCAGGGGCGATCGGCCGCTGAGGCGGCAGAGCAACTCGCCGCGACTTCGTCGGTCGAGCTGCCGTCCGACGCGTGCCTCTCGACAGAGAAATCGGCGTCGGGGGTTCCTCTCTGCATCCTGGGCGATGTGACGAGCTCGACCGTGGTGGTCGTCGTCGGCGACTCCCATGCCGGCCATTTCGAGGCGGCTCTCGGCGAGGCGGCCCGGCGCGAGAGGATCCGCCTCGTCTACCGCTGGCAGAGCGCCTGTCCGGCGATCGACGTGACGACGGTCATGACGACCGGCAAGGCGCCCGCGGGGTGTCAGCAGTTCCGCGACGAGACGGCGCGTGTGGTCGCTGACCTGCACCCGACGGCGGTCGTGATCTCGCAGGCCGAGGCCTACCTCGGGCGGATTCGCTCGACGGAGGGCGCGGTGCTCTCCGAGTCTTCGCAGAAGAAGGTCTGGGTAGACGCCTACGAGAACTGGATCGACCAGACGTCGAGGTCGACCGGCGAGATCGCGGCGATCCGTGACAATCCCCGACTTCACTACGACCCCGGTGCGTGCCTGGAGGCGCCCGGCGGCTCGGCACGCTCCTGCGCCTCGCCCCGCGACGAGGCGCTCGACCAGATCGCGCCCCTGCAGGCGCTCTCGGCGCGAGTTCAGGCGCAGCGCGGCGTCGCGCCGATCTTCACCACGACCGACCGCCTCTGCGACTACGACGAGTGCAAGGTCGAGGTCGGTGGCGTTAAGGTCTACCGCGACTACAACCACCTCGCGCCGCAGTACACCGCGACGCTCGGGCCCGCGCTCGGCCTCTTTCTGCGCGAGGCGGTCGACCGGGCCGAGGCTCGGGCGGCGTCGGGCGGCTGACTCGTGTCGGGCCGCCGCCGAGCCTGAATTCAGCGGCACCCGTAACTTCTGCGGTGCTTGCCTGCTACCCCGCGACGGTAAACTTCCGGCGTGTCCCAGTCGAAGTCGAAGAGCAAGTCCACGCGCAAACCCGCCGGTCGTCCGGGCGGGCGACCGGGCCGCGTTCCGGTGCGAAAGGCGACGGCCAGCGATTGGATCGCGGGAGCCCGCCCCCGCACCCTCACGCTCGCCATCGCACCGGTCGCTCTCGGCAGTGCGGCCGCCAACCAGTCCAATGCGTTCGACTGGCCGCTCGCAGTCCTCTGCCTAGTGGTCGCGCTGTTCCTGCAGATCGGCGTCAACTACGCCAACGACTATTCCGACGGCATCCGCGGCACCGACAAGTATCGCGTGGGACCGGCCCGTCTCACCGGGGGTGGCGTCGCCAATCCCAGGCGTGTTCGCAACGTCGCGTTCGTCTCATTCGGCGTCGCCGCTCTCGCGGGAATCGCCATCGTGGTTGTCACCCAGTTCTGGTGGCTGCTCCTCGTGGGCGCGGTCTGTGTGATCGCCGCGTGGTTCTACACCGGGGGCAAGCGCCCCTACGGTTACAACGCGATGGGCGAGATCTTTGTGTTCGTCTTCTTCGGCCTGGTCGCGACTCTCGGCACCGAGTTTGTGCAACAACACCGTGTCACCGAGCTTGGGTGGGTCATGGCGGTGATGATCGGCCTCTTCTCGTGCGCCGTGCTGATGATCAACAACATCCGCGACATCCCCCAAGACGCCCAGGCCGGTAAGCGCACGCTAGCCGTACTCCTGGGTGCGCGCGGCGCACGGATCGTCTACGCGCTCTTCCTGCTGGTGCCTTACGTGCTGCTGACCTACTTCGTCGCACTCTACGTTGGTGGCGGCTATGTCTACTTCACGTTGATCCTGACGCTTCCCGCGCTCATCATCGGCGTGACAGCGAAGACGCCGAAAGAGATGATCCTCGCTCTGAAGCTGTCGTCGTTCTCAGCGCTGGCCTTCTCGCTCGCGCTGGCGGCCGTGATGTTCTTTTTGCAGCTCGGCTGACTCACAGCGCGACGCCGCTGCGCTAACCGATTCACGCAGTGCGTACTGATTTTTCGGTAAGTGGTGCGTGAAACGGTTAGCAAAGCCATACGGTCACAACCCGCGGCCGCTAGTCCTCTTCTGACGGCGCAGCGCGACGAGCCGGCTTGCGGTCGAGCCCGGCGTCTTCGGCGTCGGCGTCGTCGTCGCGTGCGGGAGCCTCACGGCGCTTGGCGAGGTTCTCGGCAACGCCCGCGCGAAGCCGGCCAAAGAAGATGTACGAGATCAACAGCGCGAGCACTGCGGCAACGCCCGCGGCGACGTAGACGGTGAACACCGGCACGAGGCTCAGAACGGCGAAGAGGACCGCGAACAGCCCGATGCGGGCACCCGTGTAGAGAAGAGCAGCTTTCACGTGGAGCAGTCTAGGTCAGGCGATTTTGCGCCCCCTTCGAGCGACTCTCTCAGGTGCCCCGCCTAGGCTCACGGCATGGTCAAAGGGCTGATCGTTCTTCTGGTGGCTGCGGTCGCCTTCATCGTCTATGCCCTGGTCGATTGCGCTTTCACCGAGCGACAGCGTATGCGTTCGCTGACCAAACCGATCTGGGCACTCCTCATCGTGGTTCTGCCGGTGATCGGCGCCGTCCTGTGGTTGTTGCTCGGCAAGGCGGGCCGCGCCGACAGCCCGCGCCTGATCGCCCCCGACGACGACCCCGACTTTCTCGGTCGGGCTGCGGCACCGGTGAGCGACCGTGAGCGGGAGTCGCTCGACGAACGCATCCGCAAGCTCGAAGAGGAGCTGGCCGAGCGCGATGATGACGGCCCGGGCAAGCCCACGCGCTGACCGTCCCTCCACCACCGGGTGGCACACTGATGACGTGCCCACCCTCCCTGCTCCGAGCGGCAGCCCCGCGACCGATTTCGCCGTCCTCCTTCTGGCTGAGCTCGAATCCGCTGGCGTTCGCGATGTCGTGCTCAGCCCCGGATCCCGGTCTCAGGCCCTGGCTCTCGCGGCCGCGGAGTTCGAGGCGGCGGGGCGTCTCCGCCTGCACGTGCGCATCGACGAGCGGTCGGCCGGTTTTCTCGCGTTGGGTCTCGCCATCGAGAGCGGAATCCCCACGGCCGTGGTGACGACGTCCGGCACCGCGGTGGCGAACCTGCATCCGGCCGTCCTCGAAGCTCACCACTCGGGGGTCCCCCTCCTGCTGCTGACGGCCGATCGCCCCACCGAGATGCGCGGAATCGGCTCGAACCAGACAACCCACCAGTCGGCCCTGTTCGGCGAGTCGCTGCGGTTGCTCCGTGACCTCGAGGCCCCGTCCGACACCGGTGTCGACGCCGACGCCGTCCGCCAGCTGGTGAGCGAGTCGATGTCGGCGGCCCTCGGGCGCTCCAGTTCGCCCGGTTACCCCGTCGCCCCCGGCCCCGTCCAGCTCAACATCGCCTTCCGCGAGCCGCTCTCCGCCCCGGTCACAACGCTTCCCGAGGCGCGAGAGCAGAGCCGAGCAAGCAACCAGACCCAGAAACACGGCCAGAACGCAGGATCCGCGCCCACCCTCCCCGCATCCCACACACCCTTCGCGCTCGAGGTCGATGCAGACCCGGCCACCGTCGTGGTGGCCGGCCACGCGGCCGGGCCCGTCGCCGAAGAGACCGCCCGCCTGCTCGGCGCTCCGCTCGTCGCCGAGGTCTCGAGCGGTGCACGATTCGGCCCGAACCTCGTGCCCGCCTACCGCCTGCTGCTCGACGACGTGGGCTTCGGCGGCGCCGTCCGGCGCGTGGTCGTCTTCGGGCATCCGACGCTGACGCGACAGATCCCGGCGCTGCTGAAGCGCGAGGGCGTCGAGGTGATCGTGGTGCGCGGCGGGGTGCCGGAGGCGTACGACCCGAGCAGGAGCGCGACGGTGATCGACGCCGTCGAGGTCACGAGCGGCGCGCACGACCCGGACGACCGTGCCCATCGCGGGTGGGTCGGATCCTGGGTTCACACCGGCCGGGCCCAGCTCGACGACGACGAGACCGCCCCCGACCTCGAGGCGGCTGTTGCCGAAGACAGCGCCTCCCGGGCGCAGTTCCTTCGGGGTGAGGTGGAGGCGATCCGGCGACCGGTCACGCGGCGTGCACTCGTCGAGGCGCTGTGGCGGCTCACCTGGCCGCACGACCGGCTCGTCCTCGGGGCGTCGCGACTGATCCGCGAGGCCGACGTGCACGTCGCCGGCAAGAGGATCGCCGTCCACGCGAACCGCGGCCTCGCAGGGATCGACGGCACCATCGCGACAGCCACCGGCATCGGTCTCGCGGCGCAGGCCGGCGGCACCAGTGGCGCCTCCGCTCAAGAGTGGGCAGATGGCGCGGGCGGGATCACGCGGGTGCTCGTTGGAGACCTGACGCTGCTGCACGATGCGGGGTCGCTCCTGTTCGGTGTCGGCGAGGCGAAGCCGAGGATCCAGGTGATCGTCGGAAACGACTCCGGCGGCACCATCTTCGACGGGCTCGAGGTCGCGGGCGTTGCCCCGGAAGCTCTGATGACCAGGGTGCAGCTGACGCCTCAGGTCGCCTCGTTCGACAAACTCGCCCAGGCCTACGGCTGGGAGTACGTGCGGGTATCCACCCGCGGCGAGCTGGAGCAGGCGCTGGCCGGGTCGCGCGGACCGGTGCTGATCGAGGTACCGCTCGCTCGGTGACGCTCATCGGATCCTGGTCTCTTCGTCGTTTGGGTTCGCGTGGGGTCGGGTCGGGGCGCGGTCGGGTGCCGGGCATAGAGTCGCCGCATGGCAAAGACATGGAAGACCGAGCCGGCCGAGTCTCTTCGAGTGGGCGCCGACGTGCGCCTCGCCGATATCGATCCGGGCTCGACCCCGGGATTCGACGGTGACAAGAAGTACGGAGTGCAGGCGCTCGAATCAGGGGCCGAGCAGCTGTCCCAGCTCCAGGAGAAGTTGTTCGCCGACTCGCGCGCGAGCGGCGGGAAGAGCGTGCTGCTGGTGCTGCAGGCAATGGATACCGCCGGCAAGGGCGGGATCGTCCGCCACGTGGTCGGAGCGGTCGACCCGCAGGGCGTCGCGCACCACGCATTCAAGCGTCCGACCGAGGAGGAGCTCGCGCACGACTTCCTCTGGCGCATGCGCAACCAGCTTCCCGATGCCGGAATGATCGGCGTCTTCGACCGCTCGCACTACGAAGACGTGCTCATCGGGCGGGTTAGCTCGCTCGTCGCCCCGGAGGTCATCGAGAGCCGCTACGAGGAGATCAACGCGTTCGAGGCGGAAGTGGCGGCGTCCGGGACGACGATCGTGAAGGTCATGCTGCACATCTCGTCCGATGAGCAGAAGGCTCGACTGGGGGAGCGGCTCGAGCGCCCCGACAAGTTCTGGAAATACAACCCGGGCGACGTCGACGAGCGGCTCGTCTGGAACGAGTATCAGGAGGCGTACGAGATCGCTCTGCGGAAGACGTCGACCGAGGTGGCACCCTGGTTCGTCGTGCCGGCTGATAAGAAGTGGTTCGCTCGGGTGGCCGTACAGCGGCTGCTGATCGGGGCTCTTCGCGGGCTCGACCTCGAGTGGCCGGCCGCCGACTTCGATATCGAGACCGAGAAGGTGCGGCTCGCGACGAGCTGGGGACGTGGCGCGTCGTCGATCACGTGTGACCGCTCCATAGTGGCGGACGGGGCGACCCGCTAACCGAGGGCGTCGGCGATCGGCATGAACTTCATCGTCGTCTCGGCGACCTCGCGGCCGGCCTCCGACTCCGCGACGATACCCGCACCGGCGAAGGCGCGAATCGTCGCCGTCTCGCCAGCGGGGGCGCGGACCACCTGGGCGCACCGCAGCGCGATTGCCCACTCACCGTCGCCGTCGGCGCCGACCCACCCGACGGGGCCGGCGTAGCGGCCGCGGTCGAAGGGCTCCAGCGCGGCGATCAGGCGCAGAGCATCGGCCGTCGGCGTACCGGCCACGGCGGCGGTGGGGTGCAGCGCGTCGATCAGGTCGAGGCTGCTCGAGTCGCCCGTCAACTGGCCGGTGACGTCGCTCGCCAGATGCCAGAGGTTCGGCAGCTTGAGGGTGAACGGCGATTCTCCGGTCAGGATCCGAGACGCGTATCCGTCGAGCGACATCAGCAGACTGCGGAGCGCGAATGCGTGCTCGTCGAGGTCTTTCTGTGAGGTTGCGAGGGCGAGGGCGGCGGCGGCGTCGGAGGCGGCGTCCGTTCCGCGGCCGGCGCTCCCGGCGAGAACTCGGGCGCTGAGCTCGCCCTTCTCGGAGCGGATGAGGGTCTCGGGGCTCGAGCCGATGAGGCCGTCGACGGCGAACGTGTAGGTGTCGGGGTAGGCGAAGGCCAGATCGCGGGCGATGCGACGCAGGTCGGCTCCCTCGGGTAGCTCGGCGTCGAGCGGTCGCGCGAGAACGACCTTGCTCACCTCGCCGCGCCCGATCGCCTCGACCGCCCTCTCGACGGACGCGGCGTACGCGTCGGCCGAGAACGACGGCTCGTCGAGCTGCAGGTGCACCTCGTCGCCGAGCGAGAAGCGCTCGCCGAAGTCGGCGCCGTCGACCCGGGTCAGCCAGTCGACGCCGTCGCGCCGCCCGAGGATGATTTGCGGCACGATGAGCACGCTCACCGCGCTCGAGTCGTCGGAGAAAGCGAAGGATCCGAACCCTACGAGGCCCGATCCCGCAAGGGCGACCTCGTCGTCGACACTCGCCTCGGCGGCGAGCCGCCTCCACGCCTCGGCCGCTTCACGCATCCGTTCCGGCCCGGAGAACTCGAGCCGGACGGCCTCGCCGATTCCGGCGATCCCTTCGCCCCGCCGGATGAATAGCAGGGGGTCGTGGGGGTCGATGTGGGCCAGGAAAGGGGCGATGTCGTCGATGCGGGTTGTCGACACGTGGAGCTTCACTCCCTCATCGTAACGACGCTCCCTCGGGCCGCTCGCGGAGTTCCGTCCGGTCGACCTGGGCGTTCGTCGTGCATCGGCCGTGCGCCACCTGCACTCGGCCCGGGTGCAGGCCCTGCCGGTAAGATCGCAGCCGTGACCAAGGCCGATATGAACAAGCAACCGCAGCAGGTTGCCTCCATGTTCGATGGGGTGGCTGCGCATTACGACGTGACCAACGACATCCTCTCCGCGGGCAACGCCGTGCTCTGGCGTATTGCCACCGTAAAGGCGATCGGTGCGGGTGCGGGCGAGAAGGTGCTCGACATCGCCGCTGGCACCGGCACGAGCTCTGCCGCGATCGCCAAATCCGGGGCCGAGGTCGTCGCTCTCGACTTCTCAGCTGGCATGGTCGAGGTCGGGCGCAAGCGTCAGCCGCACCTCGAGTTCATTGTCGGCGACGCTGAAGAGCTCCCCTTCGCCGACGAGACTTTCGACGCCGTGACGATCTCGTTCGGCCTTCGCAACGTCAACCGCCCCAAGACGGCGCTGGCCGAGATGTACCGTGTGCTCAAGCCGGGTGGCCGCCTGGTCATCTGCGAGTTCTCGACTCCGCCCCTCGCCGGCCTCCGCTTCGGCTACCAGGCGTACCTGCGGCACGTGCTGCCCGGCATCGCCAAAGTCACCTCCAGCAACTCGCCGGCCTACAGCTACCTCGCCGAGTCCATCGAGAAGTGGCCCGAGCAGCAGGTGCTGAGCCAGTGGCTTCGCGGCGCCGGCTTCACCCGCGTGGCGTACCGCAACCTCACGGCCGGCATCGTTGCCCTGCATCGCGGCCGCAAGCCTGCCTCCTCGACCCGTCGCCCGTCGTCGGCTCCCCACGCCTGATCGACCGAAGGTGAACCCGTGAAACCCAGTGCACCGGCGGCCCGCCGCACCGCCGGCTTGAGCTCGTCGTTGGGCCTCGCCGAAAAACTGTTCTCCTCCGCGTCGGAGCGCCGTTTCGTCGCGGCGATTGACGCTGGTCTCGAGCGAGTCGAAGAGGGCCTGCTCGTCGAGATGGCCTTTGGTGACGATCTCGCCGACGTGACCAGCCGGTACCTGCTCGCTGCCGGCGGCAAACGTATTCGCCCGACGCTCGCCCTTCTCATCTCGCAGCTCGGCGACGGCGCCACCGATTCGGTCGTGTCGGCCGCGCAGGCCGTCGAGATCACCCACCTCGCGTCGCTGTACCACGACGACGTCATGGACGAGGCGACAATGCGCCGCGGAGTTCCGAGCGCTCAGTCTCGCTGGGGCAACAACGTGGCGATCCTCACCGGAGACCTGCTGTTCGCTCGCGCATCGACCATCGTCGCCGACCTCGGCGAAGAGGCCATACGGCTTCAGGCCCAGACCTTCGAGCGCCTCTGTCTCGGTCAGCTCCACGAGACGATCGGCCCGCGCGTCGACGACGATCCCGTGGCCCATTACCTCGACGTGCTCTCCGACAAGACCGGGTCGCTCATCTCGATGGCCGCGAAGGTCGGCGTGCTGTTCTCGAATGCTCCCCGCGAGTACCTCGGTTCGGTCTCCGACTTCGGCGAGAAGATCGGCGTCGCCTTCCAGCTCATCGACGACGTCATCGACCTGTCGCCCCAGGCGGATACGACCGGCAAGCGCGCCGGCACAGACCTGCTCGCCGGCGTCGAGACACTGCCGCTCATGTACCTCCGCGTCGAGGCGCAGACCGACATCGACTCGTCGGCGCTCCTCAGCGAGATCGAGGCGAACGTCAAGGCCACCACGGCCGGGGGCGCGGTCAGTGAAGCCGATCTCGCCGACACGGTCCGCCAGCTTCGCGAGCACGACGTCACCCGTCGCACGCACGACGAGGCGAAGCGCTGGGCCGACGAGGCGGTCGCCGCACTCGCCCCGCTGCCCGAGGGGCCCGTCAAAAAGGCCCTGACACGGTTCGCTCAGCGCGTCGTGGAGCGGACCGCCTGAGCCGAGCCGTCGGATCCTCGGCTCCGAACGATCAGCGCCAGCGCTCACGCGCTTCAGCACGCACACCTTTTCACCACCACCGAAGGACTCAATTCGTGACGACCCTCCGTCTTGCCATCGTCGGAGCCGGCCCCGCCGGTATCTACGCCGCTGACATCATCCTGAAGGCCGAACGCCAGTTCGACGTGCAGATCGACCTGTTCGAGCAGCTGCCGGCCCCCTACGGTCTGGTGCGCTACGGCGTCGCCCCCGATCACCCGCGCATCAAGGGCATCATCAACGCGCTGCGCGACGTGCTCGACCGCGGCGACATCCGCATCTTCGGGAATGTGCGCTACGGCGTCGACATCAGCCTCGACGACCTCAAAAAGCACTACAACGCGGTGATCTTCTCCACCGGTGCGATCGCCGACGCCGACCTCGACATCCCCGGCATCGAGCTCGAGGGCAGCTACGGCGCCGCCGACTTCGTCTCGTGGTTCGACGGCCACCCCGACGTGCCGCGCACCTGGCCCCTCGACGCGCACTCGATCGGCGTCGTCGGCGTCGGCAACGTCGCTCTCGACGTCTCGCGCATGCTGGCGAAGCACGCCGACGACCTGCTGCCGACCGAGATCCCCGAGAACGTCTACGACGTGCTCAAGGCGTCTCCCGTCACCGACGTGCACATCTTCGGGCGTCGCGGCCCCGCGCAGGTGAAGTTCTCACCGCTCGAGCTCCGTGAGCTCGGTGAGCTGCGCGACGTCGACATGATCGTCTACGACGAAGACTTCGACTACGACGAGGCGTCCAAGACGGCGATCAAGACGAACAAGCAGGTCTTCGTGATCGACAAGGTGCTGAACCAGTGGCGCCAGCGCGAGACCGGCAGCGCTTCGCGTCGCCTGCACCTGCACTTCTACGCCAAGCCCGTGCGGGTCGAGGGCGCCGATGGCCGCGTGACCGGCTTCACCTACGAGCGCACCCGCCCCGACGGCGCCGGTGGCGTCGAGGGCACCGGAGAGATGCGCACCATTCCGATGCAGGCGATCTACCGTGCCGTCGGTTACTTCGGCTCACCACTCGACGGCATCCCGTTCGACGAGAAGCGCGGTGTGATCCCGAACCACGAGGGCCAGGTGCTCGACGACGACGACCAGCTCGTGCCCGGCGTCTACGCGACCGGCTGGATCAAGCGCGGCCCCATCGGGCTCATCGGCCACACGAAGAGCGACGCGATGGAGACCGTCGGCCACGTTCTCACCGACCAGGCGTCGTGGTGGACCCCGTCCGAGCCGTCGCTCGAGTCCGTCAACGAGCTGCTCGACTCGCGCGGGGTGAAGTACACCGACCTCGACGGCTGGCACCGTCTCGACGAGCACGAGATGGCGCTGGGCGAACCGCAGGGCCGCGCGCGCGTCAAGGTCGTGCCCCGCGACGACATGATCCAGGTGTCGCGCGGCGAGTAGCCGCCGTGACGGGGCCCGGACCATGACAGCGCAGGATCCGAACGCTCGCCCCGCGGTCGTGCCCACCGCACCTCGACCGACGTCCCGGCTCGTGGGCATCGACGCCGCTCGCGGCATCGCGCTCTTCGGCATGTTCGCCGCGCACCTCGTCTTCGTCGAGGAGCCGGTCGACTGGACAGAACCCACGACCTGGTGGTCGATCGTCGCCGGTCGGTCGTCGGTGCTGTTCGCCACGCTCGCGGGGGTCTCTCTGGCCCTCGTGACCGGCCGGAGCCATCGCTTCACGGGTGCGGCGCTGTCGACGGCCCGGAAGCGGGTCGCGGTCCGCGGGATCCTGATCTTCGTGCTCGGGATCCTGCTGATGCTTCTCGAGACTCCCGTCGCGGTGATCCTCTCCACGTACGGGCTGCTCTTCGTCGTGCTGTTGCCGGCGCTGTCCTGGCCGCGTCGGGCGCTGCTGCTCGTCGCTGCCGGCCTGGCCCTGGTGGCGATGCCGATCTCGTTCGCTTCGCTCACTCCGCTGTATGAGACGGGGCAGATTCGGCAACAGATCCTGCTGTACTACCCGCTCGCGACCTTCGCCGCCTACCTGCTCGTCGGCCTCGCCGTCGGGCGCTCCGATCTCTCGTCACCTCGCGTGCTGGGGCGACTGCTCGGCCTCGGCTTCGCCCTGGCGCTGATCGCCTACAGCGTGGGCGAGGCGGTTCTGCCCGGCGGACGGTTCTACCAGTCGGGCGCTGAAGTGCGACTTCGCGACTTCGTGTTCGCCAGCGAACCGCACTCGTCCACGCTCGTCGACATGGTTGGGTCGGCCGGGGTCGCGCTCGCGGTGATCGGCGTGTGCGGTCTGCTCGCCCGGCTCCGGCTCGCATCGTCGGCGATGCTGCCGTTCCGGCTGCTCGCCCGGGTCGGAGCCCTGCCGCTCACGATCTACTCGGTGCACCTCGTGGCGATCGCGTTCCTCTTTCACAGCGGTTTTCTCGACACGCTCACACGCACCGGAGACACCGTGGTCTGGGTGGGCTTCGTCGGCGGCAGCGCCCTCGTGGCCACGCTGTGGGGCGGTCGCACGGGCCCGTTCGAGCGCGCCATCGGGGGCATGGCTAAGCGCGTCGCGCCTGCTCCGCGTGAGGTGGCGGCCCGACAGTGGGCACCCCCAACCGGGCCGCCGGTGGCGTGAGCGGGGCCTAGTTCGCCTCAAGTGCCGCAGGGGAGGTCGGCTGGGCCGGATCCTCGGGTTCGTCTCGGTTGCTACCCGCTGACGCGCTCAGCGGAAGTTGACGAACTGCAGCGAGACGTCGAGGTCGGCGCCCTTGAGTAGAGCCATCGTCGCCTGAAGGTCGTCGCGGCTCTTGGAGGAGACGCGCAACTCGTCGCCCTGGATCTGGCTCTTGACGCCCTTCGGAGCCTCGTCGCGAATGAGCTTGTTGATCTTCTTCGCGGCCTCCTGGTCGATGCCGTCTTTCATAGAGACCTCGATGCGATACTCCTTGCCGCTCGCATAGGGGTCGCCAGCGTCGATGCTCTTGAGCGAGATGCCGCGCTTGATCAGCTTCGACTCGTAGACCTCGAGGACGGCCTTCGCGCGTTCCTCGGTGTTCGCCTTGATGAGCACCTTCTCGCCGCTCGTCTCGATCGAGGCACCGACGTTCTTGAAGTCGTAGCGCTGCTCGACCTCTTTGCGGGCCTGATTGAGGGCGTTGTCGGCCTCCATCGAGTCGACCTTGCTGACCACGTCGAAAGTACTGTCTGCCATGCCTGCCAGCCTAGCGAACCTCCGGTCGGTGGCGGGGAGGAGGTGGAGACCGCGGGCGACGAGGATCCCAGTGGTCGAGACCACCCCGAACGCCATGTATTGTAGGTGCGCGCCTTCGGTTGCCCGAGTGGCACGAGAAGCGCATCTGGCAAGTTACCCAAGCGGCCAAAGGGATCTGACTGTAAATCAGCCGGCGTAGCCTTCGGGGGTTCGAATCCCTCACTTGCCACGATCAGAACGACCACACCCCGCGAGCACCCGTGCCGCGGGGTGTCGTCTTGTGGAGGACGCCATGACCAACGCCACCAGCCCGACCAACGCCGATCTGCTGCAGACGGCCCGGTCGATCGCACGGGAGGCCGGAGCGCTCGCCGCCCGGCGCCGTGCCGAGGGCGTCGAGGTGGCGGCCAGCAAGTCGAGCGCCGTCGACATCGTCACCCACGCCGATCGCGAGGTCGAAGCGCTCATCAGGCGGCGTCTGGCGGCTGAGCGTCCGGGCGACGGTTTTCTCGGCGAAGAGAGCGGCGCCGAGCCGTCGACCACCGGCCTCACCTGGATCGTCGACCCGATCGACGGCACCGTCAATTTTCTCTACGGCATACCGATGTACGCGGTGAGCATCGCTGTGGTGTCGGGGGAGCCGGATCCTCGGCACTGGACCGCCCTGGCGGCGTGCGTCGTCAACCCCGTTCTCGACGAGGAGTACAGCGCCACCCGTAGTGGCGGTGCGGCACTGAACGGCGTCCCTCTGCAGGTCACGGGCCCGACCGATCTGTCGCAGTCGCTCGTCGGCACGGGCTTCTCGTACGATCCCGCCCGGCGCGTCGAGCAGGCGACTCGCCTCGTTCCTCTGCTCGGGCGTGTGCGCGACATCCGACGAATCGGGGCGGCATCGCTCGATCTCTGCGCGGTCGCTGTCGGGCGGCTCGACGCCTACATCGAGCGCGGACTCCAGCCCTGGGATCACGCTGCCGGAATCCTCATTGCCGAGGAGGCCGGCGCCTCGGTGCTGACCCCGGCCGGAGCTCCCGCGAGCCGCGACCTTACGGTCGTGTCGGCTCCGGG
Organism: Frondihabitans sp. VKM Ac-2883; assembly: GCF_015350875.1. Taxonomy (NCBI): domain Bacteria; kingdom Bacillati; phylum Actinomycetota; class Actinomycetes; order Micrococcales; family Microbacteriaceae; genus Frondihabitans; species Frondihabitans sp. VKM Ac-2883. Next base: position 305,010 of record NZ_JADKSF010000003.1, on the reverse strand, counting down.
CATTCGGGCCGAGTTGGCGAGCGCTCTGGCCGACTGCGGTTTCTAGGGCGAAGGAGTCGAGCGGACGACCCCCAAGGATCCGCACCTCACTCGTGCACGCGCCAGCAGCCCCTCGGCGTGCTCAACCTGACAAATCACAGAATGTGAATATCAGCGTCTCGCCAAACCGTCGATCTCTCTGTATGGTGGTGAAGTCGTCGTCGAAGTGAGTGTGTCCGTTCCCGCTCAATCCGGCCGATTTGGTTTTATCTTGCCGGAGTCGACGTCACCGAACACCCGAAAACTACGCCGCCACTCGCTGCGCCAACTTCGATGGTTTTTCTCCCCGAAATCCGTCTGAGTGAGTCAGCGAGCGATGAAGGCACCGATCGAGTACGAGGAGAATCCACGCTGTGACGTCTCAGGGCCACGAAGCCAGTTCCTCGGCGACGCGACCCGTGACGGTCGACAACGAGGGTGGTGCTCTCACTCGACGCGAGCTGCGTGCCCGCGAGCGTGCCACCGGCTCGATTTCGGCCGTGACGCCTCTTCGCTCCGGCGCGGCCCCCGTCGAGTCTTCCGACGTCGCCACGGCGAGTGCACCTGCCGCTGCCGCAGCACCCGGCTCGCGCCGCGCGCTCCGAGAGGCACGTGAAGGGGCATCGTTCGTGCGGCCCTCGGCCGACCAGCCCGTTCAGGCTCCGCTCGCAGAGGCACCCGTTCTCACGGTGTCGCCCGCCGCGGCCGATGAGGTGCCCGTCGTCCCCACCGTGATGCCGACGGCCCCCCAGCCCGCCGCTCCTGCCCGCACGGCCCCCCGGGCTGCAGAGCCCCGTCTCGCGGCCCCACGCGCCTCCGTTCGTGCGACCGCTCGGGCTCGTCGTGCGGCAGCCGTGGCCGCGCCTGTCGTGGCACCCCGTCGCTCGCCGGCGCAGCTCCGAGGCCAGCGCACACGTCGCTTCGGAGTGCTCGGCGCGATGGTCTTCGTCGGCGCGACGATCGTCGCGACCTCCGTGCCGGCCAACGCCTACTTCGTCGATACCCCCGAGAACGTCGCTCTCAAGCTGACCGCGGCCGCGCAGTCAGGAACAACCGTCGGCGGAGTCGCTGCGACCGGCGGCCAGCAGTACGTCGCATCAGGAGCCGTCTCCGACGCCTCCGTCGGCCGCGACGGGTACTCGGTGACCAACCTCAACACGACCGTCTCGTCGGCGAACGCGGGTGCGTTCACCAACGACTCCACGGCTGCAGTCCAGTGGCCGTTCGCGACCGGAGTGCCGATCTCGAGTGGCTTCGGCGCCCGCCAGGTCGCGAACTGCGGTTTCTGCTCCACGTTCCACCAGGGTCTCGACTTCATCCCCGGCGCCGGAACCCCCATTCAGATCGTCGCAGACGGCGTTGTGTCGAAGGTCGAGCAGGGCGGCGGCGCCCTTGGCTACAACGTGTGGATCGAGCACACGATCAACGGCCAGCAGGTCACGAGCGTGTACGCGCACATGGTCGCCGGGTCGATCAAGGTGACCCAGGGCGAGACGGTCAAGGTCGGCCAGCAGGTCGGAAACGTCGGCTCGACCGGCAACAGCACGGGTGCCCACCTGCACTTCGAGATCCATCTCAACGGCGTTCCCGTCGACCCGTACCCGTGGCTCATGGCCAACGCCGGCGCCGCCTGAGCCGCTCTTGCCGGTGTGCCTGAGAGGCACTTCCTCCGTCTTACGGACAAAGCCACCTGCCGCGGCAGGTGGCTTTGTCCGTAAGACGTCTGGCGGATCAACGCCGGCGACGCCGGCCCGCGGCCACTACGACACGCGCAACCACACCGTCGCATCGGCAGGCAGCGCCGCTCCCTCGAGCTCGACAGTCGCGAGGAGCTCGTCGGCGACGGGGAGCTCGACCGGCACCGTACCGGTGTTCGCAATCACGGTGATCTGACCGTTGCGGAACGCGACCACGTCGGGGCCGTAACCCGGCAGCCACTCGACCGTGCCGGATCCTAAAGCGAATTCGTGACGCAGGGCCAGGGCCAGACGGTAGAACTCGAGAGTGGAGCCGGTGTCGCCCTCCTGAGCGTCTCGCGCGTAGGGCGCCCATGCCTCGGGCTGCGGGAGCCACGACTCGCCGGTGGTGTTGAACCCGAAGGCGGGCGATGCGGCCTCCCAGGGCAGCGGCACACGGCAGCCGTCGCGGCCGTAGCGCTCGCCGTCCGTGCGGAACCACGTGGGATCTTGCCGGGCTTCGTCGGGCAGCTCGATCGCCTCGGGAAGCCCGAGCTCTTCGCCCTGGTAGATGTAGGCCGAGCCGGGGAGGGCGAGCATCACGGCGGTGGCCGCGCGAGCCCGTGCCAGGCCGACGGCGGTGTCGGGCAGGCCCGAACTCTTCGGCCCGATGCCCGCACCCTGGGCGTTGTCGGCGGTGAGCGCGAGCCGGGAGGCGTGGCGCACGACGTCGTGGTTCGAGAGCACCCAGGTGCTGGGGGCGTCGACGCTGTCGAACACCTCAAGCGACGAGTCGATGACGCCCTTTATCGATGGTGCCGACCAGCCGCTCTCGAGGTACGAGAAGTTGAACGCCTGGTGCATCTCGTCGGGGCGAACCCAGTTGCTGAGCTTCGAGAGCGGCTCCACCCAGGCCTCGGCCACCAGGATCCGGTCGCCCGGGTAGGTCTCGAGAAGGGCGCGCCACGAGCGGTAGATGTCGTGCACTCCGTCTTGAGCCCAATACGGAGGCGTCTGGTCTTCGGCGAGGCCGCCGCCCATGCTGCCGGCGTCTTTCGGGGGCGTGTAGTCGGGAAGCCCCTCTTTCTTGATGAGACCGTGGGCGACGTCGATGCGGAACCCGTCGACACCGCGGTCCAGCCAGAATCGGAGCACGTCGAGGAACTGGTCGCGGACTTCGGGGTTCTCCCAGTCGAAGTCGGGCTGCGAGGAGTCGAAGAGGTGGAGGTACCACTGGCCGGGCGTGCCGTCTTTTTCGGTGACGCGGCTCCACGCGGCGCCGCCGAAGACCGACTGCCAGTTGTTCGGGGGAAGCTCGCCGTTCTCGCCCTGCCCGTCGCGGAACAGATAGCGGGCGCGCTCGGGGGAGCCCGGAGCTGCCGCCAGCGCGCGCTGGAACCAGTCGTGCGCGTCGGAGGAGTGGTTGGGGACGAGGTCGACGATCACTCGCAGGCCGAGCTCGGTAGCCCGGCGCCGGAGCGCGTCGAAGTCGTCGAGGGTGCCGAAGAGAGGGTCGACGTCGCAGTAGTCGGCGACGTCGTAACCGGCGTCTTTCTGCGGAGAAGTGAAGAACGGCGAGAGCCATACGGCATCGACGCCGAGGTCGGCCAACGCCGAGAGGCGCGAGGTGATGCCGGGGAGGTCGCCGATGCCGTCGCCGTTGCTATCGGCGAAGGAGCGCGGATAGACCTGGTAGATCACGGCCGTACGCCACCACTCGGCCCCATCGAGTCGGGGGCCGTCGGTCTGGATGGTCTCGTCGAGAGGCATGACAGCCACGATACGACAGGTGCGTCGCTCTCAGCCGCACGAGTCCACAGGGGAGTACCGGGTCCGTTATGGTGGTGCGAACCGACCGGATTGGCTACCTCCTGGACTCCTTGCCCGACCTCTTCCCGCCCGACGCGACTCCCTTCCCGCTCGCGCTCGGAACAAACGTGTTCGGCTGGACGGTGGGTGCACCGACCGCCCTCGAGATCCTCGACGTCTATGCCGACGCCGGCGGACGGGTGCTCGATACGGCCGACGTCTATTCGGCCTGGCTCCCGGGCAACACGGGCGGCGAGTCAGAGGCGATCATCGGCCGGTGGCTCGCGCGCCCCGGCAACCGCGATCGCGTCATCGTCAGTACGAAGGTGGGTCAGCACCCCGACGCTCCGGGCCTCACTCGCACCAGCATCCGCAAGGCCGTCGAGGCCTCGCTGGGTCGGCTGCGCACCGACCGTATCGATCTCTACTTCGCGCACTACGACGATGACGAGACTCCGCTCGACGAGACGGTCGCCGCCTTCAGCGAGCTGGTCGACGAGGGCAAGATCCGCTACCCCGCCGTGTCGAACTACACCGGCGCGAGGCTCCGGCAGGCGCTCGCGATTGCCGACCGTGACGGCCTCCACCCCTTCGCGGCGGTCCAGCCGGCCTGGAACCTCGTTCGTCGCAACGAGTACGAGTCCGACATGTCGCCGCTGGTGGACCACTTCGGGCTCGCCGTGCTGCCTCATTCGACGCTCGCGAGCGGGTTCCTCACGGGCAAGTACCGCAGCCGCGACAACATCGGCGACTCGCCCCGGGGCAGTCGAGCGATGGGTAACCTCACGCCCGGCAACTTGCGCACCCTCGACGTCGTCACCGATATCGCTTCGAGGCACGGGGTGACACCGGCCGCCGTGGCGATCCGCTGGGTGGTCCAGCAGCAGAACGTCGTCGGCGCCCTCGCCAGCGCTCGCTCGGTGATCCAGCTCGAGAACCTCCTCGGGGTGGCCCAGCTGACCCTCGACGACGCCGAGATGACCGAGCTCACGACCATCTCGCAGCACGCCGACGACTGAGGACGGGTCTGTCGGCTGCTTCGTCGAGGAGGAGCTCGACGCTGTGTATGCCTCGATCCGGGACCACCGGGATCCTCGGCTCTCAGAATTCCCGAGGCGAACGGGTGTTGCGTTAGAGAACATCCGATCTGAAGGAGTCACATGACCGACGCACCCCGCACCACTCTCGGGTCGAGCGACCTCAGCGTCTTCCCGCTCAATCTCGGCGGAAACGTCTTCGGCTGGACGGCCGACGAGGCGACGTCGTTCGAGATCCTCGACGCCTACGTCGCAGCCGGTGGAAACTTCATCGACACGGCCGACGTCTACTCGGCCTGGAAGCCGGGCAACTCGGGGGGAGAATCCGAGGTCATCATCGGCAAGTGGATGAAGGCGCGCGGCAACCGCGACGACATCGTCGTGGCCACCAAGGTGGGCATGCTCACCGGCCTCGAGGGCACCTCGCGCGAGATCGTCCGTCGCGCCGTCGACGACTCGCTCGAGCGCTTGGGCACCGACTACATCGACCTCTACTACGCCCACCGCGACTTCACCGACCGTCCCGTCGAAGAGGCCGTCGAGGCCCTCTCCGAGCAGGTCGAGCTCGGCAAGGTCCGCGCGATCGGAGCCTCGAACTTCTCGGGTCAGCGCCTCGAGCAGGCTCTGCGTTTCTCGGAGTCGGAGAACCTGCCGAAGTACGCGGCGATCCAGAACCAGTACAGCCTCGTCGAACGCGACAAAGTCGAAGGATCCGACGGCGGCCCGACGGTCGCTGGCGTCGCGGCTGCGGAGAACGTCACCGTGCTGCCCTACTCGTCGCTGGCCAGCGGGTTCCTCACCGGCAAGTACCGCGACGGAGTCGACGTCGACAGTCCCCGTGCCGGAGGCGCCAGTGCCTACCTCGACGAGCGGGGTCGGCGTGTGCTCGCCGAGCTCGACCGCATCTCGGAGTCGACCGGCGCATCGGTCGCCACCGTTTCGCTGGCCTGGCTGATTGCGCAGCCCGCGGTGGCCGGCCCGATCGCGTCAGCCCGCACCGTGGAGCAGCTGCCCGACCTCATCGCGGCGACGACGCTCGACCTCTCGGCCGACGATGTGGCCGCGCTCTCGGCGGCGTCGGCCTAGGCCGCACCGCGCTCTGCCGAGATCGCAGTAGTGGTCGACTTCACCCGACCACTCCTGCGATCTCGGCGGCGCGTCACGTGTCACGAGGCGGCTCGAACTCCTGCTATTCTCGTGTGGTGCCATTCGCGGGCCGGTAACCGGGTCGAATCAGAGTGGTCACGCCCCCTTAGCTCATTGGTAGAGCACTTCCTTGGTAAGGAAGAGGTAGTGGGTCCGATTCCCACAGGGGGCTCCACCGAACGCGAGTCCGGTGACGGCCCTCAGGTCGGCAGTGCGGCGGGGTAGCTCAGGTGGTTAGAGCACACGGCTCATAATCGTGGTGTCGCGGGTTCGAGTCCCGCCCTCGCTACAAGCAACAAAGGTCTTGCCCTCTCGGGGCGAGGCCTTTTTTGCATATTGGGGGTTGAGGTCGTGAGACCTCGAAATCGACGCCTCGAGTGCCCGCAGAGGCGTCGAATCTGAGGTCTCGGCCCGGCTCGGCGGGCCGAAAGCCTGGCGCGGTCGTACCATGACGCATGGCCGTCATCCGCTCGATCGAGACCGCGGTGCCCGCCGCAACAGTGCATCAGCCCGACTTGCGCGACCTCCTGCGAGAGCAACCCGGCTATGGGCGACTCGGCAAGCGCCTCGTCACCGCCGCCTTCGATGCCTCGGCCATCGACACGCGGCACTCCGTTCTCGCCGAGTTCGATCGCCGAAAGTCGGCGTCGGATCCTTCGGTTACCGCCGACCCGGGTCTCTTCGATATCGCCTCGGGCCTCGTCGCGAATCCCGGTACGGCAGCCCGCAACGATGCCTACACCCTTTACTCGAAGCCGTTGCTCGTGGAGGCGGCGCGAAAGGCGATCGCCGCGGTGCCCGACCTCACTGTCTCCGAGATCACGCACGTCGTGACCGTCTCGTGCACCGGCTTTTACGCGCCGGGACCCGATTACGTGCTCGTCCGCGAGCTCGGCCTTTCTCCGTCGGTGCAGCGCTTCCACCTGGGGTTCATGGGCTGCTACGCCGCGTTCCCCGCTCTCAAGATGGCCGCTCAGTTTTGCGACCTCGACCCGGAAGCCGTCGTGCTCGTGGTCTCGGTCGAGCTGTGCTCCCTCCACCTGCACGTCGACGACGACCCCGACGCCATCGTCGCGGCGTCGGTCTTTGGCGATGGGGCTGCCGCAGCGGTCGTCGTCGGGTCGGCGCACGCCGGGCCTGACGAGTCACCGCGCCTCGATCTCGACGCGTTCGAGAGCACGATTATCGCCGACGGCGCCGCCGACATGGCCTGGACCATCGGCGACCATGGTTTCGACATGGTGCTCTCGAGCTATGTTCCGCGGATCGTGGAGCAGAACATCGGCGCGGCGGTGGCCTCTCTTCTGGCGAGGTCGCCGGGGCTCGAGGTGGCCGACGTGCCCTTCTGGGCGATTCACCCCGGTGGCCGCAGCATTCTGGACCGCGTCGAGACGGCGCTTGCCCTCGACGAGCCGCAGGTCGCCGCCTCGCGAAAGGTGCTGCGCGATCACGGCAACATGTCGAGCGCGACCGTACTGTTCGTGCTGCGCGAGCTGCTGGTGGGGGCCGAAGCGCCGGTGACACGCGAGCTCGTGGCGGTCGGGGCCGAGGCCGGAGCGCGCGCGGCTGAATCGGGCGATCGGGGCAGTGCGTCCGCCAGCCGGGCCCGTCGGGTCTGCGCCATGGCGTTCGGGCCGGGTCTCACCGTCGAGACGGCTCTGCTGACCCTGCGGGGCGGCGAGTGAGCTCCTCTCCCTCCCTTCGCGCCCGCGAGACGAGTGCGCTCGAGCTCATGGACGATCCCGACTGCGACGTGGTCGCCCTCGACCGCACCTATCGGCACTTCGCCCTCGTCAACCGTGTCGTGTCGGGCTGGCGACGCATCTACGAGCGCAGGATCCGACCGCTCGCCACCGCGAGCCCCTCGCCCCTGACCGTCCTCGACATCGGTTCGGGTGGCGGCGACGTCGCTCGGGCTCTCGCGGCGTGGTCGCGTCGCGACGGCCACCCGATCTCGGTGACGGCCATCGACCCGGATCCTCGTGCCCACGCCTTCGCGCTGTCCCTCCCGTCTGACGACGGCGTCCGGTACGAGCGCACGGCGAGTCGTGCCCTCGTCGAGGAGGGTCGCGTATTCGATGTCGTCGTCTCGAACCATGTGCTGCACCACCTCGCCGGCGCCGAGCTGACCGCGCTCCTCGACGACAGCCGAGTCCTGGCCCGTCGGCTGGCGATCCACAACGACATCGCGAGGAGCCGCACCGCCTATGCCGCCTACTCCGCGGCTACCCGGGTGGGCTTTGCCGGGTCGTTCATCCGTCCGGACGGCCTGCTGTCCATCCGCCGCAGCTACACGCCCGCCGAGTTGCGGTCGCGCGTCGGCAGCGAATGGCGCGTCGAGCGACTCCAGCCCGCTCGACTGTTGCTCACGCTGAGTCCGGGAGGCGCCGATGCGTGACGTCGTGGTCGTCGGGGGAGGCCCGGTCGGGGTGTTCCTGGCCGCTCTGCTGGCCGAGGCCGGTCTCGACGTCGCAGTCTGGGAGAAGCGCACGCGGCCCGCACCGCTCTCCCGCGCCATCGGGATCCACCCGCCGTCGATGGAGGCGTTCGGCCGGATCGGGGTGGCTGACACCATCGCCGCGAAGGCCGTGCACATCCACCGTGGGATCGCTCGGAGTGGCGGTCGTACCCTCGGCACGGTGTCGTTCGACGCCGTCCATACCCAGTTCGACTACATCGCTTCTCTGCCCCAGCACGAGACCGAGGCGATTGTCGCAGATCGCCTGGCCGAGCTCGCCCCGAACTGCCTGCAGCGGGGGATGGAGCTCGTGGCCATCGACGACGTCGACCCGTATCACGTGCGGCTTCACGCGCGCCACGAGGGCCGTGATGTCTTCGACGTGGCCCGATTCGTCGTCGGGGCCGACGGAGCCCGGAGCGCCGTTCGAAAGCTCCTCGGCATCCCCGCGGCTCTCCGGGCGTACTCCGACGCGTTCGTCATGGGCGACTTCCGGGACGACACCGGCGAGGGCGACGACGCGGTCATCCACCTCGAGCGCGACGGGGTCGTCGAGTCGTTCCCCCTTCCCGGCGGACGACGACGGTTCGTCGCCCACACCGGAAAACCCCTCGACCGGCCGACGGCAGGCGACGTGGCCGCGCTCATCTGCGATCGGGTCGGCACGCGGGTCGACCCGGCGACGAACTCGATGCTGAGCGCATTCGTCACTCGCCGTCGACTTGCCGAGCGCCTCGTGCGGGGCAGGGTCGTTTTGATCGGCGACGCCGCCCACGAGATCAGCCCCATCGGCGGGCAGGGCATGAACCTCGGGTGGCTCGACGCCGCCGAGCTCGCACCGCTCCTCGTGAGCGGAGCCCGCCGCGAACTCGTCGACACCTCGCTGTTCGAAGCGCTGGAGGTGTTCGAACAGAACCGGCTCCGCAGCGCACGTCGAGCAGCGAGGCAGGCCGAGGTGAATATGGCCATGGGGCGGCCGTCAGCGGGAGTGCGGCGCACCGCCCGCGACGTCGGCCTCGGGATCCTGCTGGGCAGCCCCGCGAACCGAGTGCTGGCACGGACCTACGCGATGGCCTGGGCCTGAATTGCCCCTAAGCCACCGAAGCGACTCAGGCTGTCCGGCGAATCAGGCTGTCCCGCGACTCAGGCTGTGAGGCGACCGCCGCTCAGCACGAGCGAGACCGCGACGACGAGCGACATGACGATCACGAGCTGAAAGAGCAGACGGTCGGGCGGGATCGTCAGAACGCGCCGGATTCCGATCGCCGCGATCGCCAGCGAGATCACGAGGCCGAAGACGGCCGGGAGGGTGACACCCCGGTCGTTGTCGCCCGCGACCGGGCCGATCAGAACCAGGACGGACGCGACCACGAGCACCGCGAACGCCACGACGCCCGAAACCCGAGCTCCGAGTCGGTGCGGGAGGCCGCGGACGTCGGTCTCGGCATCGTCGGCGAGGTCGGGCAGCACGTTGGTGAAGTGGATGGCGACGCCGAAGAGAGCTCCGACCGCGGTCGCCCACCCCGCGGCGGGCACCCCCTCCTGACCGGAGAGCGTGACGACGTCGGGAAGTATCCCGAAGGCGACGACGAACGCCACGACTGAGAAGGGGGTGCGTTTGAGGCCGGCGTTGTAAGCCCAGCCGGAGGCGATCAGCACGAGATGACAGAGAGCTGCGGCGGGCCCGAGGGCGATCGAGACGGCGAGGGCGGCGACCAGGGTGACGATCGCGGCGCGGCGCACCATCGGCACACTGATGCGGCCCTGCGCGACCGGCTTGTCGTGCCGTCCGGTCGCCCGGTCGCGACCGGAGTCGATCCAGTCGTTCGAGAAACCGATCGAGAGCTGCCCGAGCAGGACCGCCACGGCGAGGACGAGGATCCGGGCGGTCGGGTAACCGAGCGAGGCCGCCAGCAGCGCCGACAGCACTGTCACGGCCGCGGTCGGCCCCGGGTGCGAGGAGAGCGCGAGATCCCTCGCCCTGGAAAGCATGGGGATAACACTAGGAGGCCCCATGGTCTCGGAAGGGACGCCCTGCCGCGCGGAGCAGATCCGGCCGGAACCAGGGTGCGCCCCGCCCGGGTAAACGGCGGCGCGCACCCTGTCGCATCCGGACGGTGTCGCAGCCCTAGCGGCTCGAAGTCGAGCCCACGGCGGATCAGCACCGAGGGAAACGCTGCGGCACCCTCAACGGGTGCTTGCGTCGAGTTACCATCCCAGACGTGACGTCACTGTACGCCTGACCCGCCACGGAAACCAGGGGTTCGACGATCGAATCCTCAAGCTTCGCGGGCGTCCATCCAGGCCGCCTAGAATTGACGTCGTGTCTGTGAACCCCGATCTCCAAGGGCGGAGTTTTCCGCCGGTGGCTCCGTACCTCGTCGGTCGCGAGAAGGTGCGAGAGTTCGCCCGCGTCACCGCCTCAACGAGCCGCCTCTCCCTCGACCCCGAGGCTGCCCGCGCGGCCGGCTACAGCGACGTCGTCGCTCCGCCGACCTTCGCCGTGGTCGTGCAGGAGCACACCCTGCAGCAGCTGCTCAGCGCGCCCGATGCCGGCATCGACTTCTCGCGGGTCGTGCACGGCGACCAGCGTTTCAGCTACACGAGGCCGATCGTCGCCGGCGACGAGCTGACGGCGACGCTGACGGTCGCGAGTGTCAAGTCGCTCGGGGGCCACTCGATGGTCACCGCCGAATCAGTCATGCTCGATGCGGCGGGCGAGCACGTCGTCACCGCCATCTCCACCCTCGTCGTCCGGGGCGACGAGTGAGCGCCGCGCTCGATGTGGGCCAGGTCGTCGCCGAACGCACCTACACGCTCACCCGCGACTCGCTCGTCCGGTACGCCGGCGCTTCCGGAGACTTCAACCCCATCCACTACCGCGACGACTTCGCCCAGTCGGTCGGGCTGCCCGGGGTCATCGCCCACGGCATGCTCACGATGGCCACCGCCATTCAGCCGGTCGTCGACTGGCTCGAGGGCGACAGCGGCCCCGGTGCGGGTGCCTGGGTGAGCGACTACCAGGTCCGCTTCACCCGCCCCGTCGCCGTCGATCCCGAGACGGGTGCCGAGCTCGTCGTGTCAGCGAAGATCGGCCAGCTCGACGCCGAGGCGAAGGCCGCCCGCGTCGACCTGACCGTGACGTTCGCGGGGCAGACCGTCCTCGGCAAGGCGCAGGTGCGCGTGGCCTGGGCGTGACCGCCTTCGCCGACCTCACCACGATGCAGGTCGGGGGAAGCCCCGACCGTCTCATCGTGGCGACCACCCACGACGAGCTGCTGGCGGCTGCCCGCGAGGCGTTCTCTTCTCTCGAGCCCTGGTTCGTGCTCGGCGGCGGTTCGAACCTCGTCGTCTCTGACGAGGGCTTCCCCGGAACGGTCATCCAGGTCGCCACCCGCGGCGTCGAGGTCGTCTCCGAGACCGCCGACACCGTCACGATCCGGGTCGCGGCCGGCGAACCCTGGGACGCCCTGGTCGAACAGGCCGTCTCGAACGGCTGGGCGGGCTTCGAAGCCCTGAGCGGCGTGCCCGGCTCGACCGGAGCCGCCCCGGTGCAGAACATCGGCGCCTACGGCCAGGAGGTCTCCGAGACGGTCGTCAGCGTCGACTTCCTCGACGCCGAGACCCTCGAATTCGTCAGGATCCCACGCGCCAACCTCGGTCTCGACTACCGCACGAGTGTCTTCAAGGCGTCCGGGCCGGATCCTCGTGCCGGTGTCGTCACCTCGGTCGAGTTCCAGCTGTCGCGGGGCGGCGGGCTCTCCGAGCCGATCGCCTTCCCGCAGCTCGCCCAGGCCCTCGGAGTCGAGCTGGGGGAGCGGGTTCCACTCGCCGACGTCCGGGCGCGAGTGCTCGAACTGCGGGCCTCGAAGGGGATGGTTCTCGACCCGACGGATCGTGACACGGCGTCGAGCGGATCCTTCTTCACGAATCCGATCGTGTCGCGCCGCGCCCTCGAAGCGATCCCGGCCGACGCACCGCGCTGGGAGACCGTCCCCGAGGCGCGCGACGTCGCCGTTCCCCTCGGGGAGCAGCCGGCGCCGCCGCCTCCCGTCGTCGACGGGGGCGTCAAGCTCAGCGCCGCCTGGCTGATCGAGCACGCGGGAGTGCCCCGCGGGTTCCGGCTGCCCGGCTCGGGAGCCGCCATCTCGTCGAAGCACACTCTTGCAATCACGAATCGCGGCGGTGCGACAGCCTCAGAGGTCGGCGAGCTCGCGCGATACGTGCAGAGCCGCGTCGCGGCCGAGTTCGGCGTGGTGCTGCAGCCGGAGCCCATCCTGCTAGGCTCGGGCCTCAGTCTCGCGTAATACATATCTGAAATACTTTCGTTGCCCCGTCAGGGGTTTTCCTCACGAAAGTTGATCTCTATGAATCGAACCAAGACGACCATCGCTGCAGCTGCGCTCGGTCTGTCCATCGTCCTCACGCCGGTTGCCGCTCAGGCCGCCTCCACGCCCGCCTCCGTCTCGTCCCAGACCCAGGCCCAGTCGGCCGTCCGCGGTTACACGACCGAGGTTCTCGGAGGCAAGAGCCAGTACAGCCAGGTGATGGTCATCATCGACCTAACTCGCTCGGCGCGAGTCGTGGTCACCGACAAGCACGGAGCCTCCGAGGTCTACTACGGCAACCAGAACACGCCCGTGCGCTTCTTCGCCGAGATCGACGGATCGGATGCCGTGACGTACAAGGTGGTCACGAGCGACTCGAACGGTCAGAACGCGACCGCGCCCGTCTCCGTCCGCGTCGACCTCGCCGGTGTGGCTCTCGACGCACCCCACGACTTGACGACCTACGACGAGCAGCGTCGATTCCAGGCCGCGGGTGTCCAGTTCCCCCTGCGATTCGAAGGCCTGCCTGGTGCCGACGTGACCTTGGTCTTCAATGGGAGCACCATGCACGCGACGGCCGACTCCGACGGCATCAGCACCTTCGACGTGACCTTCCTTCGAGCGAGTAACCGGCTCGCAGTTTCCCAGGTTCTCGACGGCAAGACGTCTGTCATCAACTCGCACGGCTACACCTTCAAGTAAGACCCGCACCGTCGTCCCGAACCGGGCGCACGGGGCACCACGAAACGCCACGCGACCGATTTCTCGAGTCGCGTGGCGTTTCTGCGTTCATGAGGGACCGCTGGAAAGCGCCCTGGCGGCTCTTACGCGAACAATTGCTGCAGCCGGTGCACTCCCTCGAGAAGGTCATCGTCACCGAGCGCGTACGACAGCCTGAGGTAGCCGCTCGGCCCGAACGCCTCGCCCGGAACGGTCGCGACCTCGGCCTGGTCGAGGATCAGATCGGCGAGCTCGAGCGAGGTCGTCGGCGTGACTCCGCCCCAGGTTCGCCCGAGGAGCCCAGAGACGTCGGGATACACGTAGAACGCGCCCTCGGGGGTGGGGGTCACGACGCCGTCGATCCTGTTGAGCTCGGTCACGATCGTCTGGCGGCGCACGTCGAACGCCTGCCGCATGGTCTCGACCGACTCCTGCGAGCCCGTTAGAGCCGCGAGGGCGGCACGCTGCGAGATGTTCGATACGTTCGACGACAGGTGCGACTGCAGGTTGGACGCCGCCTTGGTGACGTCGGCGGGAGCGATCATCCAGCCCACGCGCCAACCGGTCATGGCGTAGGTCTTGGCGACCCCGTTCACGAGGATCGTGGTGTCGGCCAGCTCGGGGACGGCCTCGGTGATCGACACGGCCTTGACCCCGTCGTAGACGAGGTTCTGGTAGATCTCGTCGGTGATGACCCAGATGCCGTGCTCAAGCGCCCACTCGCCGATGGCTCGGGTCTGCTCGCGCGAATAGACGGCGCCCGTCGGGTTGGAGGGTGAGACGAAGAGCAGCGCCTTGGTGCGGTCGGTGCGGGCGGCCTCGAGCTGCTCGACGGTGACCAGGTAGCCCTGCTCGGCACCCGCGAAGACCTCGACCGGCACACCGCCGGCGAGCTTGATCGCCTCGGGGTAGGTGGTCCAGTACGGGGCGGGGAGAAGCACCTCGTCGCCGTCGTCGACGATCGCGGCGAACGACTGGTAGACGGCCTGCTTGCCGCCGTTCGTGACGATGACCTGCGACGCCGTGACGTGGGTGCCGCTGTCGCGCAGCGTCTTCTCGGCGATCGCCTGACGGAGCTCGGGAAGACCCGCCGCAGGCGTGTAGCGGTGGTTCTTGGGATCGCGGGCCGCGACGACGGCCGCCTCGACGATGTGCTCAGGTGTGGCAAAGTTCGGCTCGCCGGCCGCGTAGCTGATGACGTGCTTGCCCTCGGCCTGAAGGCCCTTCGCCTTGGCATCGACCTTGAGAGTGGCCGATTCGGCGATCGCGGCGATGCGCGCGGAGAGACGAGGGAGGCTGGCGCTCTGGTCGGTGCTGTTCACGGCGTCCAGCCTACCGGGCGGCCTTTCGTCCATCGAGGGGGACATGCGCTGCCGCGAGACCGCAAGGCGGCTCAACTTTACTTGCCCAGGGTGGGTCGCCTACACTTGTCTGCGGTGGTGGAATCCACCAAGCTCTTTCGTGCCCACGGCAAGCAGGTCCCGCAGCAATCAGGTGGAGTTCTGATTCAGGGGTTGAAGGAGCGGAACCGGGTTCCCTTATCCAAAGGGCGGTGGCTCAATTGGTAGAGCAGCGGTCTCCAAAACCGCAGGTTGCAGGTTCAAGTCCTGTCCGCCCTGCAGCCCTACTCGTGCAGACGCACGGGTCGGACGAACGATCCGGGTCGTGACAACCCGGGCGATGCTTGAAAGGCAAGTACGACACGTGGCGAGAAGAGACGTAGACGTCCCCGACGAGGACGTAGTCGCGATCGCGAAGGCAGACAGCTCCGTGAGCCGTGGCCGTTTCGCGCGCATCGTGCTGTTCCTCCGCCAGGTCATCAGCGAGCTCAAGAAGGTCGTCACCCCGACCCGCAAAGAGCTGGTCAACTTCACCCTGGTCGTTCTGGCCTTCGTCGTCATCATGATGGCGCTCGTGTTCGGCCTCGACACGCTGTTCGGCTTCGCCGTCCAGTACGTGTTCGGCAACGGAGTCAATCCCACTTAGCCGGCTCGGGCGGCAGTGCGTCTGTGCACATCGCCCTCAGCGACATCCTCGCCAACCGACCTCATTTCACGATCCGGGCGTCTGTGCAATCCGAAGACAGCCCCGCACCATTCCAACGGAAGAAGAACCCTTGCCGAAGAACGAGCGCGACGACATCGACCTCGCCACCGCTGCCGAGCAGTCCTCCGAGGTCGAAGAGACCCAAGAGGGCTCGACCCAGACGGCTGACGAAGCGAGCGTCGACTCGGCCGAGCACGAGGCACTCTCGATCGACGACGAGTCCGGTTCGTCCGACGTGACCGAACTCGACGAGCTGCTCGACACCCTCGACGAGGCGAAAGACGAGCAGGCCGACGCCATCGTCGAAGACGCACTCCACATCGATTCGCTCGACGAGGCCGAGGCCGCCGTCGAGGCGACCGACGACGAGGCCGAGTTCGACGCAGAAGAGCTACAGGCCGAGGGCGACGCCGCGGGCGCGTTCAACGCCGTGACCGAATCCGAGCAGACCGTGCAAGACGCCGACGTCGAGGCCGCTTTCGGCGCCGACGAGAGCGACGTCGTCACCGAGGAGGTCGAAGACGAGGCCGAGGTCGATCCGTACGAGGCCTTCCGTTACGACCTGCGCGGCAAGCCGGGCAAGTGGTACGTCATCCACTCGTACGCCGGCTTCGAGCGTCGCGTGAAGCAGAACATCGAGAACCGCATGGTCTCGCTGACGATGGAAGACTTCATCTACCAGATCGAAGTCCCCATGGAAGACGTCGTCGAGATCAAGAACGGTCAGCGCAAGCTGGTCACCCGCGTTCGCATTCCCGGCTACGTGCTCGTCCGCATGGATCTGAACGAAGACTCCTGGTCGGTCGTCCGCCACACGCCGGGCGTCACCGGCTTCGTGGGCAACGCCCATAACCCCACCCCCCTACGTTTCGAAGAGGCCTTCAACATGTTGAAGAGCCTCGTGCAGGTGCAGGAGGTAGCTCCGGCCGCCAAGGGTTCCGGCAAGGCCGGCAAGGCAGCTCAGCGCGTCATCCCCGCCGAGGTCGACTTCGAGATCGGCGAGACCATCACGATCAAAGAGGGCTCGTTCGCGGGCCTCCCCGGAACGATCAACGAGATCAAGCCCGAATCGGGTAAGCTCACGGTGCTTGTTTCGCTCTTCGAGCGCGAGACGCCGGTCGAGCTCAGCTTCGACCAGGTGACCAAGCTCTAGAGCCGGTCACTCCCCAGATTTCTCAGCCACCGGATCCTGCACTCGCAGTTCCGGGAGAGCCCGATGCAACCGCACCGAGTTCGACACCCACAAGAAGGAAAAGAACATGGCACCGAAAAAGAAGGTCACAGGTCTGATCAAGCTTCAGATCAACGCCGGCGCCGCGAACCCCGCCCCGCCCATCGGCCCGGCTCTGGGTCAGCACGGCGTGAACATCATGGAGTTCTGCAAGGCGTACAACGCTCAGACCGAGTCGCAGCGCGGCAACGTCGTCCCCGTCGAGATCACCGTCTACGAAGACCGTTCGTTCACGTTCATCCTCAAGACGCCGCCGGCCGCCGAGCTCATCAAGAAGGCCGCTGGCCTCGCCAAGGGTTCCGCTACGCCGCACACCGTCAAGGTGGGCAAGCTCACTATGGAGCAGGTCCGCGAGATCGCGACGACCAAGCAGTCCGACCTCAACGCCAACGACATCGACGCCGCGGCGAAGATCATCGCCGGCACCGCCCGCTCCATGGGCATCACCGTCGACGCGTAAGCGTTCGGCCACCCCCAAGACATTCAGTGGGAGAGCCCGCCAGGCTCGTTACCACGCTCTCGAAATCAGGAGATTTCACAATGGCTCAGAAGTCCAAGGCGTACCGCGCCGCTGCCGAGAAGATCGAGGCAGGCAAGTTCTACTCCACGACCGAGGCTGTCGCAGTCGCTCGCGAGACCGGCTCGAAGAAGTTCGACTCGACCGTCGAGGTCGCCCTCAAGCTCGGTGTCGACCCGCGCAAGGCCGACCAGATGGTCCGTGGCACCGTCATCCTTCCGCACGGCACGGGCAAGACCGCCCGCGTCATCGTCTTCGCGACCGGTGCTGCTGCTGAGGCCGCTATCGCCGCCGGCGCCGACGAGGTCGGTGGCGACGAACTCATCGCCAAGGTCGCCGAGGGCTACACGGCTTTCGACTCCGCGGTCTCCACCCCGGAGCTCATGGGCAAGGTCGGTCGTCTCGGTAAGGTCCTCGGGCCCCGCGGCCTCATGCCGAACCCCAAGACCGGCACCGTCACCCCGAACGTCGCTCAGGCCGTGAACGACATCAAGGGCGGAAAGATCGAGTTCCGTGTCGACAAGCACTCCAACGTGCACTTCGTCATCGGCAAGGCCGGCTTCAGCGAGGAGCAGCTCAACGCCAACCTCGACACCGCCCTCGACGAGGTCGTTCGTCTTAAGCCGTCCTCCTCGAAGGGCCGCTACATCACCAAGGGCACCGTCTCGACCACCTTCGGTCCTGGCATCCCCCTCGACATCAACGCCTTCTAAGCGCTGAATCTCAGAAGGGCCCTCGCCGTATGGCGGGGGCCCTTCGTCGTGCTCGGTGCGCGCAGCATACTTAGCTCCATCCCGCCATCCGCGAGGGTGCCCATCTCGGGCTTCGGCCACCTGCCGGGCCCCAACCTGGACACGTTCGGCGAGAGCGGATTGGTGTTGCGCGCGGATCAGGAATGTTGGCGCGGGTGGGCGCCGGATCCTTGTGTTGTCGGCGTCGCTGGGCTGGATGCCTGATTCGCGAACCCAGGATCCGCAGCTCCATGCCCGGGCCACCCGCGAGAGTGCCCATCTCGGGCTTCAGCTGCTTGCCTGGCCCCAACCTGGACACGTTCGGCGAGAGCGGGTTGGTGTCGCGCGTCGATCAGGAATGTGGGCGCGGGTGGGCGCCGGATCCTTGTGTTCTCGTCGTCGCGGGGCTGGATGCCTGATTTGCGCACAGTATATGCGCGCCCGACGGTTGGTCCGGCGGGACCAGTAAAGCGCGTGCATCAGGAGTGTGAGCGCGGGTGGGTGCCGGATCCTTGTGTTTTCGGTTTCACGGGGCTGGATGCCTGATTCGCGAACGCAGGATCCGCAGCTCTGTGCCCGGGCCACCCGCGAGAGTGCCCATCTCGGGCATCGGCCGCCTGCAGGGCCCCAATATGGACACGTTTGGTGCGAGTGGGTTGGTGTCGCGCGTTGATCAGGAGTGTGAGCGCGGGTGGGCGCCGAATCCTTGTGTTCTGGTTGTCACGGGGATGGGTGCCTGATTCGCGAACGCAGGATCCGCAGCTCCGTGCCCGGGCCACCCGCGAGAGTGCGCATCTCGGGCTCCGGCTGCCTGCCGGGCCCCGCTTTGCGCACGCTCGCGGCCGACGACGCCACGGGCCTCAGAGCTCGCCCTCGCGCAACCGCAACCGCAACCGCTCAGTCGTCCTGCACCTTGAGCACGAGCTTGCCGCGCGTGTGTCCGCGCTCGAGCAGGCGGTGCGCGTCGGCGACTTCCTCGAGGTCGTAGACGTCGTCGACGTAGACCGACACGTCACCCGAGTCGAGGAGGCGGGCGATGATCGCGAGACAGGTCGCGTCGGGGGCCATCGAGTAGTCGGTGAAGCGCACTCCGGCGGCCGTTGCGCGACCGGCAAGGGCATCCCGCTTCGCTGTCGTACCGACGGGAACGTGCACGAGCAGGCCACCGGGCCGGACCACTCCCACCGTGCGGCTCGCGGTCGCGTCGTCGTCAACCAGGTTGATCGCAACATCGACAAGGGACACATGATCTTCGAAGTCGCCGGCCGTGTAGTCGATCGTCTGGGCGGCGCCGAGTTCGGTCAGCCAGGCGGTGTTGCGGGCGGAACTCGTCGTCACCACGTGAGCGCCGAAGTACGCCGCAAACTGCACGGCGAAATGGCCGACGCCGCCGGCCCCGGCGTGGATGAGAATGCGCTGCCCCTCGTGGGCCTTGGCCACGTCGACCACGAGGCCCCAGGCAGTCAGGGCCGCGAGCGGCACAGCGGACGCCTCGGTGTGCGAGAGCGACTTGGGTTTGCGAGCTACTTGGAGCGACGGCACGCTGACGTACTCGGCATAGGTTCCGGCCGACCGCGGCACGGAGGCGACACCGTAGACCTCGATGCCCGGTTGGAGTGTATGCCCGAGGTACGGGCTCTCGACGACGACGCCACTGAAGTCGCAGCCGAGCACGGCGGGGAGTTCGGGGGAGCCGCAGTGTCCGGCCAACCCCCGTCGGGCCTCGGCGTCGAACGGGTTTACCCCCGCCGCGATGACACGGACGAGCACCTCGGATCCTTGTCGCCCGGGTACCAGAATCTCTTTCGGAACGAGTACGTCCGGCCCGCCGTTCTCGGTAATCACCACCGCGCGCATCGTGCTCGTCACCACGGCCTCTTCCGTTGTCGTCGTCGTCATCGATGGCCTTTCTCGTCGGGGTCGTGCGGCGTCCCTGATGAGGCACCCCCTTGTCCCCTCAGTAAAGAGGCACGATGATTCCGCCGTGTTTCGAGAGTGTCACTGATGCGGAAACTATCGATACGCTCGGATGATGAAGGCTCTTTTCATCGTGCTGCGGCTCGCGGCAGCTCTCGCCGTCGTCGTCGCGGTGGTCGCTCAGCTGATCTCGTCGATGGCGGCACCCGATTTCTTCTTCTTCAACTTCTTCGGCTACTTCACGATTCAGAGCAACCTGCTGGTCGCGGTGACATTTGTTATTGGAGCCGGGTTCGTCGCGCGAGGCGGGACGCAGCCGCACTGGCTCGTCGTCTCTCGCGGCGCTACTGCCACGTATCTCGCGACCACCGGCGTCGTCTACAACCTCTTGCTCGCGAATGGCCCGGTCAGTGACTACAACGTGCCGTGGTCGAACGACATTCTGCACAAGTGGATCCCGCTGTTCGCGGTTCTCGAGTGGATCCTTTTCGGCGATCGAACCCGCATCGCGTGGGGGCGCCTCGGTCTGTTTCTCGTCTACCCGGTGATCTGGCTGGTCGCGACGCTCCTGCGCGGTCAAGGCTTCGTGCCCTACCCGTTCTTGAACGTCGAAGAACTGGGCTGGGGTGTGGTGCTGCTCTACTGTCTGGGCATCGCCGCGTTCATCGCCGGCATGTCGGCGCTGGTGATCTGGCTGAGTCGGTTCAGAGTCATCGAGCCCACGGGGGCGGATACGACGCGTCTCGATCGGGTCGGCGTAGCTCGCTGACGACCTGATCGGCGAGCGAGACGAGGCCGTGGATCTGGTCGTCGTCGCGTTCGACCCACTGACACTCGGGCGGCCCCGGCACGGGCACGAAGTCGACGTGGCGTTCCCAGACGACGAGGGTGCGCTCGGCGCCCAGCACGTACTGCTGCCACCACACCTGGCGGAGGTACGAGCGAGGGATGGTTCGCCAGGTCTTGCCGGTGGTCTTGATCTCGGCCAGGACGATCTCGCCGGACGACCGTTCGCCGACACCGTCGGGAGTCGCGAGATGGAGCGTCTCACCGCGCGCATGGAAGAGCTTGCTCGACGGTTCGATGCCGTGGTTTCGAGAGACCCAGCGGGCGATCACGGGTTCGCGCGCTCGGCCGTGATCGGTGAAGGCGTTGCCCGAGAAGCTGTTGCCGTAGAGCTTGTCGAGCACGACGGCCCGCACGGCTGCGGCGCTCGAGAGCCTCGCGACGTCGGTGGCGGTGATGCCGCGGGAGCGGGCGCGGAGCCAGCCGACGCGATCCGACGAGTCGGCGAGGATGCGGGCGGAGTGGTGGCGCGTGGGATCCTCGTCGTCCCAAAGGGAGAGGGGAGTCTGCACGAACGTCACCCAACTATTCTCCCTCGAATTCGAAGGAGAAACGGCCGACGCGCGACGAAGGCATCAGGATCCGACGCGGTCACCCGGGCAGATCTCCTTCGAATTTGAAGGGGGTGGGCGGCGCGATCAGTTGGCGGCCGCGAGCGTGTCGAGTGCCTCGGGAGAGAGCGCGTAGTGGATCGCGAGCATGCTCGCTCCCAGGATCGCCGCGCTGTCGGCGGCGCGCGACTGCACGATGGTGAGGTGCTCGGTGGCCAGCGGCATCGAGCGCGAGTAGACGACCTCGCGGACCCCGGCCAGCAGGTGCTCGCCGGCGTCGGCCATCGACCCGCCCAGCGCGATCACGGACGGGTTGATGAGGCTCACGCAGGTGGTGAGCACCTCGCCGATGTCGCGCCCGGCTTGCCGCACCGCTCGCACTGCGTCGAGGTCGCCGCTGCGGACGAGGTCGAGCACGTCGGATCCTGACGCCGTGTCGTGGCCGTCCCGCCGCATGGCCGCAGCGATCGCCGGGCCGGAGGCTATGGCTTCAAGGCATCCCTCGTTGCCGCAGCGGCAGAAGATGCCCGCGCCGCGGGCGACGGGGATGTGACCGATGTCTCCGGCGATTCCCTGGGCACCCCGCTGCAGCTGGCCGGCCGAGATAATGCCGGAGCCGATGCCGGTGGCGACCTTGAGGAAGAAGAGGTGGTCGACGTCGGGCCAGGAATGAGTCCGCTCCCCGAGCGCCATGATGTTGACATCGTTGTCGACATAGACGGGAAGGGGCGACCGACCCGGGCTCTCGGTGTGGCGTTTGACCCAGCCGGGAACGTCGAAGGCATCCCACCCCGGCATGATCGGCGGATTGACCGGTCGGCCGGTGCTGAACTCGACGGGGCCGGGCAGCCCGATGCCCGCAGCGATGAGATCGGCCCGGGTCTTGCCGAGACGTTCGAGGAGGGCGTCGGTGTGCTCGACCATCCAGCCGAGCACCGCCTCCGGGCCGAGGCTGATCTCGAGGTGCTCGGTGTGGCTGGCGAGCTCGGCACCCATCAGGTCGGTGATGGCGACGTGGGCGTGGCTCGCGCCGAGGTCGGCGGCGAGGACGACGCGGGCGCTCGGCAGGAGTGCCACGCGTGACGGGGGACGCCCGCCGGTCGAGATCGCGTCGGCGACGGGGCCGACGAGGCCGAGACTGGTGAGGGCGTCGAGGCGCAGGCCGATAGTGGAGCGGGCCAGACCGGTGATGGCAGCGAGCTCGGCACGAGTGCGCGGGCGACCGTCGCGGAGGAGCTGGAAGAGGTCGCCTGCCCCGGTCGAACCGAGGACGGACGTCCGCGCGGCGTCTGACATAACAGGAGTAAACCACAGGTTTCGAGCGGTCACGAGCAAAGATGTCGAATGGAAGACACCTTTTGCTTGACGCTCGACAAAAGTGACCCTAGTGTGAGTTCCGATCGAGGGAACGCCCATTTCAACCGGGCCCTCGAGATCAACTCCGCAGCGACAGATGCGGCGAAATTCGCCTCAAACCAGGCGAACACGTTTCGACGAGGAGACTCTTACGGTGACCAACGCACCCCTTTCGGTCCAGCTCTACACCGTCCGCTCGGCCATCGCCGACGACCTACCCGGCACCCTGGCCCGCGTCGCCGAGATCGGCTATACGCAGGTCGAGCCCTACTCGTTCGTCGAACGCGTCGACGAGTACGCCGAGCACCTCCCGGCCAACGGCCTGACCGCGCCGAGCGCCCACGTCAAGCTCATCGGCAGCGACCTCGAGCCAATCTTCGCCGCAGCCAAGCGGCTCGGAGTGACGACGATCATCGACCCGCACATCGACGAGACCCGCTGGATCACCCGCGAAGACGTCGAGGGCATCGCGAAAGAGCTCGGCGAGATCGCCGACAGGGCGGCCGCGCACGACCTCCGGGTCGGCTACCACAACCACGCGTTCGAGCTCGAGAACAAGATCGACGGCGTCCCGGCGCTCGAGGTCTTTGCCGCGGCCCTGCCGGCGAACGTCGTGCTCGAGGTCGACACCTACTGGGTCGAGGTCGGCGGCGTCGACGCGGCCGAGCTGCTCGCTCGCCTGGGCGACAAGGTGCAGTTCCTCCACATCAAAGACGGCCCGAAGAACTTCGACGACAAGAAGCAGGTCGCTGTCGGCCGGGGCGAGATGCCCGTCCGCGACATCCTGCGCGCGGCTCGTCAGGCCCTGCCCGTCGTCGAGCTCGACGACCACGAGGGCGACATCTTCACCGCCCTCGCCGACAGCCTCGACTACCTCGAAGGGGTCCGCGCATGAGCGACGCCACGACCACCACGCAGAAGCCGGTCGCCTCTGAGGGCAAGACCGGCCCCGTGGGCGTCGGCGTGATCGGCGCCGGCGTCATCAGCGACCAGTACCTCGAGAACCTCACGAGGTTCCCCGACCTCAAGGTGCTTTTCATCGCCGACCTCGACGAGCCCCGCGCGGCCGCCCAGGCCGCTAAGTGGGGCGTCGAGGGCTCCGGCTCCGTCGACGACCTACTCGCCCACGATGACGTCGAGATCGTCGTCAACCTCACCATCCCCAAGGCCCACGTCGAGGTGGCCCTGAGGGCCGTCGAGGCGGGCAAGCATGTCTGGGGTGAGAAGCCCTACGCACTCGACCGCGAGAGCGGAGCGCAGCTGATCAAGGCGGCGAAAGACCGCGGCGTGCGTGTCGCCGTCGCCCCCGACACGTTCCTCGGATCCGGAATCCAAACCGGTCTGCGGGTCGTCAAGCGCGGCGACATCGGCACGCCGCTCACCGGCCTCACCCTCTTCCAGGTCGCCGGCCCCGAGTCGTGGCACCCGAGCCCCGAGTTCCTCTTCGCCATCGGCGGAGGCCCGATGTTTGACGTGGGCCCTTACTACCTGACGACGCTGGTGCAGGTGTTCGGCCCCGTCGCCAAGGTCACCGCCACGGCGTCCAAGGCACGCGAGACCCGCGTGATCGGCTCGGGCCCCAAGGCCGGAACCGAGTTCCCGGTCGAGGTGCCGACGCACGTGTCGGCCTTGATCCAGTTCGAGTCGGGCGCCAGCGCCCAGAGCATCTTCTCGTTCGACTCGAAGCTGCCTCGCGCCGGCTTCGTCGAGATCGCAGGATCCCAGGGCACGGCCGTGTTCCCCGACCCGAACAACTTCGAGGGTGAGACGGTCGTCTACACCGGCGACGACGAGCCCACGGTGGTCCCCTCCGAGGGGTCGACCTTCACCCGCGGTACCGGGGTGGCCGAGCTCGCCCAGGCGATCCGCGAGGGTCGCCGAGAGCGCGTTCCCGGAGAGCTCGCCTTCCACGTTCTCGACATCATGGTCTCGCTCGCCGAGTCTGCCGAGAAGGGGGAGAGCGTTGTCGTCGAGTCGACGCTTGAGCCCACCGATGAGCTCCCGGCCGACTGGGATCCCTCTGTCCCGACCCTGACCTAATCTCTTCGGGCCGATCCGCCGCGAGCGGGTCGGCCCGCAATTCTCTTGACCCCCTTACTGCACTACCGAACTACCGTCCCTCAGCTGCACGGCACCACCGGAACGACAGGAACCATCCCACACAGCTCCAAGCTCCATCCCTCAACGAAGAGACACCAGGAGAAAAAATGCGCACCACAACGAAGTGGCTGGCGGCAGTTGCCGTCGGCGCCATGACTATCGGAGGCATGACGGCGTGCTCGTCGTCCTCCGGCGGCGACGCCAACTCGACCAAGACGCTGACCTACTGGGCCAGCAACCAGGCTCCGACGATCCAGGGCGATCAGAAGATCCTGAAGGCGGAGCTGGCGAAGTTCACCGAGGAGACCGGTATCAAGGTCAACATCGAAGTCATCCCGTGGACCAACCTCTACAACAAGATCCTCACCGCGGTCTCGTCGGGTGACGGGCCAGACGTGCTGTCGATCGGCAACACCTGGGCGACCTCACTCCAGTCGAGCGGCGCTTTCGTACCGTTCGAGGGCGATGCGCTGAAGGCCATCGGCGGCAAAGATAAGTTCGTCGCGTCGAGCTACGCCACCGGTGGTGCCGAGGGCAAGGCGCCTACGTCGGTGCCGCTCTACGGGTTGTCGTACTCGATGTACTACAACACGAAGATGTTCAAGGCCGCCGGCATCGACACACCGCCCGCGACCTGGGACGAGTTCGTGGCCGACGCCAAGAAGCTCACCAAAGACACCGACGGCGACGGGCAGATCGACCAGTGGGGTGTGACGATGGCCGGCTCGAGCGTCTCGAACAACGCGCACCAGGCGTTCGTCCGAGGCCTGCAGAACGGCGGAGCTCTCTACGACGCCGACGGCAAGCCGACCTTCGCCTCCGACGGCGAGGTCAAGGGCATCAAGCAGTGGGTCGATCTGATCGGCGCCGACAAGGTGGTCAACCCCTCCGACGCCGAGAGCGTGAACGGCTCCGACATGGCCGCCACCTTCGCCGACGGCAAGGCCGCGATGTTCTTCGACCAGGCGCCGGGGGCTTCGCTTGCAGCGCGTAACTTCACGGACTACGCCGCGGCGCCCGTCCCGATGGAGACCGCAGACGCAACCGGGCTGCTGGGTACCCAGAGCCACGTCGCCGGCATCAACCTGTCGATCTTCAAGAACACGGGCAACCTGTCCGGGTCCGAGAAGCTCGTCAAGTTCATGACCAGCGTTCCCGCGCAGCAGTCGCTCAACAAGTCGTTCGCGTCCATCCCCGTCGTCACTGACGCCTATGACGACCCGGCGTTCAAGACCGCGGCGATCAAGCTCAAGCAGGAGATCCTGAAGGATCACGCCCAGCCCATGCCGCTGCAGGTCAGCGAGGGCCAGATGGAGACGCTCGTCGGAACGGCCATCAAGAACCTGCTCGCACAGGCCGCGCAGGGCAAGGACGTCAGCGAATCCGACGTCAAGTCGGCTCTCGAAGACGCCAACAGCCAGATGACGGCAAGCCAGTGATCCCGATCCGACTGACAGACAAGCACTAGAAGGGAACCGTCATGACCCTCAACGTCCTGCCTCCCGCGTCGACCGAGAGTGGTCTGCCGGAAGAGCCGCAGCGGAGCGAATCCGCTCCGCTGCGGCCCGCCCGCAAGAAGAAGCGCCCCTCGCTCCTGCCCTACGGGCTCATCGCTCCGGCTGCATTGGCCGAGCTCCTCATCCACCTCCTGCCGATGGTGCTGGGCATCTGGATCGCGTTCATCACGCTCAACCAGCTCAGCATCGCCAACTGGGTCGATGCCCCGTTCGTCGGCTTCCAGAACTTCGTCAACGGGCTCAACCCGAATTCCTCGATCGGGGCCGAGTTCTACTCGGCTCTGGGGCGCACCATCGGGTTCACCATCATCGTGCTGGCGATCGCGTGGAGCATGGGAATGCTCGGCGCGGTACTCCTCACCACCTCGTTCCGAGGCCGCGGGATCCTGCGCACGCTGTTTCTCGTGCCCTACGCCCTGCCCTCGTACGTCGGCACCATCGCCTGGGCGTTCATGTTCAACCGCTCCGACGGCGCAATCAACCACTTCCTGGTCGATCAGCTCCACCTGTTCGGCGGCGGCCGGCCGTTCTGGCTGCTCGGCGGCAACTCCTTCTGGGCGATCGTCATCGTGACCGCCTGGCAGATGTGGCCGTTCGCCTTCCTGATGCTTCTGGCAGCACTCCAGAACATCCCCGGCGACGTCTATGAGGCGGCCGCTCTCGACGGGGCCAGCCTCTGGAAGCAGTTCACCCGCATCACGCTTCCGATGATCAAGCCGGCCAACGCCGTCCTGATGCTCATCATGGGCCTCTGGATCTTCAACCAGTTCAACGTGCCCTTCGTGCTGTTCGGCGCTGCTTCACCGAAGGAGGCGACTCTCATCTCGCCCCTCATCTACCAGCAGTCGTTCTCGAACTGGAACTTCGGTCTCGGCGGGGCAATGAGCGTGCTGCTGCTGATCGTGCTCCTGATCGCCTCCGCTTTCTACATCCGCATGGTGCTTCCGAAGCCGAAGCCCGGAGAAGAGGACTAAGCCATGATCGTCACTCCCGGATTCAAAGTCTTCCGATTCTTCGGACTCGCCTTCCTCTCCATCGTCGTCCTGGTCCCGCTCTACGTGGTGGTCACGACGTCGCTCAAGCCCCTCGCCGACGTGCAGGGCGCCTTCACCTGGATCCCCTCGAACTTCACCATCAAGCCGTACTTCGACATCTGGGAGACGGTCCCGCTGGCTCAGTACTTCAAGAACAGCCTGATCGTGACCTGCTCGGCGACGATCCTCAGCGTGATCATGGCCGTTCTCGCGGCCTACGCTCTGGCTCGCCTTCGGTTCAAGGGTCAGCGACCCTTTAGCCTGGTGGTCCTGTCGACGCAGATGTTCCCCGGCATCCTCTTCCTGCTGCCGCTGTTCCTGATCTTCGTGCAGATCCGCAACGCCTCCGGTCTTCAGCTGACGGGCTCGTATGCGGGCCTCATCATCACCTACATGACGTTCTCGCTCCCGTTCTCGATCTGGATGCTGACCGGCTATTTCGCCAGCATCCCGAAAGAGCTCGAGGAGGCGTCGATGATCGATGGCACCGGCCGGATGGGTGCGCTTTTCCGCGTCATCATCCCGGTCGCGAAGCCCGGCATCATCGCGGTTGCGGTCTACGCGTTCATCACGGCGTGGGGAGAGGTGCTCTTCGCCTCGGTGCTCACGTCGAACGACACCCGCACCCTGGCGATCGGCCTGCAGGCCTATTCGTCCCAGCAAGACGTCTACTGGAACCAGCTCATGGCCGCTTCGGTCGTCGTCTCGCTGCCCGTCCTGATCGGCTTCATGTTCGTGCAGAAGCACCTGATCACCGGCCTCTCCTCGGGTGCCGTCAAGTAGCACCCGGAGCGCCTGGCCGACGAGCACCAGACCGAAGGATCCCGCACAGCGTCGATCGACCCGGCCCAGAAGGGCAGACTGACACCATGCCACGCACACTCCTTCCGGGTCAGGTCTGTCAGATCCTGATCGTCGATGCCCTCACCGGTGAGGCCGAGGTCGTCTTCGAGAGCGGCGAGGTGCTCGTCGAGGCTCCCAACTGGAGCCCCGACGGGCGGTGGCTCGTCGTCAACGGCGACGGGCTCCTCTGGCGGCTAAGGGTCGACGGGGGCGCGGCACACAACGGGGGCGAGGCTGGCGACCGAGTGCTCGAGCCGGTCGAGATGGCCGGTGTGCCCGAAATCAACAACGACCACTGCATCGCGCCCGACGGATCGTCGATCGTGGTCAGTGCCAGAGACGGCCATCTCTACGAGGTGCCGTTCGACGGTGGCTCGGGCCGCCGGATCACCCGTGAGCACCCGGACGGCCGCGGCTACAAGAACTACCTGCACGGCATCTCACCCGACGGCTCGACGCTCGCCGTCATCGTGGGCGCGCGACCCACGACGACGTCGCCGCCGACGGACTGGCGCACGAACGTCGCCCTGGTGGCGGTGGCCGACGGTGCGACGACGTTCGTCACCGATGACGCCCACCCCGACGACGGCGCCGAGTTCTCGCCCGACGGCGCGTGGGTCTGGTTCAACACCGAACGGTTCACGACCGAGGCGGGGCACGCGCAGCTCGCGCGGATTCGGCCGGACGGATCGGACGTGTCGCGGATCCTCGTCTCTGACACGGTCGACTGGTTTCCGCACCCATCGCCCGACCAGTCGCGGCTGGTCTACGTCGCCTACGGTGCCGGCACGCTCGGCCACCCGGAGAACCATGACGTCGTGCTGCGCGTGATGGAACTCGACCGGGGCGAACCGCTGCCCGAGACGGCACGTGATCTGCTGCCCCTCTTCGGCGGCCAGGGCACGATCAACGTGGCCGGATGGGCGCCCGATTCGCGGCGGTTCGCTGCTGCCGCGTACCCCCTCGCTACGCGTCCCTGACCTGGCCGCCCTTGAGATAGAGCCGACGCTCGG
Organism: Frondihabitans sp. VKM Ac-2883; assembly: GCF_015350875.1. Taxonomy (NCBI): domain Bacteria; kingdom Bacillati; phylum Actinomycetota; class Actinomycetes; order Micrococcales; family Microbacteriaceae; genus Frondihabitans; species Frondihabitans sp. VKM Ac-2883. The sequence goes on along the minus strand of NZ_JADKSF010000003.1, from coordinate 276,116 downwards.
CGCGACGGGCCACTGACGAGTCGTGGGTGACCATGATGAATGTCAACCCCCGGTCGCGCCAGACACCCTCGAGGAGCTCCATGATCTCGTCGCGGGTGGTCTCGTCGAGCGAGCCGGTCGGCTCGTCGGCGAGGAGCACCTGCGGCTCTTTGACCAGCGCGCGAGCGATCGCCACGCGCTGCTGCTGGCCGCCCGAGAGCTCGGCCGGGAGGTGGTCGCCGCGCTCGCCGAGTCCGACGGATTCGAGGGCCGCCGCCGATTTCGCCTTCTGCTCGTCGCGCGACATCGACGACCTCGCAAAGGCGGTCTCGACGTTCTCGAGCGCCGTCAGTGTCGGAATCAGGTTGAAGCTCTGAAACACGAATCCGATCTCCTGCGCGCGGACGTCGGCGAGCTTCGACTCCGCGAGGCCCGACACTTTCTTGTCGCCCAGCAGCACCTCGCCGGAGGTGGGCTTGTCGAGGGCTCCGAGCATCTGCAGCAGCGTCGACTTGCCGCCGCCGGTGGGGCCCTGGATCGCGACCATCTGACCGGTCGGGATCTCGAGGCTGACCTTGTTCAGGGCCGTGATGGTGCGCTTCTTCTGCACGTATGTCTTGGTGACGTCTTTCAGCGTGTACATGGGGTTCCGTTCGGTTGAAGAGAGATCAGGATCTGCGGCCTACGCCACACTGCGAAGCGCCTCGGCCGGTCGCAGGCGCGATGCCCGCCACCCGCCGATCGCGCCGGCGAGGAGTCCGCCGATCACCGCGAGGGCGACCGCCACGACGATGATCGTCACGGCGATTGGGGCGTGCAGGCTGACCTCGGTGGCCGTCGTCGCGACCTGGGCGCCGAAGGATCCCGCGCCGCCCGTGGTTCCGCCTTCGGTGCCCGTGCCGGTGCCGCCCGCCGTGCCGCCCGGGGGAGTGCCGCCGCCCATGCCGCCGGCGGTAGTAGATGCCGCACCGCCCGAGAGCGTCGGGGCGATGATGTTGATGACCACGACGCCGAGGATTCCGACGACGACGCCGACCACTCCGCCGATGAGGCCCTGCACGAGCGACTCGCCGGCCACCTGGCGCACGATGCGCCCGTTCGACCAGCCGATCGCCTTCAGAGTGCCGAACTCGCGGGTGCGGCGGGTGACGCCCGAGACGGTGAACAGGATCGCGATCAAGAAGGCCGCGGCCAGCACGATGATCGAGAGCCAGGTGCCGAGGCTCGAGACGAGGCTCGACGCGGTCGAGAGCGAGCCGGAGACGCTCGAGGCCAGGTCGGACTCCGTCGAGACGGTGGCCTTGGGCAGCGCCTTCTCGAGTGCCGTCTTGACGGCGGAGACGTCGGTCGACGACTCGGCGCTCACGTAGATGGTGCTGATCTTACCGTCGAGGTCGGCGACCTTCTGAGCGGTGTCGAGCGGCATGTACATGTCGGAGCCGGTGGTCGACGACGACGACGTCGAGGTGACGATGCCGACGACCTTGAAGGTCGTGTCGCCGATCTTCTTGGTGTCACCAACGGCGAGGCTCTCGGTCTTCGCGTAGGCGCTGTCGACGACGAGCACGTTCTTGCCGGCGTCGGAGGCCGCGAATGTCCGGCCCTTGGTCAGCTCGACGCTCGTGAGGGGGCCGACCGCGTCGGCGGTCACACTGACGCCCGAGACGGTGGTCTGGTCGAACGAGAACGAGCCTCCGCCGAAACCTCCGCCAGTGCCGCCACCGGGAGCACCGGTGGCCGTGCCCGTGGGCTCCTGCTGTGCGGCGCCGCTGCCGGATCCTTGGGTTCCCGTCGTGCCCGAATCCTGTTGCGTGGTGGTTCCCGAGAAGTCGTTGAGCTGCAGCGACAGCGTGGCGGCGGCGTTCTTGACACCGGTCGTCTTCTCGACGGTGGCGAGGGCGGTGTCGGCGAAGGTCGCCGTGCCGCGGGCGGCTGTCAAACTCGACTGCGAGAGCGACGTGCTGTTGCCCGAGGTCGTGCCCCCGCCCGAGCCGAAGTTGAAGGTGGGGCGCCCGCCGGTCGACGACGGGGTCTGGGTCTGGCTGATCGTGATGTCGGTGCCGACGCCGTAGACGGATTCGAGAACGGTCGACTGCGCGGCCTTAACGCCGCCCGCCACCGAGTTGACGATGATCACGAGCGCGATGGCGAGTGCCATGCCGGTCGCGATGATGGCCGTCTGCTTACGCCGGTTGCTCAGCTCCCGGAACAGATAGGTCAAGAACATGGGTCTCCTCTGGAGTGGTGCGGGGTCATGGTGATCGTGCGAAGGGGGCGCACTCGCTCGCTGTGCGAACGTCAGAACCGTAGGGAGACGCGTTATGCCCGGACTATCGAGGGCCTATCAATCCCTGATGAGGCAGATCGATTGCCTGTGTGGAAATTCCAGGGCTGGCTCATCAGGTCGTCACAGACGGCTCATAGAAAACCCCAGATACTTGAAAACGTGACCACTTCAGCCCCCATCACCGCACCCGCCGCTCCGCGCCTGACTCGCGCCGACGGCTCGCCCCTCCGCGTGCTCGTCGTCGACGACGAGAACAGCCTCACCGACCTGCTCTCCATGGCCCTCCGCTACGAGGGCTGGGAGGTCAAGGCCGCACCCGACGGGCAGACCGCCCTAAATCTTGCTCGCGAGTTCAAGCCCGATGCGATCGTGCTCGACGTCATGCTCCCCGACATCGACGGCCTCCAGGTGCTGGGCCGCCTCCGCAACGGCGGAGACGACACGCCGATCCTGTTCCTCACCGCGAAAGACGCCGTCGAGGATCGCGTCACGGGCCTGACCGCCGGGGGCGACGACTACGTCACGAAGCCGTTCAGCCTCGAAGAGGTCGTCGCCCGCCTCCGGGGCCTGATCCGCCGCTCCGCAGCCATGGTGTCGGAGGGTGGCGACTCGCGCATCGTCGTTGGCGACCTCGTGCTCGACGAAGAGAGCTATGAGGTGTCGCGCGCCGGTCGCGAGATCGAGCTCACCGCCACCGAGTTCGAGCTGCTCCGCTTTCTCATGCGCAACCCCCGCCGCGTGCTCTCGAAGGCTCAGATCCTCGACCGTGTCTGGAGCTACGACTTCGGCGGCAAATCCAGCGTCGTCGAGATCTACATCTCGTACCTGCGTAAAAAGATCGATGCCGGCGAAGAAGCCATGATCCACACCGTCCGCGGCGTGGGTTACGTGATCAAGCCCCTCTCGTGAGCTCGTTCCACCCCGCCAGTGCCGTCCGCGGGTGGGCTCGCTCGTGGCGCGGACCGCTGACGCTGCGGCGTCGGCTGGTGCTGAGCATTGTCGCGATCTCGGCGTTGCTGGCGATTCTGATCGGCGTGCTGTCCGTGCTCGTGTTGCAGAAGGTTCTGGAGTCGCAGCTCGACGCGAATGTGAAGTCGAGCCTTTCGCGGGCGCTTGTGCAGTCCGCTCCAACACAGCCCAGCGAAGGCTTTGGCTCGGAGGCGGGCCGCGGCCAGATCGTCGGGACCATCGCGATCGTCTCGCTCAAGGGGCAACTGCTGGACTCGCAGCAAGTTACTGAAGATGGGACGCCGGGTTCCGTAGGGGGGTCGGCTACAACCGCGCTGACCAACTTGGCCGTGAGTGAAACGCCTCGGACAATGGATCTGGGCGGCTCGTACGGGCGCTACCGCGTTGAGGCTACGAACGTGCCGCTCACGAACAGGACGACCAACGAGACGGTGGTCGTGCATGTTGCTGTTGCGCTGCCCATGGATAGCGTCACCGGCCCCGTCTCCAAACTGATCGCCGGCATCGCCATCATCGCCGCCGTCGGTATCGCCGTCGCCGTGTTCTTCGCGCTCGTCACCGTCCGCTACGCCCTTGCACCCCTCGAGCGCATCGCCAACACGGCGTCGCGCGTCTCTGAGATGCCGCTCGACCGAGGCGAGGTCGCCCTCGACGACCGCGTCCCCGACGAAGACACCGATACCCGCACCGAGGTCGGCCGTGTCGGCGCCGCCATGAACCGCATGCTCGGTCACGTCTCGCATGCGCTCACGGCCCGGCAGGAGTCCGAGAACAAGGTGCGGCAGTTCGTCGCCGACGCCTCGCATGAGCTCCGCACTCCGTTGGCCTCGGTCCGCGGGTATGCCGAGCTGACCCGTCGCATGGGCAAAGACCTGCCCGAAGACGTCGTCTACGCGATGAGTCGTATCGAATCGGAGTCGGTCCGGATGACGTCGCTGGTCGAAGAGCTGTTGCTGCTGGCCCGACTCGACGAGGGAACCGACCTGGTAAAGAAGGAGGCCGATCTCACGCGGATCGTCCTCGACGCCGTGCACGACACGCACGTCTCGTCGACCGGCCACACCTTCGACGTCTCGGTCGACGAGAAGCCGATCACCCTCCTCGGCGACCCGATGCGCCTCCATCAGGTGGTCGCCAACCTCCTGACCAACGCCCGAACTCACACACCCGAGGGAACCGAGATCTGGGTGAACCTGGAGCGCGACGACGAGTCGCACGAGGCGGTCATCACGGTGACCGACAACGGACCGGGCATCGACCCCGCCGTCATGCCGGTGCTGTTCGAGCGGTTCGCGAGGGCCGACAGCTCGCGTTCGCGCAAGGCCGGCTCGACCGGGCTCGGGCTCGCGATCGTGCAGGCCGTCGTCCAGTCGCACGGCGGCACGGTCACGGCGTCCAACGCCGACCCCGGAGCCGTCTTCACCGTGCGTCTGCCCCTGGAGCGCGCCCCTCAGGGCGCTCCGGCCCCGCTTCCCGCGCCGACCTCCGCTCCCGCTGTCTCGTAGCTGCTCCAAGCTGCTCGGTCTCCTAGCGCGGGGCGAGACTCCGCAAATGGCCCATCCCGCTCACGGTGACGGGCCATTTGTGGAGTCTCGCCGCCCCACCCCGGCGGGGCGCAGGATCCTGCGGGGTGCGTCGAGCGCGAGACTCCAGTAGGTGCGGGTGTGGTGGGCCTGCACCCACAACTACTGGAGTCTCGGCGGCCCGGGCGGGCGCCGGGGTGCAGGAGAGAGGGCGGCGTGAGCACGAGTTGCAGGATCCTGAACGGGCACCTATGCTTGTCGAAGCCCAAGACCGCTGGTTGTCGGTGCCCGCTGCAAAGCAGGCGTCGGCCGAAGGTTCTCTTACAAGAGACGTCCCGCGCAGGTGCAGAGTTCTTGAACGACACTGAAGAGTGCTTCCAAGCTCCGCGCGTCTGCGCGGAGCTTTTTTTGTGCGATAACCGGGATTCGTAAGAGTCCACAGGGGCTGCCAGCATTCACACGTTAGGAGCGACATGGCGAACAAGGAAGCTTCGGTCGCCGAGCTTACGGAACTCTTCCGTAGCTCGACCGCCGTCCTGCTCACCGAGTACCGCGGCCTCTCCGTTGCTCAGCTCAAAACGCTGCGCACCGGTATCCGTGAGGACGCCACCTACGCCGTCGTGAAGAACACGCTTACCAAGATTGCGGCGAACGCTGCGGGGATCTCGTCGTTCGACGACGAACTCGCCGGCCCGTCGGCTATCGCTTTCGTTCACGGAGACCCTGTCGCCGTGGCCAAGAGCATGCGTGAATTCGCGAAGGCGAACCCCGAGCTGATCGTGAAGGGTGGTTACTTCGACGGTAACGCTCTGACCGCAGCCGAGGTCAACCAGCTCGCCGACCTCGAGTCGCGGGAGGTGCTGCTGGGCAAACTGGCTGGCGCCTTCAAGGCTTCGCTGTTCGGCGCGGCGTACCTGTTCCAGGCCCCGCTCTCCAAGACCGTTCGCACGGTCGAGGCGCTGCGTGCCAAGCAGGACACCGCTGCGTAAGCAGCTCGGTACTCGTTACAAGCACTACCACCCCACTTTTTAGAAACGCAATAAGGAGAAAACAATGGCAAAGCTCAGCCAGGACGAACTGATCGAGGCTTTCAAGGAGCTCACGCTCATCGAGCTCAGCGACTTCGTCAAGAAGTTCGAAGAGGTCTTCGAGGTCACCGCTGCTGCCCCCGTCGCCGCTGCCGGTGCCGCTGGCCCCGCCGCCCCCGCTGAAGAGGTCGAGGAGAAGGACTCCTTCGACGTCGTCCTCGAGGCTGCTGGCGACAAGAAGATCCAGGTCATCAAGGAGGTCCGCGCGCTCACGAGCCTCGGACTCGGCGAGGCCAAGGCTGTCGTCGACGGTGCCCCCAGCACCGTCCTCGAGGGTGCCAACAAGGAGACCGCCGAGAAGGCCAAGGCTGCTCTCGAGGCCGCCGGCGCCACGATCACCCTCAAGTAACTCAGCTTCACCAGCACCATCGGGAAAGCCCCGGGCCGAGAGGTCCGGGGCTTTCTCGCGTCCTGCTGTCGACCGCGGGCTTCAGCCGTCGGCCAGCCCCAGCTGCACCGCGAGGGCGATCGCCTCGCGACGGTTCGTCGCCCCGAGCTTTCGGTAGATGCTGCGCACGTGGCTCTTGACGGTGTTGACCGAGATGAACAGCTCGTTGCCGATCTGGTTCAGGGTCGCTCCGGTTGCCAGGTGGCGCACAATCACGAGTTCGCGCTCGCTGAGGGGGTCGGCCAGCACTACGGTCTCGGCGGGGGTCGTGCCCTGCAGGCGTTCGAGCAGGGCTGCCACGCGAGCGGGTTGTTCACGGTCTGCGGCGCGCGTAAGCAGGCTGTCGAGCACCTCGTGGGGAAGCGGGCGATACGCCCAGGTCGTTCCGTTCGTCGCTGACATCAGCAGCGAGCGGTCGAAGGCGATGTTCGAGGCGACGCGATTGCCGAGGTCGTCCTGTGCGGCGGCGACGATGGCGAAGATCTGCGCTCGTACGCGGTCGGAGTGGAGGTCGCCGAGGGCGATGCAGTCGGCGAGGGTGTCGAGGGCCGCCTGCGGATCGCCCAGCAGGAACGAGGCGAGCGCCCCCACCCGGGCCGGGCATGTCACGTGGTGCTGCCCCGGCTCGAGATCTACCATCGCCCGCCGTGCTTCGACGACTTCGCCGAGCGTGCGGAGCACTTCGGAGCGAAGGATCCGAGACGCCGAGTCGAGCACCTGATCACCCGTGAAGGAGGCGAGAAGCCGCGTCACCCGGCCGAGCAGATCGAGCGCCTCGATCTCGCTGCCGGCCGCGTGCCGCGCGAGCGCCTCGGCGAACGCCGCGTGGGCTTCCCACTCGGTCCCGCGACTGGCGACGCGCACATCACGGAGCTGCGTCTCGAGGTCGTGGGGAACAGCGTCGCGCTCGATCAGCAGATGGAACCGCGTGATTTGGGCGAGCGCGCCGAAGCCGCTGCGCAGCAGCTCGGTGCCGTCGGCCTGCTGCGCGGCGAGTTCGATCTGCCTCTCGGCGCGGGCGAAGTCGCCGAACTGGAAGGCGACGTAGGCGAGTGCCGAGTGGCATTCGACGCGTTCGGCGGTCGGGAGGTGCTCGCTCGCCAGCCCCTCGGCGAGAGACAGGGCGAAAAGGGCTTCGTCGTAGGCGCCGAGGTGCACGCGCACGAGACCGAGTTGCAACGAGAACGAGGCGCTCAGGTCGATCCGTCGGCTGATCTCGAGCGAGGTGTCCTGCTCGATCATCGCCCGCGCGGTCTCGAGATGCGTGCGGGCGGCATTCACGTCGCCGAGGGTGCGGAGCGTCGCTGCGAAGTGGACGAGGTAGCCCGCCCGCACGTCGATGGGACTCTCCGGGTCGGCCTTGATGTTCTTGTCGACGGCGCGGAACCAGGGGAGCGCGGCGCTTCGGCTCGTCGACCCGATCGACCGGTGGCTGACCGCGAGCGCGAGCAGGATCCGGGCGCGACCGCGCCATTCGGATTCGGGCACGCTGCGCACGGCCTCGCGAAGCCTCGCCCCCTGGATCGGCGCGATCTGCGGCCACATCCTCTCAACGGTGTCGAGCATGGTGCGATTGTCGAGCTGGAGAGCCGTCGAGGTTTCGGGTTCGACGGTCGTGTCGTTTCGGGAATTCACGGGATTACCTCTGCCACATCGGGTAGTTCCCGCTCGGGACGGGGAATGCGGCGGTCGGGAGGAGAGCGGAAGGTCGATCGTCGGGCGGACCGGGTGTCGGGAGGTCTTCCGTGAGTCCCCCCTGGCTTCCGTGCCCCTACCCGATCAACATCATAAACTGAGATTTCTTTTTCGACCGGGGAATTCGCAAGTCGACCCCAACTGGGGTCAGGCCTCTGTCGCCGCCTCGCCTCGTTCGACAGGCCTACAGTGACGGAATGAGCAAGGGCACGCCGTGAGCAAGATGGATTCAGTCGCTTCGGGCGGAGGCATGCGGGGCGCTCGTGGCGGCGGCGGCGGTCGGCCGGGCGGGCCCGGAAGGGTATCCGGAGCCGACGCCAAGGCGCAGCGGGCCGCGAATGCCGAGGCCCCTCGAATCCCCGATCTCTTCGGGCGAATCCGGAGTTTGTTCTCGCCGTACCGTCGCGCGATCGTCGTCACCGTCGTTCTCGTGTTGATCTCAGCGGGCATCAGCGTGATTCCGCCCCTGCTGACCCAACAGGCGTTCGACCGCGGGCTCTTCCCCTCGGGCGGGCCCGACATCCCCGTGCTGACCAGGCTCGTCGGCGCGATGGTGGGGCTGTGGGTGCTGTCCGCCGGTATCGGCGTGTGGCAGACCTATCTGACGGCGACCGTCGGAAACAAGGTCATGGGAGCCCTCCGCATCCGCCTCTTCGGGCACCTGCAGCGGATGGAGCTCGCGTTCTTCACCCGGACGAAGACCGGCGTGATCCAGTCGAGGCTGCAGAACGACGTAGGCGGTGTCGCCAATGTGCTGAGCAACACGATCTCGAGCGTGCTCGGCAACACCGTCACCGTCATCGCGGCGTTCGTTGCCATGCTGCTGCTCTCGTGGCAGATGACCGTGGTCGCGGTCATCCTGCTTCCGCTTCTCGTCATCGCCCAGCGCCGGGTCGGTCAGGTGCGCGCGCGAATCGCGACGCAGACGCAGGAGTCGCTGTCGGATATGACCGCCATCACGCAGGAGACCCTCAGCGTCTCGGGGATCCTTCTCGCGAAGAGCTTCAACCAGCAGCGCACCGAGGTGGAACGGTACTCGGCCGAGAACCGCACCCAGATCGGTCTGCAGGTCCGGCAGACGATGAGCGGGCAGGGCTTCTTCGCCGTGGTGAGCATCTTCCTCACGATCATCCCGGCAGTCATCTACGTGGTCGCCGCGTATCTGATCCAGGGCGGCGTCGACGTGACGGCGGGCACGATCGTGGCGTTCACGACCGTTCAGTCGCGGCTGACGTTCCCGCTCATGGCCCTGCTCCGCGTCGCCCTCGACATCCAGACCTCGGGGGCGCTGTTCGCGCGCATCTTCGAGTACCTCGACCTGACCCCCGCCATTCGCGAGCCGGCCGACGCGAAGCGAGTCGACGAGGCGGGCCTCGGGCGAGTGGTGTTCGACGACGTCTCGTTCTCGTACCCCGACGCCGAGCCGGGGCAGGAGACCCTCGACGGTCTCACCTTCGACATCGAGCCGGGGCAGTTCGCGGCCTTCGTCGGGCCGTCCGGGGCGGGCAAGACCACGATCTCGTATCTGATCCCGCGGTTCTACGAGGCCTCGGGCGGGACGGTCCGTTTCGCCGGGTTAGACGTCCGCGACCTCGACCAGGAGTCACTCGTCGGCAACATCGGCATCGTGAGCCAGGAGACCTACCTGTTCCATGCCACGATCGCCGAGAACCTGCGGTACGCGCGGCCCGAGGCCTCCGACGAGCAGCTGATCGAGGCGGCGCGCCAGGCCAACATCCACGAGACGATCGCTTCGTTCCCTGACGGGTACGACACTGTGGTGGGGGAGCGGGGGTATCGGCTCTCCGGTGGCGAGAAACAGCGAATCGCCATCGCCCGGGTCCTCCTCAAGGATCCAGCGGTCCTCGTGCTCGACGAGGCCACGTCGGCGCTCGACTCCGTCTCGGAGCGCATCGTCCAGACCGCGCTCGACACGGCGACTCGGGGGCGGACGACGATCGCGATCGCCCACCGCCTCTCTACCGTGCGCAGCGCCGACGTGATCTTCGTCGTGCGGGCTGGTCGGATCGTCGAGCAGGGAACCCACGACGAGCTCGTCGCAGTCGGCGGCCTCTACTCCGAACTGTACGAGCAGCAGAGCAGCGCCATCGCCTGATCGGTCACTTGTGCCACTCGGAGCGTGCCCGCCCGACCGGCGTCATGCTCCGGCGACGCGGAGGTGCGATCTATAGACTCGATGAGTGAAGTACGCGGAAACCGTCATCGACCTCATCGGCAACACGCCTCTCGTCAAGTTGAACCGGGTCACGGAGGGGATCGCTGCGACCGTTCTCGTCAAGGTGGAATACCTCAACCCGGGCGGCTCGTCGAAGGATCGCATCGCGACCCGCATCCTGGATGCCGCCGAGCGCGACGGGCACCTCAAACCCGGTGGCACGATCGTCGAGCCGACGAGCGGCAACACCGGTGTCGGGCTCGCTCTCGTCGCCCAGCAACGCGGCTATCGCTGCATCTTCGTGCTGCCCGACAAGGTCGGCGAAGACAAGCGCAACGTGCTGACGGCCTACGGCGCCGAGATCGTCGTGACTCCGACGGCGGTCGCCCCCGACAGCCCCGAGTCGTACTACAGCGTCTCCGACCGTCTCGTGCGCGAGACGCCCGGTGCGTTCAAGCCGAACCAGTACGAGAACCAAAACGGCCCTCTCAGCCACTACGAGACCACCGGCCCCGAGATCTGGCGCGACACCGACGGAGCCCTCACCCACTTCGTCGCCGGTGTCGGCACCGGAGGCACCATCAGCGGCACCGGCCGATTCCTCAAGGAGGTGTCGGAGGGTCGCGTCACGATCGTCGGCGCCGACCCGGAGGGCAGCGTCTACTCAGGCGGCACCGGCCGCCCCTATCTCGTCGAGGGCGTCGGCGAAGACTTCTGGCCGGGTGCCTACGACGGGTCGGTCGTCGACCGGATCATCGCCGTCTCCGACGCCCAGTCGTTCGACATGACTCGCCGCCTCGCCCGCGAGGAGGGGCTGCTCGTCGGCGGATCGAGCGGCATGGCGGTCGTCGCTGCGCTGGAGGCCGCCCGCGACCTCGGCCCGGACGACACCGTGGTGGTGCTGCTGCCCGACAGCGGGCGCGGCTACCTGGGCAAGATCTTCAACGACCGCTGGATGCGCTCGTACGGCTTCAGCGACGAAGGAGCCGAGACGACCGTCGGCGACCTGATCGCGTCGAAGAGCGGCGCCCTGCCCGACCTGGTGCACGCCCACCCCTCCGACACCGTGCGCGACGTCGTGCAGATCATGGCGAAGTACGGCGTCTCGCAGATGCCTGTCCTCTCAGCCGAGCCCCCTGTCGTCATCGGCGAGGTCGTCGGAGCCGTCGACGAGCGGGCGCTCCTCGAGCAGGTGTTCTCCGGCGCCGCGCAGATGACGGATCCCGTGGCGAAGTTCATCGGCGCGCCCCTCGCCCTCGTCGGACTCAACGAGCCTGTGACCACGGCGCGCCGCGCCCTGGAAAAGAACGACGCCCTCCTGGTCACCTCCGACGGCAAGCCCGCCGCCGTCGTGACCCGCCACGACCTGCTCGCCTACCTGTCGGAATGACCGAGAAAGATCCCATGACCCACGACGCCTCAGCCCACGCCTTCGAGACCCGTGCGATCCACGCCGGGCAGGAGTTCGATCCGACCACCGGCGCGATCATCCCGCCGATCTACCAGACCTCGACGTTCGTCCAAGACGGCATCGGTGGCTTTCGAGGAGGCTACGAGTACGGGAGGTCGGCGAACCCGACCCGCGACTCGCTTCAGACGCTCCTCGCGAGTCTGGAACAGGGATCCTCGGCTTTCAGCTTCGCTTCCGGTCTCGCGGCCGAAGACGCCCTGCTGAGGTCGGTGCTCACGCCGGGGTCGCGCGTGCTGATGGGCAACGATGTCTATGGCGGTACCCACCGTCTCGTCAATCGAGTCTGGGCCCCCTGGGGCGTCACCCTCGAGACGGTCGACATGAGCGACCTCGACGCGGTGCGCGCCGCCGCCCGACCGGGCGAGACAACAGTGCTCTGGGTCGAGACCCCGTCGAACCCGCTGATGAAGATCACCGATATCGCCGGCCTCTCCGAGATCGGCCGGGCAGCTGGCGCGCTTGTCGTCGTCGACAACACGTTCGCGTCTCCGTACGTCCAGCAGCCGATCACGCTCGGCGCCGACGCGGTGGTGCATTCCACGACGAAGTACCTCGGCGGCCATTCCGACACCCTCGGCGGCGCCGTGGTCGTGAACGATGACGAGCTCGCCTCGAAGGTCGGGTTCATGCAGTTCGGCGCGGGAGCCATCTCGGCGCCCATGGAGGCGTGGCTCACTGTTCGAGGCATCAAGACCCTTGGCGTCCGCGTCGACCGCCACTCCGACAACGCACAACTCATCGCCGACGCTCTGGTCTCGCACCCGGCCGTCGAGACCGTCTACTACCCGGGTCTCGAGTCGCACCCCGGGCACGCTCTGGCAGCGCGCCAGATGAAGCGGTTCGGCGGCATGCTGTCGGTCGGGCTCGCAGGAGGGCCTGCCGCGGCCAAGACGTTCGCCGAGTCGACGGAGCTCTTCCAGCTCGCCGAATCTCTCGGAGGCGTGGAGTCGCTCATCGGCTACCCCTCCGAGATGACGCACGCGTCGGTCAAGGGCACCGAGCTCGAGGTTCCGGAGAACGTGATCCGGCTCTCGGTCGGCATCGAGTCGGGCAACGACCTCCTGGCCGACGTGCTGCAGGCGCTCGACCGTATCTGACCCACCGCCGTTCGGCCCGAGGCCCCGGTTCTTTCCCTTCGCACAGAGCGAAGCGGAAGGATCCCGGGGCCTTCGTCGTCCCCGAATGCCAAGGGGTATTTGACATAGTAATTCGGAACCTGACGTGTTAGAATAGAAATATTAGCTATTGGTGAGAGATGACGTTCTCTTCCATCAAACGCGCCTTTACGCCTCGCCCGAAAGCACACTATGGAATCCGAAACCTCCCCACTCGACAATCTCCTCCCCGAAAAAATGCACTCCGGCGACGCACAGAGTTTGCGCCGCGCACGCAGCCGCGCCAAGCGTCGCCGTCAAAAGGTGCGCCAGCGCGTCTTCATCGCAATCATCATCGCGGTGGCTCTCATCGGCGGTTCGGTCGGGGGTGGGGTACTCCTGTTTCATCAGGTGGTCGGAGGCAACATCACCGCCCTGGCCGACGAAAAGGTCTTCCCCGACGAAGCCGGCAGGCCGCCCGCCTCCTCGACGGGCGAGCGCAACATCCTCCTCCTGGGCTCCGACTCGCGCCAGAAGGGCACCGAGCACGACCTCGAAAAACCCGGCTCTCAGCGCGCCGACACGATGATGCTGGTGCACGTGGCGGCCGACCGGAAGGCCGTCACGGTGATGTCGATCATGCGCGACCTCTACGTGCCCGTGCCCGGGCACGGCGAGGCGAAGATCAACGCGGCGCTCGCCTGGGGCGGAACCCCGCTCGCCGTGCAGACCATCGAGGGGCTACTCGGCGCCCGTATCGACCACGTGGCGATCATCGACTTCGATGGCCTCGCGGCCATGACGACCGCGCTCGGGGGCGTCTGGGTCGACAACCCGCAACAATTCAACGCGAAACACGGTGCCGACACGTTCTTCGCGGCCGGGCCGATCAAGCTGCAGGGCGAGCAGGCTCTGACCTTCGCTCGCGAGCGCTATGCCTTCACCACCGGAGACTTCCAGCGGGTCGCCAACCAGCAACTGCTGCTCAAGGGGATGCTCAGCCGAATTCTCAGTCGCGACGTGCTCGGCGATCCGGCCGGATTCATCGACTTCGCAAGCGAGACTTCGAAGAATCTCAGCGTCGACGCCCGGTTCACGATGCGTGAGATGGCGGCGCTCGCCTACAGCCTTCGAGATATCGACCTCGGCGCCATCGACTTCTTCACCATGCCGACGGCGGGCACAGGCATGATCGGTACGGAGTCGGTTGTGAAGGTCGACGAGGGGCAGACGGCGGCGCTCAGAAAGGCTCTGGCCGACGACACCACGGCCAAGTTTGCGGCCGCGCTGGCCAAGAAGAAGGGCTAGGTCGGGTGCACGCCGCGCGAAAGTGCTCACACTGCGGCCTCGAGTGTCTGCCCGCCGCAAAGAGCTATTGGTCACTGTTGCGGGGGAGTTCGACAGGGGCGCAGTAGTGCTAGTGGCGAGCAGCATGGGCAGTGCGGGCAGTGCGAGCAATGCGCTCCGGTGGCGCTAATCCCACCAGGCAGGGATCACCAGCATGATGTTGTCGAGCAGCACCTTGCGGCTGGTGCGCTTGCCCGTCAACCAGTTCTCGATCAGACCGACAAGGCCGTGTGCGATGAAGCCCGCCGCGAGTGAGGGCGACAGCCCCTCGGGAATCCTTCCCGAGATGCGTTGCTCGAAATGCAACATCGACGACGTCTCGAAGTGGCGAGCCAGCACGCGGTGCGTCGACGCATCAAGGGGATCAGGCAGGGCCAAGCGGTAGATGTCGCGGTAGCGGACCACATGGTCGATGACGCGATCCATGCCCCTTCGCGTGATCTCGGGGGGCTGGTGCGTGCCCGCGGTCCGCAAAGCGAGGTCGGCTTCGCGGATGGCATCGAGTTCGGGCGTCAAGACGTCGGTCAGCAGTGCCCCGGGTGAGGTCGCGTGGCTATAGAAAGTGGCACGGTTGATGCCGGCCGCACGAGTCACGTCGGCAACGGTGATAGTCGAGACCGGTGCCGCTGACGCCAACTCGATGATCGCGGCGTGCAATGACTTCGTCGTCTGCACAATTCGGGCGTCGACCATGGTTCCTCCCCATCCGGTGGTGTGCCCCGAGCCTAGACGTCGCGGGACCCCTTCCGTCGCACGTCTCCGACCGCGACTTCGGCTAGGCGACACCTGCCGATCAGGGCTAGGGTGAAACGGTGTCGGCCGACGAGTCGACACCGATCACCCCTTGTCTCTGCGCGGCCTCGGCCCCGGGCCCGGTCTTCCGTTCTGCCCGGCACTGCCCTCTTCCGCGTCACCACACTCAATTCCGTCAAAGGAGCTCCGTGACCATCGTCGTGCACCCGGGCGACTTGCTCACCCGGCGACAGCGTCTCGTCTACATCGTCGTCCTCGGCGCCCTCACGGCGCTCGGCCCTGCCACCATCGACCTGTATCTTCCGGCGTTCCCCGAACTGCAGGCCGACTTCGGAGTCAGCAAGGCGGTCGTCCAATTGACCTTGACCGCGACGACCATCGGCTTCGGTCTGGGGCAGCTCCTCGTCGGTCCGTGGAGCGACAAGGTCGGTCGCCGTGTGCCGCTCATCGTGGCGAGTTTCGTCCACGTGCTGGCGAGCGTCGGCGCCGCCACGGCGGTCAACGTCGAGGTGCTCGGGCTCTTCCGCGTGCTCCAGGGTATGGGCGCCGCCGCCGGGGGTGTCGTCGCGATGGCACTCGTGCGCGATCTCTTCGGCGGTCGCCCTCTGGTCAAGATGCTGTCGCGTCTCGCTCTCGTGAACGGGCTCGCTCCGATCCTCGCTCCCGTCATCGGATCGCAGCTTCTCCGTGCGACGAGCTGGCGGGGCATCTTCGTCGTCCTCGCTGCCTACGGCGTCTTCGTCGTGCTCAGCGCGATCTTCTTCATCGTCGAGACGCTGCCCAAGGAGCGTCGTCACGAGGCCGGCCACACGACCCTCCGCCAGCGATACCGCGTGTTGTTCCACGACCGCATCTTCGTGGGAGTGGCACTGATCGGAGCGATGGTCTTTTCGGGCCTTTTCTCGTACCTCTCGTCGTCGTCGTTCCTGTTCCAAGATCTCTACGGCATGAACGCCCAGCAGTACGGGCTCCTCTTCGCGGTGAACTCGCTCGGCGTCGTGTTGGGCGTACAGATCAGCGCCCGTCTGGCTCAGCGGATCGGGCCTCAGTGGATCCTTGCCGGGTCGACCAGCGTGATGTTCCTGTGCGCCGTCGCGATCGTGTCGCTCGACCAGCTCGACCTCGGCATCGTCGGCCTGCTGGTGCCGCTGTGGCTGTTCATCTGCTCGTGCGGATTCTCGTTCCCGCAGGTGCAGGTGCTCGCCCTGGCGAACCACGGCAAAGAGGCGGGCACGGCTGCGTCGCTCCTCGGCGCACTCAACTTCGGCCTCGCCGGTCTCATCTCGCCGATCGTCGGGCTCATCGGCATCACGACCGCGGCCCCGATGGGAGCCGTGATGGTGTGCACGACGTCGGTCGCGATCCTCAGTCTCTGGTTCTTGGTCAGGCCCCGCACCGTGCCGGCGCTTGGGCACTGAATCGCCTGAGAGTTTAGGATCCGACGGATCGGTACCGTAGGCGCATGACACCGGATCCCAACCCACCCGGGCAGGGCGAGCAGCGACTCGCCCTCCGCGTTCAACGTCGCTGGCCCCTGGCGAGTGCCCTTGGAGGCGTCGGCCTCGCGCTCCTCCTGGGCTGGCTGATCATGACGCGGGGTGGCGCGACCTCCCTCGACGCCGAGTGGATGGAAGAACTCGTCGAGCATCGCTCGCCGCTCTGGGAGGTGCCGGCCCTCGTGATGGACTTCCTCGGCGGCGGATGGTTCGGCACGTTCGTCGTGCCTCTTGCGGTCCTTGCGGTGCTCCTGATCGCTCGCCGACGCTGGGGGGCGGTGTACTTCCTCGCCGCGACACTGCTCAGTGCCGGTCTCGTGCAGGTGCTGAAGCACACGTTCGGTCGTGCCCGGCCGCTCGAGATCCTCGTGCAGAGTGACTTCGGATCCTTTCCATCGGGCCATGTCGCGAACGCTGCGACGATGGCCGTGACGCTCGGCGTCATCATCCGCCTGCGAGGCGTGTGGATCGCCGGTGCCATGTACGTCGTCGCCATGCTGCTCAGCCGCACCTATCTCGGTGCGCACTGGCTGACCGACACCCTGGGCGGGTTTTTGGTCGGAGCGGGCGTCGCGGTGATCCTCTGGGCGCCCTTCGCTCACAGGCTGCTCCGCGAGCGACAGCGCCGCCGGGAGCAGTCGTCCGACACTGCGGTTTTGGCCGAATCACGCGCCTGAACGGTTCGGTGATTCTGCACAGTTTCGTGGCGGCAGCCACCGGCTGACCACCTCCGGGTGAAACATACCCGGTGGTCGGATACCACCCGAACTGGGCTGTTCGTAGGATCCTGGTCTCCCCTAAAGTGGCATGACGACGCAGTTCCTCCTCAGGGGTGAAGAGCACAGCGAAACCGACGTTCTAGGGGGAACGATTTGAGTACAACCACGCCCACAAGCGGCCGTCCACCGCGCGGTGGTCGAGACCGGGCGCGTGCCGACCTGGACGGCAACCCGATTCCGCGAAGTGCCCGCCTCGGCGCTCACGTCGTCGAAGTGTTCGCTCAGCCTCACGAGTCTCTCGGCCGAACGGCACTCCTGTCAGGAGCTTTCAGCCTGGCGCCCGTCTTCGCCGCGGTGCTGCTGCTGACGCTGACATCGTCGTTCTGGCCTGTCATCGTGCTCGGCGAGATCATCGTGGCCTGCCTCTTCTTCGCGGTGTACATCCGATTTCGGCTCGTCCACTCGGCGATCACCCCCGATCACTTCTTGAAACGGCGCATGCTCCTCTCGCCCGTGTCGGTCGATCTCGACCGAGTCGACCGAGTGCTGATCAACCGCGTGTACCGGACGTCGTCGACGGAAGCGCTCCTGCAACTGCTCGCCATCGACAATCGTGGGCACCGCCTGTTCGGCCTGAGCGCGCTCTTCTGGTCGGACGACGACATCCGACGAGTGGCCGATCACCTCGGCATTCCCACGACGGTCGACAACGCGCCGCTGTCGCGTACCGAGTACTACGCCGCTTTCCCAATGGCCCGGGGATGGTACGCGCGGCGTCCGGCACGGGCCGTGATGGTGCTTGCGGCGACGGCGCTTGTGGCGGTCGGCGCTGTGGTGGTCAACGGGTGGGTGCACCCCGCCTGACGGGTGTTGCCGGGCCGCCGAGTGCCGCCGTCTGCTGGTTTCCGGGGGCCGCGGCCGACATTTGGCGGCACTCGCGGGCCCGCCACGGTCGACCTAGTCAGTCGTCGGGGTGGGACAGCGCCTGCTCGCGGAGGCGGTCGATGTCGCGGCGGTCGCGCTTCGTGGGGCGGCCGGCTCCGGGGTCGCGGATGGGAACGAACGCGCGCTCTTCGCGCGGAGGTGGCGGGGGAGTGAGGTCGGTCAGTGCGGTGGCCGCGACGGGGGCGCCGACGCGCTTAAGGAGGAGCGTGCGGACCACGACGATTCGGTCGAAACCCTCGATGCGCGTGCGGATCTCGTCGCCGGGGCGTATGGCCTGAGCGGCTTTCACGCGCTCGCCGTTGACTCGCACGTGCCCGGCACGGCAGGCGGCGGTGGCGGCCGATCGCGTCTTGAATACGCGCACGGCCCACAGCCACACGTCGACTCGTGCGCTGCTGATCTCGGCCATGCTCCCACCCTACGTCCCGCCGAAACCTCAATTTCGACACTCCCCGCCTTTACAGACCCGTCATTTCCGAGGTCTCACCCCTGCAGCGACCCGCGGGAGCGAAGCGATCCGCCGGGAGCGGGAGCGACTCAGAGAAACTAGCGAGACCCCCGGCCGATTTCGCC
>NZ_JADKSF010000003.1:226650-257513 GCF_015350875.1 Frondihabitans sp. VKM Ac-2883 | reverse complement strand
AGAAAGCGGACAGGGGCAAAGCATTCCGCGGGCGCGGAGCGACCCGCCGGGAGCGGGAGCGACCCAGAGAAACTAGCGAGACCCCCGGCCGATTTCGCCAGAAAGCGGACAGGGGCAAAGCATTCCGCGGGCGCGGAGCGACCCGCCGGGAGCGGGAGCGACCCAGAGAAACTAGCAATGCCCCTGCCCGGCTTCGAAGAAACCGGACAGGGGCAAAGCATTGCGGAGAATGGGGGATTCGAACCCCCGAGGGCGTAAACCCAACACGCTTTCCAAGCGTGCGCCATAGGCCACTAGGCGAATTCTCCAGTGATCGTCGCCCGGAGGCGGCGTTCGACCTTGAGAACTCTACCGGGTTCGCGGCGTGGTGACGAACCGGGTGGGCTGGATCCTTGTCGGTGTCGGTATCGCAGGCCGCTCCGAGCATCCGGCCCTAGGGTTGGTCGCGTGTCGACACGCATCTACATCACGTCAGCAGAGGGCCACACCGGCAAGTCGACTGTGGCGCTCGGGGTGCTCGACACCCTGAGTCACGAGTTGGGCCGGGTGGGGGTGTTCCGGCCGGTCGCGAGGTCGACGTCGGAGCCCGACTATGTGCTCGAGTTGCTGCTCGCTCACGACAGCGTCGATTTGCCGTATGACGAGTGCATCGGCGTCACTTACGACGATGTCCACGCCGATCCTGATGCGGCGCTGGCGACGATCGTGGGGCGTTTCGCAGCCATCGAGCGGCAGTGCGACGCCGTGGTGATCGTCGGTTCTGACTACACCGATGTCGGCAGCCCGACCGAACTGTCGTTCAACGCCCGCATCGCTGCCAACCTCGGGGCGCCCGTGCTGTTGGTGCTCGGCGGGCGCACGGCCGATGGTGACCGGTCACGCACGGGGGCCGACATGCGTCAGGTAGCCGAGCTGACGACCATCGAGCTCCGCAACGAGCATGCGAGTCTGCTGGCCGTCGTTGCGAACCGCGTTGAACCCGACTTGATGGCGGAGGTCGTTGCTGGCATCCGCGGGGCCCTCGAGACCGGCCCCGAGGGCACCGTGCCGGTCTGGGCGCTGCCCGAAGACCGCGTGCTCGTCTCGCCGACCCTTCGCGCCGTGATGTCGGCGACGCGGGCCCGGCTGATCCGTGGTGACGACGCTCTGCTCGACCGCGAGGCCGTCGGCGTCGTGGTCGCCGCCATGTCGATGGAGAACGTGCTGCCCCGCCTCACCGAGGGCGCCGTCGTCGTGGTGCCCGGCGATCGCTCCGACGTGCTCGTCGCGACCGTGCTCGCGCACGCGTCCGACACGTTCCCGTCGCTGGCCGGCATCGTCTTGAACGGCGGGTTCGACCTCGCGCCGCAGGTGGTGCGCCTCATCGGCGGTCTGAACAGCCCGCTCCCCATTCTCTGGTCGGAGCTCGGCACCTACGACACGGCCCTGCGCATCACGCAGACGCGCGGTCGCCTAGCGGCCGAGTCGCCGCGCAAGTACGACCTCGCCCTGTCGCTGTTCGAGACCAACGTCGACGGCGCCGAACTCCTGCGGCTGCTGCAGGTCAGCCCCTCCGAGGTCGTCACACCGCTCATGTTCGAGTACCAGTTGCTCGAACGCGCTCGCGGCAACAAGAAGCACATCGTGCTGCCCGAGGGCGACGATGACCGCATTCTGCGCGCCGCCTCGTCGCTGCTCCAGCGCGGGGTCGCCGATCTCACCCTGCTCGGCAACGAGTCGAGCGTGCGCTCCCGTGGCGCCGAGCTCGGCCTCGACCTCGACGACGCCACCGTGCTCGACCCGAACGATCACGACCTGCAGACGAAGTTCGCCACCGAGTATGCCGCCCTCCGCGCGCACAAGGGTGTCACGATCGACATGGCGATGGACACCGTCACCGACGTCTCGTACTTCGGCACGATGATGGTGACGATGGGGCTCGCCGACGGAATGGTTTCGGGCGCGAAGCACACCACGGCGCACACGATCCGGCCGTCGTTCGAGGTCATCAAGACCCGCCCGGGTGTGAAGGTCGTCTCGAGCGTGTTCCTGATGGCGCTCGCCGATCGCGTGCTGGTCTACGGCGACTGTGCCGTGATCCCCGACCCGACGGCGGAGCAGCTCGCCGACATCGCTATCTCGTCGGCCGAGACGGCAGTGCAGTTCGGAATCGAGCCGCGCATCGCAATGCTCAGCTACTCGACCGGAACCTCAGGATCCGGCGCCGACGTCGAAAAGGTCCGCGCTGCCACGGCGCTGGTCCGCGAACGCCGACCCGACCTCCTGGTCGAGGGCCCGATCCAGTACGACGCCGCCGCCGACCCCGGCGTCGCGGCCACGAAGATGCCCGACTCGCAGGTGGCAGGCCGGGCGACCGTGTTCATCTTCCCGGACCTGAACACGGGCAACAACACGTACAAGGCCGTCCAGCGGAGTGCTGGCGCGGTCGCCATCGGGCCGATCCTGCAGGGGCTGAACAAGCCGATCAACGACCTGTCGCGCGGCGCCCTGGTGAGCGACATCGTGAACACGGTCGCCATCACCGCGATCCAGGCCGGTACCCAGTAGCAGTCGGGTCTGTCTCGGATCCTCGTTTTCTCTTCTTAGGAGCACCACTGTGAGCGCAGTCCTCGTCGTCAACTCTGGTTCGTCGTCGTTCAAGTACCAGCTGATCGAGCTCGAGGGGGAGCGGACTCTTGCCTCGGGACTCGTCGAACGGATCGGCGAGCCAACCGGCGTCACGAAGCACAAGAACGCGAAGACCGGCGACGAGACGTCGAACGACTCGATCGCGATCCCCGATCACGCCGCGGGTTTCGCCGCCATGCTGAAAGCCTTTGAGCAGCACGGGCCCTCGTTCGACGAGCACCCGCTGATCGCGGTCGGGCATCGGGTCGTGCACGGCGGCTCGGAGTTCGATCGCGCCACCGTCGTCACCCCCGACGTCGAGAAGGCAATCGAGAGGCTCTCCGCTCTCGCGCCGCTGCACAACCCGGCGAACCTGCAGGGAATCCGCGCGGCTCGCGAGGCCTTCCCCGATTCGCCGCAGGTCGCGGTGTTCGACACGGCGTTCCACCAGACGCTCGCACCCGCCGCCTACACGTACGCGATCGACGCGGGACTCGCCGAGAAGCATTCGATCCGCCGCTACGGGTTCCACGGCACATCGCACAAGTTCGTCTCGCAGGCCGCCGCAGACTTTCTCGGCAAGCCGCTCGCCGAGCTGAAGATGATCGTGCTGCACATCGGCAATGGAGCCTCCGCGACCGCGATCGACGGCGGACGCAGCATCGAGACGTCGATGGGCCTCACACCTCTCGAGGGCCTCGTGATGGGCACGCGCTCCGGCGACGTCGACCCGGCTGTCGTGTTCCACCTGCACCGCGAAGAAGGGCTCTCGTTCGAAGAGCTCGAAACGATGCTCAACAAGAAGAGCGGACTGCTCGGCCTCACCGGCAACGGCGACATGCGCGACGTCCAAGACGCGGCTTCGCGGGGCGACGAGGTCGCCGAGGGGGCCCTCGCCGTCTACCGGCACAGGATCCGGCACTACGTCGGCGCGTACATCGCGCAACTGGGCGGTCTCGACGCGATCGTCTTCACCGCCGGCGTCGGCGAGAACAACGCGCTGCTGCGGCGCCGAACCCTGCTCGGCCTGGAGTTTCTCGGCATCACGATCGACGACGACCGAAACGAGCTCGGATCCCGCGACGCCCGCTACATCTCGGCGGAAGGGGCGCCGGTCGCCGTGCTGGTCGTGCCGACCGACGAGGAGCTGGAGATCGCGCGGCAGGCGGCTGCTCTGGTCTGAATTGGTTGGGCGCGACAACGGTCGCGGCACCGGACTGTATCTGTTGGGCGCGACAGCGGTCGCGGCACCGGACCTCCGACAAGATTGGTTGGGCGCGACAGCGGTCGCGGCACCGGACCTCCGACAAGCTCCGGTCGTTCGGTGCTGCGACCGCTGTCGCGCCGCCATGGCGTAGGGAGGGGCGCCGGCATGCGGGCAGACCCTGTACGGACTGGGGGACGTGCCGCGGCGGTGCGGTTAGTCCGGAAGGGGTGTGGATCGGAGAGGGCACGAATTTGAGAGCGATCGGATTCGGCGCCCGGGCGGTTGGTGCGATCTGTGGGGTGCCGGATCCTAGTTGCTCTCAAATTCACGCCGCGATCCACGCCGCGATCGGCACTGCGACCCACGCCGCGACCAGTGAGATCAGTACTTGATGGTGCTCAGAGCATCGCCGATCGGGATCTCGCCGGCCGTGACCTCGAACTGCGTCTTGACCGCGGTGCCCTCGATCAGCGATGTGGCGATGACGTCGGCGACATCGGCGCGCGAGATCTCGCCGCTGTCGAGTCGCGATCCCACGGCGATCGTGCCCGTCGCGGGGTCGTCGGTAAGGGTGCCGGGCCGGACGATGGTCCAGTCGAGCCCGGCGCGAGCGCGAACGTTCGCATCGGCCTCGCTCTTCGCGCGCAGGTAAACCTGGAACACGTCGTCGTCGGCCGCGGGAAGCTCAGCACGCTTCGCATTGAAGTCGTCGGTGTGCATGGCTGACACGAGCACGTACCGCGAGACCCCGGCCGCCTCAGCGGCATCGGCCAGCAGGATCGCGCCATCCCGGTCGATGGTGAGCTTGCGCTCCGCCCCGCTGCTACCGCCGCCACCGGCAGCGAAAACGACGGCGTCGGCCCCGTCGAGGTGACCCGCGAGGGTGGCGACATCGGTGCTCTCGAGGTCGAGCACCAGTGCTCGCGCCCCGACTCTCTCGAGATCAGCGACGTGATCGGTGTTGCGGACAATGCCGACCGGGTCGTGACCCGCTGTCGACAGCTGACGTTCAAGGAGCTGGGCGATCTTGCCGTGACCACCGGCGATGACGATTCTCATGGGTCTATCCAACCCGGGTGTCCTGCACGCGCGGTGGAAACCGCTAAAGTGGATGTCGGCTCCCCACGTGGCGCCATCCAGGCCAACTCCCCCAGGGCAGAAATGCAGCAAGGGTAACCGGGCTCTGGCGGGTGCGTGGGGAGTCTTTTGTTTTCTCGCTTCGCTCGAAGACCGCAGCGCACCGGCCAGTGATGCTTTGAGGCAGCGGCTTCGCCGCGCGGGCGAGCGCGTGGGGAGTCTTTGGTTTTCTCGCCGGTGCGCGGGGCAGGCTGCGGTGGTCTGCAAATTCGAAGGAGAAACGTCGGGGGGAGGCCGCCCGATCGGCATAGATGCGCTCGGCTGGGGCGGTTTTTCCTTCAAATTCGGGCGGGGGAACGGCGCGACACTCGTTCTGGGGGTACGAGCGAACCGGATTGGTTGGTTCGGCGTCCAGTGATCTGCTTATGATGGCCACACCAAAACGGCCGAGCTCCTCACCAGGGCGACGCCACCTCCCTCACCAGGAGGTCCTCGCAGGGAAAGGACGCGACCGTGACGTCGCACACCAGGATCAGGATCACCGCGGTACGCGGCAACTCACCCTTGTCGTCTTTCGCCTTGCGCACTCCGTCTCGCTGCCCCCGTGCGGCACGAGGCGGCTCCGCGGGATGCGCGCCTCACCACCGCGCATCCCGCATCTCTCCGTCGACCCACTCGGTCTGACCGCACCACCTGCACACCGCCGTCCCTCACCAGGTCGGCACCCGCACCACCTGCACACCGCCGTCCCTCACCAGGTCGACACCAGCCGCAGCACCAGCACCATCCGCAACGCCTCACCAGCACCGCGGCAGCTCGACCCTCCCGACCCACCACCGGGGGGTTTCCGGATCAGTGACAGGCCCGACCTGTCAGGAAGAAGCACCCCATGCACCGCCAGAGGTCTACCCGAACCCTCCTCCGAGGCCACCTTCTTCTCCGCGCCGGTGTCGCCACCGTCGTGGGCGCACTCATCGCCGCGTCGGCCGTGGTCCCCGCGCAGGCGGCCACGACTGACGTGACCGAGGCGGAGGGTGCGCTGCTCTCCGGTTCGGGGATCGTCGACCTCGACAACATCGCGGCACTGCGCGGGGCGTACTCCGCGACTCCGACCGCCGGGGGAGTCGTGGCCAACCCCCTCGACGTGACGGCTGCCAACGCGGTCAACGTCGATCTCGGCAACGGCGTGCGCCTGCTCGGCACCAACGGGCTCCTGACGCTCGGCGTCACGGGGCAGTACGCGAGCACGACGCCGACGTCGGCGACGGCCGCGTCGGGCCTGATCGGCTCCGACGGCTCCATCGGGGCCGGGCCGGGCACCGCCGGGGGCGTTTCGACGCTGAATCTCACCCCGCTGCTCAGCCGGGTGGGTGCAGCATCGGCTGTGGCCTCCGCCGCCCAGCTCGACATCGGCGCTCTCGCCTCTCGCATCCAGGCTCAGCGCGGAACCACCGTGCAGCCCACCACCGACTACGGCATCGCGAGCGCGAAGTTCGCCGTCACGAGCCCGGCTGTCGCCGGCCTGAACACGTCACTGCAGACGTCGGTCAACGGCATCGGCAGCAGCATCAACAACCTCGCATCGAACCAGTCCGCGCTGAACGGCGTCGTCTCGGGAACGACGGGCGACCTCACGACGGCTCTGGGCACTCTCATTCCGGGCGTGGTGAGCGTCAACAACACGAATTTGACCGCGACGATCACCGGCCTGAACCTCGGCGCGGTGACCGCGCCGGTCCTCGCCCGGAGCTACACCTCCGGTGCCGTGACGATCACCCCCTCGACCGGTCAGATCGTCATCGACCTCAACACCCTGCAGGCTCTGAACGGCCAAGCCCCCAACACCGAGTTGCTCTCGACGCCTGCTCTGCGGAGCGTCATATCGGCGGCCATCCAGGACATCCTGGTCACCCAGGTTCCAGCGGCTCTCAACACCGCGGTCGTCGCAGCGATCGGAACCGCGACCGCCAACGCCACGCTTACCGCCAACGTTGCTGTCGCCGGACTCAATGTCACTCGCCTCAACGTCGGCATCACGACGACCCTCGGCAACCTGCTCAAGACCACCGGCCGCACTCCGGCGACGGTCACAGCGACCGGTCAGGCTCTCGGCCTCGGCGGCATCGCGCTCTCGTCCGCAGTCCTCACCCCTGCACTCCAGCCGGTTGTCGACGGCACCCTCGTTCCCCTGCTCGGCGGAGTGTTCCAGCCGACGGTCGCCGGCATCCCCGAAACCCTCGCGGCCGTCACCCGGCCCGTGAGCACCACCCTCGGTGGGCTGCCCGGGATCCTGAACCAGCTGGTCTCGATCACGGTCAACGCGCAAGACGCCTCCGGGTTCCAGGACGGGCGCGGCACCGATGCGGGCTCGCGATCGGTTCACGCGCTGCGCCTGAGCGTGCTGCCCGCGGTGAACGCGGCCACCGTCGATCTGGCGACGTCGACCGTGAAGGCCACCGTCACTGCGCCGGTCACGATCACGGCGCCGACGGCGGGCCAGCAGTTCACCGTCGCCACGTCGACCGCAACCCGTTCGATCACCGTCACGGGAACCGGCGAACCCGGTGCCGACATTGCCGTCGACCTGGGTCAAGGCCGCACCGGCACCGCGACGGTCGCCGCCGACGGCACCTGGAGCTCCACGATCCCGGCCGTGGGGGTGGGCTCTGTCACCGCCAGTGTCACGCAGACATTCGGCGGCGCGACCACGGGCCCCGTGACCCGCGCCTTCACCGTTGTCGCGCAACAGCCGCTGACCATCACGGCTCCCACCGCGGGGCGTGCCTTCACCGTCGTCTCGCCGACAGCGAAGACGCCCGTCACCGTCTCCGGTACCGCGACACCGGGTGCCTCGATCGCCCTCAGCCTCGGCGCTCCGTCGGGCATCACGGGAACAGCGACCGCAGGATCCGACGGCACCTGGACCACGGATCTCACGGGCGTCCCCGTTGGCACGTACGCGGTCAGTGCGACTCAGACATCGGGCGGTGTCACCTCGGCTCCCGTCACCCGGCCCTTCTCGGTCGTGGCCGGTGCAGCCCTCACCGTCACCGCGCCCGCCGACGGCACGCAGATCGTCGTGCCGGGCGCCGACTCCACGGCGACCGTCACGGTCGTCGGAACCGCCCAGCCGAATGCGACGGTCGACGCCTCGCTCGGAGGCGGTCTCACCGGCACCACGACGGCTGCGGCCGACGGAAGCTACAGCATCCCGGTCTCGGGCGTCGGCGTCGGACCGCACACCGTCAGCGTCACGCAGACCGTCGGCGGCGGGACCTCGGCTGCCGTCACCCGCGACATCACCGTCGTCGCGTCGTCGCCGCTCGTAATCGAGTCGCCCGCCGCGGGCGCCGAGTTCCGCGTGGCCGGGCCGACCGCCACGACACCGGTGACCGTCTCGGGTACCGCCCAGGCCGGCGCGACCGTCGCCGTTCAGCTCGCCCCAGGAATCTCCACCTCGGTGACCGCGGGCGTGACCGGCACCTGGTCGGCTCCGTTCAGCAACGTCGGGGTCGGTGACTACACGGCCAGCGTCACCCAGACCGTTGCCGGCACGACCTCTCCTGCTCAGACCCGCGCGTTCCGCGTCATCGCGGGTGACCCGGTCGTCATCGAGGCACCGTCCGCCGGTACGACGTCCGTCGTCGCGGCACCCACCTCCACTCGCCCCGTCACCGTCTCGGGCACCGCCGAGCCGCGTGCGGAGGTCACCGTCGTCCTCGACGACACCCACCAGGCGACCGTCACCGCCAGCCCGACCGGAGCCTGGACCACGACCTTCACCGCCATCCCCGTCGGCGACTACCAGATCAGCGCTGCGCAGACCGTGAACGGCTCGACCTCGACCCCGGTCGTCCGGCCTTACTCGATCGTCGCCGCGGCGCCGGTCACGATCACGAGCCCCGACCCCGCGGTCGACGTCGTCGTGGCTCAGGACGGCCAGACCACCGCAGTGACGGTGGCCGGAACGGCCCAGCCGAACGCCGGCATCGCAGTCAGCCTCGGTGGCGGACTCACCGCTACGACAACCGCTGACGGCAACGGAGCCTGGAGCGTTCCGGTCACCGGAGTCGGCACCGGTGACTACGTCATCGCTGTTACCGAGACCGTCGGCGGCACCACATCCCCGGCCGTCACTCAGCCCCTGACCGTCCGCGCGGGTGACCCCGTCGTGATCACCGCACCCGCCCCCGGCACCGAGGTCACGGTGTTCGGAGCGAACGGCACGACCACGGCGGTCATCACCGGTACGGCTCAGGCCGGAGCGCGGGTGACAGCCGACCTGGCTCCGGGATTCACCGGAACCACCACGGCGTCGGCCGGCGGATCCTGGACTGTCCGGATCGCCGACGTGCCGGTGGGCGACTACCGCCTCAGCGCGACCCAGACGATCAACGGCACCAGCTCGACCACTGCGGCGCGTGACTTCTCGGTAGTCGTCGGTGGCGCCATCGTGATTGAGACGCCGGCCACCGGAACAGCATTCGCCGTGGCCGACCCCGACTCGGTGCGAGCCACCACGACCGTCGCCGGTCGTGCCGACGGCGGCGCTGCGGTCGAGGTGACCCTCACGCGCGGCAACGACGCACCGATCGTCCGCGACACCGTCGCCAGCGGTGCCGGCGCCTGGACGGTCTCGTTCGCCGACCTGCCCGTCGGCGACTACTCGGTTGAAGCGACGCAGACCGTGGGGGGCGCGACGGACTCCGCCACGGCGACGACGTTCTTCGTCGTCGCGGGTGAGCCGATCGCGATCACCGCACCCGTGGCGGGCACCGCCTACCGGGTCGCCGACGACGCCTCCGTGCTGCCGGTGACCATCCGCGGAACCGCTCAGCCGAACGCGACGGTCGACGTGCTCGTCGACGGTCGCACGCTCACCACGACCGCCTCCACGGGCGGCACCTGGTCGGTTCGCGCCGACGGCACGGCCGACGGCACCGGACCGGGCCTCGCCACCGGAACTTACCCCGTCTCGGCGACCCAGACGGTCGGCGGAACCACGTCGGCCACCCCGGCGACGACCTCCTTCTCGATCGTCGCGGGGGCGCCCTTCGCCATCTCGGCTCCGATCGCCGGAACCGAGCTGCAGGTGGCCGACGCCGACGCCACCCTCACCGTTCCTGTGACCGGCACCGGCGAACCCGGCGCCACAATCGAGGTCACGTACAACGGCGTCACCAAGACCGTCACGGCTGACCCCGTGAACGGCAACTGGTCAACCTCGTTCTCGGGAGTCGGGGTCGGTACCCCGACCTTCCGCGCCATCGAGACCGTCGGCACGACGTCCACGCCGGCCCAGACCCGCACCATCACGGTGACGGCCGCCGCGGCGGTCCGCGTCACCTCACCCGCTGCCGGCGACGTCATCACCGTCGCGGGCCCGGGCTCCACCGTCGACGTCACCGTCACCGGTCGTGCCGAGCCGAATGCTCCCGTGAACGTGAACCTCGGCGGCGGCCTCACCGCGGCCGTGACCGCCGACGGAAACGGCATCTGGACCGCTCCCTTCGCCGACCTGCCGGTCGGCGGCTACACCGCCTCCGTGACCCAGACGGTCAACGGCACGGTGTCGACACCCATCACCTCCTCCTTCTCGGTGGAGGCAGGCGACCCGGTCGTCATCACCAGCCCGGTCGACGGCGGTCGGATCACGGTCGCCGATGCCGACGCCACCGCAACCGTGCGCGTGGTCGGCACCGCCGAGCCCAACGCCGACATCAGCATCGACATCGACGGCCGCACGGCCGTGACGACGGCCGACGCCAACGGCGACTGGGCGGCACCCGTGACCGGTGTCGACGTCGGGACGCACACCATCGCGGTGACGCAGACCGTCGGCGGCACGACCTCCGACCCGACCACTTCGACGGTGACCGTCGCGGCGGGCGCGCCCCTCGTCATCGCGGCCCCCCGGGCCGGTAGCACCATCACCGTCGCCGATGCCGCCTCGCGGGTCGACGTGCCGGTCTCGGGCACGGCACAGCCGCGCGCCACCGTTCGCATTCGTCTCGACGCGGGTGACCCCGTCGACGTGACCGCCGACGCCGACGGCAACTGGGCGACGACGTTCGCCCGCGTGGCCGTCTCCGCCGACGACTACACGCTGCACGCGACCCAGACGGTCGGCGGCACGACGTCGGCCCAACTCGACCGCAGCTTCCGGGTCGTTGCCGGCGCCGACGTCACGATCGCGACGCCAGGGGACGGACAGATCTTCACGGTCGCCCGCGACGACTCGACGACCGATGTCGTGGTGCGCGGAACGGCCGAGCCACGAGCGACCGTCACGGCCGAGATCGCCGGCGGAACCGCGGCGACGACTACCGCGACCGTGGGCGGCACCTACGAGCTGACGCTCGAGGACGTCCCCACCGGCACTCCGACGATCGAGGTCCGCCAGACCATCGGCGGCACCACGTCGACCGATCCCGCGACGGTCCGCATCGTCGTGGCACCGGCTGCGCCCGTGACCATCACCGACCCCGCAGCCGGAACGACCCTCCTGGTCGGTACCACCGGTGAGACGGTCGACGTGCCGTTCAGCGGCACCGGCCAGCCCGGCGCCGACCTCACGGTGTCACTCGGCGGAGGTCTCGCCGCGACCACGACGGTCGACGGCGACGGCAACTGGACGACCATCGTCCGCGACGTTACTGTCGGCGACAAGACCGCCACCGTCACGCAGACGATCGACGGAGTCGACTCGACCCCGGCGACCCGCGACCTGACCGTCGCCGTCGCGGATGGCGTGACCATCTCGGATCCTGCCGTCGGAGCCTCGTTCCCCGTCGCCACAGCCACCGGGCTGGTGGATGTGCCGGCCGCCGGCACCGCGCAGCCGAACACCACCGTGCGCGTCACGCTCGACGACGGCACCGCTGTGACCGTGACGTCGAACGACGACGGCCGCTGGAACCACACGTTCCCGGACGTCGCCGTCGGTGACCACACCGTCAGCGCCGTGCAGATCCTCGACAACGGCGCCACCCCGGCAGTCGTCCGCGCCTTCGAGGTGGCCGTCGCTCCGGCTGCGACCATCTCGACGCCCCGCCCCGGCCAGCAGTTTGCCGTGGCTGCGGGTGACACCGCGACGGTTCCCGTCTCGGGCACCGGGCTGCCGGGCGCGTCGATCCTGGTGACGCTCGACGGAGGACGCGCGAGGACCGTCACGGTCGATGGCTCCGGATCCTGGTCGACGACCTACGCCGGCGTCGCAGTCGGCACGGGACAGGTGGTCGAGGCCACGCAGACCGTCGGCGGAACAGCGCAGGATCCGATCGACGTCACCTTCGACGTCGTGGTCAGCGCCGCTCCGGCGGCTCCCGTGGCGATCACCAGCCCCGCAGCGGGCGCCGTGATCCCCGACACGACCGGTGACGGCACGGTTGACGTGCCCCTCACCGGAACCGGCGAGCCGGGTTCGACCATCGACGTCGACCTCGGTGGCGGGTCCACCGCCACGACGATCGTCGGCACCGGCGGCGACTGGGCGGTCACCGTCTCGGACGTGCCGGTCGGACCGATCACGGTCGTCGTCACGCAGACGACCGACGGCGTCGTCACGGGCTCCGACAGCCTGGCGATCGTCGGCGAGACCGTCGCGCCGGCCGTCATCACGGCCCCGGATTCAGGAGCTTCGTTCCCCGTGTCGACCGCTGACTCGACCGCCGACATCACCGTGCGGGGCACCGGCGAGCCGGGAGCCCGGGTGACCGTGTCGCTCGGCGCCGGCTTCACCGGCACCGACACCGTCTCTGCGGGCGGCACTTGGTCCGTCATCGTGGCCGACGTCCCCGTGGGTCAGTTCACCGTCACGGTGAGCGAGACCGTCGACGGAGCCACCCTGCCCGATGTGACTCAGTCGCTCGAGGTCGTGGTCGGCGACGCCGTCGCGATCACGACACCGCGCGACGGATCGACCGTCGTCACGCCGGTGGGCAGCACGACGTCGAGCCTGCCGGTCTCCGGGACGGCCGACCCGGGAGCCCTCGTCAGCGTCACGCTCGACGGCGGCACACCGAAGACGGTCAACGCCGACTCTGACGGCGACTGGTCGGTGACCTTCACCGGCGTCGACAACGGCGATCACACGATCGCCGCAAGCGAGACGCTGGCCGACGGTGCCACGACACCGGTCACGAGCACCATCACGACGCGGGCCGCGGCCGCCGCAGCGATCACCTCGCCGCAGCGCAACCAGCAGTACGAGGTCACCGCCGGAACCACTCCCACGATCGTCGTGACCGGAACCGGTGAGCCCGGTGCCACCGTCTCGGTTGCGGTGACCGGTTCGCCAGCCACGACCGTCAGGGTGACCGCGCAGGGCACCTGGTCGGCAACGTTCGCGAACGTCTCGGCCGGAGATCACGTCGCCGCGGCGACGCAGACCTTCGGGGGAGTCGCCGGCGATCCCACGCGGGTGCCGTTCTCGGTCGTCGAAACCGCAACCCCGGTCGTAGGACCGACGATCACCAGCCCGACCACGGGTCAGATCGTCCGCGACGACGACGGTGACGGCTACTTCGACGTCACCGTCCGCGGAACCGGCGACCCCGGCTCGACCATCGAGGTCGACCTCGGCTCGGGGATCACCCGCACGGTAACGGTCGGCACCGACGGAACCTGGGCGACGACGGTCACTGCAATTCCCGACGGCCCGCAGACGATCGTGGTCACGCAGACGACCGGCGGCGACGTCACCGGCTCGGCGAGCGTCTCGATCGAAGGATCCCAGGCAGCGCCGATCACCATCAGCGCACCGACTGCGGGTCAGCGCATCAACGCCCCGGCGACCGGACCGGCGACGATCACCGTCACCGGTCGGGCTGAGCCCGGCGCCGGCATCCGACTGCAACTCGACAACGGGACGGTCGTCACGACCACCGCCGCCGGCGACGGATCGTGGAGCATCCCGCTCGAGGGGGTCGGCGTAGGCAGTCACAGTGTCTCGGCCACCGAAACCGTCGGGGCCTCGACATCGGCTCCCGTCAGCGTCGCCTTCACGGTGGTCAGCGCGGCTCCGGCCGGCACGATCACGGTTCTCGCCCCGGCGCCTGACGCGCTGATCGTCGACCGCGACAGCAACGGCTCCGAGCCGGTCACCGTCTCGGGAACCGCGACCGCGGGCGCCCTGGTGACCGTGGTCCTGGACGACGGCGTCACCCTGACGACGACTGCGAGCGACGCGGGAGAGTGGAGCGTCCTGTACCCGGGAGTCTCGACCGGTTCGCACTCGTTCGTGGCCTCGCAGACCGCTAACGGACTCACGACGAGCGCCCCGAGCCAGGACTTCCTGGTGCGGGCGACCGATCCGATCGTGATCTCTCAGCCGGCACCGGGCTCGACGTTCCTGGCTACCACAGACGGAACGGCCACCATCCGCGTCGCCGGGACGTCGGATCCTGGAGCTCTCGTGACGGTGTCCGTCGACAACGGCCGCAACTTCACGACCACGGCCGATGACAACGGTGCCTGGACGCTGGACATCTCGGGGGTCGCTCCCGGCCAGCACACCGTGACCGCGACGGAGACCGTGCTCGGCTCCACCTCCGACCCGGTGTCGACCGTGTTCGGCGTGATGAGCCCGCCCTCGACCGGTGGCGGCCAGCCCGGTACCGGTGGCGGCGAGCCGGGCACCGGTGGCGGCGACCCCGGAACCGGTGGCGGCGACCCCGGCACCGGGGGCGGCCAGCCGGGAACGGGAGGTGGCCAGCCGGGCACGGGTGGCGGCACAGGTACCGGTAACGGCGGCACTGGCTCCGGCTCTGGTGGCAACGGAACGGGCTCCGGCTCGGGAACGGGATCCAACCAGGATCCGGCTCTCTCGACGGCAGGCACCGGCGGAACCGGCACCCCCGGGTCGATGGTCGACGGCGCCCTCGCTTTCACAGGCTCGACCGTCCTCCCATGGGCGGCCGTGGGCGCAGGCATCCTCGCGCTCGGTCTCGGGATGTTGGGTGCATCCCGCGCACTGAGCACATTCAGGTCGAGGAGACGCTAGCGCCGTGAGGAGCGGCCTTCCCCCTTCGGGTGGGGGAGGGCCGCTCCGTCCGTGTTCCCCGGGGCTCCGAGTGTCGGTGGCGACGGCTAGTCTTTCTCCGTGGTCACCGCTCTATATCGCCGCTACCGGCCCGAGACTTTTGCCGAACTCATCGGTCAGACTCAGGTGACCGATCCGCTCCGCACAGCGTTGCGCACCAACCGCGTCAACCACGCCTATCTCTTCAGCGGCCCACGGGGCTGCGGTAAGACGACGTCGGCGCGGATCCTTGCTCGCTGTCTCAACTGCGCCGAGGGCCCCACCGACACGCCCTGTGGCGTCTGCCCCAGCTGTGTCGAGCTCGCTCGCGACGGCAGCGGCTCGCTCGACGTCATCGAGATCGACGCCGCGAGCCACGGTGGTGTCGAAGACAGCCGCGACC
Organism: Frondihabitans sp. VKM Ac-2883; assembly: GCF_015350875.1. Lineage (NCBI taxonomy): Bacteria > Bacillati > Actinomycetota > Actinomycetes > Micrococcales > Microbacteriaceae > Frondihabitans > Frondihabitans sp. VKM Ac-2883. The sequence continues at coordinate 242,198 of NZ_JADKSF010000003.1, read as the reverse complement.
TTCGCGACCGGGCGATCTTCGCGCCGGCTCGCGACCGCTACAAGATCTTCATCCTCGACGAGGCCCACATGGTCACGAACCAGGGCTTCAACGCCCTGCTCAAGATCATCGAAGAGCCGCCCGAGCACGTGAAGTTCATCTTCGCGACCACCGAGCCCGAGAAGGTCATCGGCACGATCCGGTCGCGCACCCACCACTACCCCTTCCGGCTTGTTCCGCCCGCGCAGATGCTCGACTACATCGGGTTGCTCTCCGAGACCGAGGGTGTCGTGGCCGCACCCGGCGTGCTGCCGCTCGTCGTCCGCGCCGGTGGCGGGTCTGTGCGCGACACGCTCTCGCTGCTCGACCAGCTCATGGCCGGGTCCGAGGCAGGATCGATCGAATACGAGCGGGCCGTCGCGCTGCTCGGCTACACGCACGCGTCACTCCTCGACGGCGTGATCGATGCTCTCGGTGCCCGCGACGGTGCCGCGACCTTCGCCGCCATCGATCGAGTCGTCCAAACCGGTCAAGATCCGCGCCGGTTCGTCGAAGACCTCCTCGAGCGCCTGCGCGACCTCATCGTCGTCGGCGCCACCAACGAGGGCGCCTCCGCCGTGCTGCGCGGCATCACCGCCGACGAGCTCGATCACCTCGGCCGCCAGGCCCACTCGTTCGGCCAGGCCGAGCTCTCTCGCTCGGCCGACGTGGTCAACCGGGCACTCACCGACATGACCGGCGCGACCTCGCCGCGACTGCACCTCGAGCTCATGGTCGCGCGCATCCTCGTGCCCGAGAGCGACGAGTCCGGCCGCGGCGCCCTCGCGCGGGTCGAGCGGCTCGAGCGCCGGGTCGGGGTGTCTGATTCCTCCGCTCCTGCCGGCTCTGCCGGGGCTTCTGCTGGAGGCGGCCCTGCTAGTGCTGCCCCTGCTGCTTCGGCTCCTGCCGCTCGTGCTGCTTCTCCGGCTGCCGGTTCTGCCTCTCCCGGTGCTACCGCATCGTCGTCGGCGCCTGCTTCGGCAGCACCGACTTCGTCGACGCCTGCCTCGTCGGCTCCTACTTCGTCCTCTCCAGCGGCCGCCGCCGACGCCTGGGCCCAGGTCGCGCCAGCTGCTGCGCCTGCCGTCTCCAGTGGCTCTTCTGCTCCTTCCGACGTGCCTGCCGCCTCTTCTCCTGCTGCCGTGCCTGCCGTCGCCGATTCGTCGCCCGCGTCGTCGTCGTCTCCGTCGTCCGCCGCTCAGCCGGATCCCGCCGAACCGTCGCTGCCTGGCTCGCCGCACTCCGCAGCCTGGGCGCAGACGCCCGAGGTCGAGAACGCGGTCGAGAAGCCCGGCGCCGGTGTCGCCGGGGGCACCGTCAGCCTGCAGCAGCTCCGCGACAGCTGGCCCGAGATCCTCGAGATCGTCGAGCGCGACAAGCTGTCCGCCTGGATGGTCGTCATGACTGCCACCGTCCGCGACTTCACCGGCGACGTTTTGACTCTCCTGTTCCCGAGTCACAACGACGTCGAGCTGTTCAAGCGACCCGTCGGTGCCGGTGAGGGAGTCAGCGAATTCCTCCGACGTGCCATCCAGCAGGTCCTCGGCATCCGTGTCAAGTACATCGCCCGCGTCGACGAGGCGGGCGGCGCCTTTCAAGCGACGACACCGGCCCAGCCGCCAGCCCCGGCGGCTACGCCGGCGCCCGTCGAGTCGGCCCTCGCCAGTGACTCGCCCGCATCGGCTCCGGCACCGGCTACGGCCCCATCGGCGTCGGCTCCCTCGGCGTCGGCTCAGGCTCCGGCCCAGTCCGCACCACGGGCATCGGCACCGGCGCCCAGCCCTTCGACGTCCGTGTCGCCACCGCCCACCGCGTCTACACCCACTACGGGCTGGGATGTCGCTGCCATCCCGCAGTCCGCTCCACCCGAGCCCGACGAGCCCATCGGCGACATTCCCGAGCCCGACCTTCCAGAAACAATCACGGAGGAGCCGGCCGGAGGAGTGCCCCCGTTAGGCGCGACACCGCCGATCGAGGGCGGGGCGTACCAGTTGCAGCCTGACCCGGCGGGGCGGCAGCCGGATCCTTCGGTTTTGCCTCCGGCCACGGCACCGAGAAGCGCCGGACGCACCATTCCTCAGACGTCGCGCTACGGCGAGGCGGTCGTGCGGGAGATCCTCGGGGCGCAGTTCATCCAGGAAGAGACGATTGCGCCGCGCGTGAGCCCGCTGTCCGCACCACCGAACGAGAGCAACTGACGTGTACGAAGGCATCGTCCAAGACCTGATTGACGAGTTCGGGCGCCTTCCCGGTATCGGGCCGAAGTCGGCTCAGCGCATCGCCTTCCACATCTTGCAGACCGAAACTTTCGACACGACGCGACTCGCCGAACTGCTCGTCGACGTCAAGACCAAGGTGCGGTTCTGCGAGATCTGCGGCAACGTGACCGAAGAAGAGCGGTGCTCGATCTGCCGCGACCCTCGTCGGTCACCCGCGACCATCTGCGTCGTCGAAGAGGCGAAAGACGTGCAGGCGATCGAACGCACCCGTGAGTTCCGCGGCCTGTACCACGTGCTCGGCGGCGCGATCAGCCCCATCGACGGCATCGGTCCCGACGACCTGCGCATCCGCCAGCTCGTGCAGCGCCTCGCCGATGACACCGTCACCGAGGTCATCATCGCGACCGACCCCAACCTCGAGGGCGAGGCCACAGCCACCTACCTGTCGCGGATGCTCTCGCCGTTCGGGCTGCGCGTCACCCGGCTCGCGTCGGGGCTGCCCGTCGGCGGCGACCTCGAATACGCCGACGAGGTCACGCTCGGGCGTGCGTTCGAGGGGCGGCGGGTCGTCAGCGACTAGCTGTGCGCGCGGGCGGGCTTGCTAAGGGCTCGGGGCTCAGGGCTCGGGGCTTGGGGCGCTGCAACCTGACGCGAATCGGCCAAACCGACGCGGCGCGCTGCGTCTGCATGGCCGATTCGCGTCGGTTTGCGTAGCGTCAACCGTCACATCGAGTTATCCACAACTTGCTTGCAGGCCCACCACGCGCATGCTCACTCCGTCATCGTTGATGTATGACATTTTCGCCTGCCGTCTCCCGCCTTATTCGAACGTCTGACCTTCTGCGGGCCGGTCACGACGACCACTTGCTCCGTCGCGCGGCCGATCGGGGCGAGCTCACGCGGATCGTGCCGGGGGTTTTTCTTCCCTCAAGCACCTGGTCCGGCCTCGACCTCAGAGTCCAGCATCTGCTCCGAGCCGAGGCCATCCGGCCAAGAGTGAGCGACAGCAGCGCCTTCTCACATCTCACGGCCGCGGCCTTTCATGGTTGGGCGTCACTCCAGCCGTGGCCCGATAGGCCGGCGGTGACCGATCCCGTCGTAGCTCGATCTCGCAAAGGGGCGACGCGGTTGGTGCACGCGTCTCCTTTGGCATCGACCGACACGGAATGGCGCTACGGATACCGCGTGACGGAGCCCGGTCGAACGGCGCTCGACTTGGCCACGACCCTTCCGTTTGCAGAAGCCGTCGTCTCACTCGACAGCGCTCTCCGCGACCCTCAGGAGCACGGTCCTGTGGTTCCCGGCAGCGATGAAGCCGATAAAACCGTTCTGACTCTCGATCAGCTCGATGAGGCATCTCGTCGACGAGGCACGATTCGAGCCCACCGCCGATTCAAAACTGTGCGGTCGTTCGTGGATGGGCGGTCGGGGTCGCCAGGAGAATCGCTGAGCCGAGTGGTTCTCAGCGAGCGTGAATGGCCGCCACCTGTGCTGCAGCAGCCTTTCGTCGATAAGTGGGGCCTGATCGGGTACGCCGATTTTTGGTGGCCGCAATTCGGTGTGATCGGCGAATTCGACGGCTATGTCAAATACTCACAGGGGAACTACCTCAGAGGGGCGGCCCCTGCCGACGCTGTCGTTGCTGAAAAGCGGCGAGAAGATCGACTCCGGGCGCTCCCCGAGGTTCGTACCGTCGTGCGCTGGATGTGGAGTGACGTCACCCGTGCTGAACGCCTCGACGCGTTGCTCGCGGCCGCAGGCGTGCGGAAGGAAAGGTGATGTGACGCGTTTCGGCCAAACCGACGCGGCGAGCCAGGTCAGATCGGCCGATACGGGCGAGGTCACTGCCGGACCCTCAGCAGCCACCGGCCACAGCGCCGTAACGCCGACGAAACGTCCCATACAATTTCAAGGCCAGTACCCCCGACCCCCCAGGAGCCCTTCCGTGAGCTTGATCGTGCAGAAATTCGGCGGATCGTCCGTTGCCGACGCCGAGAGCATCAAGCGGGTCGCGAAGCGCATCGTCGAGACGCGCAAGGCGGGCAACGAGGTCGTCGTCGCGGTGAGCGCAATGGGCGACACCACCGACGAGTTGCTCGATCTAGCCAACGAGGTCACCCCGATCCCGGCCGGCCGCGAGCTCGACATGCTCCTGACCGCGGGGGAGCGCATCAGCATGGCCCTGCTCGCCATGGCGATCCGCGGTCTGGGTGTCGAGGCCCGCTCCTACACGGGCAGCCAGGCCGGAATGATTACCGACGCCCAGCACGGCAAGGCCCGCATCGTCGACGTCACGCCCGGCCGCATCCGCGAGGCGCTCGACCAGGGTGCGATCGCCATCGTCGCCGGCTTCCAGGGCTTCAACCGGACGACGGGCGACATCACGACTCTCGGTCGCGGCGGATCCGACACCACGGCCGTCGCGCTCGCGGCAGCCCTCGACGCCGACGTCTGCGAGATCTACACCGACGTCGACGGAATCTTCACCGCCGACCCCCGCGTCGTGCCGAAGGCCCGCAAACTCGACCGGATCACCAGCGAAGAGATGCTCGAGCTGGCGGCTGCCGGGTCGAAGGTCCTCTACATCCGCGCGGTCGAGTACGCCCGGCGCCACGGCGTCACCCTGCACGTCCGCTCGTCGTTCAACAACAACGAGGGCACACTTGTCGTCAACCCGAAAGAGGGAGAGAACGTGGAAGAGCCGATCATCGCCGGTGTGGCCGGAGACCTCAGCGAGGGCAAAATCACGGTCGTCGGCGTGCCCGACAAGCCCGGTAAGGCGGCCGAGATCTTCCGCACCGTCGCCAAGACTGGCGCGAACATCGACATGATCGTGCAGAACGTCTCCGCTGCAGCGACGAGCCTCACCGACATCTCGTTCACCCTGCCGAAGTCAGACGGAACGACCGTCATGCAGGCTCTCGAATCCGAGCGCGAGGCGATCCAGTTCCAGAGCCTCCTGTACGACGACCAGATCGGCAAGCTCGCCCTGGTCGGAGCAGGCATGCGCACCAACGCCGGGGTCAGCGCAAAGCTCTTCACCGCTCTCTACGAGTCGGGCATCAACATCGAGATGATCTCGACCAGCGAGATCCGCATCTCGGTGGTCACGCGGGCCGACACCCTCAACGACGCCCTCCGAGTGGTCCATGCCGCTTTCGGCCTCGACAGCGACGAGATAGCGGTCGTGCACGGCGGCACCGGCCGCTGACGCGCCGGAAAGAAACAAGGATCCCACGGGGTTCTGCGAGCAGACACCTCGCCCCACGACACCCCCAACACCCCGCGACACGACACGAAAGAGACGAACCATGGCTGTAGGACTCCGCGTAGGCGTTGTCGGCGCAACCGGCCAAGTGGGCGCCGTGATGCGCCGCCTGCTCGAGGAGCGCGAGTTCCCGATCGCCGAGATCCGTTTCTTCGCGACGTCGCGCTCGGCCGGCACGACGTTGCCGTTCCGCGGCGAAGAGGTCGTCGTCGAAGACATCGAGTCGGCCGATCCGTCGGGCCTCGACATTGCTCTGTTCTCGGCCGGTGCGACGGGGTCGAAGAAGCACGGGCCGCGGTTCGCCGACGCCGGAGTGCTCGTAATCGACAATTCGAGTGCGTGGCGCATGGATCCTGATGTTCCCCTGGTCGTGAGCGAGGTCAACCCGCACGCGATCGACGAGGCCGTCAAGGGCATCGTCGCCAACCCGAACTGCACGACCATGGCGGCCATGCCGGTGCTCAAGGTGCTCGACGCCGAAGCAGGCCTCGAACGCCTGACCGTCAGCACCTATCAGGCGGTCTCCGGGTCGGGGCTCGCCGGGGCCGAAGAGCTACTGTCACAGGTGACCGCGGCTGTGGCGCAAGACACGATCGGCCTCGTGCAAGACGGCTCCGCGGTGAACTTCCCCGAGCCGGTCAAGTACGTCGCACCGATCGCGTTCGACGTGATCCCGTTCGCCGGCAACCTCGTCGACGACGGCCTGAACGAGACCGACGAGGAGAAGAAGCTCCGCAACGAGAGCCGCAAGATCCTCGAGCTTCCCGACCTGCGTGTCAGCGGAACCTGCGTGCGCGTTCCCGTCTTCACCGGCCACTCGCTGTCGATCAACGTCGAGTTCGCTCGCGACATCACGCCTGAGCGGGCCACCGAGATCCTCTCGTCCGCGCCGGGTGTCGTTCTCACCGATGTGCCGACGCCGCTGCAGGCTGCCGGGCAAGATCCGAGTTTCGTCGGGCGCATCCGCCACGACGAGGGGGCGCCGGGCAACCGCGGCCTGGCCCTGTTCATCTCGAACGACAACCTGCGCAAGGGGGCCGCGTTGAACGCCGTGCAGATCGCCGAGATCGTGGCTGAGAGGCGTGCGAGCGCGACGGCTTAGAATCGGCGTCGTGACTGTTGCAACGGAGCCCATCGACGTCGCCCTCATCGGCGGCGGAATCATGTCTGCGACCCTGGGGGCGCTGCTGAAGCAGCTCCAGCCCGACTGGTCGATCGAGATCTACGAGGCGCTGAACGACGTCGCGCAGGAGAGCAGCAACCCGTGGAACAACGCGGGCACCGGCCACTCCGCCCTGTGCGAGTTGAACTACACCCCGCAGAAGGCTGACGGCTCGATCGAGATCTCGAGTGCCGTCAAGGTCAACGAGCAATTTCAGGTCTCGCGCCAGTTCTGGTCGTTCCTGATCGGCGAGGGCGCGCTGCCCGAGCCCGATCATTTCATCAACGAGACACCGCACATGAGCTTCGTCTGGGGCGCAGCCAACGTCGAGTACCTCCGCAAACGGCATGAGGCTCTCGACGGACACCCGCTCTTCAAAGGCATGGAGTTCAGCGACGACCCGAAAACGATCGCCAAGTGGGCCCCGTCGCTCATTCCCGGCCGCGCCGCCGGGCAGCCGATCGCCGCGACCCACATTCTCGCGGGCACCGACGTCGACTTCGGCTCGCTCACGCGTGAGCTGCTCGACTACCTCACGAGCAACGGCGCCGGGCTGTCGCTCGGGCACCGGGTCACGAACCTGACCAAGAATCGCGACAGCACCTGGACCATCGCCCTCAACCGCGGTGCGACGAACGAGCCCATCGAGGTTCGTGCGCGATTCGTGTTCGTGGGTGCCGGCGGCGGCGCTCTCGGGCTCCTGCAGAAGTCGGGCATCCGCGAGATTAGAGGGTTCGGCGGTTTTCCGGTGTCGGGCGAGTTCCTTCGCACCGACAACCCCGAGGTCGTGGCCACCCATCAGGCGAAGGTGTACGGCAAGGCGTCGGTCGGCGCCCCGCCCATGTCGGTGCCCCACCTCGACACCCGAGTCGTCGACGGCGAGGCGAGCCTCATGTTCGGGCCCTACGCGGGGTTCAGCCCGAAGTTCCTCAAGAGCGGCTCTTATCTCGACCTGTTCAAGTCGATCCGTCTGCACAACCTTTACCCGATGATCCGGGTCGGGCTGGCGAACCTCGACCTCATCAAGTACCTCGTGAGCCAGCTCGCCGCCTCCAAGCGAACCAAGTTCGAGGCCCTTCTCGAGTTCATGCCGAACGCCGACCCGAAAGACTGGTACCGCATCACCGCCGGTCAGCGCGTCCAGGTCATCAAGAAAGACGCCAAGAAGGGCGGGGTGCTGCAGTTCGGAACCGAAGTCGTCGCGGCGGCCGACGGGTCGATCGCAGGCCTCCTCGGTGCGTCGCCGGGTGCCTCTACCGCCGTGCCGATCATGCTCGACGTGCTCGAGCGCTGCTTTCCGTCGAAGAAAAACGAGTGGGCTCCCAAGCTCAAGCGGATGATCCCGACAGTCGGCGAGCTGCTTGCAGTCGACGAGCAGAAGGCGGCGGCGACCATGCAGGCCACGGCGGAAACCCTCAGGATCCACGCCTGAGCCCGATCACCCCGACGCCGGGGTCTCTTTGACGTGAACGAGGGCCTCGGTCTCCGGCATGTTTGGCTTCGTGAAGCTCGCGCGCCCGTGCGGGCACCCCTGGACCGCGTTCGGGGCACAAATCCCGGGCAGGCGACAATCACTTTCGCCTCTGTCCCCTGAAACCGGGGTACACAGAGAGGCGCCGGGTTTGCCATACTTCGAGTAGCCCCCGGCACCCCTCGGCGGCTGCGATGCCTTGAGAGAAGGAGGATGCGTGCTGCTCGGCCTCCCGACCCACCTCGCTCCTCAAAGCTCGGCACGAGCCATCGCACGAGCCTGTCACGCGATCGCCACGGTCCTTCTCGTAGCTGCCACGGTCCTGCTCATCACGCTCCAGTTCGCGCGTCCGGCCCTGATCCTCTGGCCCGCTCTGATTGCGCTGGTGCCGATGCTCCTGCTGCTCGTTCTGGTCGAGCGGGTCCGGTCGACCCTGACGATCGTGGCGTACCTCGTCGTCGGCGGTGCCTCTGTGTACGTGTACGCCATCACCGTCCTCTCGCAGATCGCCAGCGTCGACTCTTCCGACGCGTTCACGGTCTCGCTCCCCAAGCTCGCGCTCATTCTGGTCGGGGGATCGGGGCTCTCCGCTCGCCGCGGCCCGCTCTGGGCCACGGTCGGTCTCGTGCTCGGGGAGGTGGCGACGCAGGTCGCGTCGTTCCAGACGGGGTCTGCTCACCGGGTCGATGTGGCGGCGCTGCTGTGCTTCCTCTTGATCGTTGCCACGATGGGCGGATCCTTGGTCGCTCGCGAACGGGCCTCGCGCCTGCAGCCGAACCTCCACCGGGCCGCCCGAGAAGAGCAGGTTTCGGTCATGCGGTTCGAGATCGAGCAGCAGGCCTCCGCGCTCGTTCACGACACCGTCCTCAGCCATCTCGCGGCGCTGTCGCTGAGCGAGCCCGGGCGACTCGACCCTGAGCTCCGCGGGGCGATGGAGCGCGACCTGCAGGTGCTCATCGGGCAGGAGTGGCTGGAGCAGGCTGACTCCAGAGACAGCGCGTTCGACGAGTGGGAGACCTCACCGCTGGGGATGGCCGTCATCCGAGCCGAAGACCAGGGCCTCGACGTGACGGTGACGGGCGACGTCGCCGCTCTGACGAGGCTCACCGCCGAGCGGGCGAAGGCGCTCGCCCTGGCCGTGACCCAGTGCTTCGCGAATGTACTCCGGCACTCCGGCACGACCGAGGCGGAGCTCGTGATTCTCGGCGCCGGCCCCGACGTGTCGATCATGGTGATCGATAACGGCGTGGGCTTCACCGAGAGCGAGACCCCGCGAGACCGTCTCGGCGTGCGCAACTCCGTCAGGGCCCGCATCGAGCGCGTCGGCGGCACCGTGCAGATCTGGTCGTCACCCGGCAGCGGCACCTCGGTCATGATCGGACTGCCAGCCGACGCGCAGCAGGCCGACGCGCAGCCGGCCGACACGCAGCAGGCCGACGCGCAGCCGGCTGACACACAGCAGACCGACGCGGAAGACGCCGCGTGAGCGCCCGAGAAGACACCGCCCAGCAGATCGATCCGCTCGGCGCGCTGAAGCTACGACCCATTCCGCTCGGTCTCGCGTTCTTCGTCGGCGCCCTCGCCCTGTGGCGAACGCTGTTCCTGAGTGATGCGAACGTCGACCACGCTCTCACCGTGCTCGCACTCGTGTTCCTCGCCGGGGCGATCGTCATCGTCGCAGTCGCCTCGAGCAGCATGCGCGCCCCGCTGCGGCGGTCGCATTTCATCGCGCTCGTCGTTCTCGCCATCGGTGCGATGGTCGCCGAAGCGCTCGCGTCAGCGGGTTCTGACGGGTTGATCCGCGACGACTGGGGGCCGACGGCCGTCGGGCTCTTGTTGCTCTCGTGCGCGCCCTATCGACCGGCGCGCGACCTCGTCGTGGCGACCAGTGTCGGATCCTTGGTCGCTGCCGTGGTCGTCGCATTCGAGGTTCCGTACTTCGAGACTCCTGCGCCCCTGCTGGCCTACCTCGCCATCGGGGTCACACCGCTCTCGGCGCTGGGAGTGGGGGCGGCGGCCTACTCGTCGTCGTTCGTATTCCAGGTGCGGGCGTGGATGGCCCGTGCCAGCACGCTGAACGACGAGGATGCTTCGTCGCTCCGCCCGGGTATCGCCCGCTCGGTGCAGCAGGATCGCGTGACAGGACTGAACCGCGACGTCGTGCCGTTCTTCTCGCAGCTCGTCGAAAGCGGAGAGATCACCGCCGACGACAGCCGTCGCGCGGGCGAGGTCGCCACCGTGATTCGGCGTCGCATCGTCGACGACGCCGACCGCTCCTGGCTCGAGCAGGCCATGCTCGACGGCAGCCCGCAGGGCGAGGTGGGCACAGTGCTCGACCGGTCGCAGCTGGCAGTCCACATGACCGGCGATCAGCGCACGGCGATCCGTGCGATCGTGAGTGCGCTCGCCGTCGACGCCACCACCCGCACCTCCAGTCTGAGCGTCGTGCTTCACGACGACGACCCGGTTGTCCGGGCACTTCTCCGCATCGAGAGCACTTCGCCCGACGTTGCCATCCGGCAGCGCTACGCCCCCTATTTCGCCGTCCTCCGCATCCTTTTCGCCGACCTCCATGTCGACGTGAACGGATCCCTCCTGACACTAAGGTTTTCTTATGACCAGCACTGATTCGAACGGTAGCAACACTCTCCGGTCGGCTTCGGCGCGGCCCGCTCCGGTCGCTTCCTGGAACTCCCTCACGCCCGATGCGCCGTCTCAGCGTCGCGTCCGTCTGGCGATCCTCGACGACCACGAAGTCCTCCTCGACAGTCTGTCGAGCTGGATCAACGTAAACGCTTACGACTTCGACCTCGTGCTCACCGCTCATACCTGGCTGCAGCTGGTGCACAGCGATAACTTCCCGACCGACCTGGTGTTCCTCGACTTCCAGCTCAAAGAGCCGGTGTCGATCGAGGCGCGTGTCCGCACCTGCCGCGCCGCCGGTGCCAAGGTCGTCGTGCTCTCGAGCCTCGACACGCGAGAGTCGCGCGAGAGGGCACTCGACGCCGGCGCCTCCGCCTTCCTCTCGAAGGCCCTGCCCATGCGCGAGGTGATGGATGCCGCTCGCCAGGTGATGGGTGTGGCCCGCGACAGCGCTCCCCAGCGCGACTGGCGCCCGCTGCCCGTCGGTGCGGCCAACCAGAGCCGCCCCAAGCTCAGCGCGGGCGAGGCTGAGGCCTTCCGTCTCTATGTATCGGGCTTCTCGACCAACGAGGTCGCGCAGCAGATGAACGTGCAGTACGAGACCGCGAAGACGTACCTGCGTCGCGTGCGCGAGAAGTACGCCAAAGCGAACCGTCCGGCCTCGAAGAAGGCCGAGCTCATTCGTCGCGCGGCCGAAGACGGCTACCTGCAGTAGGGCGCTGTAACCTCTCGGGGTGGCGAAACTCTACTTCCGGTACGGCGCGATGAACTCCGGCAAGAGCACGTCGCTGCTCCAGGCCGCCTACAACTACGAAGAGCGCCACCAGCGGGTGCTCCTCGCGAAGCCCGACACCGACACCAAGGGCGACGACCAGATCGTCTCCCGGCTCGGCGTGACTCGCACGACCGACTTCCTGGTGCGCCCGGGCGACGACCTCGCCGAGACGTTCGCGGCCGCCCGTCGGGCCGTGGTCGCCGAGACCGACACCGAAGGATCCAGCCGCGACGTCGCCTGCCTCCTCGTCGACGAGGCTCAATTCCTCTCGGCGCCCCAGGTCGACGCCCTGCTGCGGATCGCCGTCCGCGACGACATTCCCGTACTGGCCTACGGCATCCGCACCGACTTCCGCACGCACGCGTTCGAGGGGGCTGCGCGGCTGTTCGAGGTGGCCCACTCGCTCGAAGAGCTGAAGACGATCTGCCGGTGCGGCCGCAAGGCGATCTTCAACGCGCGCCTGTTCGACGGCCGCTACGTGTTCGACGGCGAGCAGGTCGCTATCGACGGCGAGAAGGTCACCTACGAGGCGCTGTGCGGGGCCTGCTACCTCGACGAGTCGGGCGGCGCGCTGGCCTAGATGGCACCGCCTAGCTGACCTGGATCTCGGCGTGCCCGGCGGAGTCCACGATCGTCACGTGCGCCGTCGTCGCAGTCCCACCCGCGACGACCACTCGGCAGCTGAACGACACGCTCACCGCGAGGGCCTCGGAGGCGGGGCACGCCACCCGGGCCGGTTCTGACTTCAGGGCCGACGTGTAGGCGGCGGCGATCGACGACTGGGCCTGCGCCCGCGAGTACACGAGTGCTCCGTCGGGCTGCGGGATTCCGATCACGGGCGCCTGGCCAGGGGCCGAGGATCCGGCAGCCCCCGCGGGGCTCACCGCCACGGGCCCGTAACTGCCGGCCACGGCCAGCGCCGTCTCCGTCGTCTGGCCGAGCAGGGACACCGCACAGAGCACGAGCCCCGCGACGGCGCGCGCACGTCCGATCGGCACCAGCCCTCGGGCCTCCCACCCGTTCGCGCGGACGATGCCGACGATGCTGCAGATGAGGCCGACGACGGTCCAGAGCGACCAGACGGTGTAGAGCCGGCCGGTCACGACCGTGACGCCGACCACGCCGATCAGAATGAGGGTGCTGAGGATTCCAAGCGCGAACCCGTTTCGCGCAGGGCGGTTGATCGCCCGCACGAGCGGCACTCGCCGCTGCTGACGGGCGAAGGGCACCCCGGTGCCGTACACGGCGTGATCGGGCTGCTGCGGGGCGTTGGCGATCCAGGCTGCGGGCGTCGACCAGCGGGCAGTCGCCGGCGAGGCAGAGCCGTGGTGGGCGTTCTCGTGCGCCAGAGGATTTACCGGCACATACGTGGACTGCGTGCGATCACTCGCCGGTGGGCAGGGGGTCGCGGTTGGGGAGGTCGCTGTCACGCCGGATGCAGGGCCCCCTCCGACCGGACGTGCCTCGCGGAGGCTGCGCCGGGTCGGAAGCGCGGCCTCGCTGCAGTCGACGAACGCCTCGGAGGGGAGGCTTTCGAGCGTCTCGGTCGTCCAGTTCTCACCGCTCCACCAGCGGTACGGCGCCCGGCCCGAGGGGTCGACGTACCAGCCCGAAACGGGCGCCCTGGTGGTGGTGTCGGTCACGCGATTCTCCCCTGATAAGTCGCGATCACAGCCTAGGCAGGGCGTCACAGCCGGGGGAGCCCCCAAGCGGGTCACGCGGCTACTTCGTGACGGTCAGGGTGCCGGCCGAGGCCTTGCTCGACGCCGTCGAGGTCGACCCGCTGAAGCTCGTCGTGATCGAGTATTTCTTCGCCGTGGTGAACTTGGGCAGCGACAGCGTCACGCGACCCTTCTTCGCGCTCGTCAGGGAGTAGCGCTTGACGACCTTGCCGTTGGCCGACACGGTCACGGTTCCCGTCGGTGCTGTGACGCCCGGGGCGCTGACGGCGACGGCCACCTGGGGCGTGCCACTGCGGGCGATCTTCGCGTGCGACAGCGAGGAGCGCGTCGTCGACTTCGCTTTCGTCACTGCCACCGTGACGGTCGACGATGTCGACGCCGCGAAGGACTCCGACGACGGCGCATACGTTGCCTTGAGCGCGTACGAGCCGGCAGCGAGTGTCTTCGGCAGCGTGTACGCGACGGCGCCATTCTTCGGCACAGCGCCCTTCGAGACGGTGGTTCCGCCGCGCTTGAGGGTCAGCGTGCCGTTGGGAATGCCGCCCTCGCCATCCGAGACCCTCGCGGTCGCGGTGATACGGGTCGACGAGCCGTAGGCCTGCGTGGCTCGGTTGACCTTCAGGGTCGTGGTGGTCGCCGCGGTGGCCGGCTTCTTGGCCGAGAAGGTCGGGGCCGTCCCGAGACGGACCGACACGACCGCCCCGGACGACGGGTTGAGCGAGGTGACTTTGAGCGAGAAGCCGTTGCCGTAGTCGGTGAAGCTCTCGCCCTTGTCGAGGTGGGTGTCGCGGCGCGTGGGGTCGTTCTTCGAGTCGAGCCCAGCGGCGAGCACGACGGTGGCGGGGTAGGTGCGCGAGTCGTTCGAGTTGGGGAGGGTGCGCAGGATCCTGACGCTGCCGCTCGTGGCGCTACTTCCGAGCGCGCACAGCGTGAACCCGCCCGTGATCGACTCGCAGTTCTGTCGGTAGCCCGCGAACTCGGCATTCGACGCGTCGGCTCCGGTCTTGGTGCGGTACTCCACGTAGTAGACGGCCTTGCTGACCGGGTCGACGATACGGAGCGAGCGGCCCGAGGCGCTACCGGAAAGCGGCTTGATGGTGAAGCTCCTGGTGCCGACCGCGCTGTCGTCGGTCACATCGCTGATGTAGCCGGCGAGGGAGCGCTGCAGGCTCGAAAGCCCGGGCCTGGCACCGTTCAAGGAATAGCCCATGATGTCGGCGTAGTCGCCGTACTCGCGGACGGGGCACTGGACGCTCGTAGTCGTGTTCGCGGGTACGAGGGAGAAGTCGTTGTCGGTTCCGTCGAAGACCTTGGCGCTGCGGCAGAAGCCGGCGTTGGCGTGCTGAAAACCGAGGTTGTGGCCGAACTCGTGCAGCAGGATCGGGACGGCCAGCGACTGCTCCGTGCCGTAACCGCTGAAGATTAGACCGCCGTTGCCGCCCAGGGTGCCGAAGGCCACAGTGCCGCAGGCCTCGCGGCTGAGCACGAGGAGGTGGCGGTGCGTGTTGATCCAGGAGAAGTTCGCGAAGGAGCCGCCGAAGGCCTTGGCTGAGACGCCGTTGAGGGTGGTGTTGGCGTCACAGGTCTTCTGGGCGAGCGAGTCGTTCTCGATTCCGGCGAGCTGGATGTCGACGGTGTGCGACGACTGCTCCCACCAGTAGTCGTGGAGCGACGAGACGGCGGCCTTGATCGAGGCGTCGTCGAGCTTGAGGCTTGAGGAGTCGTCGGCCGTTGTGGCGGTTGCGGCAGCGCGGCTGACGTAGATCTTCTCGACACTGACCGTGGACGCTGCCTGAGCTGACTGGGACTGCGCCGACTCGGAGTGCGCCGACTCAGACTGCGTGGTCGCGCCGGTGCTTCGTCGGGAGGAGGGGATCGAGGCGGTGGGCGGCACGGCGATCATGTCGCCGGAGAGGTCGGCCGTGGCCGGAGCGGCGGCGGCCGTCTGTGACTGGGGGGCCTCAGCGGCGGTGGCCGCGGTGGGTCCGGTTGTTAGCACGCTCGCGAGTATCGCGGCGGCGGTCAGGGTGGTCAGGGCAGCGCGAAGCGCTGCCGGCCGGGGTTTCATCACTGGGGATCCTCGTGGTCTTCGGGGTCTTTCCCCACAACGATCAAAACAGAGAACGCTCGTTCTCACGAGTCCCCGTAGTGGTCACGTGCTCTCAGTTCTCGTGTCGTGGCTCCGAATTTGAAGGAGATCCGGCGCTTCGCAACCCAAAACATCAGGATCCGACGGGGTCACCCCCACGTTTCTCCTTCGAATTCGGGAGCCCACCTTCGCATCTCGGACCCGCGCCGCCCGAAGGGAGC